>NZ_JBQVOH010000002.1:0-908871 GCF_052437035.1 Niveispirillum sp.
CCCTGTTTCCGACCCGGCGGCCCCGTCGCTGGTCGTCGCCTGACCGTGCGGAGTTGATGCCATGTCCAAGGAACTGCTCCGTGTTTCGGACCTGAAGGTCCATTTCCCCATCCGAACCGGCGGTCTGCTGATCGGCCAATACACGCCGTTGAAGGCCGTGGACGGTGTCTCCTTCACGCTGAACGAGGGGGAGACGCTGGGGATCGTGGGGGAAAGCGGCTGTGGTAAATCCACGCTGGGCCGCGCCATCCTGCAACTGATCAAGCCCACCGACGGCCAGGTGGTGTTCATGGGGTCAGAGTTGACGGGCGTGGGCGCGGAAATGGTGCGCCAGAAGCGGGAGGAGATGCAGATCGTCTTCCAGGACCCGCTGGCCAGCCTGAACCCCCGCATGACAGTGGGCGACATCATCGCCGAGCCGCTGACCGTCTATCGCCCCAAACTGTCGAAGGAAGAGCGCAAAGGCCTGGTCCGCGACATGATGGCCAAGGTCGGCCTGCTGCCGCAGATGATCAACCGCTATCCGCACGAATTCTCCGGCGGGCAGTGTCAGCGCATCGGCATTGCCCGCGCCATGATCCTGAAGCCGAAGATGGTGGTCTGTGACGAACCCGTCTCAGCACTGGACGTGTCGATCCAGGCGCAGATCGTCAATCTGCTGATGGATTTGCAGCAGGAAATGGGCCTGTCGCTGCTGTTCATCAGCCACGACCTGTCCGTCGTCCGCCATGTCAGCCACCGGGTCATGGTGCTGTATCTGGGCCGGGTGATGGAGATCGCAACCCGAGACGCCATCTATGCCGCCCCCCTGCACCCCTATACGCAGGCCCTGATCTCCGCAGTACCGGTGCCGGACCCGGATGTGGAGAAGAACAAGGAACGCATCGTGCTGGGCGGCGACCTGCCCAGCCCGATGAAGCCGCCGTCCGGCTGTGTCTTTCGCACCCGCTGCCCCAAGGCCACGGACATCTGCGCCAGTGATGTGCCCGTTCTGGAAGAAAAGGCACCCGGCCACAAGGTCGCCTGCCACCATTGGGGGCCGCCGGAGAAGAAGCTGGTCTGATAGCGAGGTTTTTCACCTTTCCCAGGTGCCGCCGCTGTGAAGGCTACACACGGGTGAACCGAATGGCCTGAATAGTGATGGTGGAATTCATTGGTCACGGTCTGGATATGGGGACCCGTGCGTCGGGTCGGTGCCTCCGGCTGGCTCTGCTGACCTGCGTGGCAATCCGACACCAGCGCTCCTACACCACACGAAGGCACGTGATTCCCGCCGTGAGGTAGCCAAAATTATATCTTGATTGAGTTGTGCCGTTAAATATTAGCGGATAGATTGTCATGCCATCGGTCAATGCGAGCCCCCGTATCCAACGCTCAAGTCACTGATTCTAAACAAGAATCAGCGGCTTTTTGCTGTCCGCAGAAACCACCCCAAAACATAACCTAGCTACCATATAGCCACCAGATGAAAGTGAAAATGAGCGTAGATGGCGCCATACGGTGCCGCCCCCCCCGCGCTCATTTGACGAGGCTCCAGAACCCCAGCTTGCGGCCATGGGCCTTCTTGATCTGCTCGCGGTAGTGGACATGATCGGGCAGGGACTGCCAGTCGGTGACCTGTTGGGCCAGCCGGTCGAGATGGTCCAGGTACTTTGCCCCATGCCCATAGGCGGGTGATTTGGCGCGGGCCAGGATGTCATCCAGCAAGGCGCGGTAGAGCACGCTGGCTGCCAGCCGGTAATCGTCGGCCAAGGCTTCTGCTGCCGGGGCCAGCAGCGCGTAATGCCGCCCTGACCATACGGAGGGGCGGGTCACCACCAAGTCTGAGGCCAAGTCCAGCGCCGGCCAATTCAGGCAGAACTGCAGGGCGTTGCTGAAATAGGGGCTGGCGGCGATATGGGCCAGGGCTCGCGCGGTCTCCTCCCGGTCGTTGAAATCCTCCAGCTTGGCGATGTAATCGCGCAGCAAGGCGGCATCCAGGGACTGAGCAAACTGCGACCAGCGCAGCGTTTGGGCCTCTGCCCTGTTACCCAGGACTTCCAGGATGCGGGCTTCCAGTTTGACCTGATCGCGGTCAGCCCTTGGCGCAACACCCGCCCCGTAGAAATCATCCGACAGGTCGCGGGGGATTGGTCGGGGCGCTGTTTTGCGAACCCATTCCAATGCTTCGTTGGCTCGTTTGGCCTCCAGCAGCTTGGCGGCGATGCGCAAAGGATCGCGCCGATGCTCCGGCAGGCTGGATTCCAGGGCGATGTAATGGTCGAGGTTGCCCATGGCATCGGCAATGGCCTGCCGGATCTGGATGACCCGGCCATATTCGTCGGGCGTGGCCTTGGACAGACCCTTCTCCCAGTCGGCCAGGATGACCGGTGGCAGCAGCGGAGCCGAGGCGATGGCCAGCGCTGGGATCTGTCCATGGCTGTCGCGGGTTAGGGCCTCGTCCAGCAGACTTGGCAGACTGGCGCGGTCAGGGCCTGCCATCTGCTCCACAATGCGCGGCAGGATATCAACGCCCCGCCAATAGACGGCCTGAATACGCCCGGAACTATCATCAATCCGATTGAACAGGGAACCGTGGCCGCTGATGAAGCGGATCAGGCGTTGCGCCGCCATCAGGGGGGACAAGGGGGCAAGCTCGCGTTCGATACTGTCGACCAAGGCATCCAGATCGGCGGTCAGCGCGTGTTCCTTCTCCCAGGGCACCATGGCCTTGGCGCGATCCAGGGATGAGAGCGGCCGTTCGATGAGCTTGGCAACGGCGGTTGGTCCTTGGCCACCGGCCAGCGCCGCCTTGACCCGCCGCGCAAAGGCAGGGCTTTCCGCGGCCTCGTCCAGGATCAATTGCGCCAGCTTTTCTGCGCCCAGGGCCGCTAAACCGGCCAGGGTCAAAGGGGAATGCGGCGCCATCATCTTTCTCCGACTGGGCATTCCTCTCCATATCGCAGAAACCCTCCATGGGGTGCCAGCCTTCTACTACCGCCGATCCCGCCGCCATTGTGATGGCGTTGTTCCGGTCGCCTTGTGGAAGTTGCTGGTGAAATGGCTGGGCGTGGCAAAGCCGAGCGCCATGGCAATGTCGGTGATGGACATGCCGGGATCAAGCAGCAGAGCCTTGGCACGATGCAGCCGCCGCTGGGCGATATAGCGCAAAGGGGGCGTCCCCAAGCTGGCCCGGAAGGCCCGGCCAAAATGGTCGGGGCTGAGATCAACTTCCGCTGCCAGCCGCTCCAGGGTCAGATCATCTTGCAGATGGGCGTCGATGTAGGACAGCACCCGCCGCTGGCGCGAAAGGCCCAGGCCGCCATTGACGGCCGGTGGCATAGGTTTGCTGCCGAAAATCTCCAGCAATCTCCCGGCCAGCAGCACGCAGGCCAACGTGAGGGTGCCGGAACTTGTTGACTGTTCCAGTCCTTCTTTGAGGATTTCGAGAATGTATCCAATTCGCGTATCCTGGATATCGAGCTGCGCCGGCATGCTGTCGAGAATCTCAACAGTGCCCCCGCAGGCGGAACTAGTGATGAATCTGACCTCCAGGGCCACGACGAACACCGATTGCCGGCCGGACCACGAGACCTGAATGATGCGTTCGGGTGGTGTTAGATGGATCTGACCCGGTTTGACGCGATGCTGAATGGCAGAAACCTGATCAACCGGATGCTATCGCAACGTTAAGGGTTGCCCATCATGCTGGATCAGCGTCAGTTGTGGGGATCCGAGTTTTGCATCAGCGCACTCATCGAGCAGATAGCGTCCGATGACGTAGCAGTCGTGGCGGACACGATGCAGCGGTTGGATGCCACTGGGTAATCTGTCCGATCGGAAGTCTATGAAGCTTTGTATATCCATCAGAGTCTCCTTATATAGATAGTGGTGATCTCCCTTCTTGTTTTGATTGATTGTTGCCGGTACTAAAGACGAAAATGAGGCTGAGGCAGGTAAAATCTATATATACATAATAAATATATCTCGGTGATTTAGGGTTTAGCTCTTATTATCAAATTTTACCTGAAAATTTCTCATAAATTCATTGTTTTTCTGCTCATTAATTTAGCAGAATTTTGATAGTCATTCCGGTTTCGTGAAGGTTTTCGGGGGAAAACTTATCAATAATCATCGATGCAGCCAGCTTGGCAGTTGGCGGTATTATTCCACCGCTGTGCTTTGTGCCAGCACAGCCAGTTGGGAGGTGGCAACCCATGCAGAATAGGAGCCCTGTGGAAGCCGCATTATCTGTGCCGGATTGGCTGGATGGTGCGGCCTATCAATCATTGCAGCATATTGACCGGCCCGGCTGGGCTTGGCAGTGGCTCAAACGGAATTGCGGTTTCAAAGAAACGCTGAAATAAAGCACCTGCTTGACCAGCACTGACCGTACCGTGGTGCGGTTGGATACCACGGCGCACACCCCGAACTGGGGGGTGATGTTTCGCCGACATTACCAGCGGTGCCAAAGCCTACTGGCAACCCGAAGCATGCCTATCGGTTCTCGCGGTCGCCGCGGAGCCAGCGAAAGCTGCGACGCCGGAGGACGACCTGTTCGACCTGGAAGCGGTTCGGACCCTCGCAACCATCGTCATGGAACCTGACGGGGGCGAGCATCTGATGCTGTCGGATGGCCTTCGGCACCCGTCACGGAGACCTGCCATGACCCAGGTGGAAATCCTCGACAATCCCCGTGATGCCGCGCGCGGTTACCGGGTGGATGCGAACCGTGGCCAACGCAACAGCAGGGTATCGTCGGAATGGTTCTCCCGGCCCGATGATGAACGGTTTCTGTCTTTGTCGGACCTCTATGCGTCAGTCAAGACCCGCACGGAGCGCAGCCGGACGCGCACCCTGGCCAGTGCCGATATCAGGTTGAAGGCGCACCGTCATGCGCCGGAGCGGCTGTCGCTGTTGCTGCCGGGGGGTGAGCGTCCCGTGGCCCCCACCCATTGGAGCTTTGGGCAGTTGGCGGGGCTGGTGGGGGCTCCCGCCGCTTACCTTCGGCAGCTTCCAGCAGCGCTGGCCGGAATTAATCTGCAATATGGGCTGACCGCGCATCGGGCCGAACAGGTCAAGACCCTGGAGATTGAGGACGGTTGCGTTGAGTTGCGTGCCGTCACCGGCCCCGACTATGACCGCATCTTTGATCATGAACTGGTCGAGGCGGTGCAGCGCATTGCCGGCCATGGCACCGGCGATACGCGCTGGAAGGTGCCGGGCGTGTTGGACTGGTCGACCGGCATCTATCATCCGCATGTGGACATCACGCGGGATACCACCACGCTCTATGCCAGCGACCGCTACGTCTTCCTGTTCCTGGTTGATGATACCCACCCCATTGAGGCGGGGCGACTGCCCGATGGGGCGCCGGACCTCTATTTCCGGGGCTTCTATTGCTGGAACAGCGAGGTCGGGGCCAAGACCCTGGGCATGGCCAGCTTCTATCTGCAGGCCGTATGTCAAAATCGTAACCTGTGGGGTGTGGAGGATTTCCAGGAAATCACCATTCGCCATTCCAAATATGCCGCCTCGCGCTTTGCCCATGAGGCGGCCCCCGCCCTGACCCGCTTTGCCAATTCCTCGCCCATGCCCTTCATCAACGGCATCAAGGCTTCGCGTGAACAGATCGTGGCGCGGTCAGATGACGACCGCGACGAATTCCTGCGCAAGCGCGGCTTCTCCAAGGCCGAGACGGGCAAGATCATCGACACCGTGCTGGCGGAGGAGGGGCGCAAGCCGGAAAGCATTTTTGACTTTGTCCAGGGCATCACGGCGGTGGCCCGTGACAAGCCGCACCAGGATGCGCGGTTGGATATGGAGGCCCGGGCCAAGAAGCTGCTGGACCGGGTCGCCTGACCGGTGGCGGGGACAGAGGCAGAGGAGGCTGGGCGCTTCGTGACGGGCGATGAGATGGGAGAGAGGCTTCCATCCGCCCGTCATGGAGAAAACCCATGGCCACGAAAGCAGCCGACAAGATCATCCTGAGCCGGTCCCAGGATATTCCCTTCAACAAGCTGGTCCTGTCCCAGGCCAATGTCCGCCGCGTCAAGGCGGGCGTGTCCATCGCCGATCTGGCCGAAGACATTGCCCGCCGGACCCTGCTGCAAAGCCTGTCGGTTCGGGCACAGGTTGACGGGGAAGGCCAGGAGACTGGGCTGTATGAGGTCCCCACCGGTGGGCGCCGGTACCGGGCGTTGGAACTGCTGGTCAAGCAGAAGCGCCTAGCCCGCAACTCCCCCCATCCCTTGCATCATCCGCACCGAGGGGCTGGGCGAGGAGGACAGTCTGGCGGAGAACCTGCAACGGGTGGCGCTGCATCCGCTGGATCAGTTCCGCGCCTTCCAGACCCTGATGGACAAGGGCCTCAGCGAAGAAGACATCGCCGCCCGCTTTTTTGTCACCCCGGCAGTGGTCAAGCAGCGGCTGCGCTTGGCGTCGGTTTCGCCCAAGCTGCTGGAGATTTATGCCGAGGATGGCATGAATCTCGACACGCTGATGGCCTTCAGTGTCGGCGACAGCCATGAGCGGCAGGAACAGGTTTGGGCATCACTCACCCAGCCTTGGCAGAAGGAGCCCTATCACATCCGCCGTGCCCTGACGGCAAGCAGCATCCCCGCCTATGACAAGCGCGCCCGCTTTGTCGGGCTGGACGCCTATATCGCCGCCGGTGGCCCGATCATGCGCGACCTGTTCACGCCGGATGACGGCGGCTGGCTGGGTGATGTGCCGCTGCTGGAACGGCTGGTGGCGGAAAAGCTGGCCAAGGCCGCCGAGGGGGTGATGGCGGAGGGCTGGAAATGGGTCGAGGTGAATGTCGATTTCCTCTATGGCCACACCGTCGGTCAGCGCCGCCTGAAGGCTGAGATCGTTCCCCGGACGGAGGCTGAGGAGGCGCGGTACGCCGACCTTTCCGCCGAATATGAACGGCTGGCCGAAGAGCATGACACGGGCGAGGACATCCCCGAGGAGGTCGATCAGCGGCTGACGGCCCTGGCGGCTGAAATCGCGCAGTTGGAGGAGCGGCCTGAGCGTTTCGATCCCGACGAAATGGCGCGGGCCGGCTGCTATGTCCGTGTGAACGCGGAAGGGGAATTGCGGGTGGAGCGCGGCTTTGTTCGCCGCGAAGATGAACCGCCGCTGGAGGAGGTGATCCCTGAGGGTGGCACGCCGGAATGCGATGTCAGCCAGCCCGCCGCTGCCCCCCGGCCCCAAGGTGGCCTTCACCGGTGGGGGGGAGTGTAACGATGTCGACCGCATCTGGGCCGCGCTGGACAAGGTCCATGTCAAACATCCCGACATGGTCCTGCTGCATGGCGGCAGCCCCAAGGGTGCCGAGCGCATCGCCGCCTGCTGGGCCGAGAATCGTCGCGTCCCCCCCAGATCGTCTTTAAACCCGACTGGACCCGCCACAAAAGGCGGCACCCTTCCGTCGCAACGACCAGATGCTGGAAACGCTTCCCATCGGCCTCATCGCCTTTCCAGGTTCCGGCATCACCCAGAACCTCGCCGACAAGGCACGCAAGATGGGCGTGCCAGTATGGCATTTCGGGACAATATCATAATCCTCTTAAAGCCCCGTCCCTTGCTCTTGGCGAAGCGGTTATTTAAAAAACTTTATATGTGCCTTGATTATTTACGCTATCAAATAAATTATAGTGAAATAATTTTAGACATATTATTTTATAATTTATATTATACATCTCAATTTTTTTATTATTGATCAATTTTCTTTTTCTGTCTATTCGCGAGCGCTGTTTTATTATATGAAGTTTTACCCCCCTCGAACGATAT
The DNA here is from genome assembly GCF_052437035.1 of Niveispirillum sp. NCBI lineage: Bacteria > Pseudomonadati > Pseudomonadota > Alphaproteobacteria > Rhodospirillales > Azospirillaceae > Niveispirillum > Niveispirillum sp. The sequence continues at coordinate 7,777 of NZ_JBQVOH010000002.1, forward strand.
GGTAAGCATGCCATGTGGCATGGCCGAGCGTCGGGAACACCAGCACCAGACCCAGCAAACCGGGCAGCAGACCCAGGATCAGCAATGCCAGGACGATGACTCCCCAGGTCAGCATGACGGGCAGGTTGTGCCAGACCATGGCCATGCTGGTACCCATGGCAGTGAGGGCGTCCACCCGTTCGGCCAGCAGCATGGGCAGGGAAAAGACGGAGATGGCAAAGGCGAAAGCGGCGAACAGCCCGCCCACGGCACCCCCCACCAGCAACAGGGCCCAACCCAACGGATTGGTGACCAGCATGGCGGCCACATGATCCAGCCCCGGAAAGGGCTGCCAGCCGAAGAACAGGGCGTAAAGCAGCACGGCGGCGCGCATCCACAGCAGCATCAGCAGGCAGAGCAGCACACCCACGAACAGGATCTGCCGGCCCGACGCCGCCCGGACGCGTAGCATGGCGCCCAGCCCGATCCGTTCCCCCGCCGCCCGGCGCCGGCTTTTCTCGTAAAGACCGGTGGCAAAGGCCGGGGCCACGATGGCGAAGCCCGACAGGGCCGGAAACAGGAAATAATCCCGCCCCAACCCGACCAGTCCCGCCACTACCAGTAATGAGACCAGCAGCATCACGGCACCATAGGCCAGACTGCCGCCAGGATTGTCCCACAGGTCGCGCCATCCCGCCGCCAGCCAGCCCAGCGCCGCAGAGGCCGGCAGGCCGCGCGCATGCGGGCTGACATGGGGCAGAGGCGGGACGGTGGGGGGCAGGCTGTCGGGAACGGCGATCATGGGGGGCCCTCTCAACAGGCGGATTTGGCGGCGCTGTAGCCGGCGGTGGCCGGCGTTACGCCCGGTTTTTGATGCGGCACACAGGCTGGCTGGCTTTCCAGCGCCACCATCACCAGATGCACATTGGCACCAGCCAGCAGCGCGATGCCGGTCGCGACCAGCAGTAGCACGCGCCAATGCCTAACGATCACCATGCCCGCCCTCCGCCATATCGGCGACGTAAAGCGTCAGGACCTTGCGGTCCAGATCGGATAGGCGTTGGTCCCAGCGCGGCATATGCCCCTGCCGCCCGTAAAAAAGGGTAGTGAAGATGGTCTCGCCGTCGCCGCCATAGATCCAGACATTGTCGGTCAGGTTTGGTGCGCCCGTTTCCACCATCCCGCGCGCATCCTCCCCATGGCAAGCGGCGCAGTTGGCAGCGAACAGCGCGTATCCGTTCCCCTGTGCAACTTCGATCGGCATTTCCAATGCCGACAGGGCGACGACATAGCCGCTCAGGGTTTGGAGCTCCGCCCTGGTCAGCATCTGGTCGCGCCCGAACGCCGGCATCTGAGACACGCGTGTATCGGGGTGGTCGGAATTGATGCCGACACGGATAGTCTCCGCCAGCACCTCCGGCGCCCCGCCCCACAGCCAGGCCCCCGCTGCCAGTGCAGGGAAACCCGGCCCACCCGTGCCGCCCGGCCCATGACAGGCGGCGCAATTGTCACCGAACAGCACTGCACCATGCCGACGTACCTGCTCCATCAGAACCGGATCAGCCTGGATATCTGCATAATCCAGACGAATAACCTCCGCCCGCCAGGGGGGTGCCTTCTCCGCCGCCCGGCGTAGGTCGTCGGCCACCATCTGCCGCTGGTCGATACCCATCAGGCCCTTTGTATAGGTGTGTCCCAGCGGCCAGGCCGGCATCAGTACCCACCAGAACAGGCTGAACAGGAAGGTGGTGATCAGGAAGAACCAGACGATGCGGGGTACCGGCGTGTTCAATTCCTTGATGCCGTTCCATTCATGACCCGTGGTCATGTGCCCTGTCAGGGGATCGCGCTCGGCCCCGCCGCTCATGGCCTGTCCTCCCCACGCAGCACAGATTTCGCCGCCTGTTCAAAGCGCTTTCCGTTGCCGGGCCAGAACGTATAGATCAGGACGCAAGCCGATAAAGCCAACAGGTAGAAAAGCCCGAACCCCTTAGCTAGCAGAACGGTCAGCGCGTGGCCTGTCTCCGCCATCTCATTCCTCCGCCGGCTGGCTGTTGGCATGGGCGGCATCGGTCAGCCGGCCCAGTATCTGAAGATAGGCGACCAGGGCATCCATTTCCGTCACCCGCCCCGGATTGCCATCGAAGACCCGCGCCTGCGTTGCGTCACCATAGCGGCTGCTCAGCCCCTCGCTGCCATCCGCCCCAGCCTGGGCGATGGCGTCCTTCGTGGCGTTGGCGATCATGTCGTCCGTGTAGGGCACGCCCACCCGGCTCAGCGCCTTCAGATGTAGGCCCAGATCGTCGGTGCGCAGGGCCGTGGTCGCCAGGAACCGGTAGGAGGGCATGATCGATTGCGGCACCACGGCGCGCGGGTCGATCAGATGCGTCACCTGCCATTCGTCGGAATATTTGCCGCCGATGCGGGCGAGGTCGGGACCGGTGCGCTTCGACCCCCATTGCATGGGATGGTCATATTTGGACTCAACAGCGAGCGAATAGGGGCCATAGCGCTCCACCTCGTCACGAAGCGTGCGGATCATCTGGGAATGGCAAGCGTAGCAGCCCTCCCGGATATAGATGTTGCGCCCGGCCACCTCCAGCGGGGTGTAGAGCCGCATGTCAGGTGCATCCTCCACCGTCTCATCAATGGTGAAAAGCGGTGCGATCTCTACCAGCCCACCGATCGAGGCGACGAAGATTATGCTCAGCACCAGGGCCATGCCATGCTTTTCCAGACGGTAATGCAGTCCGAACATCGGCTCACTCCCCCGCCAGGACGGTCAGCGGTCGGTCGTCCACTGCCGGCTGCAATGCGGCTGCGGGGCCGCGGATGGTCATCCAGACATTCCAGGCACCAATGGCCGCCCCCGCCAGGAACAGCGCTCCGCCCACCGCGCGGGCGATGTAGTAGGGGTGCATGGCCACGACGGTATCGATGAAAGGATAGGCCAGCGTACCGCCCGCGTCATAGGTGCGCCACATCAGGCCCTGGATGACGCCCGAGTTCCACATGGAGAAAACGTAGATGAGGGTGCCGGCCAGGGCCAACCAGAAATGCGCCTCCACGGCCCAGGCGGAATGCATGCGCGCGCGTCCCCAGAGCGCCGGCGTCAGGCTGTAGAGCGCGCCAAAACTGATCAGGGCTACCCAGCCCAGGGCGCCGGCATGCACATGGCCCACGGTCCAGTCGGTATAATGCGACAGCGAGTTCACGGCGCGGATGGCCATGAACGACCCTTCGAACGTGGTCAGGCCATAGAAGATCGCCGCCACCATCATGAAGCGCAGGGTGGCGTCGTCGCGCACCCGGTGCCAGGCCCCGTTCAGGGTCAACAGCGCATTGGCCGCCGATCCCCAGGACGGAACCAGCAGGATCAGCGAGAAGGTCATGCCCAGCGTCTGTACCCAATGCGGCAGGGCCGTGTAATGCAGGTGGTGGCTGCCCGCCCACATGTACATGAAGGTGATGCCCCAAAAGCTGATGATGGACATCCGATAGCTGAAGATCGGCCGCTGGGCGCGCACGGGCAGATAATAATACATCATGCCCAGGAAGCCGGCCGTCAGGAAGAAGGCGACCGCATTATGCCCGTACCACCATTGCGTCATGGCATCCTGCACGCCGCCAAAGGCCGAATAGGCTCGGGCGTGGTTCCAGGCCACGGGTACCGCGATATTGTTGACGATATGCAGCATGGCCACGACGATGATGAAGGCCAGATAGTACCAGTTGGCCACATAGATATGCGGCTCCCGCCGCCGGGCCAGCGTGCGGATATACAGCACCAGATAGGTCACCCAGACGATACAGAGCCAGAGGTCCACATACCATTCCGGCTCGGCATATTCCTTGGACTGCGTGATGCCCAGCGGATAGCCGGATACCGCCAGCAGGCAGAACAAATTATAGCCCAGCAGCACGAACCAGGGGCTGAACTGCCCGGCCAGCCGGGTCCGGCAGGTGCGCTGGACCACATGGAAGGAGGTGGCGATCAGCGCATTGCCGCCGAAGCCGAAAATTACACCCGTCGTATGAATGGGTCTGATCCGCCCGAAACTGGCCCAGGCCGCATCGAAGGTGAGATGCGGATAGGCCAGCATCCAGGCCACCCAATCACCCACCGCCAGCCCGAACAGCGCCCAGCCCATGGTCAGCACGATGGCCACTCGGCTGGGGTCATCATAATATTCGGCCAGTCTTCCGTCCGCTGGTTCCGGCGCATCCAGGCCGGAAATGACCAGAAAACCCAAGCCTACGGCAAAGGCCAGGATCAGCCCCCCATGCAGGGCGAACAGATCGTCATTGGCTCCGGCCGCCATTAGCAGACCGCACAGGGCAAGAAGGCCAAGGGTTAGAAGGGCGAACTGCCGCTCGGCGCGGGTGAGTTGTGCGACCATGTGTTTCCTCATTCAGCGGTGTGCGCGGAAACGTCGAGGCCAAGCGCTCGGGCCACGCCCGCGCCATACGCGGGATCAGCCCTCGTACAATTTTCGATTGGCACCGCTGGATGTGGAGAGCGGCGCCGCCCAGAGAATGGATGTTATTGTCACACAACGCCTGGCGTTGTGCCAGACCCAACAGGCGAAGAAGATCGCCTGGCTGCTGCCATTGGTCATCATTCACCCTATGATCCCAATGGGTTGCTGGCCCGTCGATGCTGCCCACGCTGTCCTTCCGCCCCACCGACAGACTTAGGCAGAGATAAAGCGCCGGTCCGTTCAGCCGGAATGGCTGTCCATCGCCAGCCCCCCCCCAGCGGCCCCGGCGTCACCCGCATCGCCATGGTCGCCGGCTTCCAGGAGGATGCGTGGGGTGGCGCCGGCCAGCCACAGCGCAAAGCCTGCTGGCCGATGGCGGGTTCAATCTGGCTGGCTCCCGCTAACGCGGATCATGCCGGCTCCGCCTGCCAGCGACGCAAAGCCGGTAGCACATGCCGGCCAAATAGGTCGCATTCGGCGGCGTGCGGATATCCGGACAGGATGAAGGCCTCCAGCCCCAGGGCGTGGTAGGCCTTCAGCTTGGCCAGCACCTGATCAGGATCGCCGACAATGGCGGCACCACAGCCGGACCGGGCGCGGCCGATACCGGTCCAGAGATTATCCTCGATGTAGCCGTCCTGTTGGCTGGCCGTTTCGCGCAGCTCGGCCTGACGGCGGACGCCGTAGGATTGTGAATCCAGTGATTTAGCGCGGATGGCGGCGCCTGTGTCTGCATCCAGCCGGGACAGAAGTCGGTCAGCGGCGGTGCGCGCTTCGGCTTCCGTTTCTCGGACCACCACATGCACGCGATAGCCGAACCGCAGGGTACGGCCATGGTTTGCGGCCCTCGCGCGCAGGTCCTGGATGATGCCCGCCACGCCATCCAGCGTGTCCGGCCACATCAGATAGACATCCGCTGCCTTGGCCGCCGCCTCCCTTGCTTCGGTTGACAGGCCCCCGAAATAGAGCGGTGGGCATTGGCCGGAAACGGTGCGAATGCGGGGCGGGTCCAGCTTCAGCTTGTAGAACTCGCCCTGATGATCCAGATGCTTTCCGTTCAGCAGCGTCTTCAGAATCTGCATCACCTCTACCGTGCGATCATAACGAGGGCCGGCGGCCAGGGTTTCGCCCGGCAGGTCGCTGGAGATGATGTTGATGGTCAGACGTCCATTCAACATCTGGTCCAGGGTGGCCACTTGGCGTGCGATCTGCGGTGGCCAGAACTCTCCACAGCGGATGGCCAGCAGCAGCTTGATCTGTTTCAGCAGCGGTGCGATGCCGCCCGCGAACGCCACCCCATCGATGCCCAGTTGGTAACCGGATGGCAGCAGCAGATTGTCATAACCCAACCTGTCCGCCGTTTGGGCGATGGTGCGGCAATGGTCGAAGCTGGATTGCAGCGCGGGATCGGGCTGGCCCAGGAATTCGAAATCATCATCGCAGAGGGCGGAGAACCAGGCGATCTCAAGCGGGCGGCGGGACATGGCAAGGGCCTTTCAAAGAGCGGATATAATCAAATCGGATTAGGGAAGCGGGGTGCCAAGGGCCGCCTTCAACACGGCGTACCAGTTGGTGTCGGTCAAATGCACCTTGAAGGCATCCGTCGCTTCCCTGATCCGCGATTGTGTCTGGCTGCCGATCAACGGGATGGGGCGCGACGGGTGCGCCAGGATCCAGGCATAGGCGACGGCGGCCCGGCCCACATTGTTAGCCAGTGCAATCCGGTCCAGTTCGGTGATCACGGCCCGGGTTCGTGCGTCATTGTCCGCCCCCAGCAGCCGGCCACCGGCCAGAGGAGACCAGGCAAGCACGGTTAGGCCGCGTTCCATGGCCTGGTCCAGCACCCCGTCGAACAAGGCGCCGACTGCGCACGCGGAGAGTTCCGGCTGGATAGAGGTCAGCTTGAACGGCAGATGTGCCTGTAAGGCGGCAACCTGCGAGGGTGTATGGTTGGATACGCCTGCCGCCTTGATCTTCCCATCCTGCTGCAACCTGTCCAGGGCAGCGGCGACCTCTGCCGGGTGGGCCAGCAGGTCCGGACGGTGAACCTGATAAAGGTCGATCACGTCCGTGCCCAGCCGGGCCAGGGAGGCCTCGGCTGCGCGGACCAGATGGTCGGCACGCGAAGCATAGGGGATGCCAGGGATGATGCCGCCCTTGGTGGCCAGCACAATTCGATCGCGCAGCCCCGGTGCCGTCTTCAAAACGCGACCGAACAGGGCTTCGGCGGCACCAAAGGCTTCACCATTGTCAGGGCCGTAAACATCGGCGGTATCAAATAAATTAATTCCGCTTTCCAATGCAGTTTCGGCAATGGTGCGTGATTTTTCAATATCAGAACCGCGATAGCGCCACATGCCCCAGCCAAGTGGAGATATTAACGGAATATTTTCATTTATCTTGCGATATTCTGTGTGGACAGTAATATTATTCATTGATAATTCTCCGTCACGTCTGCCTGGATTTTTTAAAGGGAATTGGGTGATTTGATGTCTAAGTTGCGGTTCGCGCTGATTGGCGCCGGCATGATGGGGGTTGAGCATCTTACCAACCTAGCCCTGTTCGATGAGGCTGAACTGGTGGCCCTGGTGGACCCGGTGCCGTCTTCGCTGCGCTATGCGGTGCGGGCCTTGGGCGAGAGGGCGGCGGGTGTGGCGCAGTTTGCCAATGTGCCGGACCTGCTGGCGGCGGGGCTGAAGCTGGATGGCGTCATCATCTCCTCCCCCAACCATACGCATCATGATGTGCTGACGCCGTTGTTCGGGGCCGACCTGCATATCCTTTGCGAAAAGCCGCTTTGTTCCGATCTTGAGGATGCCAAGCGGGTGGCCGAGCGGGCGGCGTCGCATAGGGGTGTGTTCTGGGTTGGCATGGAATACCGTTTCATGCCGCCCGCCGCAGAGTTCATCCGCCAGGTCCATGAAGGCCGGGTGGGTCGCCTGGTGATGCTGGCCATGCGCGAACACCGCTTCCCCTTCCTGCCCAAGGTTGGTGACTGGAACCGGTTCAGCCGCAATACCGGCGGCACCATGGTGGAGAAATGCTGCCATTTCTTCGACCTGATGCGGCTGATTGTCGGGGCGGAACCGGTTCGTATTCATTGTTCCGGTGGGATGGATGTGAACCATCTGGACGAACGCTATGGCGGGGAGCGACCGGATATCATCGACAACAGCTATACCATCGTTGATTTCGACAATGGCGTGCGCGCCCTGCTGGACCTGTGCATGTTCGCCGATGGGGCAGAACAGCAGGAGGAGATTGCCGCCACCGGCGACAAGGCCAAGCTGGAAGTGTTCGTGCCGTCCGGCGAACTGGTCTATAGCCCACGGGTCGGCTTCCGTCAGCCAAAGCGGGTGGAGCGCAGCACCGTCGGGGTTGATGAGACGGTACTGGCCGCCGGTTCGCACCATGGGGCGACATATTTCCAGCAGCGCGCCTTTATCGATGCCATTCAGAAGGGTGCCCCGGTGCAGGTAACGGCCCGTGACGGGCTGCGGGCGGTGGCCATGGGCACGGCGGCGGAGATCAGCGCGCGGGAAAAGCGGGCGGTGGAGTTTGCTGAACTGAATGTCGGTTGAGGATAGGCACATGGGTGTCAGCGGCTCCCCGCTGACACCGATGCATCCAGCAACCGTTCCAGGATGGCCCCTTCCAAGGCCGCAAAGGAGGGGTCGCCCCGGCGGCGGGGGCGGGGCAGGTAGATCGGTTGATCCAGCGTCACCCGGCCCGCATCGATCAGCAGCACGCGGTCGGCCAGCGCCACGGCTTCGCCCACATCATGGGTGACCAGCAGGGCGGTAAAGCCCTGCGCCTGCCAGACATTTTCCAGCAGCGACTGCATCTCGATCCGGGTGAGGGCGTCCAGGGCACCCAGCGGCTCGTCCAGGGCCAGAAGGGTCGGGTTGCTGACCAGGGCGCGGGCCAGGGCCACACGCTGCCGCTGCCCGCCCGACAGGGTGCTGGGCCAGTCATCGGCCTTTCCGGTCAGACCGACATCGGCCAGGGCTTGCCGCGCGGCGGCCGCCCCATCCGGCCCGTCCCCGCGTTCCCCCAGACCGACGGCCACATTGGCGGCGACACTGGCCCAGGGCAGCAGGCGAGGTTCCTGAAAGATCAGGCGGGCATGGGCGGCATCGCTGTCGCTGGCCACGCTGCCGCCGCTGGCCGGTTCGAGGCCCAGGATCACGCGCAGCAGCGTGCTTTTCCCGCAGCCGCTTTTGCCGATGATGGCGACAAAGCTGCCCGGCGCGATGGACAGGTCGATACCATGCAGCACCGGCGTGTCACCGAAGCGTTTCGTGACCTGGGAAAGGGTGAGGGCAGCACCATTGTTCTTGCTCATCATCCCCTCCGTCAGCGGCGATAGGCCGGGTTCCAGCGCAGGAAGCGCCGTTCAAGCGCCTTGGTGGCGCTGTCCGCCAGTTTACCCAGCAGTGCATAGATCAGGATCGACAGCACCACGATGTCGGTACGCATGAATTCCCGGGCATTCATGGCCATGTGGCCGATCCCGGATTTGGCGGCAATGGTTTCCGCCACGATCAGGGTTAGCCACATGATCCCCAGCGCATAGCGCAGGCCAACCAGGATGGAGGGCAGGGCACCCGGCAGGATGACACGGCGGAACAGGCGGCGAGGCGACATGCCATAGACCCGCCCCATTTCAATCAACTGCGGATCGACATTGCGGATGCCATGCAAGGTGTTCAGGTAGATGGGGAAGAAGACCCCCAGCGCCACCAGGAACAGCCGCGCCTCCTCCTCAATCCCGAACCAGATGATGACCATGGGGATCAGGGCCAGATGCGGCACGTTGCGCACCATCTGCAAGGTGGGGTCCAGCAACCGTTCGCTGATCCGTGACAGGCCGGTCAACAGGCCCAGACCAAAGCCGATGCCCCCGCCGATCAGCAGCCCGGCAACCGCACGGGCCGCGCTGACGCCTAGATTGTGTGGCAATGTTCCATCCAGCGTCAGGGTCCAGGCCGATGCCAGCACTGACAAGGGGGCCGGCAAGATATTGGCCGACAGCCAGCCCAGACTGGAACTGGCCTGCCACAGAAGCAGCAAAGCCCCCGGCATGATCCAGGCCAGGGGCAGCGTCTCACTATTCCGTTTGTCGCTCATGCGCCGTTCCATCCAGTCCAGGCGGCGTCCGCGATCTTGATGGAGGCGGGAATGATGCCCAGGCGGTGGAAGCGGTCGGCAATCGCCTGCTGCTGTGCCACCACCTCCGGCGTGATGGGCGTGTAGGCGAAGTCCGCGCGCTCCACCGTGTCACGCAGCAAATCCAGTGGCAGCCCCGTTTCCTTTGCCATCAGCTCGGCCATGGCCTCCCGGTTCTGCTCGGCCCACTGCCCCTCGGCGGCCAGCGCCTCCATGGCCGCCACCAGCAGCGGTGCGTGTCGGTCGGCAAAGGTGCGGTTGGCCAGCGCATAACCGGCCCCGCTGATCTGTTCCTCCGGCCCGCCGATCGACAGGGTACGGGCACCATTGTTGCGGATGGCCAGCATGTAATAGGGGTCCCAGATCACCCAGCCATCGATGCCACCCTGGGTGAAGGCCGCTGCCGCATCGGCCGGACCCAGATTGACAACCTCCACATCATCGAGGGTCAGCCCGGCCCGTTCCAACGCTACGACCGCGATATTGTGGGCCGACGATCCGCGCGTGAAGGCCAGCTTCCGGCCTTTGAGGTCAGCGATGCTGGTCAGGCCGGAATTGGCGGGGGTGAGGATGCCCCCCGCCTTGCCGGACAGTTTCTGTACGGCGGTATAGAGCAGGGGGGCGCCCGCTGCCTGGGCGAAGATCGGCGGTGTGTCGCCCGTCCCGCCCAGGTCGATGCCCCCCACGGCCAGCGCCTCCAGAAGCGGCGGGCCGGATGCGAACTCCACCCATTCCACCTTTGCCGCACCCGCCTTGACCAGAGCTTTGTCGAAGGCGCCCCGCTGCTTGGCCAGCAGGAAGACGCCATTCTTCTGATAGCCGACGCGGATGGTGGTCACCGCCTCGTCATCCTGACCCTTGCCACAGCCCGACAGCAGGGCTAGCCCGCCAAGGCCGGCCATCGTCAGGAAGGTCCGGCGCGTATTGCCCCTGGAGGTGCCAACCATCGTCTATGCTCCGAACTTCACGCGCAGCGATGCGCCGGCATAGCGGTCCGCCTCACGCGGGATGACATAACGCAGGCTGCCGCCCGGACCGCCGGGGGCGATCTGGATGGGGAAGCTCTGGTCAAACAGATTGTTCACGAACAGCGAAAGACGATAGCGATCTTCCTTGTCAGAGATGGCGAAGCCGACATTCACCAGATCATAGGAATGGATATGCAGCAGCGGGTTGTTGCCCAGATCCGATGTCTGGCCGCTGGTATAGGAGTAGGTGCCGTTCAGATGGAAATCGACGGGCAGGCTTTCCGGCGCGATGGTGTATTCAGCGCCAACCGACAGCTTCCATTTCGGGGCCAGTGGCAGCGACTCCCCCTTGCGGGCCGATGACAGAACGCCGGTGGCATCGCGGAACTTGTCGATCTGGGCATCCGTATAGGCCAGTCCACCGGTCAGGCGGAAATCTTCCGTCACGCGCACCTGGCTGTCCACCTCGATCCCCTTGGTGGAGACCTCGCCGGCATTGGTCAGGCGCGTGATCACCACGCCGTTCAGATTGTCGAAATTATTGGCCTGGAAATTATCGTATTTCGACCAGAAGCCGGCGACATTGACCAGGGCACGGCGGCCGAACAGTTCCGACTTCACGCCCACCTCATAGGCGTCCACTGTTTCTGCCTTGATCAGGTTGCGCTGATTGGCGGCCTGATTGAAGAACACATTGAAGGCCGGGCCCTTATAGCCACGGCTGTAGGTGGCGTAGGTGGAAACCTCGTCCGTGGCCTGATAGGACAGGCCGGCCTTGCCAGAGACATTGTCTTTGCTGGCCTTGTCCACCCAACCCGACAGGTCGCGGCGGATGCCGGGCAGGTCGATCGGGGCGGTCGACGGGATGCGGTTGTGATAGGCCTCCAGCTTGTCATGGGTCAGGCGCAGGCCGGCAATGGCCGACAACTGATCGGTTAGGCGCAGGGTGCCCTGGGCGAAACCGGCGATACTCTCGCTTTTCGAACCGAAGGTCGCCGACGAGGTGCCGGAGACATAGGTGGACGCACCGGGCAGGCAGGGGCGCACGCCCGTTGCGTCCACGGCCAGGGTGCTAGCCGTGCAGACGGTGGTGTCGCGGGTGAAGGTGCGGTCACCCTTTGAATTGGAATAATAGGCGCCGGCCACATATTCCAGCGCTTGGCCCGACGGCGATGCGATGCGCAGTTCCTGGCTGAAGGTCCGGTTATCCTGCGGCCCGTAATCATGCAACTGGGCGAAGGCATTGCCGACATAGGCGGCGGTGCGGTCCAGCCAGTCGCCATCGCGCTGGCCCCAGATGTCCCATTCGCGCCAGGCGGTGATGGAGGTGATGGTATGGTCGCCGACGGTATAGTCGGCCTGGGCGGAGAAGCCCCAGCCTTCCTCTTCCGACAGGCTGGCCTGATTATGGCGAACCTGGCGGGTCTTGTCGCCGTTCAGGTCGATGCCGGACAGCAGCGACAACAGCGCCGCCTGATTGGCTCCCGCGGTCGGGCTGCTGCCGATCACTTCGGCCAAGCTGTCATCTTCGGATTTGCGGTAATCGGCGATGAAGGTCCATTTCAGCGCCTCAGCGGCATCCCATTCCACGACACCGCGCACGCCCTTGCGGTCATAACCATTGACCTTGGACTTCTTCGATGCCGGGTCGGCGGTGTAGAGGTTGGTGATGTTGCCGTCATAGGTGCCGGTGAAGCCGGTCAGGCGGGCGCGGACCGTATCGGACAGGGGCAGGTCGACAGCCACCTTGCCCTTATGTTCCCGTCCCTCGGCAGCCGTCAGTTCAAGCGTGCCGCCGAACGTGTCGCCGGGACGCTTGGTCACCAGACTGACCACACCGGCGGACGCGTTCTTGCCGAACAGGGTACCCTGCGGCCCGCGCAGCACCTCAATCCGTTCCACGTCGTAAAGATCGCCGAACGCCTCACCCGCGCGGGCCAGGACGACGCCGTCCAGAACGAAGGCCACGCTGCTTTCCGCCGCGATGGCGAAATTGATGGTGCCGACGCCGCGCAGAAACAGGGAACTGTCCAGCGACGTGCCGCCCTTGCGGAAGTTCAGGGAGGGGATAAGGGTTTGCAGCCCCTCGATATTGGTGCCGGGCCGGTTTTCCAGCACTGAGGCCGGCACGACGGCGATTGAGGCGGGCACCTCTTGCAGGTTCTGTGACCGCTTCTGCGCGGTGACGATGATTTCTTCCAGCACGACAGGGCCGTCACCCGCCACCTGAGCGATGGCGGGAAGGGCGGTGACGGTTACGGCGCCCAAAAGCAGGCTGCCAGCCAGGATACGAGCAGTTTGTGTCATTTCTTTCCAGGCTCCCATTAATTCAACAATCCGCTTGTGCGGTATAGGGGGGATCGTGCCGATTTAATCCTATTCAGTCAATAGGAATTGAGGGAAAATTATGTAGATATAGAATATTTACAGATAAATATAGGGTTAAGAGTGAAAACAATAAGAGCCCGGCATTATCCCTATGCCGGGCGTTCGTTTTTAATGATTTGACTTCTGATCTTATGATTTAAATTTATTCGGATACTGGCTTCTATATCTGTGTTTTCGATCCGACGAATGTCACCTGTTGTTCTGAGCGCAGGGCCAGGATGGCATCGCGCCGGAACTGCTCCTGCTGTGCTTCTTAGATCATATTCCACGTCGAAAACGGTGTTTATCCGGGAAATATCTTCTTACAAAGTGGGGTATTCTCTCCAATCGAATTGCTTTCGTCTCCCATACGTGAATACTATGAGCTTATGCGTATGCGGCAGATTGAGGCATTCCGGGCGGTGATGATGAGCGGTGGGGTCACCGCCGCCGCCGGCATGCTGTCCATCTCCCAACCGTCCGTCAGCCGGTTGATCGTTGACCTGGAACATTCGGTCGGTTTTCAGCTGTTCGAACGGCGGGGCAGCCGTATGCACCCGACCAAGCAGGCGGAAACCCTGTTCGAGGCGGTGCAGCGGTCCTTCACCGGATTGGACCTGCTGGCCCAGGCCGCGCGGCGTATCCGGGCCCATCCCGTGGGCACGGTACGGCTGGCCATCCTACCCAACTTCGCCATTAATGTGCTGCCGTGTGTTCTTGGCGCGTTTCATGCGCTTTATCCGGAGATCAAGGTGACGGTGGAGGCGCTGGGCCACCGCGCGGTGGAGGACCGGCTGTTTCTGGGGCAGGCCGACCTGGGCATCGGGGTCACGGCCCCGCCCCGTGATGGTATCCGAACTGAACTTCTGGCCCGCGCCCGTTACCTTTGCGCCTTGCCCCCTGGACATCGGCTTGCTGCAAAGGATTGTGTGACAGTCCCGGACATTGCCGGCGAACGGTTCATCGGCCCAATGCATGACGCGGACGCCCTGTGGAATGGCATCGACGTGGCCCTGGTTTCCGCAGGCGTTGAACCGTTGCGGATGCTGGAATGTCAGCAATCCATGCCGATGTACGCCTATGTGGCTGCGGGGTTGGGCGTGTCGATTGTCGAACCCTTTTCCGCACGGTTGTTCCGCCGGGTGGGGGTTGTGACACGCCCCCTGGACCCTTTGGTCAGCCTGGATTTCACCTTTATCGAGCCGGATATCGGCCCCACCCCCACGCCGGTACAATGGCTGAAGGACGCCATCCGTACCGAGGCTATGGCCATTATGGAAGAGGGCTGAGGCGCGCTGTACCAAACGGCGCAGTCTGGTGAAATTTCACCAGTTTGCTGGTTAAAAATCATCAACAGATCGGGATGCATGAGCCCGTATGCATTGCACAGCTTGATCTGGCATGCTTGTTGCGTAATTCCCATTGAAAATATGGGGATTTATCATGTCGATAGAATTCTTTTCCCGTTTGCCCCTGCATGGGGAGACCCAGTTCATCCCAGGTGACAACCGGAACCGGGGTGATTGGAACCGGTCGCCTGCCGACAGCACGGGTGCGGTGTCGCATTTCCGGGTCGGGGATGATTTCACCTACATTGATTACCTGTCGCAGGTGGCGCGTGCCGCCGAACTGAACGGGTTCGGTGGGGCGTTGCTGGTCAATGCGCCGTTCGGCGATGAACCCTGGATCACCTCTGCCATCCTGGCGCGGGAGACGAAACGGCTGCGTTTTGTCGATGCCTTCCACCCGTTCCATTTCAGCCCCTGGCAGGCCACGCAGATGGCGGCCAGTTTCCAGCGCGCCAGCGGTGGACGGCTGGTCTGGAACATCATCCAGGGCGGGTCGGACAGTGTGCAGCGGGCGCTGGGCGATCCGCTGGCCCACGATGACCGCCATGAACGGGCCATCGAGTTCCTGGATGTGGTCAAGGGCTTTTGGTCGCAGGAAAATTTCCATTACCGGGGCACCTACTATCAGGCCAATGGTCTGGGTCTGCGCGGCCCGCTGAAGCGCGCGCCGATCCCGATCATCTGCTCTGCCGGGACCTCGCCCGCTGCCAAGCGTCTGGCGGCCCGGCATGCCGATTATTATCTGCTGCTGGCCGAAGATCCCGCCATCGTCGCGGGCCACATTGCCGATGTGAAGGCGCTGGCCCGTGAATATGGCCGTGCGGATCAAATCCGTTTCGGCCTCTCTGTCGATGTGATCGTGCGGGAGACGGATGAGGAGGCCTTCCGCGAAGCAAAGCGCTTCTTCGATGAAGGGGTGAAGGCCGGAACGGTGCAGGCCACGGCGCAGCGGTCCGAGCAATTGTCGGACACGAACAAGGCCCGTTACAAGCGCTACAACAATAAGGAGGTGAACGGGTTCGAGGATCTGTTCATCGAACCGAACCTGTGGGGCGGCTTCGGCTATGTCGGCATCCCGCCGGGCTTTGCCTTTGTCGGGTCCTATGATGCCGTTGAGGCCAAGATCCGCCAGTTCGCGGCCCTGGACCTGTCCTGGTTCTTCATCAATGGCTATCCGCATCTGGAGGAGATCTACCGGCTGGGCGAGCATGTGCTGCCCCGGTTCCGCCAGCGTGCGGAGGCCAAAGGGGCCAATGATCAGCAGCCTTTGCCGCTGGTCGTCGGTCTGGAAGCCTGTGGCAATCAGTGAAAGCCCCCGTCATGACCGAACGAAAGCCCGCCATCCGTCTGGCAGATGAGGCCGCCGCCATCGCCGCCGCGCGTGCGGTTGCCGACCTTATCCGCCCCATCGCACAGGACAAGGCCCGCGAAGGCGACCTGCCCCGCGAACAACTGGATATCCTGTTCGCCAGCGGGGTGCCGGCCATTGCGGTACCGCGCGACCTGGGCGGCATCGGCGCCTCCATCCGCACCATCGCGGAAACGGTCCGCATCATCAGCCATGCCGATGGCAGCATCGGTCAGGTGCTGCAACTGCATAATGTGATGATCGCCGGTCTGGTGAATTCCCCCCTGGCCGAGACGCGTGACTATTTCGCGCCGCGTATTCTGGACGGGCAGCGTTTCGCCAATGCCCTGGCCGAGGTGGGGGGCAAGAACAAGCTGGCCCTGCGCACCACCCTGTCCCCGAAGCCGGGCGGCGGTTTTGTGCTGAATGGGCGGAAATTCTATTCCACCGGGTCCTATCTGGCGGACTGGCTGTCGGTCGGCTGTGTGTCGCCGGACGGTGTGCCGGCCTTTGCCGTTGTGGAACGGGATGCGCCAGGGGTGACGGTGCTGGATGATTGGCGGGCCTTTGGTCAGCGCACCACGATGAGCGGGACTGTTATCTTCGAGAATGTCCATGTTCCGCCCCATCATGCGCCGCAGCGCAACCGGGGCACGAGCCGGGCCGTCCTGACCCGGCCGCAGATCCTGCATGCCGCCATTGATACCGGCATCGCCCGTGGTGCACTGGACGCCGCCATCGATTATCTGCGCCACCATTCGCGCGCCTGGATCGAAAGCGGGGTGGAACATATCAACCAGGAAGCCCATGTCATCAAGCAGATCGGGGAATTCACCTCCGCCGTCTATGCGGCCGAAATCCTGCTTTGCAACGCGGCGGATCTCTATGACCGGGCCTTGGCCGACCCGGCGGATGAGGCCCTGACGACAGAGGCCATCCTGGCTGTGGCCCATGCCCGTGTCGCGTCGGATCAGGCGTCGCTGAAGGTCGGCAGCGGCCTGTTCGATCTGCTAGGCGCCAGTGCCGTGCAGGAGAAATTCAACCTAGACCGGTTCTGGCGCAATGCGCGCACCCATACCACACATGACCCCATCCGCTGGCGCCTGCACGCCATCGGTGACCATGCGTTGAACGATGCGGCGCCCATTGATTTCCCGGTGGCACCGGAGGGGCGCTCCCGCTTCCTGCAACCGGTTTGATCATTCCAGACCCGGCATCGGGGATGCCGGGTCTTCACCATCCAATCCAATCACGCTCCGGGACCAACCCGGCGGCGAACGCAGCCCCTTGCCACCATGCGGGGCTGCGGCATGAAGGGGCTTTGTCATCATGAACCTGTATCTGAAATCTTTCCGCCATGCCCTGCTGGGCGGCAGCCTGCTGACCGGCCTGACGCCGGCCCTGGCCCAGGAAACGCCCACCCAGACCGCCAGCCTGATCGCCGAGAATGAGGTGGTCGTGACGGGAGAGCGCATAAAGTCATCGGTGCTGCCCGAACGCCCGCCCCGGTCGATCTATGGGATCGAGGCTTCTGTTCTGGATACGCCGCGCGCCGTTTCGGAGGTGTCTGCCGAACAATTGCTGCGTGATCCGATCCGCAGCACCGATGATTATGTGAAATACGCGCCGGGTATCACCCGTGGCGGGGGGCAGGGGAACAGCGCCGCCCCCACCCTGCGTGGGCTGGCGTCGGAAGTGTTCCAGAACGGCCAGCGCATCTATAAGGAAGGCAATGACCACCCGCTGAACCTGAACGCGTTTGAGGCAGCGGATATTGTGGCCGGCCCGTCATCAGTGGTGTTCGGCCCGTCCAACGCCACGGGCGGCTACGTCAATTACGAGACCAAGAAGCCCTATTTTGATCGTCAGCGCAGCTTCATCACCGGTGAGTTGGGCACTTGGGTTCCGGGTACCAATGAGAGCTTTTCCGACTTCAGCCTGACCGCAGATACGGGCGGCCCGATTTCAGAGGAACTGGCATACCGTTTCAGCCTGAAGGGCAAGCGCGGCGGCACCTATTACGACAATGTCGAGAATAATTATGACAGCGCCTATGGCGCGCTGTCCTGGCGCCCGACCGACCGGGTAACGGTCGATTTCAATGCGTCCTATGACGATTATTATGATTTCAACGTCACCCGTGGCTGGAACCGGCCCACGCAGGAACTAGTCGATAATTTCGGCAGCTACTATGGCGGTCGCGCCACGCCCCTGATCCGGCTGACCGACGGGCGCATTATTTCGCCGGTTTTCACCTCTTCGAACCCGACATCCGCCCCCGTCGGCTATCAGGTGCGTACCCGCAATCCGCAAGCGCAGTATATTGCCGGCCCGACGATCCTGGGGGCGCTGCCCAATGCCACGGCGGGTGCGGCGGGAACCATCGTCGGCTGGGTCTATGATTCGACCATCCCCGGCAACGGCCTGACCCAGATCGATGGGTCCACCGGGTCCGGACGGGCGGAGGACAAGAACACCGCCAAGCGGGAGATCGCGCAGCTTCAGGTCGGGTTCGACGCGTCTGAAAACTGGAACTTCCTGTCTTCCACCTACTTCCAGCATTCGGTGAATACCAATGACAGCGTCGGTTCCTTCCTCTACCGCAATCGCAGCAGCCTGATCGACCAGCGGCTGGAAGCGCGCGGCAAGTTCGATTTCAGCCTGTTCGGCGTGCCGGTGGAATTGCAGAACAACAGCGGGGCCGCCTTCCGCAACCTGAATTACAAGGCTTTGTCGGCCAACAATAATTTCAACTACAATCCTTACGACCTGACCCTGGACCCGTCCAACATCACCCCGGCCTCGCTCTATGGTCTTCGCCAGACCGGTGCGGCGTCGGGCTCCTGGATCGGCACACCCGGTGTGCCGCAACTGTCGCCCTATTTCGGCTATCTGAACCTGCCTGTCATGGTGCCGGTGGAAGGCGGATTGTATGCCGAGCCGGGCGGGTTTCCGCCGGCGGGTGCCGTCTACACCTCCAGTGGCTATATCCGGCAATATAGCGGCTTCACGCAGCAGAATTTCCGCTTTGCCGATGTGGTCGGCCTGAACCTGGGCCTGAACGTCACCCGCATCGACGCCTTCATCCAGAATCCCGTCTATCGCACGGCGGCCGCACAGTATAGCGACAAGGACAGCTATACCCTGCCCAGCTATCAGGCCAGCCTGTTCATTAAGCCGGTGCCGGAGACCACCATCTACGCCACCTATGACCGGTCCAAGGCGGTCAATACCGGCGTGTTCGGCAGCTTCCTGACCTGGGGCCCCGGCAACAAGCTGAACCCGCTGGCCTTCAAAAGCCTGTCGGAACTGTATGAGGGCGGGGTGAAGTGGGACGCGATCCCCGGTAAGCTGGCCACGTCCGCCACCGGCTTTGTCCAGTATCGTGACCTGTCACCCGACACCAACGGCAACATGGCGCGGGTGCGGATCAAGGGTATTGAGGCATCCCTGCGGTATCAGCATTCGTCCAACCTGTCGGGCGGGCTGAATTTCACCAAGCTGGACGCGGTCAACACCTTCATCATCCCCGGCGGCTTTTCCCCGTTCGGGTTCGTGGCCGACAATGCCACCGTATTCGGCGACAGCAACCGTCTGATCGGTCGCACGGGCGGGCGTTACGGGTTGCCGGGTGTGCCCGATTATTCGCTGAACGGCTTTGTCGATTACCGGCTGGAAAGCGGCCTGGGTGCCGAACTGGCGCTTTGGTACACGGGCAAGTTCTACACGAACCTGAGCGAGAGTGTGGAGGTGCCGGACGGGTATCAGGCGAACCTAACGCTTTCCTACCGCCAGCCTGACTATGATTTCGCGGTCCGGGTCATCAACCTGACCAACCAGCATAATTTCCTGAACGCGCTGACCGGCGGTGAATTCCTGCAGCCTCTGCAGCCCCGGTCGTTCCAGGCGACCTTCACCGTCCGCTTCTGATCTGAAAGGTACTTCTATCATGGCGGTCAAGATCCTCTGGTATCTCACGGCACCCGATGGCCCGTTTCCCTGGGAACCGCAGGGGCGCTGGAACACCGATTTCCGGCATATGCAGCAACTGGCGGTGACCATCGACCGGCTGGGCTATTACGGCGCCCTGCTGGGCACCGGCCTGGGGGACGAGGTGCTGACGGTATCGTCCGCCATGATCGGGGTGACCAAACGCATGCGGTTCCTGGCCGCCATCCATCCGGGGTTGCTGTCGCCGGTGAAGTTGGCACAGATCGCCCTGACTCAGGACCGGTTCTCCGGCGGGCGTATGCTGTTCAATGTCGTGAATGGCAATGACACGGTGCTGCCAGTGTTCGGGGTCAATTACGACCATGACGAGCGGTATGATTTCAGCTTCGAATATTGGGACGCGTTCCAGCGCTTCTACAAGGGCCAGCGTGACGGCTATGCCGGCAAATACGTGAAGCTGGCCCCGGCCCCGCCCGAATATGGCCTGGGCCGGCGCGGCGTGCGGGAGGCGCCGCTGAAGACGGTGCAGCTCGATGGCGTGCCGCTCTGGGGGGCGGGCAGCTCTTCTGCCGGTGTGGCGCATTCGGTGAAGCTATTGGACACCTATCTCAGCTTTGCCGACACGCCGCCCAAGCTGGGTGACAAGTTCCGGCGCGTGGCGGCGGAGGCGGCAACTATTGGCCGCACCCTGAATTACGGCACCCGTCTGCAGGTCATCGTGCGCGAGACGGAGGAGGAGGCCTGGGACTACGCGCAATGGCTGCTGGATCACACCCATATCGACTATGCCCGGCAGTCGATTGAGATGCAGCTGCCGCGCGGGCAGACCATCGACAGCTTCACCAGCCCAGATCCCCGCATTCAGCATAATCTGGAGCTTGTCCGCCAGGGTCGGCTGCCACAGGCCAAGGACCTGGAGATTTATCCCAATGTCTGGGTCGGGCCGTCCTTGTTCGGCTTCAACATCCTGTCGCCGCTGGCCGGTACCGCCCTGGTGGGCAGTGCCGAGAATGTCGCCGCGCGCCTGCGTGAGTATGAGGCGCAGGGTTGTGGCGCCTTCATCCTGTCCGGCTTCCCGTTGATCAGCGAGGCGCAGCGTTTCGCCGACCTGGTCTTCCCGCTGCTGGATATCGACCATGGTTTCGACATTCCCCGCCTGGGCCTGCGGGCCGGCGGCGCGGGTTGAGTGGGAGGGGTACCATGAACAGTCTTACACGCCGCCTTCTGCTTGCAGCCGCAGGTGCCGGTGGCTTGCTGGCCCTGTCGGGCTGCGGACCGTCGGAGCAGAAATCCACCGGACCGGGCCCGGGCCCGGTGCCGCGCCGGGGCGGGCGTCTGCGCCTGGGCATTGTCGATGGCGACCGGTCGGGCAATCTGGATGCGCACAAGCCGGTGGGGCTGGGCAGTACCATCCGTGGCTTCGCGCTGTACAGCAAGCTGTGGGAATGGTCGCCATCGATGACGCCGGACCTGGCCCTCGCCGAATTCGCGGAGGTCAACGACGATGCCACCCAATGGACCATCCGCCTGAAACCCGGCCTGGAATTCCACAATGGCAAAAGCATCACGGCTGATGACGTGATCTTTTCCATCCGGCGTCTCACTGATCCGCAACTGGCCTCGCCCTATGGGTCACTGGTCAACCAGATCGACCGGGACAATCTGCAAAGGCTGGACGGGCTGACTGTCCGCGTCCCCGTGCGCGCTGGTCAGGGCTTCATCTCCCTGCCCGACACCTGGACCAATTTTGGCGGCATCGTGCCGGCCGATTATCACCCGGTCACCAACCCGGTCGGTGCGGGGCCGTACAAGCTGAAAAATCCCGGCGATTATGTACCGGGTCAGCGGGCGCTGTTCACCCGGTTCGGGAATTACTTCAAGGACGGCAAACCCTATGCCGACGAGTTGGAGATCATTGAGTTCAAGGACCAGACCAGCCGCATCGCGGCCCTGCTGGCCGGGCAGATTGATCTGGCTAATGCGCTGCTGCCCGAACAGGTGGGGCTGATCCGGCCGGGCAGCGGGGCGCGGGTTCTGGTGTCGCAGACCAATGGCTGGCAATCCTTTGACATGAACACATCCGTGGCCCCGTTCAACGATGTCCGGGTGCGGCAGGCCTTTCGCCTGCTGGTGGACCGCCAGGATCTGGTGGAGCGTGCCCTGCTGGGGCAGGGACGCATCGCCAACGACCTCTATTCCCCGCATGACCCGACCTTTGACAGTACCATCCCCCAGCGCACCCACGACCCCGCCGCCGCCCGCCGTCTGCTGGATGAGGCGGGGTATGGCACGCTAAAGGTGGAACTGGTGGCCAGTCCGGCGGCGGCCAGTGCCGCCCTGGTCCTGGCCGAACAGGCCAAGAAGGCGGGTGTGGAAATCACGGTGCGCAAGGTGGACAATCCCACCTTCACCGGACCGCAGCGGCTGGATTGGGCCCTTTCCAGCGGCGGGGCCATGGGCAGCGGCATGCTGGGCCTGTCCTGGATCCCCACGGGCCTGCATACCGATGCCCCGACCTCCGCCGGCAACAAGACCCATTTCCGCGATCCGGAATTTGCCCGTCTGTTCACGGCGGCCCTGGCCCAACCGGACCTAGAAAAGCGTAAATCCCTGGTGCATGCGGCGCAGCGTATCCAGCATGACAGCGGCGGCATGATCATCTGGGGCTTTTCCAACACCCTGGATGGCATTGCCGACCGGGTCGGTGGGGCGGAGGCCGAGAACTCGCATTTCCCGACCTGGCGCTTCGATAAGCTGTGGGTGTGACAGCGGTTGGCAGGGGCCGGGGCAGGCCTGCGCAGATATCACCAGTTCTGTGCGCGCCCTGTGCATAAAACAACAGTTTAACAATGATAAACTGTCCAATCGTTACGCAGCAATACCATTTCAATAAGTGTGAAATTGGCATGGTCCTTGCGTAATATCACAAGCAAGGCTGCTGCCCCGTTCAACGGAACCTGATCCATGACCCGACCGATCAAGCTGCTCTGGTATCTGACCGCCCCCGATGGCCCCTATCCGTGGCAGCCGGAGGGGCGGTGGCATACGGGCCTGGACCATCTCCAGCAACTGGCCGCCACCATCGACCGGCTGGGTTTCTATGGCGCATTGCTGGGTACCAGCGCCTATGAAAGCCTGGCGGTGGCCGCTGCCCTGATCCCGGCCACCGAACGGATGAAGTTTCTGGTGGCCCAGCATCCGGGCGAGGTGTCGCCCGCCGTCCTGGCCAAATATGCGCAGACCTTCGACCATTTCTCCAAGGGCCGGCTGCTGTTCAATGTTGTGAACGGCAATGATGCCGGTCTGGCGGCGCTGGGTGTGCATTATCCCCATGACGAGCGCTATGAGTTCAGCTTCGAATATTGGGATGCGTTCCGCCGGGTCTATGCCGGTGAACGCGGCGGCTATGACGGTCAGTTCGTGAAGCTGGCCCCGCGCCCGGAAGGGGCTGCCCCGATGAGTGTCTGGGCCGGACCGTATCAGGCAGCGGGTGTGCCGCTCTGGGGTGCGGGCACGTCCGATCCCGGCGTGGCGCATTCGGTGAAGCTGCTGGATGTCTATCTGTCCTTCGCCAATACCCCGCCCAAGTTGGGCGACAAGTTCCGCCGCGTCGGCGCAGAAGCCGCGAAGATCGGGCGGACCCTGCAATACGGCACCCGGTTGCAGGTCATCGTGCGCGAGACGGAGGAGGAGGCCTGGGCCCATGCCGAATGGCTGTTGCAGCGCTCTTCGGTGGCAAATGCCCGCCGGTCGGTGGAACAGCGTCTGCCACCGGGACAGACGTTCGACACCTATGTCAGCGACGATCCGCAGGTACAGCGCAATCTGGAAAGTCTGCGGTCCGGTCGCCTGCCCAGCGCGCGTGATCTGGAAATCTACCCCAATGTCTGGGTGGGACCCGCCTGGTTTGGCTTTGACATCATGGGTCCGGCCTCGGGGACAACGTTGGTCGGCAGTGCCGAGAATGTCGCGGCCCGCCTTCGCGAATATGCCGATCAGGGAACAGATGCCTTCATACTGTCCGGGTTCCCATTGGTGGGGGAAGCGCAGCGTGTCGCCGATTTGCTGTTCCCGCTGCTGAACCTGGATCATGGGTTCGACATCCCCTCGCTGCGGGTGACCCCACCGGTGAGTGAGGTAGCTCCCAAGCCAAAGGCGGCTGCCAATGCCAAGGAGGCCCTGGTCGCATGACAAGCCCGCCTTTCACGCGCCGTGGCCTTATCCTTGGCAGCGCCCTGGCCGGGGGCGCCGCTATTGGCGGGGGCCTGTGGCTGGCACGAGGGTCCGGAACGGCGCCCATTGCGACCACCGCTCAGACTGATGACACCCCGCGCCGGGGTGGTTTGATCCGTGTCGGCACCATCGAGGCGACGCAATCCGGCAATCTGGATGCCCATGCGCCCCTGGGTGCCGGTATCATCCGGGGCTGGGCGCTCTATGCCAAGCTTTGGGAATGGACGCATGATTGCGCCCCGCGTCTGGCTCTGGCAGAGGAGAGCGAGACCAGTGCCGATGGCACCAGCCTGACCGTACGGCTGCGCCGGGGGCTGGAATTCCACCATGGCAAGTCGATCACGGCGGATGATGTGATCTTCTCCATCCGCCGCCTGTCGGACCCTGCCGTCGCATCCCCCTATGCCGCCCTGGTGTCACCGGTGGACAGGGACCGGATCGAAAGGCTGGACGATCTGACGGTGCGTCTGCACGCCAAGCCGGGGCAGGGGCTGGTGGCGCTGCCGGAAACCTGGATCAGTTTCGGCGGCATTGTGCCCACCGATTACCATCCCGTCACCAATGTCGTGGGGGCGGGGCCGTTCCGGCTGGAAAGCTTTGTGCCGGGCCAGCGCGCGACCTTCCGCCGGTTCGAAAATTACTACAAACCGGGCCAGCCCTATATCGACGCGCTGGAAATCATCGAGTTCGGGGATCAGACGGCGCGCGCCCATGCCCTGATCGCTGGTCAGATCGATGTTGCCGATCTGGTGCCCTCTGAACAGGCGCAGCTTCTGCGGGCCACACCGGGCGTGGCCGTGGTGGTGTCGCCCACCAACAATGTGCAGTCGCTGGACATCAATCTCGACCATCCGCAGTTTCAGGATGTGCGGGTGCGTCAGGCGCTACGGCTGCTGGCCGACCGGCAGGATCTGGTCAATCGCGCCCTGCGTGGGGAGGGGCGGGTGGCCAACGACCTCTACGCCCCGCACGACCCAACCTATAACCACGCCATCGCACAGCGCCCCCATGATCCCGATCAGGCGCGTTTCCTGCTGAAACAGGCAGGTGCCGAAGGGCTGGCGGCGGAAATCACCACCAATAATGCCGGTGCCGCAGCGGCCCTGGTCTTTGCCGAGCAGGCGAAACAGGCGGGCCTGTCCCTGACCATCAAGAAACTGGACGATGCCAGCTTCAATGGTCCGCAGAAAAACCAGCGGGCGATCAGCACGGGCGGCATCCCGTCGCGCGGCTTCCTGGCGAGTGCCCTGCATTATGATGCACCCACGGCCACGTCCAACCGCACCAATTTCCGCGATCCGCGTTTCGGCGAATTGCTGACAGCGGCGCTGAAGGAACCCGACATCACCAAGCGCACCCCCCTGGTGCATGAGGCGCAGCAGATACAGCATGAACGTGGCGGCCTGCTGATCTGGGGTTTCAACCATGTGCGCGCGGCGGCGCGGGCCAATATCGGTGGTCTGGCATCGGAACTGACACAGTTCGCGGGCTGGCGCTTCGATGACCTCTGGCGGCGGGAAGTGGGATGACGGCATCGGACAGCACTGCCCCCGTTCTGACGGATACCCGTGCCGCATGGTCGGTTCCGGCCTGGCTGCCCTGGCTGTTGCGCCGGCTGCTGGTCGGGCTGGCGACGGTATTCGCCATCACCATCATCGTGTTCGCCGCGACCCAGGCCCTGCCATCCGATCCGGCCCGCGTGATCCTGGGGCCTGAGGCCACCGAACAGGCGGTGGCCGTGCTGCGCGGGCAATTGGGGCTGGACCAGCCCTTGCCCATTCAATATGCCCACTGGCTGGGCGATGCCTTGCGCCTTGATTTTGGCCGATCGCTCGACAGCGATGTCGAAGCCGTCGCCATCGTGCGCGACCGGTTCGGCAATTCGCTGGTGTTGATGCTGCTGGTGCTGGCGGTCACGGTGCCGCTGTCGCTGCTGCTGGGCGTGGCGCTGGCCGTGCGGCGGGACAGCCGGTTGGATCGCATCGCCATGGCGGGCCTGATCCTGTTCAAGGCGCTGCCCGGCTTCATCCTGGCCATCGGTCTGATCCTGATCTTCGCCACCAATATCCTGCAGGTACTGCCGGCGGTGTCGCTGCTGGACCCACAACGGTCTCCCCTGGCACAGCCCTCATATCTGGTGCTGCCCACGGTCACGCTGGTCCTGTCCATCCTGCCCTTCCTGGTGCGGCTGGTACGGGCCGGAGTGATCGAGGTGCTGGAGGCCGATTATGTGGCCGCCGCCCGGCTGCGCGGCCTGTCGGAACGGCGCCTGCTCTGGCGGCATGCGGTACCGAACGCCCTGGTGCCCACGGTGCAGGGTATCGCCATGACGGCGCGTGTCCTGCTGGGTGGGGCGGTGATCGTGGAGGTGGTCTTCTCCTATCCCGGCCTTGGCAGTGCGCTCAATTCCGCGATCGAGATGCGGGACATCCCGGTCATCCAAGCCATCACCCTGTTGCAGGCGGCGCTGGTGGTGCTGGTCAATCTGGTGGCTGATATCGCCACGGTGCTGCTGACCCCGCGCCTGCGCACGGCGGCGCGGCCAACATTGAAGCCCGGCTCGCGCGCGGCCTGGAAGCTGAGCGGGGGTGGGACATGAGGTTGCCGTTTCCAACTCTGCCGCGGGAACGGCAGTTGCGCCTGGGTCTGGCCCTGCTGCTGGGCGTGCTGCTGTTTGCGCTGGCCGGGCCCGTTATGGCCCCGCATGCGCAGGATGCGCTGGTGGGGCAGCCCTATGGCGCCCCCTCCGGCACGGTCTGGCTGGGCTATGATTATCTGGGCCGGGATGTGGTGTCGCGTCTGCTGCATGGCGGCTGGACGGTGTTGTGGATGAGCTTGGCCTCGGCACTGGCCGCTCTGGTGGTGGGGGCCGCCATCGGCATCCTGGCCGGGTTCGCGGGCCGGCGCACGGATCAGGCCATCGTCTGGGGCACCGATGTCCTGCTGGCCTTTCCCGACCTGATCCTGGTGCTGCTGGTCGTCTCCATGCTGGGGCGGGAGCCGGGGTTGATCGTGCTGACGGTGGCCATCGCCTTTGTCCCCGGTGTCGTAAGGCTTGCGCGTGGCGTCACCATGGGCGTGGCCCGTCTGGAATTTGTGGAGGCGGCGCGGCTGCTGGGCTATCCCGCCACCCGCATCCTGTTTCGGGAAATCCTGCCCAACATCGCCACACCGCTGCTGGTCCATTTCGGCATCATGCTGACCTGGGCCATCTCCATGCTGGCGGGGTTGAGTTTCCTGGGCTACGGCGTTGCGCCGCCCACCGCCGATTGGGGTTTGATGATCAATGAGAACAGGGCGGGTCTGGTGCTGCAGCCCTGGGCGGCCCTGGCACCGGTCGTCCTGATCGGACTGTTCGCGCTGGGCGCCAATCTGGTGGCCGAGGGCGTGTCGCGCCTGAATGCCCGTATCGGTGCCGCAACCGGGGGGAAAACCAATGCCGGCTGAATTCGCCATCGGTCCCGCGTCGGCACCGCTGCTGCGGGTGGAGGGGTTGCGGGTTTCCCTGACAGGTGCCAGGGCCGATATCGTCAGCGATATCGGCTTCACCCTGCGCCCCGGGGAGATTGTGGGGCTGGTCGGGGAAAGCGGATCGGGCAAAAGCACCATTGCCGCCGCTCTGCTTGGCCATGCCCGCAAAGGAGCGGTGATCACGGGCGGGCGGGTGATCCTGGACGATCTGGACATCCTGTCCGCCGATGCACCGGCCCTGCGGGATTTGCGTGGGGCCAGGGTGGCGCATGTGCCGCAGGACCCGGGTGCCGCGCTGAACCCCATGCTGCGCATCGGTGCGCATCTGGATGAAGTGCTGGATGTACATGCATCCGGCATGACGCCGGATCAGCGGGTGGAGCGTGTGGCGGCGGTGATGGCGGATGTCGGCCTGCCCACCGACACCGCCTTTCGCCAGCGCTTCCCGCATCAACTTTCTGGCGGCCAGCAGCAGCGTGTGCTGCTGGCCCTGGCCTTCCTGCTGCGGCCCCGGCTTGTTGTCCTGGACGAGCCGACGACGGCGCTGGATGTCGTGACCAAGGCGCAGGTCCTGGAAACCGTGCACCATCTCTGCCGCCGGCAGGGGGCATGCGCGCTGTATGTGTCCCATGATCTCAGCGTTGTGCGCGATCTGGTCGACCGTCTGGTCGTGCTTTATGCAGGCCGGGTGGTAGAGGCGGCGGCCAGCCATACCCTGTTCGCGGAGCCGCGCCATCCCTATACGCGCGGCCTGCTGGCGGCCATGCCCGATATCGCGGTGCGCCGCCATCTGCTGGCTGTGCCCGGCCATGCCGCGGCCCCGGCCGCGCGCGGGGAGGGGTGTCCGTTCCGCAGCCGTTGTGGTGCAACCACCGACCGTTGCCTTGACCTGCCGCCCTGGCAGGAGCAGGGCCGCGGGCATGGGGTTGCCTGTCATCATCCTGTCTCCGGTTCCCTGGCCGTCGCCGTTGAACAGACCGGTCCGGCGGCTGGCACCGGTGGCCGTGAGCCCTTGCTGTCCGTGCGGGGTGCCACGGCCCGTTATGGCAAGCAGGTGGTGCTGTCCGGTGTGGATCTTGATCTTCATGCCGGTGAATGCACGGCCCTGGTGGGGGCGTCGGGGTCCGGCAAGACCACGCTGGCCCGCGCCATCATGGGGCTAGGGGAAGATATCGCCGGAACCTTGCTGCTGGACGGTGTGGCGCAAGGGTTGCGTGAGGGGTTGCGGGGGACGGCACAGCGCCGCCGCATCCAGTACATCTTCCAGAACCCGTCACGTGCCCTGAACCCACGTCAAAAGGTGGGAGATATCCTGGGGGCTGTGGCGCGGCATTTCCTCCCCCTGGACCGGGGGCAGACGGCGGCGTGCGTGGCCGCAACCCTGGCCAAGGTGGCGCTGCCCGCCAGTGCCGCCGACCGTTTTCCAGCCGAACTGTCGGGTGGGGAGCAGCAGCGCGTGGCCATTGCCCGCGCCCTTATCTGCGAACCCGATCTGCTGATCTGTGACGAGATCACATCGGCCCTGGACGTGTCGGTGCAGGCGGCAATTGTCGAGCTTCTGCGTGGGTTGCAGCAAGAGGGGCTGACCCTACTGTTCGTCACCCATGATCTGGCCCTTGTCCGCTCCATCGCTGACCGGGTGGTGGTGCTGAATGCCGGGGCCATTGTGGAACAGGGGGCGGCGGGTCCGCTGCTGGACTGCCCGCACCACCCCTATACCCGATCCCTGATCGCGGCCAGTGGCCGGGCGGTGGCGTCATGATCCGTCATCTCTGTTGTCCCATCGGCCTTCCATGAACAGCAAGGACAGCCAGCGACATGCATGACGGGCCGGACCCGGCCGAAGGGGAAGATGAGATGATCCATGGAACCGACCGCGCGGCTCTGTCGCGCCACCCGTCGCCCGGCCCCGCCGGTCAGGTCATCCATCTGGATCATGTCCAGGCCCCGCCCCGTGTCGCCCGTGCCCGCGCCCTGATCTTCAATGATGACAAATCGCGGGCGCTGCTGTCCCTGATGGCGCGCGTGGCGCCCAGCGATGCGTCGGTGATGATCACGGGTGAGACGGGGACGGGCAAGGAACTGGCGGCCCGCCATATCCACCGCCTGTCGAACCGCGCCGACAAGCCGTTCCTGGCCATCAATTGCGGCGCCTTCACCGAGACCCTGATCGAAAGCGAGTTGTTCGGCCATGAGAAGGGGGCCTTCACGGGGGCGTTCGCCGGCCGCCCCGGCTGGTTCGAGGCAGCACATGGCGGCACCATCTTCCTGGATGAGATCGGGGATTTGTCCTTGTCGCTGCAGGTGAAACTGCTGCGTGTCCTGCAGGAACGTGAAGTTGTGCGGGTGGGCGCGCGGACCAGCATCCCTGTCAATGTCCGCGTCATCGCCGCCACCAATGTCGATCTGTTGAAGGCGGTGGCCGCCGGGCGCTTCCGGGAGGATCTCTATTACCGATTGCAGGTGGTGCATCTGCCGCTGCCGCCGTTGCGGGACCGCCGGGACGACATTTTGCCCCTGGCCGATCATTTCGTGCGTCTCTACGCCTCCAATGAAAGCACTCTCCCGCTGATCATCGCCCCGGAAGCGGCGATGGCGCTGCGCGCCTATCATTGGCCGGGCAATATCCGAGAGCTGGAAAATGTCGTCCACCGCGCCACGCTGGTCTGCCAGGGTGGCCTGATCCGGGTGCCTGACCTGTTGCTGCCCACGGCGGCGCACCCCCTACCGACCGTCGACGCCGGCAGGTCGCGTGTGCCCGACCCCGTCCAGGACCCGCTGGACGCCATCCGTCCGCTGCTGCATCAACTGTTTCAGCGCGGGGAACCGGACCTGCTGGACCGGCTGATCGATCTGATCATGCATGAGGCCCATGCCTTCGCGCAGGGAAACCAGGTGCGCACGGCCTCCATCCTGGGCGTGACGCGTAATGTCATCCGCACTTATCTGAAGCGGGTTGGTATCCTGAAACGCGCCGACGATTGAGACCCCGTCCCTCATATCTGCACAGGATTGCATTCGTCTGTGTGCGGTTCTGCGCAGGTGCTGGTTAAAACCCACCAGGACGTCGCTGGGGCCAGATCAAAATTATCAGGATCTTCCTTGGATTTGTAAAATTGGTACAGCATTTGCTGAGTAAAATGTAGTTCGGCAAAATTAACAAAAATCATGAGTGATTTTTGGTCGAACGGATTTCCAAAATCCTGTTCTGGAGCCATCATGACCCCCCGTATCCGCTGCAAGGCGATGTTGCTGGCGCCCATTCTGCCGCTGGCCGTTTCCATTGCCCATGCACAGCCCGCCGCCGAGGCCGAGGCGAACGGTCCGATCACCGAGATCATTGTTACTGCTCTGAAGCGCAGTGAACGTCTGCTGGACGTGCCGGCCAGCATCACGGCCCTGGGGGAAGAAAGCCTGAAGGCCGGCAGCATCGACAGCGCCAACGATCTGGTTCGCGCCGTGCCCAGCTTGACCATCACCGATCAGGGACCGGGCCAGCGCCGTTTCACCCTGCGTGGTGTGCGCAGTGCTGGTGATGCCCAGGTTGGCATCTATTATGATGAAACACCGCTGGTCGGTCCGCCCGGCACCACCAGTGATGCTGGCGCCAGCCAGTCCGATTTCCGGCTGTTCGATATCGAGCGGGTCGAGGTTCTGCGCGGGCCGCAAGGTACGCTGTACGGTTCCGGTTCTGTGGGTGGCACCATCCGTCTTGTCACGCAGAAGCCGGGTTTCGAACCGGAAGCCAAGATCGACCTGACCGGCACGAGCACCCGGCATGGTGGCAAGGGCTATCAGATCAACACAGCCCTCAACGCACCATTGGTGGCGGACAAGCTGGCGGCCCGTGTCGTCTATTTCCGTCAGCAGGATGATGGCTGGGTCGACAATCCCGGTCTGGGGCTGGAGCGTATCAACCGGACCTTCAGCCATGGTGGCCGCCTTCTGGTCCGGGCCCTGCCGGTGGAAGGTCTGACCCTGGACCTGGCGGCGCATTACCTGCGCTCCTCCGGCGGGGCCAGCACATGGTCACCGGCGGCGGGCACCTATAATGCCGTCAATCGCTCCCAGGTGCCCTATTCGGATGAACAGCGGGTGTTCAGCTTCTCCGGCAAGGCCGAGCTGGGATTTGCCGATGCGGTTTTCACCACCTCATATCAGGACCGCGACAGCGTGGTGACGCGCGATCCCACCTACCTGTTCCAGTCCTTCAAGAACTCGGCGGCCAATTGCCGGACCCGCTTTGCCACCGCTTTCTGCGCCACGCCCGCCGGCATCACGGCCTTCAACGCCTATGTCGACAGTCTGACGCCCGTTATCTATTACCAGCCGCAATCGGTCAGCAACTGGACCAATGAATTCCGGCTGCAATCGTCGGATGGCGGTCCGCTGCAATGGACGGTCGGCCTTTATTATGAGGATCGTGATGCCAGGGTCCTGTCGGAGGCCCGGCGGACCAGCGGCACCAATGGTCTGCCCATCGCTGCCGCCCCGCTGCTTCAGCGACATGTCGTGGATGATCTGAAGCAGAAGGCGGTTTTCGGTGAGGTAACCTATGAGATATTGCCCGACCTGAAACTGACGGGTGGTGGTCGCTATTACGATTACGACAAGACAGTCGGCGGGGATACGACGGTCGGTCTGGACATTCTGCGCACCAGCGTGACACCCTTTGCGCTGTACAAGTCCGGTGACAAGGGTGGCCTCTACAAGGCCAATATCAGTTGGAAACCCGACGATGCGGTCCAGCTTTATGCCCAGGCGGCCAGTGGCTATCGGCCCGGTGGCGTCAATCAGGTGCTGGGTCTGGCCCAGGCGCTGGGCTATCAGCCCGATGATTTGAAAACCTATGAAGCCGGGGCCAAGGCATCACTGTTCGATGGGCTGCTGACGGGAGCCTTGTCCGGCTACATCACCGACTGGTCGGACATGCAGGTGTCCATCAATTCCGGATCCTTCGTCTATCTGGGTAATGCCGGTGCCGCCCGCATCAAGGGGCTGGAACTGGAAGCCGCCTTGCATCCGCTTGATGGCTTGACGCTGTCCGGATATGGGGTGCTGACATCGGCCAAGCTGACCCAGGATCAGGTACCCGACGGGGTGACGCCGTTGGCGACCACGGCCCGCAAGGGCGACCGTGTCCCCTTTATCGCGCGCAAAAGCTTCTCCCTGTCCGCCACCTATGGGGCGGCGGTGAGCGCGGCGTGGAACGGCTTTGTGCGGGGTGATGTGAACTATGTCGGGCCGTCGCGCGCCGACTTCCGGCCCAATGCCATCGGCTATCGCGCCCTGGGCGATTGCTACCAGAGCAATGTCCGGCTGGGCGTCGATAATGGGACCTGGGGGCTGCAGCTTTATGTCAACAACCTGACGGATGAGGTCGGGCGTGTTGCCGCCGGCAATGTGTTGGGCGGCAGCATTGAGACGGTCACCAGCATCGCGCCGCGCACCGTTGGCGTGAACCTGAATGCCAAGTTCTGACCTGCATCTCCAAGGAGGACGATCATGAAAAGAGAATTGCAAAAGCAGGCATGCTTGCGGGCTCTCGGCATCGCGCTGTGCCTGTCGGTTCCGGCATATGCGGCACCGGAGGAGGGAGATGCCAAGGCCATCCTGGCTTCTGTCGACAGCCTGACGCCCAAACTGGCGGCTGCTGCCCAGGATGTCTGGTCCTATGCCGAGGTGGGTTTCAAGGAGGGAAAGAGCACCGCGCGGCTGCAAAAGGACCTGAAGGACGCGGGTTTCAAAATTGAAACCGGTGTCGCGGGCATTCCCACGGCCTTTGTCGCGACCGCGGGATCGGGCGGGCCGGTCATTGCATTGTTGGCCGAATATGATGCGCTGCCTGGCCTGTCGCAAACGCCCACCGCAGAGCGGCATTCCGCCGGTGGTATTGCCGGCCATGCCTGCGGTCATAATCTGCTGGGGGCTGCTTCCGTTACGGCGGCCATCGCGCTGAAGAAATGGCTGGACAAAACAGGCGTCAAGGGCACCATCCGCCTTTACGGCAGCCCCGCAGAGGAAGGGGGCTTTGCCAAGGTCTATTTTGTGCGCGAGGGCCTGTTCAAGGATGTGGATGCCGTCTTGTCCTGGCATCCGGGCGGCTCTAACCGGGCATCGCAGGGACAGCTTCTGTCCATGCTGACCGCGAAGTTCACCTTCAAAGGGGTGCCATCGCATGCCGCCGCGGCACCGGAGCGGGGGCGTTCGGCCCTGGACGGCGTGGAAATCCATAATATTGCGGTGAATTACCTGCGCGAGCATGTGCCACAGGAAACCCGCATCCACTACACCATCACCAACGGCGGCGATCAGCCAAATATCGTACCCGCCAATGCCCAGAGCTTCTACTATGTACGCCACCATGATCCGGCTGTCGTCCAGGATGTCTGGAACCGGGTGAAGAAGGCGGCGGATGGTGCGGCGCTGGCCACCGGGACGCAAGTCTCGGTTGAAATCATCGGAGGTTCCTATTCCACCTTGCCCAATGACACGCTGGGCCGGGTG
This sequence comes from Niveispirillum sp., assembly GCF_052437035.1. Lineage (NCBI taxonomy): Bacteria > Pseudomonadati > Pseudomonadota > Alphaproteobacteria > Rhodospirillales > Azospirillaceae > Niveispirillum > Niveispirillum sp. Next base: position 41,600 of record NZ_JBQVOH010000002.1, read on the forward strand.
GTGGATGCCAGTCTGAACCGGGTTGGCGGCTATCGCTTCACGGCGGAAGAAGCAGCCTATGCCAAGGCAGTCGCGGCCACGCTGCCCGGCGGCAACGGCGATCCGGGCGACCCGTCGAAGATCGGGGCCTATGAATTTGGCCGCAAAGGGTCCGCTTCTTCTGATGTTGGTGATATCAGCTGGGTCGTGCCAACAGCCAGTCTGGGGACCGCCACTTGGCCCGCTGGCACACCACCCCATAGCTGGCAGGCGGCATCAGCCAGCGGCACCAGCATCGGTGTCAAGGGGGCGGTGGTGGCGGCCAAGACGCTTGCTCTTTCCGCCACGGAACTGTTCCGCAAACCGGAGATCGCCGTGAAGGCGAAGGAGGAGCTTCTGAAAAGCCGGGGCAGGGATTTTACATACACGCCCCTGCTGGGCGACCGTGCCCCGGCTCTGGACTACACAGATCGGCCCGGTGCCGGGGGCTGAAACAGGCACCCGTCTTAGATAAGACCTGGGAATCTCTGAAAATTCTAGATTTGCGACGGCGCGGTTCATGGATCCGCGGGCGGCATCTGTTGCGTTGAAGGGCGGTGGCTGACGCCGCCGCCCCCCATCCGGTCAGAAATCCACCCCGAAACGCACGCCGATTTCACGGGGTGCGCCCAGGAACTGGTTGGTGGACGCCGATGCCATGCCCGCGACATAGCGTTCATCGGTCAGGTTGGTGGCATACAACTCCGCCCGCCAATTATCCCGGTTCAAGGTCAGGCGGGCAGAGATGAGGTCATAGGCGGCAAGCCTGTCGGAGATCGGCGAGTAGCCGATATAGCTGTAGCGTTTACCGACATAGGAATAGTTCAGACGCGGCACCAGCGTTGTCTGGTCGTTGATGCTGAACGTGTACTGGGCGCCGATATTGCCGCTCCAGGTCGGGGAATAGAGGCTGGGTCCTGCCTTGGTCACCGCCATGAACGGCATATAGTTAAAGCAGAGCGGCGGTGCCGACGGCGTGCCGGCGGGGCATTGCGGGCCCAGGGTGCCCGGCGGCAACGGGCGGGTATTGACATAGGGGACGCCACCATTCAGGCGGGAATCCACATAAGACACACCGCCATCGAAGCGGAAGCCGCCATACTGTCCCTCCACCTGTGCCTCCAAACCCTTGATGGTGGCATTGGTGATGTTCCGGATACCGGCCTGCCCGGACGCGGTGTCCAGGATATCGAACTGGAAGTTCGAATAATCATTGTAGAAGGCCGCCACCTGGGTGCGGACATGCCCGTCGAACAGGGTGGATTTCCAGCCCATTTCGTAATCCCAGACCGTCTCCGCCCGGAACCGGGAATCCATGGAATTGAACCCGCCGGGTTTGTACCCACGGGCAGCGAACACATAGAAAAGGTTATCCTCGTCCATGTTGAAATTCAGGTTGGCCTTGCCGGTGTAGACCGACTCCTTGTGCGCGCCAGAAAGGTCGCTGACCTCCAGCCCGGTCGGCGGAAAACCCGGAATGCCACGCCCGATGAAGACGCCGCCCGTTCCCGTCGCCTTGTAGTGTGAATACCGCCCGCCCAGCTGCAACTCAAACTGATTACTCAGATCGTAATTGCCCTGCATGAACAGACCGGTCGTGGTCCGCTTGTTCTGGGGCAGGATGTCGGTCGGGAAACCGCCGCTGTTTTCCAGGATACGGACATCAATGACATTGCGCTGGAAATAGCCGCCCAGAATCCAGTTGAACCGTTCCTCCTCCGGGGAGATCAGGTTCAATTCCTCGCTATATTGCTTTTCATTGGCGTAATAGTCCCAGGCGACCTGCCCACCGAGTGACGCCGGGGCGCGGGTACCGTCAATATCGTCCAGGCTGTTGATGGTCTTGTCCTGATATCCGGAGACGGAACGCAGGACGATATCGTTGGCGAAGGTCTTGCGCAGTTCCAGGCTGGTGATCAGCGCCTCTTCCCGGTGCATGGTCGGGGTGTCGTAGCTGAGCCCGAAATAGTCGCGGGGGGTGTACGGCGCGAAATAGGTGCCGGGAATGGGCTGGTACGCGTAACCACCGGTACGCATGTCATTATACTGAACCTTGGCCAGGGCCTCGACGCTTTCATTCTCGAACAGAAGGCCGATACGGGCACCCCTCTCCTCCAGTTTGCCCGCTTTGTTATTGAACGGCCCGTCATCCTTGTAATAGCTGTCGTGACCCCGCACGAAGCCCGCGACGCGCAAGGCAAGCGTATCGCCGACCGGAACACCGGTTGCGGCCTCCAGCGAATAGGTGTTGTCGGTGCCATAGCCAGCGGTGACGTACCCGCTCTGGTCATCAATCTTGGGGCTGCGTGACGTCAGGAAAATCGCCCCGCCGGTAGAGTTGGAACCGACCAGCGTGCCCTGCGGCCCGCGCAGCACCTCCACACCGGCCAGATCATAGAAACTGTTGAACTGCACGATTGGCGGCTGGAAAAGGCCATCCACATAGGTGGCAACACCTGCCGTGGCATTGGGGGAATTGCTGGCCAGACCGATGCCGCGAATGTTCACGGACTGGGTCTGGCCGGCATTGGTGATCGACAGCGACGGTGTGGCGGTTTGCAGATCGGCCAACTGCACCACCGCCTTGGCTTCCAACTGGCTGGCGTCCAGTGCCGTGATGGCGATGGCCACTTTCTGCAGGTTTTCCGAACGCCGCTGGGCCGTGACGACAATCTCTTCAAGCACGAAGCCGGCTTTTTCGTCGGTTTCCGGGGGCGTTGTCTGTGCAAATGCGGCGGTGCTGATCGCGGTGGCGGTGGCCAGGGTCAAGCCCGCCACTTTCCGATGGACCTTCGTCATCGTTCATTCCCTCCCTGTCTTATTCGGGTTTGTTGGTATTTTTGTTTTCAACTGATCGTGGGTTTTGGCCCTTACCGGGGCGTCCATGCCGAGACGGCGGCCAGGAACGCATCGGCTTCCTCATGGGGCTCATCATTACCGGGCGGGAAATAGCTGAGCTTGACCACAACGGTGCGGGTCGCCCGATCAACGAAGATGTACTGGCCCTGAAGCCCGATCGCCTGGAACGAATGGTCGTTGGGGATCCACCATTGATAGCCATAGCCGGGCCCCGGCCCACCCGTGGCCTTGGTGGATTCCCGCACCCATTCAGGCGACACGATCTGACGCCCGTTCGCCTTGCCGTCCAGCAGCATCATCTGACCGATGCGGGCGAAATCGCGCGCAGTGGCATTGAAGCCCGCACCATTGAATTCCCGCCCAACGCCGGGCTGGCCATCCATGATGAAAAACCCGTCGCGTTCCGCGCCCAACGGTTCCCACAGGCGCTGAGCGGCATAGGCGGCAATGGTGCTGCCGCCACTGACCCGTTCCAGCAGCAGGCCCAGAACGGCGGTATCCAGGGTCTTGTACTGAAAGACCTCGCCCGGCTTGTGCTGCCGCTTGATGGTCTTGGCGGCATCGACGAAGCGGATGACGTTGGAAACCAGCGCCTGTTCATGGTTACGGGCTGCAATGCCGGGATTGGCGAAATCGTACCGTTCCTCGTAATCGACACCCGACCGCATCTGCAGAACCTGACGGACGGTCGCGCCGTCATAGCCGCTGCCCTTCAGTTCCGGCAGATAGACGGTGATCTTGTCATCCAGGGACTTGATGCGCCCCTCCTGCACAGCCACGCCGATCAGGATCGAGGTGATGGACTTGGTGACGGACCAGGCCATGAAACGCGTCTGGGCATTGGTATTGTTCCGGTAAATCTCCGAAACGATCCGGCCATCCTTCATGACCAGTAAGGCGTTGGTGTAATTCCGCTCCAGGAACTGTTCGGGCGTATATTGCTGCCCCTTGTAGGTATAGGTGAAATCCAGCGCATGGTCGGCGCGGGGCAGTTCCCAGATGCTGCCGGACCGGGCCACGGTGCGCGTGGTGAACAGATAATCCATCTCGTGGAACGTCAGGGCATTGACGTCCGCGTCATTCATCTTGCGGCGAAGATCCTGGACCGCCGGCGGCACGGTCGATGCCGGCAGCGTCGGGTCCGGGGCCGGCGCCGGGTATCCCAACACCATGCCGGGCGCCAGCGCGACCATAAGCGCCAAAGCACTGTTACGAAGAATTCGACCAGCTTTCATAGCTTCCCCCCTGACAGGCGGCTTTGGGCCGCACCATTGCGAAACTGGAGCCTGGATGGCGTCTCCGTTCGCTTTCGTGCCTGCATTGTTGGGGAAGTGATGGATGACCGGCGACTCCCATATGGGATATCGCAGTAACGATCAGCGCGGATTTATCCGCGTCATGCCATAGCTCGCAGGGGCGACGTCCACGCCCGCAACGTTACTGGCTGAGCCGCATGGCGAGCGAGGTACAGACCCGTCGGACCAGTTCGGCTTGCCGCGGGCACCCGGCCTTCGCCAAGGCGTTCTTCAGCTGGATGCGGGCCGTTCCCTCCGAAATGCCGCGTTGCTGGGCATAGTCGCGCAGCGACAGGCCATCGCAGAGGCCCGCCGTCAAACGCGCTTCCGCATTGGACATGCCGAAAAGCGATGCGACCGCCGCCGGAGAGATGTTTAGGGGGCGTCCCGGTTCCCGCAGCAGCAGCGCCACGGTCCCGGACATGTCCCGTGCGCCCTGTGCCGACTGTGAACGCAGTCCAAGGGCCATGACCTGTACCGACGTTTCCACATCTGCCCGGCCCAAGGTCAGTTGCGGTGACCGCTCACCGTCATCAACTGCCACCTGCGCCAGCATGGATCGCAGGGCCCCGCTGTCAACGGGGTGAATGGCGCGGATATGTCCGGCAACTTCCCGCAGGACCGGGGAACGATCCAGAATGGACAAGGCTTCGTTGTTTGCCCACATGATGAAGCCGGTATCGTTGCACAGGACAAGGCCGGCTCCCAGGGCGTTGCCTGCCTCCATCAGTAGATCGGCACGCGATACCGCCGCCTGTAATTGCCCGCTGATTTGGACTGCCTGGCGTAGATGCAGGAGAAGCTGCTGTGTCAGCCTTTCCTCCTCCTGGCCCATCTGCTGATCGGTTGTTGCCGGCTGATGAAGGATAAGGGCCAGGAAACGCCCCGGAGACAATTCGATAATGCCACTGAGGTTAGGGCCGAATTCCAGCATCTGACGGCGACGCTGTATTTCCTTCAACTCCACGGAACCTGCCGGAAATATCTCCTCATCCCGCTCAATGGCCACCTGTCCGACCATATGTTGTGTGGGGGGAATGCGAAGCCGGGGATTGCTGTCGTTATTGAGGATACGGTCATGGTTCTGCTGGTGGGACAGCGAATAGGTATCCCGCATGTTCCAGATGGGGCGCGTAATCCCCGCCCTATAGTCCAGAACCTGGACGACTGCGCTACGGATGGACATGTATTTGCAAAGGTGGTCAAGCGCCAGCGGCCACCGGTCAGGCGCGGATGTGCAGGCATATAAATCCAGAAGCAACTCCTGCATGGCCCCCTCAACGCATTGTTATTATTTTATATTCCGACCGGAGTCAGGTATTTCAATCGCAGTCCATCAGATGCGAAAGCCTGTTAACACCCATCGCCACCCCGTCACAGGCTGCGCACCATCGAATCATATCAGTTTATTCTGAAAAACTCATCTGTGTGTGGTGTCGGAGCGGCTTTCCTTGGGCTGCAAAGCCGCTCCGACACCTGAGGAGTTGATCAGACTATGCCGAATGCCGTGCAGAAACTGTCTGCTCACAAGGGATCAGCTCTCCATCGTTTGGCTCCCAACGCGCTAAATTCTTCCCATAGTGTTTTGGTGTGATGTTGAACTGGGGTGCCACGCAGGGCGAACGACGTCTCCTTGCGGCTATAGGCAGAGTCTCGGCTGGCGGACAGCCAATTGAACGACCCTTCGACCAGCAGCGTGTCGTCGGCGGCAAGGGTCTTGGCGTGCACCCTGGTGGTAACCATGACGGCAGCGCCAGCTTTGGCCAGGGCAGTGCGCAGGGGTGCTGTATCGATCTCGCTGCGCATTTCCTGGGATGTTGACATACCCGTATAGATCGTCACCTCAACGCCCGCGTCCGTTGCCGTTTCTATAAGGTTTAGGATCTGGTCAGCATTGATGGCCGCCTGGGTCAGGAAGGGGGAGGAGACCAGTAGCCGCTCTCGCGCAATCTGGAACGCCTCCACCAGCAGGGTGCGGTGCTGTTCCGTTCCGTCGATCCGCTCCATTTGGGCGGCAGCGCTGCTATAGGCCAGAGCGGGTCGCACATCGGTCAATTCGTTCTCGGGCGAACGATAAAGATGCCGCGCGAGGATGGCGGAGGGAGCGTGACCGGCCGAGGCATCGAAAAGGCTCATGTCCCCAATGACGACGAAGGTATTTTTTGCTCGGCTTACAGCGACGTTCAGCATGTGAACGCCGCGGTTGAAGAAGGGGGTGCCGCCATTTGATGAGGCGAAGTTAACCGTGGGTGAAAACACCACCAGATTTCGCTCCATCCCCTGCAGGGTATGGACGGTTCCTACCGTCACCAACGCAGCCTTATCGCCAAGGTGCTTCTCCAGTGCTTGGCGAAGCACCCCGCATTGCGAGCCGAATGGGGTAATCACTGCCACGCGCTCGTCCGGCGGGCCGCCGTAACATTCACCCAGGGTGTTCCAATGGCGGGCCAGCCATTCAGCGATGGCCTGGGCTTCCACCATGTTGGTCCAGGATTTACCGACCCGTCTGGCTTGCCCCCTGACATGGGCCCAGGACATGGGTTCGATCCAGGGATCGCTCTCCTCCGGCTTCATGCAGATGAGGCGTTTGTAGACGAGGTCGTTGCAGAAACTGATGACCTTTGGCACGCAGCGAAAATGTTCGCGCAGCAGTATGCCGGGCACCTGTGTGTCAGAATCGCCAAATGCCGTTGCCATTTGAAACGCAGCCATCACAGAGCCGCCAGCATGGTTCAACCCCTGGCGACGACACGCGATCTGCTGGGCGTCTGTAAAGCCTTCTGCTTCCAAAAGCTGCCCGTCCGACGCTTCGGAGAAATTTTCCACAGGCTGCAACTGGTGCACGTCGCCCACGGCGATCGCGCGGCGGGCCAGACCGAGCAGCCCCAAGCCCAGGTCGGGGGCAACCTGACCAGCCTCATCATAAATCAGCAGGTCAACGGGGAGGGGCAATGGCTGGGTACCGTCCCGGTCCCCGCTGTAATAGCAATTGTGCTGCGCCACTTTGTAGACGGTGCCGACGATGCAGGGGACCACATGGGCGCAAGCCGTCAGGAAAAGCGGGCGTGTTGCCCGCCCCTTGTAGCCACGGCTACCGGTCCAGGCTTCGTCCCAATCGCTGACGCGCTGTAGAAATTGCCCTTCGCGCAGACGCAGGGCCAAGTCGAAGGCGCGGGCGCGCAGTTCATTGTCCATCCGGTCTTGAAAGGCTGTCTCAAATTCAGGGTTGCCGGGTTCCGTGCCCACCCAGCCGCGCAGCGCTTCTGCGGTCTGCCGGCCTTCTGTGTCGGCTTGCAGTAACCCTGCTCGTTCGCTCTGTATCGCCTGGATCCGTGCTTGTGCTGCCGCTTCGGCATTGGCCGGCAGGGTACTTGGGCGTTGAGCCTGGAATTGGGCATCGACCCTGGTAAAGACGGACATCAGCGTGGGTAGTGCCGGTGTCTCCGGGGGGAGGATAGCCAGTGAAATGGCGCTCTGTCGCAACAGTTCAGCGCGAGCGGCGTCAATCCCGGCCACGAAGGAAAACAGTTTCATCCACCAGGGATGCAGAGTGGCGCGATAGCGTAACGTGTTGATGGCGTTGTCATGCTCCCGGCTGATTTCCTTCAGGTGCTGCTGCTCTTGCTGCCTGCGGTCGGCAAGGCGCGCCAGATCCGCGATGGCTTCCGTTTCAGCAGCGGCCAAGGCGGCGATATGGTTGGCAAGAGCCGCTCTGGCAGCCAGCCAGCGGTCAACATCTTGCTTGCGACAGGATTGCTGATCGATCTCGTTGACGACATGTTTCAGCGCCGCGGACAGCGCTTTGCATGCGGTAGTGATGTCGTCGTCATCGGGATCAATGGCGCGGAATTGGGGGCCAGTTGCCTGCTGCCATTCGGTGAACCGGCTTAGAAAATATACCTGTGCCTCTTCCTGATAGGGCTTGGCGAACAGCCGGACGCGCAACTCATCGAAGATCAGGCTTTCCTTGGCTTTTGCCTTGGCGTCTTCCGACGAGACGTAGGCTACCCATTGGTCGATTTGCGGCAGCCAGCGTTGACCCTCAATCGACGCGCTGGCACCAGATTTGCCGATGTCTTTGGCAGCATTCAGCACCGCCTGGTTATTGGTAGAGGTGATGATGATGCGGGGCGGTTCCTGTCCCAGGACGGCCGCGCGCACCACCGTGTCGGCGATCAGGCTTTTGAGCAGGCTGGTCTTTCCCGTGCCCGGCGGACCGTTGACCGCCAGGACCTGGCCATCCTCCAACAGGGCTGCCGCTGCAACGGCGTCCCGTTGCTTAGCATTTAGGGCGCGTCCACCGGTATGGCCCAACCGACGCGTGTTCGGGGGAATGGGGACTGCCGATTGGCCCTGATTGCCTTTGATGACGGCTGTCAATGTGGCGGGCAGTGATTCGGCTTTTGCCCACGCCTCATAGAGGGGCAGCAGTAGCTTGCCGGAGGATGAATTCCGATCCCAGGCCAGCACCAGAGGTCGTTCGCGCTGCCATCCCGCCGGCAGCCACTGGTGGGCGGGTTCATCCGCTATCTTGGCGAACATATCCTCGGCATAAGCAAGTCGGGCGGACCAGTCTTCCTGCCTGTTCACCACCTGCTCACGGATGGCGGCATCGTAGTCGTCATAGGTCGCCACCGGGGGCGGCCAGCCGTTGGCTCTGTCCCCCACGGGAGGGTCCAGCAGCGGACGGGGGATGAAGGGCAGATGGCTGGGATCGGGCATCAGCCCGCCGTCAGGGTTCAGGATTGCGGGTACCCAATAGAGAGGCAGTTGGTCGCCATCGGTCTCGCGCGACCGACCACTGACCGGGGAGACGCAGTAGGGTGCGACCACGACGGAGATGGGAAAACGCTCGATCGGATCCTTCCGGAAAGCCCCATTCTCATCGTTGGAAGCCCGTTTCCTCCCCGTCGTCGGAGCGGCGGATCGCCTTGGGCTCAGTTGATCATACAGCCTGTCCATGACGGTGGCCGGCAACTGCCCCTGGCCGATGGCGTCGGAATCGATCGATTGCGCCCCCGCCATATCCGGCGATCGCAGAAGCCCTTCCCGGAGGCACTGGCGCCAATACCGGATTAGCGATGTCGGTAAGGTATCGGTGTTTGGCGAGACGTGGGGGTCCATAGGCTTAAATCATCCGGGAGACGTAAGTTAATTACTAATTTCTTATTTTGAGATGCGGGTTATTGCAACCTTCTGGCAGAGGGGGCAGATGGCTGGCCATGACTTGGCTTCTGGAGATACGAGATCATCCTGGATGTTGCGCCTGTAACCGACAGAGAGATCGGTCGTAAGCCGAGGGGGGGGGAAAGCGTCGGTGGTCCCAAGATCGGCTGTTCGGCGCACACGCTGAACGAAGGGGTGACGAAGGCCGAAACGGTCAATGGCCTCTCACAGCGGACCTCATCCACAGGCGAGCACTGTGGAAGTCTTTTGAAGCCGTTGAATACGCAACCCTCGAATGGGCAGGCTGGTGCTTGGCTGTTGCTCAGCCAACAAATAAACAAATCAATTGTGTTGAATTTTTTGTTTCACATACTAAAACTCTAAAGACTCCGGCCTTCGCCGCTATATTGGCTGATATGGCATGATATTTGCCAATACGCTCCATGGCAATATCGCCCACCATGGAGGTTCCCATGCGTATCGTCGGCCTATCCGGCAGCTTGTCCCGCCAGTCGCGTATCACCACGCTGGTGGAGGATATGGTCTGTCGTCTGGCCGCACAGCTGGGGCCCGCCCAAACAAGGCTGGTGGAGGTGGCGGCATTGGCCCCGGCCCTGGCCGGGACGTTGCACCCGCGCGATGCGCTGCCCGCGCTATACAACGCTTTTGCGGCGCTGCGCACTGCCGATATCCTGGTGGTCGGCACGCCGGTTCAGAAGGGGTCCTACACCGGACTGCTGAAGCATTTCCTTGACCTGCTGGACCCGGATGATCTGGCCGGAAAGACCGTGGTGCTGGCCGCCACGGGGGCGGCGGCGGACCCGCTGTCGATCATTGATCATCAACTGCGACCGCTTTTCGCCTATTTCGGCACCCATACGGTGCCTACGGGCCTGTTCGTCCGGGATGGGGACTTTCAGGTCGATGTCGATGGCAGCTACGTCTTGTCCTCTGCGGCATTGCTGGCCCAGGCGGATCGTATTGCCGATGAAGTGGCGCGGCTGACGCGGGGAACGCTGGCCGGCGTTCCGGTCGTGGCTTGAGGTGGAGGCGAGACGATGCGATCGACCCTTCAACAACGCTTGCTGCCATTACTGGTTCCCGGACTGATCCTGGCCACCTGGTTCGCCGTCACCAGCGGGGATGATTTTACGGCCCAGGTGTTGGTGCCACCCGCTGCCGTTCTTGATAGTTTCAACGAGTTGCTGGCCAGCGGCGAGCTGGCCGACCATTTACGCGCCAGCTTGTCGCGTCTGCTGCTGGGCTTCGGCATCGGTTCGGGTTTGGGGTTGGGCTTCGGCATCCTGCTGGCTCGCTCCGCCCTGGTGAATGCCTTTGCGGGCCCGTTCTTTCAGGCGGTGCGGCAGGTGCCGTCCATCGCCTTTCTGCCCATGCTGATCCTGCTGCTAGGTGTGGATGAGGGGTTCAAGCTGGCCATCGTCGCCAAGGCAGCTTTCTTCCCCGTGGCTCTGGCCACCCATGATGCGGTCAAGGGCATTTCAAAGGGATGGCTGGAAGTGGCCGCCATCTATCGCCTGTCGCCCCTGCGTGTGCTGTTTCGTCTGATCCTGCCGGCCACGGTGCCGCCGGTGCTGACGGGCCTGCGTCTGGGACTGACGCGCGCCTGGATCGTGCTGGTCGCGGCAGAACTGATGGCGGCGGAGAATGGCATCGGCCAGATGATGGAGATGGGCCGCCAGATGTTCCGCATCGACACGGTGATGGTGGGGGTGGCCCTGACCGGCCTGATCGGGTTTGCCCTGGATCAGGGGGTGCGGTTGGCTGAGCGCCGGCTGGTCCGCTGGAAAACGGTTTGAGGAGGGTTGGACCCATGTCACTGATCGCTGAATTCCCTCCCACCTCTTTCGTTTATGCCGAACGCATTGAGGATCATGATCCGCCGCCGGCCTGGCTTGTTGCCCTGGTCAAGCGGGCGCGCGGTCTGGTGCTGCCGTTTCTCCTGGCTGCCGCCTGGCATTGGGCGTCCAGCATCGATGCCAGCATGGCTTACGCCTTTGTGCCGCTAGATCAGGTCTGGGAGCGGTTGTTGCAATTGTTGTCCACCGGCGAGCTGGCCATAAATGCCGGATCCAGCCTTGGCCGCGCCCTGACCGGGCTGGCGCTGGGCGGTGTGTCGGGCATCCTGCTGGGCAGCCTTATGGCTGGTTTCCCGGTGGTTGAACGGCTGTTCGGGCCGCTGTTGCAGGCCTTCCGGCAGGTGCCGCTGCTGGGCTGGTTGCCGCTGGTCGGCCTGTGGCTGGGCAGCGGGGAGGAGGCCAAGCAATTGCTGGTCGCCGTCGCTGCCTTCCATCCGCTGCTGCTCAATTCGTACGAGGGCTTTGCCCAGGCAGAGAAGAAGCATCTGGAGGTAGGGCAGGTGTTGGTGCTGTCCCGCTGGCGGAGTTTCCGCTTCATCCAGCTGCCCACGGCCTTGCCGTCAATCCTGACCGGTGTGGGCCAAGCGCTGGCCTTTGCCTGGATTTCCACCATCGGCGTGGAGCTGCTGTTTGGCACGGGGGCTGGACTGGGGTCCCTGATGCACACCGCACAGATGGCGGGCGACATGGGTGTCGTTCTGCTGTGCGTCATCGCCATCGGCCTGATGGGCTATGGCCTGAACCTGATCCTGTCGCTGGTCCGCGCGCGTCTGCTGCGCTGGCGCGTCACCGGCTGAACGTGGGAAGATCATCATGAATGCCATCATTGATCCGCGCAGCGTCCAGGTGGACAGCGCGCCCGCCACGGGCGGCCTTGCCATCCGGCACGTGCATAAGGGCTTCGATATCGACGGTCGCAAATTGTCGGTGCTGGAGGATGTCAGCCTGACCATTGCGCCCGGACAGTTCGTCTCCATCGTCGGGGCCAGTGGTTGCGGCAAGTCCACCTTGCTGCGCCTGATAGCTGGGCTGGAGCGGCAAGATAGCGGCGACATCCTGTTGGACGGGGTGCCTGTGTCGGGACCGGGGCTGGACCGTGGCCTGATCTTTCAGGATCACCGGCTGTTCCCCTGGCTGACGGTTGAACAGAATGTGCTGCTGGCCCTGTCAAACAGCGACGAGGCAGCGGCGGACAAACGGGCGCGCGTGGCCAGTCTGTTGACACTGGTGGGGCTGGACGGGTTTGCCCAGGCCTTTCCACATCAGCTGTCGGGCGGCATGGCGCAACGCGCCGCCATTGCCCGCGCCCTGGCCCCACAGCCGCAGGTGCTTCTGCTGGATGAACCGCTGGGGGCGCTGGACGCCCTGACCCGGCTGCGTCTGCAATCGGAATTGCAACGCATCTGGCTGACCCGGCGCAGCACCATGATCATGGTGACCCATGATGTGGATGAGGCGCTGTTCCTGGGTGACGTCATTGTCGTCATGCAGCCCGGTCGTATCGCCCGCATCCTGCATGTGCCCAGCACCCAGCCGCGTGACCGCGCCGACCCGGCCCTGACGCCGCTGAAGGCCGAAATTCTTTCCCTGCTGCATGCCGGCTAAGCCCGCGCGCGGCCCTTCTTCAGGAAACCTATCATGACCCTTGCTGCCCCGGCCAATATTGACACGCTCTGGTACACCCGCTGCTCCGTGCCCACACCGTTTGGGCTGGCAGCACAGTTCGCCTGGTTCGAGCAGGAATTCGCCCCCGATGGCATCATCGTCAAGGCGTTGCGGGAATCTGCCGATCCGGCGGAGCAGGCATCCCATTTCACCCACTCCCTGCGCCATTCCTTCCGCCAGGGCGGGTCGGTTCCGCCCATCTGGGCGCGGGGGCAGGGGGTGCGGACCAAGGTGATCGGCATCACCTGGACCGATGAATACCAGGCCATCATTGCCCTGCCGCAGTCGGGCATCCGCTCCGTCCGCGATCTCCGTGGCCGCCGCGTGGGCATCCCCCATCATGGCAGTCTGGTTGATCATAACCGTATCTCCGCCCTGCGTGCCTTTACCGTGGCGCTGGAGACGGAAGGCTTGACCCTCCAGGATGTGCAATTGCAGGACTTGGCCGATGAGGCGGTGCCGCTGGCCAATGATCCGCGCGCGCCGGACGCCACCATAACATTCGCCGGTCGCCGCCGTCGCCATTCCTACACCAACGAGGTCTATGCCCTGGTCCGGGGCGAGGTGGACGCCGTGTATGTCAAGGATGTGCGCGGGGCGGAGGTGACGCAATTGTTGGGTGCCGGGATCATTTTTGATCTGGGTTTCCATCCTGACCCCTTTATCCGCGTGTCCAATTGCACCCCACGTCCGCTAACCGTGAACGAGGAGACGATTGAGAACCATCCAGAGATCGTCACCCGGTTTCTGCGTCAGGTGGTGAAGGCCGGCGAATGGGCGGCGCTGCATCCCGACGATGCCACGGCGCTGGTGGCGCGGGAGACGGGCTGGTCGGAGCGCTGGCTGCGCCGCGCCTATGGGGAGCAGTTGCACCGGTCGCTGTCAGTGGAGCTTTCGGAAGACAGCATCATGGGACTGGGGGTCTTCAAGGACTACATCGCCTCCATCGGGGCGCTCGACCAAGACTTCAACATTCACGACTGGATCGACCCGCGCCCGCTGGCCGAGGTGCAGGCCCGCATCCGGACCGCGGCATAAGGAGGTTGGACCATGATCAATCGCCGTTTCCTTCTGAAGGCCGGTGTTGCCGGTTTGGCTGCCGTCACCGCACCCGCCATCGTCACCCGTGCGCAAGCCCTGCCCAAATCCATCCGCATCGCCGGCGGCGTGAACTTCGCCCAGGGCCAGTTGCAATTGACCGGCTATGTCGCCGTGATTGAGCATCAGGGCTGGCTGGCGGCGGAACTGGACAAGCGCGGTGTGGCGCTGGAGCCGTTTGCCGTGTCACACAAGGCGACGGGCCCGCAGATCAATGAGGGCTTTGCCAACCGTTCCCTGGAATTCGCCTCCTATGGCGATCTGCCCACCATCATCTGCAATGCCAATGGCGTGCAGACACGGTTGCTGGTTCCCAATGGCATGGGCGGCAGCGGCGACACCTTCCTAGTGGTGCCGGCCGGGTCCACGGCCAAGGATGTGACGGATCTGAAGGGTAAACGCATTGCGGTGCATCGTGGGCGGCCCTGGGAAATCCCCTTCTTCCGGCTGCTGGCGGCACGCGGCTTGTCACCATCCGACTTCACCATTTTGAATATCGATCCGATGACGGGGGCGGCGGCTGTATCGGCGGGCAAGATCGACGGGCTGTTCACGATGACCGACGCCTACCTGCTCGAAGAAAAGGGCGTTGCCCGCATCCTCTGGTCCAGCAAGGGGCAGGGGCCGGAATGGAAGATGCGGACGGAAATGTTCGGGCGGAAGGACTTCATCGAAAGCCAGCCGGAACTGACCCAGCTTGTTGTCACCGCCTATATCAAAGCCGCGCACTGGGCCTCTGATCCGGCCAACAAGGATAAGTACCTGGAGTTCCAGGGACGGACGGGGACACCGCGCAGCGTACTGAACCGTACCTATGATGAGCAGGGTGACGCGTGGCGGCAGCGCTGGGCGCCTCTGTTCGCCCCCGATATTGCCCAACGCTATCAGGACACGGTGCAATACGCCCTGGATAACAAGCTGATCCGCCAGCGGATTGATGCCGCATCGCTTCTGGCGCCGTCCTTCGCGGGGAATGCGTTGAAAAGTCTTGGTCTTGAAGGCTATTGGCGGGGGGAGGCATGATGAGCTTGATAGAATATACATTCTTTAAATGTATATTATTAAAATTCACTGTTTGACACCGCAATTTCGACGCCCTAAAATCCGAAGCACAAGAGTAGGGAATTTTCTCTGCTGTCCGATGCGGGAAGGCGAACGCGATGGCGCTGCAACCTGGCGGGCGGGAAGGACCGCCCGGTTTAATGACCTTCGACAGTCCGGGCTTTCACTCGCAAAGCATCCGGGCCAGCGCCGTCGTGTTCGAAGATCCGGCATCGCGTCAGCTTTACGAGCGTATCGGCAGGATCGGCCCGTCTGAGGCGACGGTCCTGGTGGCCGGTGAGACGGGGACCGGCAAAGAGCTGGTCGCCCGTCTGCTGCACCGGTTGAGCCCGCGCGCCGCCCGGCCCTTCATCGCCATCAACTGCGCCGCCCTGCCGGAAAGCCTGGTGGAGAGCGAGTTGTTCGGCCATGAGCGCGGCGCCTTCACGGGTGCGGTCAGCGCCAAGCGTGGCTGGTTTGAAGCGGCCCAGCATGGCACCCTGTTCCTGGATGAGATTGGCGACCTGCCCTTGTCGATGCAGGTGAAGCTTCTGCGGGTTCTACAGGAGCGGGAGATTTCCCGGGTCGGTGGCCGTGCGTCCATTCCCATCGATGTCCGCATCATCGCCGCCAGCCATGTCAATCTGGAAGGGGCCGTGCGGGCCGGACGGTTCCGGGAGGATCTGTATTTCCGCCTGAACGTGGCCCAGATCCGGGTGCCGGCGCTGCGCGAACGTCCTGCCGATATCCTGCCGCTGGCTGGGCATTTCCTGAAACTCTACGGTGACCGGTTGCGCATGCGCAGTATCGGGCTGTCACCCGCCGCAGAACGGTTGCTGACCGCCTATGCCTGGCCCGGCAATATCCGCGAGCTTGAGAATGTCATTCATCACGCACTGCTGGTGATGAATGGGGAGGCGATTGGGCCGACCGATCTTAATTTGCCCGGACAGCGTATGCCGATGGAGACATCGCATACGCCCCTGACCCAGGAAGCAGCGCCCCCCGGTTTTGATGCCGCCCTTTTGCCCTTGTTCGAAAGCGGGGCAGAGAACCTGTATGAGCTGGTCGAGGCCAAGCTATTCCAGGCAGCGTATGAATATTGCCACCGTAATCAGCTGCAGACGGCCAAGCTGCTGGGTATCAGCCGTAACATCCTGCGGCACCGTTTGAAGCAGTACGGAATGCTGTAAGGCAGATCGGGTCTCCCCGATCTGCCTTTGCTGTTTTACTCCGCCGCGGCCAGATGGATGGTGCCGTCATCATCCACGGTGGCATTGGAAGGGATCAGGCCGCCCATGCGCCACTGCTGCTGCAACACGCCGGGGCCGAAGGGCTTGGACCCGCCCAGGGCGGCGGCGGCCAGGATCTGGAAATGCGCCCCTTCCTCCAGGAACAGGATGGTATTGGCCAGATCAATGATGCCCTTCCGGCTCCACACCGTGGCGCCGCCGTTGGCCTCAATGATGCCGGGGACTTCCGTATCCTTGGCGATGCTGTCCAGAATGAAATCCACCTCCGGCTGGCGGCGGTTGATATAGACGGGCAGGCTGGCCGTCTTGCGGAAGCGGCGGTTGGGTACGTAGAGCAGCGGCAGTTCGGCATGGGCCTGGGAATAGGCGCCCAGGTTCGGGGTGTGGACATGGCTGATGGCCACGACATCATCATGGGTGCGGAACAGCTTGGTATAGCGTCCGCCGCCGGGCCCCGCACTCTTGCCCAAATAGACGGTGCCGTCGAAGCCGACAACGCTGGTCTTCACCTCGTCCAGGTCATCGCCCCAGGGGCCGGCATAGTTGAGATTGACCAGGATCTGGCTGTCGGGGATGCGGATGGTGAAGCCCAGGGTGCCGGAGGGGGAGATGGTGCGGGTTTCCCGCAGGACGCGGAAGGCCTTGCGCGCATCCTTCTGCGCCTGGGTAACGAAGGCGAGCTGTTCGGCCGTCAGGCCGGGGGCGACGGTGTCGGTCATGGTTCTCTCCAGAAAACGAAGGGGTCAGGCGGCCTTGGCGGCGTCAAGCAGGGCGCGGATGCGGGGGATCACATGCTCACCCACGCGGTACGCCTCTTCCAGATGCGGGTTGGCGCCCAGGATGAAGCGGTCGATCCCGGCCCGCGCATAGTCGGCGAGGGTGGCGGCCACGGTGTCGTAGGACCCGACCAGACCCACACCTTCCTCCCCGCACAGGGCGGCGAAGCCGGCCCACTGATCATCGCTTCGCCGGAAACTGTCAAAGCCGGGACGGTCGGCGGGTTCGCCCGACAGGCGCTGCACCCGCCGACCCGCCGCTTCCCACTGCCGGCGCAGGTGATCCCATGCCGCCTCGTCAGAATGGCGGGTGATGATGTCGGCAGCCAGGGCAAAACGTACATCCCGGCCGGCGGCGCGGGCACGCACATCGGCGATGCGGGCCTTCAGTTCATCCAGCGGGGCAGGCGTCAGCAGATAGACATCGGCATGGCGTCCGGCCAGGGCCAATTCCCCCTCCGTATCCCCGGACAGGTGGATTTCCGGCAGCTTTTGACCTGCCAGCGGACCGGCAAAGCCGCCCTTTTCCACCTCGTAATAGGTGCCCTTGTAATCAAAGGGTGCTTCGTTCCAGAAGCCCTTGACGATGTCCAGGAACTCGCCCGTGCGGGCCACCTGTTCCTCGCGCGACCGGCTGCGGCCGTGCCAGGCGCTGTCCTCTCCATCATCGATATGCAGGTGCCAGGCAAGGCGGCCCGTGGTCAGGCGCTGAAAGCTGGTGGCGATCTTGGCGGCGTAGACGGGGGCGATGAACTGTGCGGGGAAGGAGGGCAGCAGCTTCAGCCGCCGCACCTCCTGTGCCAGCGACCCTGCAACCATCAGCGGTTCTTCCCCGCCGGACGTCTGCGGGATGGCTAGGCCGTCAAACCCCGCCAGCTCCGCCGCGCGGGCCACCTGTACCAGCAGGTCGTAATAGGTGAAGCCGTCGCGGCCTGTGCCGGTGCGGGCAAAGTCCCGCTGGTGACCGGCGGGGTGGGCATAGTCGCCCCGGTTCCAGTCCTGGCGGTCGGCGGCGCGGCCATCACCCTGGGGCGGAAGGCGCCAATAGAACTCGATGCTCATCGCGGACACTCCATGCGGCCCGCCCCCGGTCCCCTGGACCTCCGGCGTGGCTTCCGTTATATTGGAGAAACTGTCCGCTAAATTCACACCATCGCGGATGGTATGTCAATATATTTTACAGTATGATGTTATGGTGGATGTTCAAGATTTCACCCGACCGACTGTGCATAGGTGATGACCATGTACATCACCGCTTCCTCATCGCCGGGATTGGCGTAGGAATGGGGCAGGTCGGCGTTGAACCAGGTGGCGTCGCCGGCATCCAGGGTGACATGTTCGGTACCGACGCTGATTTCGATCCGGCCCTTGGTGACCACGATATTTTCCACAGTACCGGGCGCATGGGCGCTGGCCTTTTCCAGGCTGCGCGGCTTTACGACCAGTTCATAAAACTCCGTCTTGCGGTCGCCCTCGAACGGGAACAGGGCGCGCGACGTGAAGCTGCCATCCTTGGAGGTCAGCAGCTTGGCATCGCCTGCGCGCATCACCCGCAGGTTGGCGCGTTCGCCCCCGCCCATCAGGGTTGAGAACGGGATGTCGAGTGCCGAGGTGATCTTCCACAACAGGCCGATGGTCGGCATGGACCGGCCCGTCTCGATCTGACCGATCATGGCACGGCTGACGCCGGCGGCCTTGGCCAGCGCCTCCAGCGACAGGCCCCGCTTGGTGCGGATGCGCTTCAGGTTGGCACCGATCAGCTCCCCCAGCTCATCCGCACTGGTGTCGGGCTTCACGGCTTCCAACGCGTCGTCCAGCATCTCGTCCTTGGCCATGGTGCGCAGCCTTCCACGCAGTAAGGGTTGTAATGGCAGCATGGCACAGGATGCAAAAACGTCCACTATATTTTACGAACATATGTTATAACGTCCGTTCAATAGAGCGGCATGATCCTGACCGTTGATCCGCCTTGCGGTTTACCCAGCCGGCCACGGTTTTTCAAGCGGCCCACCGCCACATTCCCCATCCTTGGAGCCATTTCATGTCGAACGCCGTTCGCACATCTGCGCATCCCGTCTCCCCGTTTTTCCTGGAACGCTGGTCGGCCCGGTCGCTGACGGGGGAGACCATCAGCGAGGCGGAACTGCTGACCCTGTTCGAGGCGGCGCGGTGGGCGCCGTCAGGCTTCAACCAGCAGCCCTGGCGCTTTGTCTATGCACGGCGCGAGGGCGACCATTTTCCGCTGTTCCTGAACCTGCTGGCAGAGACTAACCGCCCCTGGGCGGAGAAGGCGGCGGCCATTGTCTTTGTCCTGTCGGAAAAGCGGTTTGAACGGAACGGCGAGTGGCATGACAGCACCTCGCACGCCTTTGACACCGGCGCTGCCGCCTTCAGCCTGTCTCTGCAAGCCAGCATCCTGGGATGGAACACCCGTACCGTGGGCGGCATCAACCGGGCCGATGCCAAGCTGGCGCTGGGCGTTCCCGATGATTACAGCATCAATGTCGCCATCGTCATCGGGCGGCGCGGGGCCGCTGATGAACTGCCGGAAAAGTACCGGGCGCGTGAGGTGCTGACCGACCGTCTGCCCCTGGATAAGATCGTGGCGGAGGGGCGGTTCGCGGCGGCGTAAGGGCGTGATTTCGGAGTTGTACGGGGGCGTCCTCCCGTTCGGGCGCCGTCCCCGTGCAACAAGATGAACCAGAAAATAAGGTGTGTTACACGGAAGGCGGTTTTATCGGTTCATTCGGAGGTGGATGACCTCACACTCCCGTTCAAGGCGGCGTTAATGCAATAAGGGCGTTGATAACGTCCATTATAACAGCGTCACCCGGCTCTTGAAACAGTTAGGGGCCGTCTTGTGACGGCCCCTTTTCTGTTGTCACGCCCTGCTGTCCAGCAGCTTGCGGGCCGCCTCCAGCGGTCGCGGGTCGGCCCAGGCGCGCAGGTCGAAATCATGGTCCAGGAAGCCATGGACCCAGAGGAACTTCTTCTGCTGATCAAACAGGGACAGACGTTCCTCCGACAGGTCGGGATGCAGGTTGCGGTGGAAATCCGGGCCATAGGCAGCCGTCACGGCATCGCGGCTGCCGCGCGTTTCGGCCTGCAGGATGTCCTTCACCCCGTCCAGATTGCCGGCGGCCCAGTCGGCGGCGCGCAGCGTCTGGGCCAGGAAACGCACCACCAGATCGAAATGGTTTTCCAGCAGGTGGCTGTTCACCGTGATCGGACGCGGGGTGCCATTATTCACCCGGAAGCGGCGTTCGGGCAGGCGGTCCAGGTCGATACCGACCACCACGCCATGCTGACGCGCGGCGTCAACGGCGGATGCCCCCTTCACATAGATGGCGTCAACCTTGCCGGACACCAGCGCATCCAGCGCCCACAGGCCGCCCAGGGCGCCGACGCGATCATCGCCGCCGGCCAGATCGCCCCGGCCATTGCCACGGCCCGACGCCACCTCCACAAATTCGACATCGTCAAAGGTCAGGCCCGCGAAGGACAGGGCGCCCTTGTAGCCGTGCAGGGACATGCCGCGCGCGATGGAGGTGCCGCGCACATGGTCGGGGATCGGGTTCTCATTATAGGAGGGCAGGGCCAGACGCTTGCCCTTCAGGTGCTTGGCCTCCGTGATGCCGCTGTCGGGGCGGACCAGGATGGACTGCCATTCATCGATCCATGTCAGACCGATCAGGCGGGTCGGGGCGCCTTGGGCACGGGCACCCAGCGCCAACATATTGCCACCCTCCCGGATCAGCGAGGTCAGGGCATGGTCATAATGATGGCGGCGCAACTGGTGCTGCCCGGTTTCCTGCAATGTTTCCAGGTTGATCTGGTCGCCCGCGAACTCTTCGCCCAGCCACCCCAGCTTGTAAGCCAGACCGGTGGCGGTGGGCACGGGGCAACGGGTGAACCAAATCTTGTCCAGGGTGCTGGCAGCGGCATCGGCGGCCGGGGCGTGGATGTCGGGCATGGGTGTTTCCTTCAAGGGGGGAGGGAGGCGGGCGCAAGCGTGCCGACGACGTCGGCATGGGGGCGGACGAAGGGCTGTGCTGTGCAGGATGGGGTGATAACTTAACGAATGAATGTCTAATATATTAGACAAATGGGCGCAAGGGGGGAAAGTGGTGAATCGTAGGTCAGGTCGAGGGCGTTAGCCCGAGCCCTGACAGGCAAGGATTGACGGCCTTTTCTGTCAGGGCTCGCGCTAACGCGCTCGACCTGACCTACTTATGCCGCGGGCACGGCGGTGTTGGCTTCATAAGCCCGGTAAAGGCCGGCATAGGCACCGCCGGCATTGATCAGGGTCTGGTGGCTGCCGATTTCCACGACGCGGCCCTGGCGGATCACGGCGATGCGGTCGGCGTCGCGGATGGTGGCCAGACGGTGGGCGATGATGATGCTGGTGCGTCCCTCACACAGGCGGCGCAGCGCCCGCTGAATGCGGCGTTCGGTATGGACATCCACGGCTGAGGTCGCTTCGTCCAGCACCAGAACGGCAGGATCGGCGATATAGGCGCGGACAAGGCAGACCAACTGGCGCTGGCCCAGGCTGAGATGGCTGCCCATGGGGCCGACCTGGGTATGATAGGCCAGCGGCAGTGCCCCCAGCACCTCATCCGCGCCCAGATCGCGGGCGGCGTCGATCAAATCGGCATCGGTGGCGTCGGGACAGGCCAGGCGCAGATTGTCCAAGATGGTGCCGCCGAACAGGACATTATCCTGTAACACCACGCCGACATGCCGACGCAGACTGCGCTGTGACAGGTGGCGCACATCATGGCCGTCGATGGTGACTGCCCCGCCATTGGCGTCATAAAAGCGGGTCAGCAACTGTACCAGGGTGCTTTTGCCATGGCCGGTGGGTCCGACAATGGCCAGTACCTCGCCCGCCTGGATATGCAGGTCCAGTTCCCGGATCACCGGTTCGGGGCGGCGCGGATCATAGGCAAAGCGGACATTATGAAAGCCGACATCGCCGCGCACAGTGGGCAGGTCGATGGCATCATCGGCGTCCACGATATCGGGCTTGGTATCCAGGGTCAGGAAGATGCGCTGGGCACAGGCGGAGCCGTTGGCATAGCGCTCGAACAGGTCGTTCAGTTCCTGCAACGGGCCTAGGAATTGGAACACAAAGAACAGGCTTTGCGCCAATTGCCCCGCCGTGATCTCCCCCAGTGCCATCCCGCGCGCACCGACCACCAGCATGATGGCCATGCCGGTCGTGGTCAGCAGGGCGGTGAAGGGGGCGAACCAGCCCGTCTTGATATTGCCGCTGACCAGTGCCCAGGAGAAATCCCGCACCAGCCAGGAATAACGGTCCCAGTTCGGCTTTTCCCGCACCATCTGCTGGATCAGTCGGACACCGGAAACACTTTCGACCAGATGGGCGGTGAAGCGGCTGCGCGCCTCTGCCACCCGTGCCCATCGGCTTTGCGAGATATGCTTGAACAACCAAGTGGCACCGACCAATACCGGCACGATGGCGACTAGCGACAGGAACAGGTCATGGCTGATCGACCAGAGCAGCAGGCCGGCCAGACCACAGCGCAGCAGGGCCGACAGCAGCTCTGGCGGCCCCTGGATCAGCAGGGGTTCCAGCGTGTCGACATCGCGGTCGACACGGGAAATGATCCGGCCCGCCTTGGTCCGGTCGAAATAGCCGACGCTCAACCCTTGGACATGGGCGAAGACCTGGATGCGCAAGCCGTTCAGGACACGCAGGGCCGCCGTGCTGGCCAGATAGCGCGACAGGCCGCCCAGCGCGAAACGCACCGTCCAGGTCGCGAACAGGCCCAGGGCGGCCCAGAGGACGACCTGGGTTTCGGTCTGCCAGTGATCACCGGTTTTGATGAATCCATGGTCGATGACATAGCCGATGAAGAAGGGGCGCAGGAACACCGCAATGGCCAGCAATGCCTCGATCCCGATTACCGACGCGATGCGGTGGCGGACAGGGGCCAGCAGGGGCAGCAGGCGTCTGGCCATGGAGCGGTTCAGCGACTGTTTGGCCAGATGTTCCTCAATCTCGATATCGGACATGGCCTTCAGGCTGCGGTTGGGTGCCATCGTCATATCCCCATCAGATCACGGTAGGCGGCGCTGTTCTGCGAAAGTTCGGCATGGGTGCCGCTGGCCGTGATGCGCCCGCCGGACAGCAGCAGCACGCGGTCGGCCATCAGAATGGTGGAGAGCTTGGAGGATACGACCAGCAGGGTGACGGGCGCGCCCCGGTCCCGCAGGCCCCTGATATTCTCCAGCACCCGCCGTTCGGTGGCGGCATCAAGCGCGCTTGTGGCATCATCCAGGGCCAGGATGGCGGCCCCCGACAACAGGGCGCGGGCCAGACACAGGCGTTGACGCTGCCCACCCGACAGGGTGACACCCCGGTCGCCCAGTTTCGTGTCGAACCCGTCGGGCAGATGGTCCAGAATCTCCTCCCCGGCGGCCAGGGCCAAGGCGTGCTGCAACTGGTCCTCCGTCGCCTCTGGCCGGGCGAAGCGCAGATTGGCGGCCAGACTGTCGGAGAACAGGAAACTTTCCTGCGGCACGACATGCACCTGTCGGCGCAGGGAACCGGTATCCAGGGCGCGGATGTCGGTCCAGCCGCGCGCATCCGTACCGACCAGGATGGAGCCGCCATCAATATCGGCCAGACGCGGCAGCAGGGACAAAAGCGCGCTTTTGCCCGATCCGGTATTGCCGACAATGGCGACGATCTCCCCCGGTGCGGCCCGGAATGACAGATCGTTCAGGATGTCACGCCCGCCACCGGGGGCCGCCAGACGCACCCGTTCCAGGCGCAGGCCCAGCGGGCCGGGGGCCAAAAGCCGGTCGCCGGGTTTGATCGCCGGTTCTTCATCCAGCAGTTCCCAGATGCGGCCGGCAGAGGCGCGGGCGTCGGCGAAGGTCTGGATAATGGTACCGATACTTTCGACCCGCAGGACCAGCGTATTGGCCGCCAGCAGGGCCGCCACCAGCCCGCCCACCGTCAACTGATCGGCACCCACCAGCAGCGCGCCATAACCCAGGACCCAGACATGGGACAGGGCGACGATGGTCTGCGGCACCGGAATGTTGCGGGTGGCGTAGGAAAGGGCGTCGCGGGCAGCATCGGTGAAGCGGGTCACCTGTGTCTGGAACCGGTCGATGCGGGTGGCCTCCAGCCCGAAGGCCTTGACCACGCGCACGCCATTGATGCCTTCCGACAGGTCCTGGTTCACGGCGTCATAGGCCTCCCCCACCACACGGTCCAGGGTGACCAGCCGGTCCGTCTGGCGCAGCAGCACCGTCAGGCCCGTCAGCATGGCCAGCAGGGGCACGATGCCCAGGGTTGGCGCATACCAGAACAGGATGGTGACGGAGGCGATGAGGACCATGCCCGTCTCCACCACCTGTCGCCAGAAACCGACAAGCGCGTCGCGCACCTTGTCGCTGTCGCGGGTGGTGCGGGTGATCAACTCGCCGATGCCGTGCCGCCAGTGGTAGGTCAGGTCCAGGCGCTGCACCTGGGCCAGGATGCGTTCGCGGATGATGGTCAGCAGCTCCTGACCAATGATCAGGGCCAACACGCCCGCCCCGTACTGCACGACGGCTCGCGCCCCGGCCAGCCCGATCAGGGCCGCCAGCCAGAACCAGGCGCGGTCGAAATCCAGGCCGCCATCCGCCGTCCGCGCCACCACCTGACCGTTGCGCACCTCGTCCACCGCATGGCCGATCAGCCATTGCTGCCAGGCCAGGGACCCGTTGACGACGGCATAGAGGAGGGCGGTTGCCGTGAACCGGATCGGCATTTCACGGTAGATGGCGAGCAGGCGCAGCAGGGGCGAGGCGGCCAGGAAGGATTTGGTGGTCGCCATGATATGTCCTTGGCAGGGAAAGACTTATTCCAGCACCATATCGTCATCCCGGCGAAAGCCGGGACCCAGGAGTCACTGGTCGGACCTTCCCGCAGCGTTGATCAACGCCACGTTGACGTCTGTACAAGTGGCCCTTGGGTCCCGGCTTTCGCCGGGATGACGGGCCGGGAGGTGGAGCTTATTCCGCTGCTGCGGCGCACTGCGCCTTGCGACCACGGACGAGCGGGATCACTTCCTCGCCGATGCGGTAGGCTTCCTCCAGATGCGGGCTGCCCGCCAGGATGAAGCCCTCGACGCCCAGATTGATCAGCGTGTCGATGCGTTCGGCCGCCGTTTCGTAGGAACCGACAACGCCCAGCGGCGTGCCTTGACCGCCTAGCACGCCCAGGCCCGAGAAGAAGCCGTCGATCTGCAGATCCTTCGGGTCCTTGTCGCGTGACGGGATCAGGTGCGGGGGCAGAGGCGAGCCGATACCATCGCCTCGACCGCGCGCCTTCAACTGCCGGTCACGTTCGTCCCAATCGACATTGGCCCAGGCGCGGCGCACCTCGTCCCAGGCTTCCTCTTCGGTCTCGCGGGCCAGGATGTTGAAGCGCACGGCGGGCTTCACCTTGCGGCCTTCCTTGGAGGCCAGTTCGCGCACCCGGTCGAACTTGATGCGCAGGCTTTCCAGCGGTTCCATATGGGTCAGGTTGAAATCGGCATGCTTGCCCTGCGCCTCCAATGCCGCGTTCGACGAACCGGCGAAATAGAGGCTGGGGAAGGCCTGACCGGCCAAGGGCGCGGGCAATTGTGCATTGTCCAACTGGAAGAACTTACCCTGGTAGCTGAAGGGCTTGCCTTCCCACAGACCCTTGAACACGTCCAGGAATTCGGTCGTGCGGTTGTAGCGGTCGTCATGGGCGATGCGGTCACCCCACCAGAGTTGCGATGGGCCGCCGCCACCGGTGATGATGTTGAAATTCAGCCGCCCGCCCGACAGGCGCTGCAGGCTGGCCGCCGCCTTGGCCGCATAGGCCGGGTCGATCCAGGCCGGCTGGAACGCGATCATGAATTTAAAGGCCTTGGTCCGCCGTGCGATGGCGGCACTGATCACCCAGGGATCATCGGTATTGGGGAAGGAGGGAACCAGCCCGCCATCAAAGCCCGCCAGTTCGGCGGCACGCGCAATTTCCAACAGATGATCGTGATAGGGGATGCCGTCCGGCTGCCCCTGCACCAGACCGGGCGCCTGGTTGCCCGCATTCAGCGGACCCCAGTCGCCACGCGTGTCATGCGGCAGGGAGACATCGGCGCGGTCGCCATGCGTGGGCAGGCGCCAGTGGAACTCAACCATCATCCATCTCCATCGGATACCGCCGCGGCTCACCAATTCGGCCTTGGCGGTGTCGAGGGAGAGAATGACAACATAACAGATGTAATGCAATTATATTGTACATTGCGTATCCATTATAGCAGATGCGCAGCGGCTGCCAAGCGGATGGTGCCCTTGTGTTGTAAGGTGTCTGCCACACAGGGTGGTGATGAGGTGCCAATATGTTGTCGGCAAAAACCACATATAGAAAATGTTGTTTATGCTAAATTTTTCGCATTTTCCACAAAGATGCTATTGCGGCGCACTATCCAATATATTAGACATGCATCTGTCATCCTGTGGTGAGGGTGGCGGGTACGAACCTTCCCCCGGATATCCTCTAGGATGGATGTGATGAACGCCATGGCCCCAAGGGCATTGCACCGCTGTCGACCGGGGATCGCCGTTACCGCGCGCTGATTACAGCGCCGCCGCCAGGTCCCCCTGAAACACAGCCCCCCATTCTCTCTGCGCAGCCCGATTTCCGCTGTGGCGCCCCCTGTCGGCGCCGGCAGGGCGGGTGCGTCCATCGTGACCGAATTCCAAGGATTGATGAAATGACCCGTTCCCGCCGCCTTCTGCACACTGTCAGCGCCCTGGCCCTGGTGGCCGTTCCCGTCACCGCCCTGGCCCAGGAACAGAAGGTCGAGGCCCAGCAGGTCGCCGATGCCACCGAAGTGGCCGAAGCCGGCTTCATTGAAGACATCATCGTCTATGCGCAGCGTCGCGGGCAGAAGGCATCGGATGTGCCGCTGGCCCTGTCGGTGCTGACCGGCGATGATCTGTTGAAGGCCGAACAGATCAAGACGACCAATGATGTGCTGCAGTTCGTGCCCAATGCCCAGGCGCTGCAACCGCATGGGCCATCGCGTGCCCGCTGGTTCGTGCGCGGCATCGGCACCAACAATACCGGCAATAACACCGTCAACCCGTTGGGCATCTACTACGACGATGTCTATATTGCCGATATCGCCAACCAGGGTTATCCGCTGTTCGATCTGGAGCGGGTGGAGGTCCTGAACGGACCGCAGGGCACGCTGTGGGGCAAGAACTCCAACTCCGGTGCTGTCAACTTTGTGTCCAAGGCACCGGGGTTCGATAAGGATGGCTATGCCAAGCTGGGCTTTGGCAGCTTCAACGAAAAGCAGCTGGAAGCAGTTATTGGTGGCCCCGTCGTGGGGGACAAGGTCGCGGCACGTGCGGCCTTCTATTATAATGACTGGGACGGCTGGCAGAAGAATAGCTTCACCGGCGGCCACCATCCAGGCGGCCACGACGTGGCGGGGCGTGTCCAGCTTCTGTTCAAGCCGACAGAGGATTTGTCGATCCAGCTGAACGTTCATGGCCGCGATTTCTCAGGCACGCAGCAGGGTTACCGTTATGTGCCCTCCACCTTCACCACGACGACCACGCCAGCCTGGCGGTCGGTTTATACGACCGGTTACGTTGTTGGTCAGGAAGATGAGACGCACTGGAGCAATACGACGCCGGAAACCCTGAAGGCACGCGGTACCAACGCCAAGATCGTCTGGGACGGTAAGGGTTTCTCCATCACCTCCATCACCGCCTATGAAAATAACAAGCAGAGCGTGGAAACGGGCGCGGCGCCGATCCCGGCATCCAGCCCCTTTTATAATAATGGCGTGCCGTTCAGCCAGTTGGATACGCAGTATGACAGCTGGCAGGTCAGCGAAGAGCTGCGGGTCACCTCCACCGATGACGGGCCGCTGACCTGGCTTGGTGGGCTTTATGCCTTCAAGGGCGTGCTGGATAACCGTGTGGTGCAGGCCTATTACGTGCGCGGCAATCCGGGATCGGCCACGTCCACCGGCAATGCCTGGGGGGCGGGGCCCCAATTCACCGACAGCACCTATCGCCAGGAAACCAAGAATTTCGCCGGCTTCGGCAATGTCGGCTACAGCTTTACCGAGGCGTTGAAGCTGTCGGGTGGTGTGCGCTGGTCGCGGGAGACCAGCAGTTTCGATTGGGATTACAGCGCCGCCAATATTGCCGGCACCCAGGCCACCTTCATCAGCAACCTGCCGCAGGTGAATTACACCACCTATCTTCCGCGCGATCTGATCTTTGCCGAGCGCGCGACCCAGAAGACCAGTTCCTGGACCTATGACGTCACGCCCGAGTATATTTTCAATGAACAGTTCCGCACCTATTTCCGCTATGCCCATGGCGTGCTGCCGGGCGGCTACACGACCACGGGCAATGTGCTGATCCCCAGCACCAGCAAGGGCACATTGACCCTGCCGCTGGCCGCTACCGGTGTGCGCCCCGCTGCCATCCGCGCCAACCAGATCTATGTCCTGAACCCGGAGAAGATTGACGCGTACGAGCTTGGGTTTAAGAGCAATTTCTTCGAAAAGCGGCTGTCGGTTGACCTGACCGGCTTCTATTACGACTATAAAAATCTGGTCGTGAATGTGCCGACACAGATTGACCCGCTGCCCAACAATGCCACGGTCCTGTTCCGCAATGCCGGTGCGGCGGAGATCAAGGGCGTCGAATTGCGCGTCAACGCCGTACCTTTTGCTGGTTTCCAGCTTTCAGGTTCCGCCGGCATCCTGGATAGCGAATATACCAAGGATTTCGGCCAGACGGCCACCATCCTGGGTGCCCGGACCCCGCGCACGTCAAAGTATACGGCCAGTTTCGTGGCCAGCTACACCCATGGCCTGCCCGGTGGCGGTGCGCTGACCTATGGCGTCGATGGCAACTGGCGGTCCCGCTATTACTTCTATCCCACCATCGCGTCGCAGATCACGGCACCCGATCCGGTGCTGAACCAGAAGGCGTTCGCCCTGTTCAACGCCCATGTCGGCTGGTCGGTGAATGACGAGGATACGCTGTCCTTCCAACTGTCGGTCAATAACCTGACCGATGAAGTCTACAAGAACCACGCTCTGCCAGTCACCAGCGGCTATAGCACGCAGCTTTATGGCAAGCCGCGCAGCGTGCTGGCCAGTGTCACCGCCCAGTTCTGATCGTGCTTCTTCAGTTGCCTCAAACGCCGGCGCTGCATCCGCAGCTTGGCTTTACGCGGCAGTCGCCGCCGGAGCGGTTTCCGGTCAACCGAAAACCGCTCTAACCCTGTGCTTTTTCTCCATGATCAAGGAGCAGCACCATGAGCAAGAAACCTGTCGATATCTGGTACACGCGCTGCGGCGGGGCCACCGCCTCCACCCTGGCCATTCAGAAGGGATGGCTGGCGGTGGAGTTCGACCCGGCGGAGGTGACGCTGCATTCCCTGCGGGACAGCAATGAACGGTCGGTGCGCGAAAGCCATTATGACCATTCCATCACCGCCATGTTCCGCGAAGGCGGTAATATCCCGCCCATCTGGGCACGGGCGCGCGGGGCCGATACGGTGGTTCTGGGCATCACCTGGGTGGATGAGTTCCAGTCCGTCGTCGTGCGCGCCGACAGCCCCATCCGGGAGTTGTCGCAGTTGCAGGGCAAACGCCTGGCCGTTCCCAACTATGTCGGCAGCACCATCGACTTTCAGCGCGGCGCCAATTTCCATGGCTTTGCCAATGCCCTGTCGCTGGTGGGGTTGGGGCGCGGTGATGTGGAGTTTGTCGATATCGATATCGACCGTGCCGCCGGTGACAATCCGGGTCCGTCCGGTTCAGCGGAACTGGCGGCCCTGGCCACGGGCCGGGTCGATGCCGTGTTCCTGCGTCAGGCGTCGGGATACAAGCTGGCGGCGGAGCGGGCACCGCATCTGCGCGAACTGATCCGCCTGACCGATGTGCCCGATCCGTTCAAGCGCATCAATAATGGCACCCCGCGCCCCGTGACGGTGCATCGGCAGTTTCTGGACACGCACCCCGATCTGGTGGTGCGCTACCTGTCAGTTCTGCTGCGCGCATCCGATTGGGCGGTGGCGAACCCGGATG
Organism: Niveispirillum sp.; assembly: GCF_052437035.1. NCBI lineage: Bacteria > Pseudomonadati > Pseudomonadota > Alphaproteobacteria > Rhodospirillales > Azospirillaceae > Niveispirillum > Niveispirillum sp. The sequence continues at coordinate 71,772 of NZ_JBQVOH010000002.1, forward strand.
GTGCCATTGCCGCCATCGCGGAGGAAGATGCCAAGGTCGGTGTTGCCATCACGGCGGCAACCTTCCCCAAACTGGCCACGTCGCTGCGTCCGCGCCTGTCGGCGGACTATGTCGCCGGGCTGGAGGCGCAGAAGAATTTCCTGCGGGATTGGGGTTTCCTGGCGGGTGATTTCGACATCCAGGACTGGGTTGTCGAGGGGCCGCTGGCGGAGGCCGAACGGCTGGTCGCCCGCGCTGTGGCGGCGGAGTAGGGTCGTAGCGCGGATTAGTGCAGCCGCCACGGCACGGCATTTTCCGCACCGAGTATGAGGGCACCACCCTGGGCGAGCATCTGAACCTGCCGCGCCCCGCCAATCCCCACACGGGCCGCGCTGTCGCGGCTGATTAACGGAGAAACACGATGTCCAACACCCTGACCGATGTCGAACTGTCCGAATATGTGGCCCAGGCCAAGACGGATGCGGCCTTTGCCTTTGAGTTCCTGAAGGACAGCGGCACCTTGACCGCCAGCCTGATTTTCAACATTGCCCACCGCATTCCGGGCCATGACACGCTGCTGTCGGTGCGGTTCCCGTCGCCCTGGACGCGCGACAAGGAAGTGAAGATCAGCATCTCCAAATTCTCTGACCATAAGGATCATATCCTGTCGGAGGAGCGGCTGGAGGCGGATACGCTGATCCATGCCCATACTCCGCATTTGGCGGCCTGGTCGCTGTCGCATAAGCCGTTCCCGATCCTTTATGTCGCGGCCCAGCGCCATCTGCTGGCCCGTGAAATCCCCAACCATCTGGAACGGACGCGCACGGTTTTGGATGTGGTGCGGGAACGGCTGGACAAACACCCGGAACTGGCCCCGCCGCCCGCGCTGCTGGAAAGCAATGGCGGTGCCAATTTCTGGGGCACGGGCATCCTGAAGACGGCACAACTGATCCTGCTGATTGAGGAAAGCGCCCGGTTGCAGGCCATCGCCGCACAGATCGGCGGGGCGCAGGTCTATACACCCGGTGCCCTGGACCTTCAGTGGAAACGCACCGGCCTTCTGGAACGCGCCCGTGCGTTTGCCGGTGACTACGCGCCGGCGTGAGGGGGCGGCGATAAGCGCCGATAATGTCCGCAAGTTCGGGCCATATGAATGGCTGCTGGCGGCGTGGTGGGGTGGCACGGCGATGGCATTGCGGAGATGACAGTCACTCTGGCCGGCATCACCAGTATCACCAGTGCCGAACTGGTACTGTAGTCATAGGAGGGGAGCCGGTGGGTTTATCGGCTCCCCAACCTACAACCGCACCCGCTGGTCAAATCGTGACGGTTCTATGCGCCGGCAAGTTCCCCGCGATAATGGATCAGGCGCCCCAGCCACGGCAAATCAATCGGAATATCGAAGGTGAAATTCCCGTCCTCCTGCCGTTCTGCCACCGCACAACGCGGCGCCAGCCAGCCGGGCATTGGCATGCCTAGGAAACGGCAATGCATCACCGTCAGATGCAGGGCGCTCGCAGTCGCCTCGATCCGGAAGATGTTGGTGATCATGCCCATCCGCTCGACCAGCAGGCCCGTTTCGGCCCCTGTGCCGGCGGTGAGTTCGCTGGCATAAACACGGTCGCCGAAGCGGCGGTGCCAATGTTCAACCGTGGGTGTGCGGTCGAAGATTACCGTGACCGGTACATTGCGTCCGGGCCTGGGCAATCCCATCAGGGCGCATATAAGCCTGGGCAGCAGTCCCGGCATTATATCGATCTGCGCCAGACCTGACAGTTCCAGACGGCCTTGCCCATCATGGACATGACGGACAGCGTCGGGCAACAGGTCCATGGCTGGGCCCAGCAGGCGGCGGAAGAGGGGAGCATCTTGCGTGGTCATGGCTCACAACTCCGGCTTGGCGATCATCAGATAGAAGATGGCGAGTACGCCGATGAAGGCAGGCCAGCCCAGAGCGAACCAGATGGCGGCATAGTGGTGATAGAGCGGCGGCAGCTCTACGCCGGCGGCCAGTGCGGCCTCGGCCAGGTGCCGCATCCGGATCTGAAGCCAGACCACGGGCAGCCAGCAGGCCCCGACCAGCAGATAGAGCAGGATGGCGGCCAGCAGCCAGCCGCTATCCATCGGGTATCCCGTGATGTGGGCCAGCCAGACGCCCGTTATCGGCTGCACAATGACGGCGGGTGCCGTGAACAGCCAGTCGGCCCGGACGACATTGCGATTGACCACGGTGGTGGCCGACAGGTTGCCCGACCGGTTGGCCATCCAGCCATGGAATGCCGTACCCAGGCCCGTGCCGAACAGCAGCGTCGAGCTGAGGATATGGACATATTTCAGCAGGATATAGTCATCCATTCTCAGCCTCCATCGCCATCATGGCCAGCGTGGCGCCGGCGACGGCCAGGTTCTTCGTGATCGCCCCGAACGGGTGCAGCCAGAGGTCGGGCAGATACAGGCTGATCAGGATTGTGTACCCGGCCATCAGGGCCAGTTGCATGGCCCCCACCGCCACTGGACGCCATCGGCAGAGCAGGGCCAGCCCCAGTGCCAGGTCCAGCACCGCTCCCGTATAGAGCGCCATGCCGGCCGACAACCCTGTCAGCCCGAGCGGCGCCAGCAGCGCGTAGCTGTCCGCCACGGGGTAGAGTCCCAGCGAGACGATGCCCGTCCAGATCCAGATTGCGGCCAGCAGCAGGCGCAGAGGCAAGGCCAGCGGCAGCAACCGCGCCCGCCAGCGGTCCGCCGCCATTGCCGGATGCCGGGCCAGCGCCAGGGGCAAGGCGTGTGCCGGCCTGCCCAGGACTTCGCGCATCGGTCCGTCATCACCGACATTGCCGGCCTTCAGCATGATCAGGCTGTCCCGCGATGCCGGCCCCAGCCCGAACCGATCCCCCAGCACCGCACCCAGCTTTAGCAATGCGGCGGGTAAGGCGATGAAGGGGGCGGGGCGCAGGCCCAGCCAGCGGCGCAAGGTCAAGGTGACCTCATCCGTCGTCATCGGTGCCGGCCCCACCAGATTCAGCCGCCGGGCGAAGGGCTCAGCGCGGTGAAGCAGACCCAGAATCATTTCGATGACATCGTCAACATGGATCGGTTGCACCCGCCAGTTGCCGGGACCCAACCGCAGGGGCAGGGGGGTGGCGGCAAGCGCCGCAAACATCTCCGTGCTAGCCCCGCCGCGCCCGATGATCAGCGATGGGCGCAGGATAGCCCAATCCATGCGGTGGCCGGCAGGGTCCAGGGCCGCCAGATGATCGTCCGCCACCTTCTTGCTCTGGTGGTACCGGCTGATCCCCGTTTCGTCGGCACCCAGGGCCGAGAGCTGGATCACACGGCGGACACCGGCAGCCAGGCAGGCATCGAACAGGGCCTTGGCGCCCTGTTCATGCACCGCATCAAAGCCGCCATTCACATCGCGGATCAGGCCTGCCAGATTGATGACGGTGTCGATGCCGGCCAGCCTTGGATGCCAATCGGCGGTATTGTCGCGGGCCATGTCGCATGCCAGGACGGGTATGTCGGGAAACAGTCGGCGCAACCGGTCGGGATTGCGGCCCGCCGCGATGACCGTGTCATCCCCCCCTATCAGTCTTGCCAGCAGGTGCCGGCCGACGAAGCCACCGGCACCGATAATCAGGATGCGCATCACATCACCTCCCGCCGTACCGGCAAATCGTTACCGCGCGGCGTGCGCGTCCAGATGGCGTAACCCATGCCCAGCAAGGCCGTCACGATGCCACCCACGGCGTAGAAAACCACGCCGCGCAGCACGCGCACGGCATCGCCGTTCAGGTCGACCGCGGAAACCGCCAGCATTGGTACCAGGATCACCATCGCCACCGACCAGATGGTCCAGAAGCGCGACCGCTGTTCGGTGCCGCACAGATCACCCAGCAACACCAGCAGCGGTCGCCACAAGGCCGCAGCGGCGATGGAGGAGAGGGTCAGCGTGATGAACCAGCCCATGAGGGTCAGGGAAAGCGATGCCATAACAAATCTCCGTTCCATCCGTATCGGCGCCACCGGCAGGTGCGCCTGCGACCCTCATTGCGATTGGCATGCCATGTGCTGTATCGGCGGTGTGAAGGCCGGTTTCCGGCGCTTTCGGCCCCAACCGGGGCGGCAGCGGCGTTAACGGCGTGAACAGTTCCTGCTAGGATGCTGTCAACGATGTTTACAGAAGCCATGACCCCCACCTTGCTCTATGTCGGCGCTCTGCTGCTGTCGGCGCTGGCCGGCATCGGTCTGGCCCTGCTGCTGCTGTTGAAAGCCGCCCCGGTGCCGGGTGCGCGGCTGCTTGCCTTGTTCCTGACCGGTGTGGCGGTCTGGAGCGGCGGGCAGGCCCTGCCGCCATTGTTCGGCCCGGCCAGCGACGGGGTGGTCGGCAACTTGCTGGCGCTGGCGCCGCTGCCCTCTGCCGTGTTTGTGCATCTGGTCCTGGCCTTCGTGCGCTGTGGTGCCACGGGGCCACTGGTCCGCGTTGCCTATGGGCTGGCGGTGGCGGCGACAATGTTGGGCCTGATTGTTGATCCAGGGCAGGTGGTGGCGTGGCGTGACTTCCGTGGTGTCTTCATCCCCAGCGCTGCGGGCTGGGTGGTGATCAGTGTCTGCGGATTTTTGTCGGTTGTGGGGCATCTGCGGCTGTTCAAGGGCTGGCTGGACCTGACGGGACTGCGGCGGCGTCAGGCGGCGGCCATCTGCTGTTCCAGCCTGATCGGGCTGGTCAGCCTGACGGGTTTCGCCTTTGCACCCCTGGGCATTGATGTCTATCCCTGGCCCATGCTGGGCCTGCCGCTTTATTCGGTGGCGCTGGTCTATGGCATCCTGCGCTATCAGTTGATGGATGTGAACCTTTGGGCCCGGCGGATGCTGGTCTGGCTGCTGCTGATGGGGTTGATGGCGGCGGCTGCGACGCTGGTGATGGCATTGCCGCTGGCCGCGGGTACCCCCTTTGCGGGGTTGGAGACGTGGCTGCTGATGACGGCGGTGACCTTCATCACGCTGGCCATCTGGAAGCCGTTGCGTTTCATTGCCGATCGTCTGGTCTTTCCCGGCGGGGAGGTTTCGGCGGCTGATCTGGGGAGCTGGCGGGAGGCTTTGGCAGGGCCTGCCGATTGGCCGGCACTGTTGGACCGCGCTTCCGCGCTGATCGGTGGGCGCCTGGGCCTGCCGGTTGCCGTGCGGCGGGCGGAAGCGGACGGGCCGGTGCCTGCCCTGGCCCTGTCGCGGGATGTGCGGGGCTGGTGCTGCGATCTGGTCGGCTGGGACGATGCCCCGCCTGGGCCCCGTCATGCGGCGGGCCTGTTTGCCGGCTGCTTGGCCGAGGCGGCGGGACGGTTGGACCGGGCCGAGGCGCTGGCCAGGGCGGAGCGGGAGCGCCAGCGGGAAGCGCGCTTGGCCGAGCTTGGTCAACTGGCCGCCACGGTGGCCCATGATCTGCGCAACCCGTTGAACATCATCACCATGGCCGCCACCGGTGCCCCCGCGGAGGTGCGCGCGGAGATTGCCGAGCAGGTAGGCCGCATGGAAATGCTGGTCCGCGACGTCATGGATTATGCCGGCACTGCCCGGTTGGAACCCAACACCCTTCCGGTGGCGGATGCGGTGGCGCTGGCCTTGTCCGGGCTGCCGGGCCTGAAGGTGGAGACCGACATCGACCCGGAACTGGCCGTTCAGGCCGATCCCCGCCGGTTGCGTCAGGTGCTGGTCAATCTGCTGGAGAATGCCGCCGCCCATGGCAAGCGTCTGGCCGTCATGGCGGAGCGGGTGCGGAACGACGTGCGCATCCATGTCTGTGATGATGGACCGGGTGTTCCGCCTGATATCCGCGACAGGCTGTTCCAGCCCTTCGTGTCGCGCCGGCCTGGTGGCACAGGTCTGGGACTGGCCATCGTCGCCCGCATCATGGAAGCCCATGGTGGAACGGTCGCGCTGGGCGACCGGTCCGGCTGGTCAACTTGCCTTACCCTGACCTTTCCTGATCGTGTGGAGAACCGGGCATGAACCCGTCGCACATTCTTCTGGTCGATGATGAGCCGGCCTTTCAGCGCCTGGGTGCCGCCTGGCTGCGCGGTGCCGGCCATGAGGTGGAGGTGGCGGGCGACGGGGAGGCGGCACTGGTCGCCTTCCGTCGGCAGCCGGCTGATCTTGTTTTGCTGGACCTGTCCATGCCGCCGCACCATGATCCCGTGGCGGGATTGGAACTGATCTCCGGCTTCGCGCCGGCACCCGTGGTGGTGATCACCGGTCATGCCGACCATGCGCTGGCCCTAAAGGCGGTGGAGCGCGGTGCCTGGGATTTCCTGGGCAAGCCGCTGGACCCTGATCTGCTGCGCGTTGTAGTCGCGCGGGGTCTGGAACGCGGGAGGTTGGCGGCGGAACTGCGGCGCCTGCGCGCGGTGGCGGGGGCGACCGATGATCTGGGCATCGTCGGGACCAGTGCCGCCCTGGCCCGCCTGCGTGATCTGGTCCGCCGTATCGCGCCGACGCAGCTTCCTGTTCTGGTGCTAGGCCCCAGCGGGACCGGCAAGGAACTGGTGGCGCGTGCCCTGCACGATGGCGGTTCCCGGCGTGACCAACCCTTTGTCACCGTTCATTGCGGCGCCATTCCCGCGGAATTGCTGGAAAGTGAGCTGTTCGGCCATCTGAAGGGCAGCTTCACCGGCGCCCATGCCGACCGGCCGGGCCTAGTGGAAACCGCCCATCGCGGTACCCTGTTTCTGGATGAGGTAGGGGAGATGCCTCCACCCATGCAGGTAAAGCTGCTGCGCTTCCTCCAGGAAGGCACCTATCAGCCGGTGGGCGGACGGGAGACGCGCAAGGCCGATGTCCGCACCGTCGCCGCCACCCATCGCGACCTGGAGGCGATGGTGGGGGAGGGCACCTTCCGTGAGGATCTCTATTACCGGCTGAAAGGCATGGTGCTGCGCACCCCGCCTTTGTCGGAACGACCGGAGGATGTGCCCGTGCTGGCCACGCTGTTCCTGCGTCGAGCATCGGGGGGAGGGGGCCGTTTCACCCAGAATGCGCTGGACTGGCTGGTCGACCGCGACTGGCGCGGCAATGTGCGTGAGTTGCGGGCCTTGGTGGAATGCGCCGCCGCCCTGGCAGGTCCGGGAGAGGCCGGAGAGCGATTGCTTGATGCGGCTGATTTGGCTTTCGCGGCGAACGGGGAGATGGCGGTACCGGTCATGGATAACGGGGCGACTGGCCGCCGCACGCTGGAGCAGGAGGTGGCGGTGCTGGAACGTCGGCTGATCATTCAAGCGCTTGAAGAAACGGGGCATAACCACACCCATGCGGCTAGGCTTCTGGGGCTGTCGCGTGTCGGCCTGTTGAAGAAGATGGACAGGATGGGCCTGCGATGAGCGATGCGAATGAAGACAGCCCCGAACCTGCCATTCTGGAGCGGCTGTTGCGTGGGCCGACCTGCCTGTTCGATGGAGTGTGCAACCTCTGCAACGGCTCGGTCCGCTTCATCCTGGCGACGGAGGCCGACCATGAAATCCTGTTCACGGCCATACAGTCGCCGCGGGGCAGGGCGGTGCTGAAAGCCATTGGAATGCCGCATCTGACCAACAGCTTTGTCTATATCGATGATGGCGTGGTTTCCCTGCGGTCGATGGCGGCGTTCCGTCTGGCCCGACGATTGCGGGCACCCTGGTCGTGGGTGAGGTTGTTTGGCCTGTTGCCGGCAAGATTGACCGATTGGCTCTATGATCGGCTTGCTGACAATCGTTACCGCCTGTTCGGCAAGCGTGACCTCTGTCTGGTGCCATCGCCAAGCCAGTCGCGGCGTTTCCTCAGCTAAGGCAGTGGGTTATCTGATCCGACAATTTGCCAGCATGTCCGGGCATGGATAAAGAACACGCCATGCCCAACGCACTTTTCCGTTGAAACCCTGCTGAACTATCCAGCAGGGCTTCTGGTTTCCAGATGTGGTCGATTGCACGACATTTCAATGCGCTTTCACGGTTCCCGGTCGGGTGACGTTGTCGCGGAAATGTCGTGATTTGGGACGGATCGACCGATTTTATAAAAGCTTGAAGTAATGGATGCGGTTGGCGCCGGGGATTTTTTCGGCAACCCCGACAAAGACATGTTTGGCCAGCCAGTCATAGGGGCCTGCCGGCACGTCGAATTTCGGGCAGACGCGCATGTAATATTCCGACGGGTCCACCGGTTCATTGCGGGACATGCGTTCCGCCACCTCAGGCGTATAGGCCCAGCGATAGCCACGGTTCTGGAGATAGATGATCGTGCCATCATCCAGTTCCAGCAGATAGCGGGCATCGAAATCGATCACACCGTCGGGGCGCAGCAGCGGCCAGTCGCCGCCGCTCATCGGTACGACGCGTCCCTTGATGCCCGGCCCCTCAACCGTGCCGTCGGCGGCATAGATGGCCGCACGCGTCGCCCCCATCGTGGTGGGACGCAGCCAATGGGGCTTGGTCAGCGTGATGCCGATGGAGAAGGCGAATTCAAAGCGCGGGGCGAAGGGATGGGGTTCGGTCATGTTGTTTCCTTGTCAGACATAGGTGCCGTGGTAACGGCGGTAGCGGCATTCATTCAACGGGGATGAGGGGCACCAGAAGGTGTGAATCACAGGCACCCCCGGTTTTCACGACATGCTGTCCGCGATTGCGCAAATCCTCATGCCGCGCAAAGGCCAGGCTGTAGCGGTCTTGGTCATAGATGTCGCGCCCCTGCACCGTGAGGCGCAGCCCCTCACCCGCCGCGAAGCGCACGGATGTGGGCCAGATCTCGATCTCCACCGGTACCGGGGCGCCTGCTGGCAGGGGCACTTCCCGGTCATGGCGGTGAACGGGCTGCCAGGGGGTGGACCTGTCCATATCCAGTTCCCGATGGGAAACACGCAGCCAGCCCAGCGCCAGCGGCCCATCATCGTAAAGCGCGTAGAAGGTGAAGGGCACGCGGTTGCCCGAAAGGTCGATCTTGTCCAGCCCGACGAACAGGTCCATGTCGTCGGCCCCATCCGGTTGCACCCACAGGCGCAGCTTGAAATGGCCGGTCAGCTCAGTTTCCCTGTCGAACACGATGTCGAAGCTGGCGCGCCCGGTCAGGGCATCGTACCGCGTTTCCGCCTCCTGCACGGGAGGGGAGGGATCAAGCGTGCCGTCGGTGGCATCCAGGTAGAACGGCTGATACTGCGTCCGGGCCACGGGCCATTCGGCTTCATTCCGGAAAGCCCCGTCGCTGCCGGCCTCCCGCACCTGGAGACGTACGCGAGGCCATTGCAGGACGCCCGCATCCTGTCCCTTCAGGAACTGGTCGAAGAACTGGCGCTGCAAGGCCACATTTTCCGGCGTGTAATAATGCCGCCACTTCTTCTGGCCATGCACCAGCAACCATTTCTGATCCGACGATATCTGCTTGTACGCTTCCAACGTGCCGCGCGTGTGCAGGCCGTGATCGGACCAGCTGGCCACGATGAAGGTGGGCAGGTCGATGGCCGCCAGATCCAGTTCCTTGCTGCGCCAATAGGCATCGATCAGGGGATGCGCCTTCACATTGCCCGCCGTATCCTCGGTGCGGGTGGTAGACCAGTTCAGGCTCATGGTCGCGCGTTCGACAAAGTTGGTTTCCCGGATGCCGCCATGGAAAGCGAATTCCCGGTACCAGTCGGAAAACCCCTCCCACGGGTTCAATGCGGCCAGATGCGGTGGCTTCAGCGGTGCGACCAGATATTGGATGCAGGCGAGGTAGGACACGCCTGTCATGCCGACCTTACCGTTGCACCAGGGTTGCACGCCCAGCCATTCGATCAGGTCGTAACAATCCTCCCCCTCGCCAATGCCATTATGGCGAAGCTCTCCTTCGGAAAGCCAAGCGCCGCGCGGGTCGGGATAGCAGATTGCGTAGCCCTGGCGGCACCAATAGGCGGGGTCCGGCGCCTCAAACGCCGTGTGGCGGGAGTTCCAGCCATCTTCAATCCCAGCCGGCGGCCAGAGATTGGCGGCCTTGCCATGCTTGCCATAGGGGCTCCAGGCCAGAAGCACAGGCAGGTCACGCTCCCCCACCGCCCCTTCCGGGCGGTAGAGATCGACATATATGGTCACGCCGTCGCGCATCCTGACCGGCAGGTTGCGTTCGAAGACCAGCCCATCTTCCACGATCCGCGCATAATCCTTTGGCGGCAGGGGCGGCTTATAAGGGTTCGTCGCCGGGTCGCGGCCCGGCAGCATCTTCAATTCGAAACTATCGGGCATGCCCGTCTCCGTCCCTTGTTTTTCGGCCTTGTCCGGTGGTCATCTGACCGCATGGCCCTTCATTCATTGATTAATCATCATAATTCAAAATCACCCTCTTGCAAGAGCCGATCGACCGGAATATTGATTTCTCAATGAATCATGGGAGGACAAGATCATGAATGACGATCATCCGCTGGCCCTGCGGCACGAGCATGTGTTCGATATCCGCATCAATTTCGACCGTCGCTGGATGACGGGGCCGATCCATCCGGGCGGTCCCAATCATGGCTATACCTCGGTCGGAGAGGGATGCACCGTTAGCGGCCCGCGCCTGAACGGCAAACTGGTCGATCACAGCGGCGCCGATTGGCCCGCGGTCCGCGCCGACGGCGTGGTCGAACTGAACGCGCATTACATGATCCAGGCCGATGACGGGGCGCTGATCTATATCCGCAACCTGGGTTATGTGCATGGCCCCCTGCAACGGCCCGGCTACCCGCCGCTGACATCCTACTTCCGCTGCACCCCCTATTTCCGCGCACCCGATGGGCCGCATGAATGGCTGAACCGCACCGTGATCGTCGGCGTGGGCCAGCGCCGGCCAAAGGTGAAGCCGGAGGATGATCCCGACCATTCGCTGTTCCGTTATTACGCGGTGCTGTGACCCGTGCGGCGGAGCAGCGGCCATGAATGATTTCAGCCAGCGCCAGCGGTTCGACTTCTATGTCGACGCCCTTAACCGTGACGATATGGAGGGTGTGGCCGCCTGCTATGCCCCTGACCTGCACATGACCGACGATCAGGTGGATCTGCGGTCGGGCGAAGCGGCGATGGCATTCCATCGCCGCTTCGCATCCCGTCTGGAATTGTTGAACTATGTCGACCGTCCGGGCCGGATCGCAGCGGAAATCCGTTGGACCCTGCGCGCGCGGGAGCATCCGACCGATCCCCTGGCGACGGGGGAGACGCGGACCTGGGCCAGTTTCACCATGATCGACATCGCCGACGGTCGCTTCAAGCGTATCCGTTCGGCCCCGTGCAGGGCCGCCCCATGACACAGCCATCCACAAGCCCAGCCGATGCTGCCACTGCCTTCGCCCGCTATATCGCCGCCTTTAACGCGGGTGATTTTGAAACGGCCTGTTCCTACTATGCCGACGATATCCGCCTGACCATTGGCAATGGCCGTGAATTGCGGGGGCGGTCGGAAATTGTCAGCTTCTATACCGGTGTGCGCAGCGTCACCCGGCGTACCATCACGGTTCTGGATTGCTTTGCCAGTGAGACCTTGCTGGCCGCCGAACTGGAATCCGAGTTCCTGGCGGTGACTGATGTGCCGGACTTTACCTCCGGACCGATGCGCCAGGGCGACCGGATGTACATCAACAGCTTTGCTTTCTACGATATCGACCAGGGCCGGTTCAGCCGTATCCGTGCGACCGTGTTCCGGCGTGTCTGGAAGCGGCACGCGGATCGTATCTGAACGCCGGCGCAAAGCACTGGAACCCTATACTGGAAGGGAAAGAATGATGGATTTCTGGATCGCGCAGCAGGACATGCTGTTCGCTCTGCGGGTCGCAGGCGCGCCGGCGGAGGATCAAGCCTTGCTGTGCGATCTGCTTCCCCCGGTGGCCCGGCTGGCGGAAACGGAACTGGGTCCGCTTGATCCCGTCGGGGACCGGATCGGTGCTGCCTTTGCCGATGGAACGGTAACGATGCCACCGGGCTTCGTGGCTTTCTATCGCCAATGGGTCGAAGGCGGCTGGAACCTTGTCGATGTTCCGGAACGATGGGGCGGTCTTGGCCTTCCATTGTCGGTTGCCGCGCCCTTGATGGAGACCTGGACATCGGCCTGCATGGCGTTCGGGTTGGCGCCTGTGCTGACCCAGGGCGCCATGGAGGTGCTGCTTACCCATGGCGATGAGGCCTTGCAGGCCGCCTGGATACCATCGCTGACGGCGGGTACCTGCATGGCCACCATGGCCCTGACGGAGCCGATGGCCGGATCGGACCTGAACCTGATCCGCACGCGGGCGGAACGGGCCGGTGATGGCCGCTACCGCCTGTTCGGACAGAAGATGTTCATCACCTATGGCGATCATGATCTGACCGACAATATCGCGCATCTGGTGCTGGCGCGCCTGCCCGATGGGGCGCCCGGCAGCAGGGGGCTTTCGCTGTTCCTGGTTCCCAAATGGCTGCCGGATGCGGCAGGCGACCTGCGGCAACGCAATGATGTCCATTGCCTGGGCATCGAACATAAGATGGGCTTGCACGCGTCACCCACCTGTACCATGGGCTTTGGGGAGCATGGGGGTGCCGTCGGTTGGCTGATCGGTCGGGAGCATCAGGGGCTTTCCTGCATGTTCACCATGATGAACCGCGCCCGCCTTGCCACCGGCCTGCAGGGTGTGGCGGTGGCGGCGCGCGCCACGCAGGCCGCCGAAACCTACGCTCGGCAACGGGTTCAGGGCAGTGCAAGCCGTGGCGGTGCGCCGGCCCCGATCCTGGCCCACCCGGATGTGCGCCGCATGCTGACCGATATGCGCGCCCGGACCACGGCCATCCGGCTGATCGCCTACAGCGCCGCAATGGCCATTGACCGGTCACATAATGCCGGCGATGCCGACCAGCGTCAGGCCGCGCTTGATCGCGCTTCGCTGCTGACCCCCATCGTGAAGGCGTTTTGCAGCGATACGGCCATCGATGTCGCCTCCACCTGCATCCAGGTGCATGGCGGTGCCGGCTATGTGGAGGAGACGGGCGTGGCCCGGCACCTTCGCGATGTCCGCATCACCGCCATCTATGAGGGGACGAACGGCATCCAGGCCATCGACCTTGTCCAGCGCAAGATCGTGCAGGCCGGTGGATCGGCCATCCGGGCCCTGCTGGCGGAACTGCGCATGGAGGCAGGCGCGGCGACCGCCATAGATGAACCGGCCCTGCGCGATTGCGCGCCGCTGCTGACCGATGCGCTGGATGCGATTGCGGGCACGGTCGACTGGCTGCTGGAAAAGCAACGGACGGATGCCGACCGGCTGGCTGGTGCCACGCCATTCCTGGACATGCTGGGCCGGACGTTGGGGGCGGGCCTGTTGCTGCGGGGGGCCATGATGAAGCCGACCCCGGAAACGCCGGCCGATATCAACTGGCTCGCCCGCCATTTCTGCTGGACATATCTGGCCCCTGTCCCAGCCATTGCCCGGCTGGTCCGTCAGGGTGCGGCGCTGCTGCCGCCTGTATCCGCATAGGCGCCGTCTCTTCCGCCATCGCCGATGTCCCCTATAAGGGGGACAGATGTTTTTCTTCCCCATCCGCATAGTTGGCCCATCGAACCGGGGAAACACCCGGCGCCAAAATCGGGAGGGGGACGTGAGCGGATTGTCACCCACGGGCTATGACCTGCCCGTCTATGATTATGAAACGCCACCGGAACTGTCGGGAACGGGCCGGGGCCGGTATCCCGTGGTCATCGTCGGTGCCGGTCTAGCCGGCCTTACGCTGGCCTGTGATCTTGCCAGCCGGGGCGTTTCGGCCATTATCCTGGACGAAGATGACACGGTGGGCGTGCGCGGCGCGTCCAGCCGGGGCATCTGCTACGCCCAGAAAAGCCTGGAGATTTTCGACCGGCTGGGCATCTACCCGCGCATCCGCGACAAGGGTGTCACCTGGTCCGTCGGCAAGGTGCTGCGCGGCCAGGACGCGCTGTACCGGTTCGATCTGGCCGTGGGCAGCCGGTCGGCGCAGCCGCCCTTCATCAATATCCAGCAATTCTATGTCGAATGGTTCCTGGTGGATCGTATCCGGGAATTGGGCCGCACGGATTTGCGCTGGAAGAACCGGGTGACCGGCATCCGACAGGATGAAGATGGCGCTGTCCTGGCCGTGGAAACGCCCGACGGTTCCTACAGTCTGCATGCCGACTGGGTGATCGACGCGTCGGGCCATGCCAGCATCGTCCGGCATGCCCTGGGTCTGCATACCAAGGGGGAACTGGGGGAGGATCGCTGGTGCATCTCCGACGTGCGGTTCCGCAAGGACCTGCCGGTGGAGCGCTGGACCTGGGTCGAAGCGCCGTTCAATGAGAACCGGGCCGTGTGGCAGCATCTGATGGCGGATGGCGTCTGGCGCATGGATTACCAGATGCTGCCCAATACCGATCCGCATGAGGCCAGCCGACCGGAAATTGCCGCGGCCCGGCTGCGTGACCAGTTGGGACCCGATGTGGAATTCGATCTGGTCTGGGTTGGTGCCTATGCCTACCGAACGCAGCTGATGGATGATTTCCGGCATGGACGGGTATTCTTCATCGGCGATGCCGCCCATGTGAAAAGCCCGTTCGGGGCGCGCGGTGGCAATAGCGGCATTCAGGATGCAGAAAACCTGGCCTGGAAGCTGACCCTGGTCCTGAACGGTCAGGCACCGCAGGGACTGCTGGACAGCTACAACGCCGAACGCCGCCCGGCGGCGGTGGAGAATATTGCCGTCACCCGAAGGTCGGGCCGGTTCCTGGCCCCGCGCACGAAGGTTGAGCGGATGTTCCGTACCGCCGTGATGGATCTGGCGGTCCATCATCCCTTCGCCCGGCTGCTGCTGAATACCGGGCGGATGTGCGTGCCCCATCATTATGGGCCCTCCCCCCTGACGACGGGCGATGCAGGACAGGCCATGCCCAATCTCGCCCTGGATAGCCGGTCGCTGGGCGGGATGCTGCGGGGGCAGGGGGCGGGCTTCCTGGCCCTCTGGTGTCCGCGTGATGGGGAGGACGGGTTGGGCCGTGCCCTGTCGCACCTGTCGCATGAGGGCTGGCCCCTGCATGTTCAGGGTGTTGGTGCCGATGACCGGCGGGTGCTGGGCATGGCGCCGGGGGAGGTGATGCTGATCCGCCCCGACCTGCACCTTGCCGCCCGTCTGAACGACGCGGATGTGGATCAGGTGCGCCGGGCCCTGGCGCGGGCCATTTGCCGGATATGAAACAGGGAGGAAACGATAACATGCGCACCACCCCCAACATTCCCGACCCAGATGCCTTTTACGAGGCCTTGCTGGACACGCATGCCGGGCTGCCGGCGACGGAAAGCCACGCGCTGAACGCGCGCCTTGTCCTGCTGCTGGCCAATCAGATCGGTGACCAGGGCGTGTTGCTGTCCTGTCTTGAAACGGCGCGGGATACCGCCGCCCACCGGAGGAATGATCCGTGACCAAATCCTTTGCGTCCGCCGCCGACAATATGCAGCAGACCCCGCAACTGGTCGAACTGGCCAGCGGCGTCTATGGCTTTATCAGCGATTTCGACCCGAATTGCGGCTTCGTGGTCGGCCCGGACTATGTCGTTGCCATTGACACGCGGGCCACGCCCGCCCTGGCGCGGGAAATGCTGGCCGCCATCCGCACCGTGACGGACAAGCCGGTACGTTATGTGTTCCTGTCCCATTACCACGCGGTGCGGGTCATGGGGGCGTCGGCGTTCGGCGGCGCGGCCCTGATCGCCAGTCAGGCCACGCTGGACCTGGTTAGCGAACGCGGGCCGGATGATTTTGAATCCGAGGTGCGGCGTTTCCCCCGCCTGTTCCGGGGCGTGGAGGAAATTCCCGGCCTGACCTGGCCCGATTTGGTTTTCGATCAGGGGCTGACCCTGCGTCTGGGCGACCGGGACCTGCATTTCCGGCATCTGGGGCGCGGGCATACGGCGGGGGATTCCATCTGCTGGATACCGGATTGCGGGGTGCTGTTCTCCGGCGATCTGGTGGAAAACCGCTGCGGCGTCTATGCTGGCGACGGCTATGTTGCCGACTGGATCGACACCCTGGCGAGGCTGCGCGACCTGCCGGCCACGACCATGGTGCCGGGCCGGGGGGCCGCCCTGCGGTCGCGCAGTGCGGTGGAGGATGCCATCGCGGCCACCCAGGGCTTCCTCACCATTCTGCGCGATGTGGTCGCCAATGCCCACGCGCGGGGAGCGGATCTGAAAGCCTGTTTCCAGTCGGCGGAAAAGGTCATGACCCCACTTTATGGCGACTGGCCGGTCTTTGCCCATGTGCTGCCCTTCGATGTGGCGCGCATGCTGGAACAGTTGCAGGGCGGGGAGCATCCCACCCCCTGGACCGCAGAGCGTGATCAGGCCCTTTGGGCCTTGCTGCGGGGCTGATACGGATGCCGGGATCAGACGGGGCGCATCAGACGCGGCAGGTTGCGCAGGCAGAGCGCGAACAGTTCCGCCTGCGACGCGATACCCAGCTTCTGATAGGCGCGCTTGCGCAGGGTGATGACCGTCGATGGGCGTACGCCCAGATCGGCGGCGATCCCGTCCGTCTGATAGCCCAACACGATCCGGCAGCACACGGCCAGTTCCCGCGTGCTCAAGGTTTCGTCGGCCAGTTCGACCAGCCGTTCGACAAAGGGCAGGGTCCGTCCGGCATTGATGTCCGACTGCACGATGTAATGGGCGCAGTGCTGTCGCACGATGCTGGTCAGCAGGGGCGTGATGGCGGACAGGAGATCGACCTCCGCGTCCGTGAACGTCCCGGCGCGGAGCGAGCGATAGAAGTTCAGGTAGAAGGCCATGTCCGACGTACGCCAGATATAGGACACCTTATCGACGATGCCGACGGTCGTATAGAAACGGCGCAGGTAATCCTGCATGGCCACACGGGCCGGGTCGTGCCGGCGGAAGATCACCCTGCGGCTGCTGGATATGCGCGACAGTTCTTCGAAATTCGGGTCGAACGCGTGCAGGCCGGCGACATAGTCGCGCCCCAGCGACAGCACCGTCGCCCTGTCCTGCAGGCTGGCCCCGCCCACCTGTTTCAGCCCCGCCGCCTGCGAGTAGCAGAGGATGGTGCAATGGTCGACAGGGATCAGCCTTGCCACAGCCGCCAGCAGCGCATCGTCGAAACGAGGCCGGCCAATGGCGGCTACCGCGTCGGACAGGGCGCAAAGCCTGACTGCAATATCCGTCATCGCCGGGCCTCCCGGTGCGGCAGAACCATAAACCGATAAAGCCAGAGGGGGAGATGATGACACTGGAACTGGTGGTGATCGATGTGCGGCCCGGTGCGGCGATGGAAAGCCAGTCGGGGTTGCAGATGCTGCGCCCCCGTATCTACGGCGCCTTCGCCCGGCCACCGGGTGCGCGCACCGCCGCCCTGATCATGCATCCGACCAGCAATTTCATGGGCCATTACCTGTTGGCCCCGCTTGCGGCGCGCGGCATCGCCACCCTGGCGCTGAACTCCCGCTATATGGGCAATGATGCGGTACTGCTGCTGGAACGGGTGATCCAGGATATGGGGGCAGGTGTGGCCTGGCTGCGCCGGCAGGGGTTCGACCGCGTGGTCCTGATCGGCAATTCCGGCGGTGCGGCCCTGTCGGCCTTTTATCAGGCACAGGCGGAGAAGCTCACCATCACCGATACGCCGGCTGGCGACCCGGTCGATTTGCGGCCAGATGACCTGCCGCCGGCCAACGGCATCGTGCTGGCCGCCGCCCATCTGGGCCGGTCGCGCCTGATGGATACATGGATCGATCCCGCCGTGGTGGACGAACATGATCCGATGCCGTCCTGTGCGCAGCTGGACATGTTCAACCCGGATAATGGCCCGCCTTACGGCGCCGCCTTTCTGGAGCGCTACCGCACCGCGCAGCGCGCCCGCAATGCCGGGATCGAGGCCTGGGCGCGGGACCGGTTGAGCCAGTTGCGCGCACGGCCCGATGGCATGCGTGACGAAGCCTTCGTCATCCACCGCACCCTGGCCGATCCGCGCTGCCTGGACCCGTCCATCGACCCTAATGACCGCATTCCCGGCACCACCGTCTGGGGGCCGCCGCATGCGCAGAACTACGCCGCCAACAGCATGGGGCGCTACAGCTCGTTGACGGGATATCTCAGCCAATGGTCGCCCAGCAGCCGGGGCGACGGCCCCGCCAATCTGGCGCGCACCCGCGTGCCGGTGCTGCTGCTGGAATATACCGCCGATCCGTCGGTCTTCCCGTCTGACAATGCCATCTGGGCAGAGGCCGCGAAGGGCAGGGTGCAGCGCCACG
The DNA here is from genome assembly GCF_052437035.1 of Niveispirillum sp. Lineage (NCBI taxonomy): Bacteria > Pseudomonadati > Pseudomonadota > Alphaproteobacteria > Rhodospirillales > Azospirillaceae > Niveispirillum > Niveispirillum sp. Next base: position 90,005 of record NZ_JBQVOH010000002.1, read on the forward strand.
CCATCAAGGGCGGCAACCATTATCTCAGTGGCCAGCCGCATCTGGTGGATGAGGTGGCCGACCATATCGCCGGCTGGTGCAACCGGCTTTGAAACAGGAGACAGCGCATGCAGCCCCCCGTTCCCATCCAGGGCCTTCACCATTTCGCCTGGCGCTGCCGCGATGCGGAGGAGACGCGGCATTTCTATGAGGATTTGCTGGGCCTGCCGCTGGTGCATGTCGTGCGCAGCGACCATGTGCCCAGCACGGGCGAATATTGCCCTTATGTCCATATCTTCTTCCAGATGCGCGACGGCTCCTACATCGCCTTTTTCGACCTGGGGGATGATGTGGCGGCGGCGCCGTCGCCCAACACGCCGGCCTGGGTCAACCATATTGCCCTGCGTGTTGGCACAGTAGCGGAAGTGGAACAGGCCATGGCCCGCCTGAAGGCGGCGGGGGTGGAGGTTGTCGGCATCACCGATCATCACATCATCCAGTCCCTCTATTTCTTCGATCCCAACGGCCTGCGTGTCGAACTGACGGCACAGAGCGTGTCGGACGAATACATGCAGGCGGCGGCCAAGACCGCCCATGGCGAACTGGCCCGCTGGGTCATCGAAAAGGCGACCCTATCCCACTACCCCCGCAACGAAGCGTGCCAGGACGGGACCCAGCGCATCGACGGGTGAATGGATCTGGTGGACGGGGCTGATATGGTTATGCCCCTCCAGCCAATGGAAATCCGGCCACTTGCCCGTGGCAGCCACCCGGCGGGAGACCAGCAGGGCCGCCTGACGCTGGAAATCCGCCGGGTCATTCTCCGATACGGTGAACAGGCAGGGCACGCTGGTCTCCACCAGACCGTCGATGCTGGATTGGGCTGCGAACCGGGAAGGATCGGTGCCGAAATAGGCATCCTGATAGGGGTTGCGGGCCGCACTGGGCACATCATAGAGGCCCGACAGCATGATGGCCCCCGCGATGGATGTGGCCGCCATTTCCGCAAAGCCCTGCCCACCGACATAGGAGGCGACATGTGCCGCGCCTGCCGATTGCCCCATCAGGATGATGCGGTCCGGATCGCCACTATGGTTTGCGGCCTCCGCCTTCAGCCAGTCCACCAGCCGCGCCACATCCTGCGCGCCCGCCGGCCAGGGATGGGCAGGGGCAAGCCGGTAGGTGGCGGTGACGCCCAGCCAGCCCTGCGCCGCCGCCCAGGCGCCGACATTGTTGTAGAAAGGCGCACCGGGCGCCCCCTTGTCACCGCCGATAAAACCACCGCCATGCAGGAAGACCAGCACCGGGCGCCTTGCGTCACCACCGCCGCCGAACAGGTCCAGCCGGTGACGCGCGTCCGGGCCATAGGACAGGTCGCGTTGAACCAGGGCTTCATCGACAGGGGGCTGTAAGGGGGCGAACAGCGCCATGGAACCCTGGATTTGTGCCACCGAGAACGCTGTGCCCAGGGCGCGGATACGGTCATGGAAGGAGGTTTGCATCACCAGGGGTCCTGCGACTGCACGCTGAAAGGCCGGCAATCGACGGGGGCCGGGGCATTGAAAGGGCGCGGGACCATCGTCCGTTCGCCCTTCCAGGGCACCTGATCCGCTTTTGTCCAGGCATTGACGTGCAGGCGCTGGAATTTCCAGCGGCCATCGCGTTTCACCAGCCGGTCATCGCGCGTGCCGATGCCGAAGATGAAATTGGTGCCGTAATCGGCATTGAACTGGATGATCTGGAAGAAGCAGCGTACGCGCGCCCCTTCCGGACGCGGGTCCATGATGAAATGGTTGAACAGATGCTGCCGCCCGAACCACCAATGCTGCCGGTCGTACCATAGGCCGCGCAGATGGGCGCGGATGGCGTCGCGGCCCTGGGCCTTGCCCTGCCAGAGGTGATCGAACTCCCCATCCTCGGCGAAAGTGTCCAGCACCTGCTCCTCGTCGGCCAGATCCAGGCCCCAGGCATAGCGTGCGAAAAGCTCGGTGATTTCGGCGCGATCCTCAGCAGGCATCAAAGCCGGGACACCGCCCGGCCAGCAGACCTCGACCATCGATATCTCTCCTGGAAACGGCCCGCGCGCGCATCCAAGGCGCCGGGCGGAACAGAAGCCAGGGGTATCATCGATTTATTGATAGTTCAATGAACTTTTATATTGAGGGATCAATGATGTTTGAAATTCCCACTTCGATCCATCTCACGTCTTGACCAGATGAGCCAGCCGTTCGCCGATGCGGGACAGAAGCTCATCCAGCACTACGCGTTCCTCCGGCGATAGATCGACCAGCAGCGATTCATGGAAGGCAACACGTTCCTTCAGCGTCGCCTTGTACAGCTTCTGTCCGGTCTTGGTCAGATAGAGGATGGGCGTGCGCAGGTCGTTGGGATTCTCCCGCCGCCGCGTATATCCCCGTTCCTCCAGCGAGCGGGCGGCCCGGCTGACCTCTGCGCGGTCAACCCAGGCAAGATCGGCAACCTGTCCCACGGTGCCACCGTCGGGCATGGTACCCAGCCGCGCCAGGACACGCCATTCCGCGTATGTCAGTTCCCCCCGCTCCGCCAACCGCCTGATCGTCAGACGGTCGATCACCTTGGCGATCAAGGTCACCCGGAAGGTGGAGAACTGCAGATTAGAGACATTCCATCCCGGCAGCTCAAGCTTGGCGCGGGCCGGCACTGCGTTTTCCGCGCCGGGCACCTCGCCCTCCACTTCGCCGCTGGCCGGGCTCGCGTCCGATCTGGCCTGCCGTTTCATATGTCTTCTTTCATCCCGATCAAGTGTCAGCGATAGCTGATCTGATCCATTGTTAGTTGATCATTCAATGTTATTCCAGCGTTCTGGCAGCGCGCCAGCGCCATTGGACTGCAACGCCGACATTTTGATGCTACATGCTCAAGAGGGCTGGCGCGAAACCGGGACAGGCGATATTATTGATTCCTCAAAGACTGGTCGGAGCGCGCGGCCCCTTAACCCGTGCGTATACAGGCCGGCATCCCCATCATAAAACCTTGCCGGATCAAGGTCCGGCGCCCTTGAGGGAGGGAGCGCAGCTTCATGACGGCGTTCGACGTCCAAAACTTTATCGACCAGCGCAAGATCGGTTTTCCGCAATGCCTTGTGCTGGCGCTGACCACGCTGGCCATGTTCATCGACGGGTTCGACATCTTCATGGTGGGCAAGATCGCCCCCGCCATCGCCGGGAATTTCGGTGTCACGCCGGCCAGCATGACCATCGTTTTCGTCCTGCAACAGACCGGGCTGGCCATCGGCGCCTTCGTCATAAGCCCGCTGTCGGACTATTACGGGCGCAAGCGGATGCTGATCATCGCCTTCATCATCTTCGGCGTGCTGACGACGATCACCGTCTTCTCCACGTCGCTGATGATGGTGGCCATCCTGCGCGGCCTGTCGGGCCTGTTCCTGGCCAGCGTCGTGCCCACCACCATGGCGCTGCTGGCGGAATTCACGCCCAAGCGCTGGCGCTCGCTGTTTATCGCCATCGGTATCGCGGGTTACAGCGCCGGTAGTGCGGCTGGTGCTGCCATTGCTTTGCTGGTCCCGCATTATGGCTGGGAAAGCGGCTTCTGGCTTGGTGGGCTGATGCCGCTGATCATGGTGCCGGTTCTGTTGCTGTTCCTGCCGGAATCGCTGACCTACCGCGTGGGCCGTGACCCCAGCCATCCCGCCATCGCCCGCACCATCCGTTGGATGGACCGCAGCCTCGTCCTGACGGGGGAGGAAAGGTTCGTGACGGCGGAAACCGGCGGCAAGAAGGTGAAGGCCCATGTCATCGACGTGTTCCGCGATGGGCGTGCGCGCACCAGCGCCATCCTGTTTGCGGCCTGTGTCCTGTCCATGGGCAATATCGCGCTGCTGGCCGCGTGGCTGCCCACCTTTTTCCAGGAAATGGGCGGCATCACGATCCAGCGCTTTGCCATCGTTTCCATGACGGGCTTCATCGGCGGCATGATCGGTACCGTCACCATCGGTTTCCTGATGGACCGGATCGGGGCCACGCGTCTGATCCCGCTTTATTATGTCGGGATTGCGGCGACGCTGATCCTGATGGGCCATGTGCCATTTGGCACCGTGGGCTTCGTGCTGCTGCTGGTCTGCTGGAGCTTCTGTCAGTCGGGCGGACAGGCGGGGCTGAACATGCTGATGACCCAGATCTATCCGACGGCCCTGCGCAGCACGGGCGTGGGCTGGGCCGGTGGTGCGGGCCGTATCGGCGGGATCATCGCCCCGCTGTTTGGCGGCATGGCGCTGGCATCCTCCTTTACGCTGGAGGTGACGCTGGCCATGATCGCCATCCCGCCGGTTGCGGTCGCCCTGCTGGTATTACTGCTGAAGCCGATCCGCCGCGACGGCGCGCCGGCCGCAAAGCCCGCCGTGGCGTGACATTCCCCGGTCTGGCGGTATCCGCCGCCAGACCGGGGTAAACCTTCAACGGCTGCGCAGCCGTTCCCCCGGCACCCAGGTGCCATGGAAGGTGGTCCGTACCCGCATCGGCATGTACAGCCGGGCCACCGGCCCCGCCGCCACATCCTGTGCATCCAGGATCGCCAGTTCGCTGAGGTTGGTTTCCAGCCGGTTGACGATGACCAGCAGCCAGCCATCCCCCTCCGGTGCGCCGGGACAACGGGCCACGAACTGCGGTTCATGGACGGAGGCACCGGGACCGGGATGCCAGCGCGTGACCTCCCCGCTGCGCAGGTCGATGCGGCCGATGGCCGATGACCCGTCCGGGCCACGCCCCACGATCAGGAAGCCGTGGCGGCATTCATGTCCCTGGTAGCGGTCATCGGTGCGCGGCATCTCGCCCGGTGTGTTGATGATGCGCCGCCGCGCGAACCCATCCCCGTCGCTGTTCAGATCAAAGCTGAGGCGAGACAGGAAGGGTGGGCAGCCTTCGACATGCTGTCCATCAGGCGTGGGGAAAAACGGGAAACAGTTGCCGTCGTAATAGCATGTATCCAGATGGATCGTGCTGCCTTCCTCCCAAGCGTTCATCATATGGCTGAGGCAGCCGGCGGGGCCCCGGAACCAGCGGATATCCTCCTTCGTGCCGCCACGCTTCACCAGGGCAACCACGACCTGTTCGTTGGGATGCCATTCATAGAAGGTGCCGCCGCGTTTCAGGTTTTCCACATCCGTGATCAGCGGCATGAAGGGGAAGATGGCCCAATTGGGCGTCACCGCGAAATCATGGACAAGTGAGGCATAGGGCATCTCAAACCAGATTTCGTCGAGGATGCGGCCCTGGTCATCGATATCGTAGAACACGATATCCCGCGTGCCGTCGCCGCGCGCCTGATAGGAATAGGTCAGCAGGCGGCCATCGTCGGGATACCATTTCGGATGCGCCGTCAGGGATGTGGCCCGAACCTTGCCGCCGAAATCATAGCGTCCGATGGGGTCCAGCGTGTCGCGGTCCACCTCGAACGGCAGGTCATCCTCCTTCAGCACCAGCAGTCTTCCATCATGGAAGATCATATTGGTGTTGGCGGTGCCGCCGCTGACATCCTTGACCGACGGGTCATCGGTGAAGCGGTTGCGATAAAGGCCGAACAGCGATCGGCCAGCCTTGGCCTGCGCCATGTAACGGTCATTGCGGACCCAGCGGCTACGATAGGAAACGACGCCGTCCTTGATGCGGAACATGTGCGCCATGCCCTCGCCATCGATGAAGATGTCGGTACCCAGCATGGGCGGATATTGCCGGTCGGGCCCGGCGCGGTACCAGGTGCCGTCCAGGCCGGCGGGTACCGCCCCCTCGATCAGTTCCAGCCCCTCGACGGTTGATTCAAGGCGCAGCGGCTTTGCCCAGCCGTGATAGGCCGGGATATCGGGAAAACGGACTTCCATTGTTTTCTCCCCTGGGGGCAACCGCGGGTTCACGAGTGACCGTGATTGGTACGGGATTGCGACCAGCAGTAGCCCAGGGATATCCCCGGACACAACGCGACTCGCGGCCCCAATGTGATTGGTCATTGAGTGATCAATATTATGGTCCCGCTGTCAATGCGCAAAGCGCGGAATTTAAGACCATCGGTGGCAAAGCCGGAAAGGCCGGACATAACTGGCAGCGTTTCTAAGCTGGAAGCCGAACTTCCACGGTCCCAATGTCCGGAGAGCCTTTAATTTAGTGGCAGGCAAAGGCGGGATCGCATACCATTGGATGTGATGACGCGATGGGGAATTCGATAAAATATCAAGTTAATACAATGTGTTGATTGCGGCGGTTCAATCCACCTGTACCCGCAGCCCATCCTGAAAAGCCAGCCCCACACAGAACCATGCAGGTGTGAGCAATTTACCCGATCAACCACTTGCCAAGGCCTACATCATTGAGCTATCAATAATCTCATTGATAAATCAACAAGCGCTCGCGCCGCCGTGTCCCGTGTCTATCCGGCGCAGCGCAGGGGGAGGAAATCCACATGAGGCATTCAACGGCGCACCGGCTGACCGGCGCCAGCATCCTGGCCGTCCTTACCGCCCTGGCCAATCCCGCCACCGCACAGGACGCGGCCGGCGCGCCGCAGACGCTGGACTCTCTGGAAGAGATCATTGTGACCGGCACGCGCCTGCCTGTGACCGGTTTTGCGGCCCCGACGCCGGTGACGGTGGTGGGCGAGGTGGAGTTGCAGCGCCAGGGCGTCTCCAATGTCGCCGACATGCTGAACACCCTGCCTTCCTTCCGTCCGCAATCCACGCCGGCCACCGTCGGCATCTTCTCCAGCAATGCCGGCGCCAATCTGGCCGACCTGCGCGGTCTGGGCGCGCAGCGCACGCTCGTCCTGGTCAATGGCCGTCGCTTTGTCGCCAGCACCATCGCCGGCAGCGGCAATTCCCCGTCGGGTTCCGTCGACCTGAACCTGATCCCGACCGTCCTGATCGAACGCAGCGAAGTGGTCACTGGCGGTGCCTCTGCGGCCTATGGCTCTGACGCGGTGGCCGGTGTCGTCAACGTCATCCTGAATACCAGCCTGCAAGGCGTGCGCGGCAGCGTGCAGTATGGCCTGTCGCAGGAAGATGACAATCGTGAAGTCTATGCCACCCTGGCTGGCGGCACCGACTTTGCCGATGGTCGCGGCCATGTCGTGATCGGCGGTGAATACTCCAACAACAAGGGCATGGGTGACTGTTACAGCCGGTCCTGGTGCGCCGAAAGCTACAATACCATTTCCAATCCGACGCCGCAGACCAACGGTCTGGCGCGTCAGATCCTGCTGCCCAATGCCCGCACGGCGACCGCATCCTTCAATGGCCTGATCACGACGGGTGTGCTGCGCGGGATCGAGTTCCGGCCCGACGGCAGCTATTTCAACCATGATTACGGCACCTACTATGCCACCGGTCCCGCCTTCTCCAATGGCGGCCTGTTCCAGTCGGGTGGCAGCGCCGATCCGGTCAATGGCTTCTACAACAACTTCCCGCTGGTGGCGCCGGTGGAGCGCTATTCCGGCATGATGCATGCCAAGTATCAGGCCTCGGACAGTGTCGAACTGTTCATGGAAGCCTCCTATGGACGCGCCAACGCGGAAACCATCGGCGCGTCGGCCCGCAATACCGGCAACATCACCATCCAGCGTGACAATGCCTATCTGCCGGCGGCCCTGCGCGCGCAACTGGCAACGGCCAACCAGACCAGCTTCTCCTTCGGTCGCGTGTCCAACGATATCGGCCCGCCGGTTGCGGAGGTGGAGCGCGAAACCTATCGCCTTGTCTCCGGCGCCCGTGGTGATTTCAGCGATGGCTGGCAGTGGGATGCCTATTACCAGTATGGCCGCACCAATTACGAACAGGAAACCCGCAACACCCAGATCACCGACAATTTCGCCCGCGCGGTGGATGCGGTCGATCAGGGCCTGTTCCAGAATGGTGTCGCCAACGGCAATATCGTCTGCCGGTCGACCCTGACCACGCCGACCAACCCGCTGGTGGCGGGGTGCAAGCCGCTGAACCTGTTCGGTGAGAACCGCTTCTCGCCCGACGCCGTTGCCTATGCCTATGGCACGGCCTGGCAGAAGACGCACCTGATCCAGCAGGTGGCCTCGGCCAATATCTCCGGCACCGTTGCGGAACTGCCCGCCGGCCCGGTCTCCTTCGCGACGGGTGCGGAATACCGTGTGGAAAGCGTGGCCGGCAGTGCCGACCAGATTTCATCGGCCCTGCGCTTCATCACCAGCTCCGGCCAGGCCATCTCCGGCCCGAATATCAAGGTCAAGGAAGGCTATGCCGAACTGGGCGTGCCGCTGCTGAAATCGGTGCCGTTCGCCGAAAGCCTGTCGGTCAATGGCGGCGTCCGCCTGACCGACTATTCGACCAGCGGTTCGGTGTGGAGCTGGAAGGCCGGGCTGTCCTGGGAACCGACTGATTTCCTGCGGGTGCGCGGCACCCGGTCGCGTGATATCCGTGCGCCCAACTTCTTCGAACTGAACGCCCCGGCCAGCACCAGCTTCCAGTTCCTGACAGACCCGCGCACCGGCGGCAGCGCCCTTACCTCCGTCGTGTTGAGCGGCAATACCAAGCTGCGCCCGGAAATCGCCAAGACCTGGACGGGCGGTGCTGTGGTCACCCCCATCGATGATCTGCAATTCTCCGCTGATTATTTCGACATCAGCCTGGATGGTGCCATCACCACCCTGGGCGGGCAGATCATCATCAATCGCTGCAATGCCGGCGCCACCGATCTCTGTTCCCTGATCACCCGCAATGCGGCGGGCACCATCACCAGCGTCAACAACGCCAACCTGAACCTGAACACGCTGAAGACGCGCGGCGTGGATGTCGAGGCCCGTTACAAGATCGCGCTGGGGGAGGGGGACCTGACCCTGCGCGCGCTCGGCACCTATCTGTTCGACCTGATCACCATCGATGCCACCGGCGCCTCGGTCAACCGGGCCGGCATGAACGGTTCGCCCACGTCACAGCCGTCGGGCCTGCCGACCTTCACCGGCACGCTGAGCGCTACCTACGCACAGGGTGATTTCAGCGGCACTTTGACATCACGCTATATCTCGCGCGGTGTGTACAACGCCACGCTGATCGGCCCGCACCAGTCGGGTTACAGCGCGACCGCGGCCAACAGCATCAGCGACAATTATGTCGGCGATTACTGGCTGTTCAACCTGAATGCCCAGTACGACCTGACCTTCAACGACACCAAGGTGCAACTGTTCGGCATCGTGAACAACCTGTTCGACCGCGATCCACCGAACGACCTGCCGTCCAGCTTCGGTGTGACCAACCCGGTCCTCTATGACAGCATCGGTCGTACCTTCAAGGCCGGCTTCCGCTTCTCCTTCTGATCCAGCCAGGGGGAGGTCGAATGGACCTCCCCTCACTTCCGGTTAAGAAAGTGGAGCCGATATGACCTCTGCGGTACAGAAGGCGACCGATGATCCGCTGTTCGGACGCGGCTATCGCGCGACCCTGCTGGTGTTGATCCTGCTGGTATCGGCCTTTGCCTATGTCGACAGGGTCATCGTTCAGACATTGGCGGAACCGATCAAGAAGGATCTGGGGCTGACCGATTTCCAGTTCGGGTTGCTGGGCGGTCTGGCTTTCGCCATTCTTTATTCCACGCTGGGCCTGCCCATTGCGCGGCTGGCCGAACGGCGTGACCGCGTCACCATCATTTCCGTGTCCGTCGCCGTCTTTTCGGTGATGAGCCTGCTGTGCGGAATGGCGACCAATATCTGGACGCTGTTCCTGTGCCGCATCGGCGTCGGCATCGGGGAGGCGGGGGTGCAGGCACCCAGCACGTCGCTGATCGGTGATCATTTTCCGCCACACCGCAGGGGTTTCGCCCTGACCGTGATGCGGCTGGGTGCCCCGGTGGGGGCCTTGCTGGGCTCCGTCGTGGCGGCCTGGCTGGCGCGGGATTATGGCTGGCGCGTGGCCCTGATGCTGGTCTGCGCACCGGGCATTGTGGTGGCAATACTGTTCCGTTTGCTGCTGCGTGACCCGCCGCGCGGTCACAGCGACCGGCTGGCCGGGGGCAATGTCGCCGCGCCCGCCGCCAGCCCGCCCCGCACATGGGAAGTGTTCGCGCAGATGTTCCGCCGCCCGGCCTTCCGCCATATGCTGGCCGGTCTGGCGCTGGCCAGCATGGCCTTGTTCGCGGGCGGGGCCTTTACCGCACCCTTCTTCATGAGGGTCCATGAATTGCCGCTGACCACCACGGCCTTCTATGTCGCGATCATCAGCACCACAGCATCGACGGCGGGCATGAGCCTGGGGGGCTTCGGCATCGATTTCATCGCCCGGCGCGGCAAGCGCTGGTACGCGCTGCTGCCCTGCCTGGGCATCGCCATCAGCGTGCCGCTCTATCTGGCCGGTTATGGGCTGGACAATCATGTCGCGGCGGTCACCCTGATCACCATTGCCGGGGTGTTCCTGTTCTTCCATTCGGTGCCCACGCTGGTCGCCTTTCAGAACATGGTGGCGCCGCAGCAACGGACCACGGCGGCCTTCGTCTATTTCTTCGTCTCCACCATGGTGGGCGTGGGTTTCGGTCCGCCCTTACTGGGCCTGCTCAGCGATCTGTTTGCAGGCGCGTCGGGCATTGCTGATCCCGCCGCCGCGTCGGCCATCGGGGTGCGCAGCGCGCTTCTGGCCAGTATCGGCCTCTATGCCTGGGCTGCCCTGCATTACGGGCTGGCCGCCCGCGCCATCGCGGCGGAGGATCGCCCATGACCATCCGTCCTGACATTTTGCATGCAAGGGGCACATTATGAAGTTTCCCAACACCCCCAACTTCACCGGCTTCTTCGCCCCGTCTGGTGTGGAGGCGGAGGTCGGCCATCTGCCCGTGCTGGACGGTGCCGTTCCCGCAGACCTGGATGGCAGCTTCTACCGCGTAGCGCCGGACCCGCAATTCCCGCCGCTGGCCGGCGACGATATCTGGTTCAACGGCGATGGCATGGTGACGCGGTTCCGCTTCAAGGACGGCAATGTTGCCCTGCAGCAGCGTTGGGTCCGTACCGACAAGTTCACGCGGGAACGCGAGGCGGGCCGCGCCCTGTTCGGCGCCTACCGCAATCCCCTGACCGATGATGACAGTGTGCAGGGGGAGGTGCGCGGCACCGCCAACACCAATGTTGTCGTCCATGCCGGCAAGCTGTTCGCCCTGAAGGAGGACAGCCCGCCCGTGGTCATGGACCCGGAAACGCTGGAGACACTGGACCCGACCTATGATTTCGGCGGGGCCATGATTTCACAGACCTTCTCCGCCCATCCCAAGATCGACCCGCGCACGGGCGAGATGCTGAGCTTCGGCTACGCCGCCAAGGGCCTGTGTACCCGCGACATGGTCTATTACACGATCAGCGCGGAGGGGCAGATCACGAACGAGGTTTGGTTCGAAATCCCCTATTACTGCATGATGCATGATTTCGGGTTCACCGAGAATTATGTCGTTTTCCATGTGGTGCCCATTGTCGGTTCCTGGGAACGTCTGAAGGCCGGCCTGCCGCATTTCGGCTTTGATCGCGGACGCCCCGTGCATCTGGGCGTGCTGCCGCGCAATGGCAAGGCGGCGGATATCCGCTGGTTCTCCGCCCCCACCTGCTTTGCCAGCCACGTCATGAATGCGCATGAGGATGGCAGCAAGGTGCACTTCGATGTGCCGATGGCGAAGGGCAACATGTTCCCCTTCTTCCCCGATACCGAAGGGGCGCCGTTCCAGCCCCACGAAGCCGCCGCGACCATGACGCGCTGGACCGTCGACATGAGCGCCAACAGCGACGACATCCATATGGCGCCGCTGGCCAATCTGGTCGGCGAGTTTCCCCGCATCGATGACCGTTTCGCGGGGGTGAAGAACCGCTATGGCTGGCAGCTGGTCCAGGACATGACCAAGCCCGTGGACCTGCCGGGCGGGCGCAGCGCGTCGGGCCTGATGATGAACACGCTGGGTCGCATCGACCTGGAAACGGGGCAGACCGATACCTGGTGGATCGGCTCCACCTCCTCCTTCCAGGAACCGGCCTTCATTCCGCGCCCCGGCTCCGATGCTGAGGGCGACGGCTATATCGTGGTGATCGAGAACCGGCTGGTGGAGCACGCCTCCCGCCTGCTGCTGTTCAACGCCCTTAATCTGGCAGCCGGCCCCATCGCGACCATCGGCCTGCCTTTCCGCATCCGTCAGGGACTGCATGGCAACTGGGTACCGGCCCAGGCCAGCGCCGCCTGATCTCCCCTTTGCGCGACCTAAAGGTTTGCGCGACCGAAAGGATCAATTTTGGTTGACCAGACTTCCGCCGACTATCCCAAACTCGGCATGTATATCGACGGCGAATGGATCATGCGGGCTGACCGCACCCATGCCGTCATCAACCCGGCCAATGGTGAGACGCTGGGCGAATTGCCGCTGGCCGGTGCCGCCGATCTTGACCGGGCGCTGGCCGCCGCCGACCGCGGTTTTCGTAGTTGGAGCAAGACATCCGTCGATGAACGGGCGCGCGTGCTGCGTGATGCCGCCCGGCTGCTGCGGGAACGTGTCGAAATTATCGCCCGCAATGCCACGCGGGAGGAAGGCAAGACACTGGCCGAGACGCGGATCGAGACCATCGCCTGCGCCGGTCTGTTCGATTTCTATGCGGAGGAGGCCCGCCGGGTCTATGGCCGCGTGCTTGTCCGCCCGGCTGGCCAGCGCTCGCTGGTCATGAAGGTGCCGGTGGGACCGGTGGCGGCTTTCGCCCCCTGGAACTTCCCCGTCCATAATCCGGGCCGCAAGCTGGGGGCACCCATTGCCGCCGGTTGCTCGGTGATCCTGAAACCGGCGGAGGAGGCCCCGGCCTCGGCCATGGCCGTGGTGCAGGCGTTGATCGATGCCGGCTGCCCGTCCGATGTCGTGCAGCTTGTCTTCGGTGTCCCGGATGAGGTGTCGCGCCACCTGCTGGCCAGCCCGATCATCCGCAAGCTGAGCTTCACGGGATCGACGACCGTCGGCAAGCATCTGATGCGGCTATGCGCCGACACGATGAAGGTGACGACGCTGGAACTGGGCGGCCACGCGCCCGTGATCATCTTTGATGATTGCGATTTCGACCGGACGGTGGAGATGCTGGCCAACAGCAAGGTCCGCAATGCCGGCCAGGTCTGCGTCTCCCCCACCCGGTTCTATGTCCAGGAGGGCATCTATGACCGGTTCGTGGCGGCCTATGCGCAGCGCATGGCGAAGATGAAGGTTGGCGACGGTCTGGCCCCCGACACCAATATGGGGCCGATGGCCAACGCCCGCCGCCCCGCCGCCATTGCCGACCTGATCAAGGATGCCGTCGGCCATGGCGCCCGCATCCGCACAGGTGGGGAGGCCATCGACGGCAAGGGCTTCTTCTGGCAGCCGACGGTATTGTCGGACGTTCCCAATACGGCCCGCATCATGAATGAGGAACCGTTCGGCCCCGTGGTCGTCGCCACGCCCTTCGCCACGCTGGACGAGGCGGTGGAACAGGCGAACCGTCTGCCCTATGGGCTGGCTTCCTTCGCCTTCACGGAGAATGCGCGCCGCGCCAACCTGATCGGTGACGCCATCGAGGCGGGCATGGTGGGCATCAACACCACCGCGCTGGCCGCGTCCGACGCGCCCTTTGGCGGGGTGAAGGAAAGCGGCCACGGGTCGGAAGACGGGCCGGAAGGCCTTGCCGCATGCCTTGTCACCAAGACCATCCATCAGCATTGAAGACAGGGGTCATCATGACCATGCCCAAGACCGGCGGCGCCCAGGGCTATCTGCGCATCGCGACCGAGGAAGCCTTCACCACGCCCGAACTGATCGCGGCCTTTCGCGAGGAACTGGCGGCACCGGATGTCGATCCCGGCTTCCTCAGCCTGATCGGCTATTATCTGGACCACCCGGCGGAACGGCCACGCTTCGTTGCAAACGCCCTGATGGATCTGGGCGAACAGCGCATCGCGCATATGGATGAACGCGGCATTGACCGCCAGATACTGGGCCTGACCGCGCCCGGCACCAACGTCATCCGTAATGCCGACCGCGCCACCATGGTGGCGGAAACCGCCAATGACCGGCTGGCCGACGCCATCGCCAAATATCCCACCCGCTTTAGCGGCATGGCCGCCTGCGCCCCGCAGAACCCCAAGGCGGCGGCACGGGAGATCGAACGTGCCATCAGCAAGCTGGGCTTGTCCGGCGTGTTGATCAACAGCCACATCCTGGGTGAGTATCTGGACAATCCCAAGTTCAACGAGGTTCTGGAAGCCATCGAGGCGATGGATGTCCCCCTCTATATCCACCCCAATACACCACCCGCCACTATGATCGGCCCGCTGCTGGAGGCCGGGCTGGATGGGGCGATTTTCGGTTTCGGTGTGGAGACGGGCATGCACGCGCTGCGCATGATCACGTCAGGCGCGCTGGACCGGTTCCCCAAGCTTCAGATCGTGATCGGCCATATGGGCGAGGCGTTGCCCTTCTGGCTGTACCGACTGGATTTCATGCATGGGGCCGGCGTGCGCACGGGCCGTTATGAAAGCATGAAGCCGCTGAAGAAGGGCAAGGTCTCCACCTATCTGCGTGAACATTTCCACATCACCAATTCCGGCATGGCCTGGGAAGACGCGATCAAGTTCACGCAGAAGGTGATGGGCGATGACCGCGTGCTCTATGCCATGGATTATCCCTATCAGTGCCCGGTGGAAGAGGTGATAGCCATGGATGCGATGGACATGCCGCTGGAGGTGAAGCGGAAATTCTTCCAGACCAACGCGGAAAGGCTCTTCAAGATCAATCCGTCGCCGGCGGCAACGGCGCACCTCTGACATTCTATCCCCGCCCAGGGTGTATCGGAGAGGCCCTGGGCGGGGACCCATTTTCATGGCGTCCGCGATGACCGCGACCCTATCGCGGTCCAGCACATTCAGCCTCTCCGGTCGGGTACTGCCGACATGCGGTTCTCTGTCAGCCGTTTGCCGTGGGGGTCAGCCAGGGGGGCGAGGCCAATGCCTCCCTGAGCGATTGAAGGAAGACGTTGGCGCGGCTGCTCCGGCCACGGCGCGCATGCACCAGGGCGACCACGTCGGCGGGGGGCAGGGACCATTGGGGGAGAACCCGATGCAGCTTTTCCGTTGCAAGGTCCCTGGCCACATCCCACTCGCTTCTCACGATGATGCCGGCCCCTGACAGAGCCCAGTCACGAATGACCTGGCCATCATTGGTCGACATGGTGGGGTTGATCCGTACCGTCGCACCGCCCAGCGTCGGGTGCGTAAATCGCCACAGCGTGACATCTTCATTGTTTTCCCGCAGGGCCAGACAGCGGTGCAGGCCAAGATCCTCCGGCCTTTCAATGGGCGGGTGGTTCGCCAGATAGTCCGGTGCCGCGCATAGGAAGCGGCGATTGGGGGCCAGGGTTGTCACCAGCCGGTCACTTTCCGGCAAGGCTCCGATATGGACCACGATATCCCAGCTTTCCGACATCTGCCGTATCGGGCTGTCCGATAATTCGAGTGTGACGATGGCGGCAGGGTGACGCTGTGCGAACGCCTGCACGATGGGGGCGACATATCGCCGACCAAAGCCGTGGGGGGCCGCAATCCGCAAATGCCCCCGGACCTGCGTCGTTCGCCGGGCGAGGCGTTCGGAAAGATCATCCATCGCCTCAATGATTGCCCGCCCCTCCGACGCAAGCAACTCGCCCTCGTCGGTGAGGTTCAGTCCGCGCGAGGTGCGGTCGACCAGATTGACCCCGACGCGCAGTTCCAGGGCGCGCAGCCGCTGGGTCACCGCCGGTGCGGTGACATTCAACCGCCGCGCCGCCTCCGCCAAAGATGGGGAGGCGGCGATCATGGCGAAGAAGGTCAGATCCTCGGTGGAGATCATAAGATCAGCCTTAATCAAACATGAAGTGATAGTTAATTGCTGAGTTCATGTTTTTGCATGATCCTCTGGTTGACGCAATGCCTCCGGAACCAGTGGTTCCGTTCGCCGGCATTGGCATGAAAAGGTGGATTATGGCGTTTATGGTCTGCGATCAGCATTACATCGGGGGACGCTGGACGGTTCCGTCCAAAGCCGGGAATGCGATGCCGGTCATCAATCCGGCAACCCAGAAGGAGATCGGTCTGGTCACGTCCGGTTACGCCGATGACGTCGATCTTGCCGTCGCCGCGGCGCGTGCCGCCTTTCCCGCATTCTCTGTCAGTCCGGTGGCAGAGCGTGCAGCGCTGCTGGGCAGGATCCTGGCGCTGATGGAGGAGAGGGCGGAGGAACTGGCCCAGGCGATCAGCACCGAAATGGGGGCGGCGATCAGCTTTTCACGGGCCTCTCAGGTTCCCTTCGGCTTCGCGCATGTGCGTGCCGCCATTGAGGTGCTGGGGACCTATGATTTCATTCGCCGACAGGGAACGACGGCGATCATCAAGGAGGCCATTGGCGTCTGCGGACTGATCACGCCATGGAACTGGCCCCTATATCAGGTCACGGCCAAGGTGGCACCGGCCATCGCGGCGGGATGCACGATCGTGCTGAAGCCCAGCGAGATGTCGCCGCTCAGCGCCGATTTGTTTGCCCGGATCATGCATGATGCCGGGACGCCGCCGGGCGTCTTCAACCTTGTCTATGGCACGGGACCGCAGGTGGGCGCCCCGCTCGCTGCGCACCCGGATGTGGACATGATCTCGATCACGGGGTCGACGCGTGCCGGCATTCTGGTCGCGCAAGCCGCAGCCCCGACCGTGAAGCGCGTTACCCAGGAACTGGGCGGAAAATCGCCCAATATCCTGCTGGATGATGCCGATTTCGAGCGTGTCGTGCCGTTGGGTGTGGCAGCGGCCTTCCGCAATGTCGGGCAGTCCTGCAGCGCTCCCAGCCGCATGCTGGTTCCAGCCAGCCGGTTGGCGCAGGTTGAGGAATTGGCGGCTAAGGCCGCTGCCGCAATGACGGTGGGTGATCCGATGCAGGAGGAGACGGTGCTGGGGCCCGTCTCCACCCCGGCGCAGTTCGACAAGGTGCAGGCCATGATCGCCATCGGCATGGCGGAAGGGGCGAAGCTTGTCTGCGGCGGGCCGGGGCGGCCCGAAGGGCTGAAACAGGGCTATTTCGTGCGGCCAACCATCTTCTCACAGGTGCGGTCGGACATGCGTATCGCCCAGGACGAGATATTCGGCCCGGTCCTCTGCCTGATCCCCTATGCCGACGAGGAAGAGGCTGTGAGCATCGCCAATGATACGGTTTACGGCCTGGGCTCGCATGTCCAGTCCGCCGATCTGGACCGTGCCCGGCGGGTCGCGTCGCGGATACGGGCCGGGCAGGTCCATATCAACCATCCCGCCTGGGATGCCCATGCTGCCTTCGGCGGCTATAAACAGTCCGGAAATGGCCGTGAATATGGGGCGTTTGGCATGGAGGAGTATCTGGAGACCAAGGCCGTGCTGGGCTATTTCCCGCAATAATTGGCGGCATTAAGTCCAGTCTTATTCAATCATGCAGAAGCCGTTAATTGCGCCGCGTTGGTCGCGCGAGCACCATTGAAATCACCCTATTTGCGAGGACCTATCCTGTGACGCACGCGGACACAATAACGAACCCTGACACGGCCTCGGCGCCCGTGCGGTTGGCGGACCTTGAAACACCCTGTCTGATCCTGGACGCCGACCGCATGGATCGCAATATTGCCCGCCTGCGGCAGCGGCTTGCATCCCTTGGCGTTTCGCTGCGCCCGCATCTGAAGACCGCGAAGTCTGCCGATGTGGCGCGCCGGGTGATGACGACGCCGGAAGGGCCTGCAACGGTCTCCACCCTGAAGGAGGCGGCGTATTTCGCGGCAGCCGGCGTCAAGGACATGATCTATGCCGTCGGCATCGCGCCGGCCAAGCTTGCCAAGGTGCAGCAGCTTCGTCAGGACGGCGTCGATATCGCGGTCGTGCTGGACACCGTTGAACAGGCCGAAGCCGTGGCGGCGGCGTCGCGGGCGGCGGGCCATGCCATCCCGGCGCTGATCGAGATCGATTGCGATGGCCACCGGTCG
This sequence comes from Niveispirillum sp., assembly GCF_052437035.1. Classification (NCBI taxonomy): domain Bacteria; kingdom Pseudomonadati; phylum Pseudomonadota; class Alphaproteobacteria; order Rhodospirillales; family Azospirillaceae; genus Niveispirillum; species Niveispirillum sp. The sequence goes on from NZ_JBQVOH010000002.1 coordinate 107,990, forward strand.
GGTGTCCTTCCCGATGATGCCGACCGCCTGCTGGCCATCGGGCGGGCGCTGGTGCAGGGGGGGGAGCTTCGTGGCGTCCTGACCCATGCCGGCGCCAGCTATGGTGCCCGCACCGAACAGGCCCTGGTCGATGCGGCATCCCAGGAACGCCGCGCGGTGGTGCAGGCGGCGCAGATACTGCGCGATGCTGGCTTGCCATGCCCGACGGTGAGCCTGGGTTCCACGCCCACCGCCCATTTCGCCACCGATCTTTCCGGTGTCACGGAAGTGCGGGCCGGCGTGTTCGTCTTTTTCGATCTGGTGATGACGGGCATCGGTGTCTGCAAGGTCGATGATATCGCCCTGTCGGTCCTGGCCACCGTGATCGGGCATCAGCAGGAAAAGGGCTGGGTTCTTGTCGATGCCGGCTGGATGGCAATGTCGCAGGATCGCGGCACCTCCAAGCAGCCGGTTAGCCAGGGCTATGGTCTGGTCTGTGACAGCAGCGGCAAGCCCTATGCCGATATCATCCTGGCCGATGCCAACCAGGAACATGGGATCGTCACCGTCCGGCCAGGCTCCGGGGCGATGCTGCCCGATCTGAAGATCGGTGACCGCGTGCGTATCCTGCCCAACCATGCCTGCGCCACGGGGGCCCAGCATGCCGGCTACAAGGTCGTGCGCGGCGCGTCGGATATTGTCGCGGCCAGCTGGCCGCGTTTTGGAGGCTGGTAATGTCCGGTATTGAAACCATCCTGACCGATACCGCCCCAGCGCCTGCCGGCCATTATGTGCAGGCGGTGCGGGCCGGCGATATGCTCTATATCTCCGGGCAATTGCCGATCCGCGCGGATCGTCAACCGCTGCCCGACGCCGGTTTTGAGGCGCAGGCCCGTCAGGCCGTGACCAACATGCTGGAAATCCTGAAGGCGGCGGGCGGAACGCCGGCGCAGCTGGCGCGCGTGACCGCCTATATCGTGGGCGTCGCCAACTGGCCGGAATTCAACTGCATCTATGCGGAGATGCTGCCCGATGCGCGACCGGCGCGGACCGTGGTGCCCGTGCCCGAACTTCATTACGGGTTTTTGGTGGAGGTTGACGCCGTCGCGTATCTTCCCACGATTACAACGGCCTAATTGCATCTACGCGCCGGTACTCCGAACTCACCTCGCCGAGGTTTCACGATGCTTCCCGCTGTTCGATCCGTTGCCAGTGACGAAACCCTGCCCCAGTCCGTTGATGTCGTGGTGATCGGCGGTGGCATTGTCGGCACTGCGTCGGCCTATTATCTGGCCAAGCGCGGCCTGTCCGTGGCTCTGCTGGAGAAGGGCCATATCGCCTGTGAACAGTCGAGCCGGACCTGGGGCTGGTGTCGGCAGCAGAACCGCGACCCGCGTGAAATGCCCCTGTCGCTTCTGTCCATGTCACTGTGGGACGGGCTGGCGGCGGAGATCGGTCAGGATCTGGGTTTCCGGCGCACGGGTCTGGTCTATGCGACCGACGATGCCGCCATGCTGGCCGGGTGGGAGGCATGGCGGCCGACGGCGCGGACGTTCGGTGTTGAAACCTACATGCTGACAGGGGCGCAGGCGGCACAGCGCATTCCCGAAACCCGCCGCAAATGGGTGGGCGGTTTGCACTCCGTCGCGGATGGTAAGGCGGAACCCGCCTGGGCGGCGCCGGCCCTGGCCGACGGGGCGCGTGCGCGCGGCGCCACCATCCATCAGAACTGTGCCGTGCGCGGCCTGGACATCACCAATGGCCGTGTGACGGGTGTGCATACCGAAAAGGGCAGCATCCGGGCGGATGCGGTCCTGTGTGCTGCCGGGGCCTGGGCCTCCACCTTCCTGGCCCGCCATGGCGTGGTGTTTCCACAGGCCAGCGTGCGGCAGACGGCGTTGCGCACGAAGCCGACCCGCGATGTCGGCGACGTGGTCTATTGCCCCGACCTGGCCATGACGCGGCGCCTGGATGGCAGCTACACCCTGGCGATCAGCGGGCGGGCGACGCTGGAACTGACGGCGCAGGGCATGCGGTTCGCCCGCGAATTCCTGCCGCAATTCATCAAGCGCCTGAAGGCGGTACAGATCGGGGTTGGCAAATCCCTGTTCGCTGGGCCGGAATCCCTTCCATCCTGGCTGGGCAGCGATGACCGGATGTTCGAACGTCAGCGCGTGCTGGACCCGGCCCCCAACCGTCGGCTGGTTGAGGCCATCATGGACAATGTGAGGGGCACCTTTCCCGAACTGGCCGGGATCGAGATCGACCATGTCTGGGGCGCCTATGTCGATTGCACGCCGGATGCCGTGCCGGTTGCGTCTGGCATTGATGCGGTCGGCGGCCTGTTCCTGGCGGCCGGCTGTTCGGGGCACGGGTTCGGCCTTGGGCCGGGTATCGGCTATCTGATAGCGCAACTGATCGCCAATGAAACGCCATCCGTCGACCCGACGCATTTCAACCTGTCACGGCTGGTTGACGGGTCGACCATCAAAGTCGGCTCGCTTTAGGACTTTCCACAACAAACAGACAAATCCAGGGGGCACAACATGGGCACGATCGCTATGGCCGCTTCCGGACAAAAGCCATCCGGCATCATCGGAACGGCTGTCAAATCGGCGGGGTCACGTCTGCGCAGTATTGATGCGCTGCGTGGTTTCGTCATGGTGGTGATGCTGCTGGACCATGTCCGGGAGACGTGGTTCCTGCATGTCGACATTACCGATCCGGTGGATGCAAGGACCATCATGCCGGCCCTGTTCTTCGCCCGGCTGGCCGCCAGCCTGTGCGCGCCGATCTTTGTGGCGCTGACGGGACTTGGCGTCTTTCTCTATGCCCGCAACCACACGGCCCAGGAAACGACCTCCTACCTGCTGAAGCGCGGCCTGCTGCTGATGGCGATTGAGGTGTTTTTCCTGTCGCCGCTTTACTGGGGGATCGCACAGCCAACATTGTGGTTGCAGGTCATTTGGTGCATTGGGGCGTGCATGATCGTGCTGGCCGGTCTGTTCCGGCTGCCGCTGGCTACGCTGATCGTGCTGGGGATGGTGATCGTTGCGGGCCACAATCTGCTTGATCCCATCCGTCTGGCCCCGGATGCGCCGTTTCACTGGCTCTGGGCCGTGCTGCACCAGCGTGACCTTCTTGTCCTGCCTTTCGGGCTGGTGGCCAAGACCAGCTATCCTGTGCTGGCCTGGATCGGTGTGATCCTGCTTGGCTTCGGGATCGGGCCCTGGTTCCTGCCGCATGTCTCGGCCCAAGTGCGTCAGCGCCGGCTGCTGCTGCTGGGTGTCGGCATGATCGCCCTGTTCATTGGTCTGCGACTTCTCAACATCTATGGCGACAAGCCGTGGTTTGTCGTTGATGGTGATCCGGCCCGGACGATGATGAGCTTCATGTCGCTCACCAAATATCCGCCATCGCTGGATTTCCTGCTGTTTACCCTGGGTGTTGGATCGCTGCTGCTGGCCTTTTTCGAACGTATCCGCGACGCTGGTATCACCAGCGCGCTGTCAGTGTTCGGCGGTGCCCCGATGTTCTTCTACATCTTCCACTTGGCCATGCTGCGCGTGCTGTACCACACGGCGCTGGCCATCTGGGGCCCCAACCATGGGGTTTTGTTTGGGTTTGATAATTATGGCTGGGTGTTCGCCTGGTACCTGGGCCTGATCATTCCCTTCTACATTCCGACGGCCTGGTTCTCGCGGTTGAAGGCGCGGCGCAAGGATATCACCTGGCTGAGATATTTCTGACCGGTCGCGTTTTCCCTGGGACGGCAGGCGGGGCCGATGTCGTTGCCGTCAGGGTGCATGCTGAATGCTGGTGGATAATGTCGTCACAATGACGTCCAGGTCCGCGTTCGTCAGCCAGGGGGAATTCCCGAGGAGCAGGCTGGTCCGTGCCAGCCTGCGCTGCCACTCCAGAACGCGGTTTGCCGGCAAAAGTTCCGCCGCTGTCCGCGCCAGTGCGGCCGGCATGGCGGGATCGCAGGCATGCAGCAATCCGCCCTTCGCGGGCTTTCAGGACCTGACGCCTGTCTTCGCCGACTGGCTGGACCGGCATTTCAGGCCGACGGTGGCGGCCGAATGACGGAACTGGGGACACCATCGCGCGTGCGCTGCCTTGTCCTGGATCTCAATGGATCGCTGACCGGGCAGGCGGGGTTGCGGCGACGGATTGATGACGGGTCTGCCGTGCTGCTTCCGGCCCGCGATTGCAGCCAAACTGCGTTTCGGCAGTAGCCTGGAACCCTCCGTCAATCTGGTCCGCAGCCACAATTTGTTGCTGAACCTGCTGCTGCGCTTTGTTTCCCCCTGGCTGGGCTTTGACCGGCAGGACCCCGATCTGGCGACCGCGCGGGGGAAAGGCGCGCCTTGATTGCGGATGCCGTTGGGGGCGGCCACTGTTTAAGATGTTCGACGGGCCACGGGCCCAGGGTTTATCCCTTGCTGCTGACATAGGTGTCACCAGCATCGGCCACTCACGGGATTGTGGAGTCAAGGCATGCCCCGCCGTAAGGATATCTGGAGATGCGGGCTGATCGCCCGGCCTGCGGCGGAACTGCTGGTTGGCGGGCTGGCCGATGCAGCGGTGCATTGGCTGCCTGAGGAACCTGCCTTCGCCTTCCTGGCCGACCCCTTTGCGTGGCGTGAACCGGGGGGGCGGCTTCATGTCTTTGTGGAAAGCTATGATTATGCGACACGGCACGGGATTATCGAACTGCTGACGCTGGGCGATGATTTCCGGCTGGTGGCGCGCCGCCCCTGCCTGCGGGAGGCCTGGCACCTCTCTTATCCGCAGGTTTTCGATGCCGATGGGGCCACCTGGATGCTGCCGGAGGCGCACCGGTCGGGGGGCTTGCATCTCTATCGCATGGGGGATGGGCCGGCGGATTGGAGGCGTGAGGCGGAGATCCGTCTGGACTGCGTGCCCGTGGACGCCACGCCGCTTTGGCATGATGGCCGCTGGTGGCTGTTCTATTCACCGGCTACAGCCAAGGCCACCAAGCTGGGGCATCTGCATGTGGCCTGGGCAGACCGGCTGACGGGACCGTGGATCCCGCATCCCGGCAATCCCGTCCGCATCGACCGTGGTTCATCCCGCCCCGGCGGTACGGCTCTGGTCATTGATGGCCGGATCATGTTGCCAGTGCAGGATTGCCGTCACACCTATGGCGGCGCGCTGCGCCCGCTCTGGATCGACAGGCTGGATGAGACGGGGTTTGCGGCGGTGGCGGGGGCGCCGCTGGACCTGCCGGGATCGGCAGGGACCTATCGTGATGGGATGCACACGTTGAGCAGCGGTGGCGGCGTCACCCTGATCGATGTGAAACGCATTGACCGGTCGCTCTCCGGTCTTTGGCTGGATATCAAACGGAAATGGGGGCGATCCGCCGCATGATGGCGGTGCCCGCCTCGCGGAAGCGGGTCTGAGAGAACTGATCCTGTATACGGGTTCGCGCCGCCATTCCCATGGCATGCAGTCCGCCGGGATTGGACAATAGTTTTGCCAGCTGGGTGGCCAGCGCCACCACATCACCAGGCGGAACTGTGTGACCGGTCGTGTCCTCCGTGATGCTATGCGGGATTTCCCCCACGGCGGATGCCAGCACGGGCAGGCCGGCTGCCATCGCCTCATGCGCTGCGATGCAGAAACCCTCGGACCGGGAGGGTTGCAGATAGAGATGCAGGTCCGCCAGGAACCTGTCGGGGCGGTCCGTATAGCCGGGCAGGATCACATCGGCGATGCCGACGTTCCCCGCCAGGGCGGCCAGCCGCGCCCGTTCTTCCCCCTCGCCGGCCAGTGTCAGGCTGATGGGGCATGGCGGGCGGAAACCCTGGCGATGCAAAGCCGCCAATGCCAGCAGTAAGACGTCATAGCCCTTGACCGGGTGCAACCGGCCCAGGCTGCCTAGGCGCAGCGTCTCTCCGGCTTGCCAGGGCTGTGCGGCGGGCTGGTCGGGATTGGCCGCGAAGATGGGCCACGTCACCAGCCTGTCGGGCGTTACGCCCAGCCTTTGCCGTGTCAGGGTGGTGACCGAGGTGGAATCCCCCACCCAGAGCAAGGCGCACGATTGCAGCAGCCGCATCAGCCGCCGGTTCCACGGTTTCAGGAAGGCGGCATGCTGCCAGCAGACGACCGGCAATCCAAGCCTGGGGCCGATCAGAAGGCCCATGATGGTGGCACGGCTGAGCGAGGTCCAGAGATGGGTGGCCCCCCATTTCCGCAGTTCCGCGTCCAGCCAGCGGGTAGCATGCCAATGGTCGCCGGTTCCGCCGTCGCGCACCAGGGGATCAAGCCCAGCCTCCACCATTGGGGGCAGGGCACGGCCATCCCGGCGGGTCAGGGCAAAGACCCGGACAACGGCCCCGGCATCGCGCATGACACGGGTGACGGCAGGCACGGGCAGTGCGGCCCCGCCACCCTCCACGGAATTGATGACATAGGCGATGCGCATGGGCTTCACGCCGTCCTACTCCTGTTCCAGGTGAGGACCAGCAGCAGCAGGCTGGCGGTCAGCGCCTGTCCCACGGCCTGAATGCCGGCCCCTGCCAGCCCGAACTGATCCAGCAAGATGGGCAGGGCCGGCAGGAACAGCAGGCTGGCGGTCAGGTTGGCGCCCATCGACCAGCCGGGCCGGCCCAGCGCGGTCAAGGCGGCGGTACAAGGCGGTCCCGCCATCGCCAGGGCACGGGCCAGGACCAGCACCACCATCAACTGTGCCGCATCGGCGAAGGCAGGACCGGCGATCAATTCCACGATCTGCGCGTTGAACAGCCAGACAATGGCGACGATGGGGATGCAGGCGCCCAGCGCGATGGCCGCCACCCGGCCCACGGTCTGGCGCAGGGCCCACCCGCCATGGCCACTGGCTGTCAGGCGTGCCAGTTCCGGATAGGCGGTGTTGCCCAGGATCTGTGCCGGTTGCGCGATCAGCACGGTCGCACGCTGCGCCACAGAGAACAGGCCTGCCGCCGCCGGCCCCAGCATCCAGCCCACCACCAGCGGTGCCACGCGCCCGGCCAGTTCGGTCAAGGTCACGTCGGCATTGCTGGCCAGAAGGAACCGCCAGATGCCGGGATTGTCGGCAGCCGGGTCGCCGGGTTCCGGTCGGCGCAGGTCCGGCCCCAGATGGCGGCGGGCCAGCCACAGGCCCATGGCCCACAGGCTGATGAACTCACACAGCGCCGCCAGCAGCCAGGCGACCAGGAAGCCCTTCAGTCCCCACCCGGCCAGGGTCGCGATGCCGGCGCCTGCCAGCCGCACCATCGGTGCCACCAGATTGTGCAGGCCCAGCAGGTCGAAGCGGTTGACCAGCTGCAGATATCCCGCTGGCGTGGAGCGGACGGAACCTAGCACAGCCAGACTGTAGGGCAGGGCCAGAACCATGGCCGTTTCCGGCCAGCCCAGATGCGGCCCCACTAGTGGCGCACACAGCGCCGCCGCCAGGATGGCCGCCAGCCCGCCCAGCAATTCCACCCGCGCTCCAAAGCGCAGCAGGCGCGACAGGCGATGACGGTCACCCGCGCGCTGCGCCTCCGCGCCATAGCGGACGACGGCCTGCCAGGCGGGGAATTCCACGATGCCGCAGACGGTTGTCACATAGGTGTGGATCAGCACCAGCACGCCATAATCATGCGGTCCCAGCGCGCGTGTAGCGATCACCAGATAGGCGAGGCTGATCAGCCCGGCCCCGGCCTTGCCGCCCAGCACCAGTCCCAGTCCGCCGAAGATACGGCGCAGAGCGCCCGCCGGTGCGCCCGGTGGCACCATGCTCAGGGACATGTCCAATCCTTGGCTCTCAAGGCGGTGGAATAGGCATTGCGGCGCGCCAGACGGTGGCCCAGGAAATCATAGAAGAACCAGTCCATCCGCTTACGCGGCATATGACGGTACAGCAATCTTTCCCACCATGTCCAACTGACGCGGCGGCGGTCGCTGCGGCGTTGCGAAGGGAAGCAATGATGGCCGTGATCATAGATGACCGTGCCGAACCGCATCACCCGATGGACGATCTCGTGATCCTCCAGCACGAAGGGCCATCGCCGCAGGTCGAAGCCGCCGGCAGCCACCAGCGCCTCGGTGCGGTAAGACTGGGCATAGCCGCCCGCATGGCATTGGTTACGGAACCGGCGCACCTTGCGCATGATGCAGTTGATGCGGCGCGTGGCGGCCTGTGAGTGCACCGGGTGATAAAGATCGATAGCCATCACCGCCGCCGCTTCCGGGTGGGCGGTGAACAAGGCAAGGCAGTTCGCGAAATAGTTGGGCGGGTACGTCGTGTCGGCGTCGCAGATGGCAACAAAGGGTGTGCGGACCATGTCCAGACCGGCGACCAGCGCGTTCACCTTGCCCGGCGTGGGCACGGACCGGATGTCAGCCATGATATCCGGCAATGCGGCGAGGTGGCGGCGCGCCTCGTCCCGGCCCCGATCGGTGGAGCCGTTATCCAGCAGCAGCAGACAGAAGCGCCGGTCGCTCTGCGCGGCCAGGCTGTCCAGTGTGGCGCCGATCCATCCTTCTTCGTTGAAAAAGGGCAGCAGGATTGTGATCAGTGCGCTCATGCGGACAGACTGGCCCGCTGGTTCCAGCCTGTGTCGCCCAGCAGCGCGGCCAGCACCTCGGCAGCACGCTGTGACGATGGCTTGTCCGTCAGATCGAAGCTGCTGGCGAACATCTGCTGCTGCACCGGTCGATAGGCTTCCTCATGGCTGGCCAAGGCGCGTTTCAGCCCATCGGCCAGTTCGGCGGGTGTATCGATGACGGGGCCTGCGCGCCAATGTCCATAGTTGGGATCCTCGCGCCAGTTGGCCTTGTGACTGTTCAGGAACAGGCAGGGGCGGGGATGCAGGAGAAATTCGTAAATCTGGCTGCTGACGTCGCCCAGATAGAGATCGGCCATCATCGTGTAGCTCATGTCCGTGGAGGCACGGCTGCCAAGGTCGATATGGATATTGGGTGCGCGCAGATAGCGCTCTTCGATATGGCCCGGCCGGTCGATACGCAGCTTGTCAATGGTCAGCACGAATTTGCGTTCGAACAGCATGACATGCGGGGCGAAGATCAGTTGATAGTTGGGATTGTCCAGGAAGAAATCTAGCACCTGCCGGCCCTGTTTGAACCAGGATGACAGGTGGGCCGAGCAATGGGGATTGTACAGCACGATGGGAGCCCGCGACCTTACCGGAAACATGGTCACAGATGGGTCGAGCATATCGAACTTCGGATAGCCCACCATGCTGATCTTCTCCTGCGGCACCTTGGCTTCGGCGATCAGCCGTTCGCGCACCTTCGGGCCGGAGCAGAATACATGATCGAAACCCGCCGAAGCCTTATCAAAGCCGATGGCCCGGTCCCCGGCCCCATGCCGTGTGTGAACGATCTTGAGGTTCTTTAGTCCGTAGAGCGTTTTCAGGACCAGGGAGGTCTTTTCCGCCACGACCAGCATGTCCAGGCTGCGGAAGAAATCCAGATTGTCGCCATAGACCAGCAGCTTGCGCGAGGGAACCAGGCCTTCCAGGGGGCGTGATAACACCAATGACCGGGCACGCAGACCCAGGTCGATATGGGTTATATGTCGGCCAATCTCATCACCGCCCAGCCGCAGCACCTCCCGGCGGGTGCGCTCGTTCGTCGTGGCGACAAAAATCTCGCCCGCAAAGCCGCCCTTGGCCAGGGCCAGTGCGATGGGCAGGCTGTGTGCGACCTGATGGATCTGATCATGGTTGAAAAGAAAGCCGATGCGCATGGGACCCCGCGCTACTGATCGTGGATTGTATCCGCCCGGTTCCCGCGATGGCTTAATCATGATCCTGCACCTTCGGTTGTAAATAAAGCCATTTGAATGCCCATATCTTGAATGCCGGATACCGATCCACGGACAGCCTCCCTGGGTAATTTGCACCCGCCATGCCAAGGGCCGTGTTCGGTGCTGGGCCTGCGATCTCCTGGAATTTTCAGGGATTCCAGCCCTTATCCATCTGCGCGCTGACCCTGCATTTTGTTGGAAGCTACAAATTTTGTAGCTCGACTGACTATCTTTGGACCGCGGTGTTGATGCAGATCGGGTTTTCGGGCCGGTTCTCCGATCTTCGTCTGTGTCTGTCCCGCTGGCATACCGTTTGCCTTTGTCGAACTCCATCTCTGGTCGGTGAATAAATTGTTTCACGCCCCAGACCGGCCCCTGTCTCAGTCGGGATCATTCGCATGATGCAATCACTGGGTTACGAACAGTCGGACCCGTCCCGAACAGGAGGTCTGATGGTGATGAAACGGTGGAGCGGCCCTGTCCCACCGATATTGTCCGGCATGCGGCTGCGCTGGCGGCTGGTCATCGCATTCCTGTCGGTCAGCGTCCTGCCCGTACTGACGGCAAGCTATATCGCCGCCGACATCATCTCCGGTGCCTTTGCGTCCAACATGGAACGGTGGCTGCAGGAGGCGGCGACGCTGTTCGCCAACGGCCCCATCGGTGATGTGGGCTGCCAAACGGTTCGAAAGCAAGGGAAGGAGCTTGTACGCCTTCGTCGCCAACCGCTGGGACGGGATCATGGTCAACATGGCCGACAGCATGCCGGGCCTGGTGGTGGAGGCCTATGTCGTGACGGAGGGCAAGGCGGCCTCGCTTGACGGTACTGCTGTCAGTCTGCCACCGGGTGTGGTGGAGGCGCTGGCCGGCGGGATGCCCAGCTTGATCGCGCATACGGTTGGGCCTGGGAATCTCGCGGCTGGTTTTGCCGCCCTCCGCGATCTTGATGGTCATCTGGTGGGTATCGTCACCTGCCGGCTGACCAATAACCTGTCTCTGTTGTCGCATGTACGTACGCTGGAACTGTTCTTGATGCTATCGGCTTTGGCCGGCCTGTTCTCGCTTGCCGTCGCCTTGTCACTTTCCAAATTGATCTCTCGCCCGTTGACAGGCCTGAGCCGGGGTTGCAGCGTGTGCGTGAGGGCGATTTCAAGACGTGTATCCCAGAGATGGGCGGTGGTGAGTTGACGGAGCTGGCTGTCGGCTTCAACGAGATGGCAACGCGTCTGGAGGCTATGCGCGCACGTGAAACGGAGATGCGGCAGCGCGAGCAACTGGCGACGCTGGGCGAGGCGGCGGCGGTAATGGCACATGAAATCCGCAACCCGCTGGGCATCATTAAGACCTCTACCGAGGTCCTGCGCATGAAATCCACCGTCTCCCCGGAAGGGGAGGAGATGGTGAATTTCGTGCCGGATGAGGTGGGGCGCATCGACCATCTGCTGCATGAGCTGCTGGATTACGCGCGTCCCCGTACGCTGGCCCCCGAACAGGTCTTCACCGGCAACCTGAACGAGGAGTTGGAGCGCATTGAACAGGAGATCGTCACCCATGCGCTGCGTGACTGCGGTGGTATCCAGGCGCGGGCGGCTGAACGCCTGGGGATTACCGAACGCAGCCTCTGGCACCGGGTCAAGAAGCTGGGCATCCGCATTACACGGGGTGCCGAGTAAATTGGCGCGGCCTCACCCGTTCTTCACCCGCCTACGGACCATATTATTAAAATAAAATCAGTCTATTACAGAATATTCCTCGCGCAGGTTCTTAATAACGCTGCCCCAGTCGCCAAGGTCGGGTTGCCGATGAATGCTGTGATTGGGGTACCAGGGGAAACTGGTGGAGCCAATCTCCCACCGCCAATCAACAGAGTGGGCCAGCAGCAGTGAGACCGGCTTGCCCATTGACCCGGCCAGATGGGCGACGCCGGTATCCACCGCCACAATATGATCCAGCAGCTTGTCGCTGATATCATGCAGCCGCCCACGGAAAGTCAGCGCATCGCCCGCTCGGTTACCGACCTGCAGCGATATCCACTGCGCGTCGGGAACGGCGTCCAGCATGGAACCCATCAGGGCGAGCGGCGTGGAGCGGTGGGCATCCTCGGAATGCTGCGGCCGTCCGGCCCAAACCACGCCGATGCGCCGCTTGCCCGGTTCTGCGCGGGGCAGAAGGGTGGCACCACGCGCCACTTCCTCCGCTGATATCTTCAGCCAGCCGGGCAGCAGCGGCAGGTCCGGCACCCGCAGCGACAGGAAGTGCGGCGGGCTCAGCAATGGAATGTGATAGTCGAAACCTTCATCCACGCCGAACCGGTGCGGGTTGTCGGTGCGTGAAATCACCCGCATCCCCGGACGGTCCAGAACAGCGGACAGAAGTCGGACCAGCGGGCTTGACAGTTCCAGCACAATTTCCGCCGGGCCGTGACGATCCGCCAGGATCTGTGCCAGGGGCGTGAATTGCAGGATGTCGCCGAAACCCTGTTCCCCCCAGACATAAATCCGCTTACCGACCAGATCCTCCCCACGCCATTGCGGAGCACCCGGCATGCGGCGCGGCTCCGGGAACTGATCCCAGACCCAGCGCCATTCATAATCGGCCCAACCCTGGGCGTAATCCCCCCGCGCCAGGCAGGACAGCGAATGGTTCCAGCGGGCCAGCGCATTGCCCGGCGCCAGTTTCAGGGCAACGGTCAGGGAGGCGGCGGCGGCGTCGATAAAGCCCACCGTCCGCAATGCCTTGTCCAGCGTTTACAGCACCTCTTCCAGCCGCCCATCCGGTGCCCGTCGGGCAGAATGGCCAGGGCCGCCGTCAGTTCCGGCAGGCGATCCCCGATGTCGCTCAACAACTGTTCGCCCAGTTCCCGCGCTTCGGGCAGGAAGCGGCCAAACAGGATGACGCCGATGATCAGCGGCACAATGGCTTCACGGGAACGGTTTTCATCCAAGCAAGGCGCGTGCCCATATTGACCCAGGCCGAGTAATTCAGCGGCGACAGATGCAGAATGCGGCGATAAAGCGGGATCGCGTCATCATGCTCGTCCCCGCCCGCGCCGCTGACAAGGATCGGCTGTGCCTCTCCGGACACGCTGCCTCCCTCAGTGCCACCGGATGTCTTGGTACTATCCGTGGTCGTGGTGGATCCACCCGCGCTGCCACCACCGCCATTGCTGTCGGTGCTGCAGGAGGAGGTGGTGGAAGTGGAAGAGCCGGTGGAGGCCGTGCCACAATCACCCGAACGGCCTGTCGATGCCGACGCAGATGGCGTTGTTGTGGTGGTGATGGCCGTCGACGCGGCGGCGGGAGCAGCAATGGTGGTCGGCGCCACGTTGGTGGTGATGGAGACGGTGGGTATCACGGCGGCTACTACGATGCACTGAATGGCGCTGGTGTTCAGCGTGGACGGAGCCGGCGTGACGGTGAGCTGACCTTGCTCGTAACGGATGGTGTAGTTACCCAGCCCCTTGCCGGCTGGCATTACTGGCGCTGATCGCATAGGTGCCGGCGGTCGCGCTGGCCGGCGTGCCGCTGCTGGCCAGTGTGACCAAGCCGACGCTGTCACCATTTACCAGACCGTTGGCGCTGAAGCCTGTCAATGAAAGTTCAGTGCCGCCCACCTTTGTGGCATTGGCGGCTGTGATGCTCAGCGCCGCCGACATAGGTTACGGCATAGTGCGACAGGCCCGAACCCGTCGCACCCGAGGCGGCGACCGTATAACTGCCCGCCGATTCCGATGCGCCCAACTCACCAGCAGCCAAGCTCACCGCCGAGATGGTGTCACCATTGACTAGGCCGGCCACGCTATAGCCTGGAACGGTCGCTGTTGTGCCATAGGTCTTGTTCAGTGAGCCGGCGGTGATGGTCAGGGTCGCGGGTGTCACCGTCACCTTGCCGTCAGCATAGGTTTTGCCCTCCCTTCAGGAAGTCATCCTCAGACAGGGGCGGCGTAAGATCAGGCACAGAGGGTGTCGGGGGAGGGGACTTGGGATATTGCGCTCCACATCGCGCCCCCGGTCAGCGCAAATCCGGAGCAGTTCAGTTGCGCGGGCGGCGTCAAACAGCGGACTCCATGATCGTCCGCAACCGATTCAGCAGGGGACTCGCCTTCATGTTCTTTCTTAGCTTGTAACCGATGCAGCGGAACCCCGCCCCTTCAAGGGCGACGACCTTGAAGTCGCTCTTCTGCTCGGTTATCTGCACCTGCGACACCACGGTGACGCAGCCGGAAAACCGCACCAGACTTTCCAGGACGGGCAAGGAATTGGCCAGGATACAGTTCTGTGGCCATGCGATACCCGCCGTCATGAACAGCGCTTCCACATGACGGCGATAGGTGCTGCCGGGACGGGGCAGCACCCATTTGGCATCGGCCAGTTCGGCCAGTGACACTTTGTCCCGGTCGAAGAATGCGCTGCCTGGTCCCACCGCGATGGCAAACGGGTCCCGCATCAGGACATGTTCAAGAATGTCCGGGGGACTGCCGAACATCTCCGCCACCGGCCCGATGATGATATCAATGGCGCCCGACCGCAGCATCGGCACCAGCGTATCGTCAAGGCCGTCCACGATCTCGATATCGACCGGGCCAACATCTGCCAGCAGTAATCGAAGTGCCCTGGGAAGCAGTGTTGACAGCACGCTGGGTGTCGCACCGATGCGCAGGGGTCCATCGATCCCATCGGCGCGGCGTTTCACCTCTGTTTCTGCGTCGGTGAGCAGCGACAGAACGCCCTCCGCCCGGCGCACCAGGATTTCACCATAGGGTGTCAGGGTCGATCCGCGCCGCGTGCGTTCCAGCACACGAACGCCCAGCCGCTGCTCCAGCAGCGCGATGCTGTTGGACAGCGCCGGCTGCGATATCCCCTTCTCCTCCGCCGCGCGGGTGAAGGAGCCGTATTTCGCGATGGCCAGCAGATTGGCGATCTGACTTGCTTCGACAGCCATAACCCAAACCTATGACAATGCCCTTTATCATTATTTGACAGGGGGTACTGAACGGTGTCAACGCTGAACCGTGAAGCTGGCGAAGTCCGGCACCGGGAGGGAAAGAATGTCTGATCGTGCGATCAACGTGGCCCAGGAACTGGGCGATATGCGCCTTGGGCCCTTCCATATCCGGTTCGCGCTACTGATGGGCGCCATCCTGTTCATCGACGGGTACGACCTGTTCAATGCCGCCTATGTCGCGCCCTATGTGAAGGCGCAATGGGCGCTCAGCCCGTTTCAGATCGGTCTGATGCTGTCCATCGGTCTGGCAGGTCTGGCGTCTGGTGCGCTTTTGCAGGGGCCTCTGGCCGACCGCTGGGGCCGGCGCCGCGTGCTGCTGGCTGCTGTCGCGGGGTTGGGGCTGACCAGTCTGGCGCTTTGGCTGTGGGCGCCCAGCTTTGTGATCTTCTGCGCGCTGCGTGCCGTTCTGGGCGTGTGCCTGGGCATGATCTCGCCCCTGGCCTTCGTCTATATCAATGAATGGGCACCGGCGCGTTGTGCGAACCGCTACGCCACGCTGGCCTTTGTTCTGCCCTTCTCCCTGGGCGGGATTGCCGCGGGTCTGGCCGGCATCGCCATCGCGCCGACCTGGGGCTGGCACGGGCTTTACGCCATCGGGGCGCTGGCCCTGCCGATGGCCCTGATCGGGCATCGGTTGCTGCCGGAATCCGTGCGGTTCTTGGTGGCGCGCGGGCGCCATGCCGATGTTGCCGCCATCCTGTCGCGCGCCCGGCCCGAACGGGCCGACGCCTATGCCCAAGCCACGACGTTCCTGTCGGGGGAAAATGCATCGGGAAAGGCGCGAGTGGCCGATCTGCTGGGACCCCGGTATCGTGGCGTGACGCTGACCATCTGGGTGGGGGGCGCCCTCAGCCTGTTTTGCATCCATGGCCTGACGGGCTGGTTGCCCAGCATCATCCTGGAACAGGGAGCGCCGGTGCAGGCCGCCTTTGCCTATGGCTCACTGCTGATGGCGATGCAGATCGTGGGCGGTGGGCTGTCCGGATGGCTGGCCGACCGGCATGGGCAGATCAATGCCATGGCCACCGGCTTCATTGGTGGCATGCTCACCCTGCTGCTGTTGATCCCTGCCATCGGCACCAACGCCGCCTGGGTTGCGGTGGCGCTGGTCGGCGCCTGTGTCTTCGGCGCGCAGGCCGTGATGAACAATTTCATCGCCATGAGCTATGAAACCGGCCTGCGCAGCACCGCCGTGGGCGTTGCGGTCGGCGTCAACCGCGTCGGCGGTGTCATGGGTCCCCTGCTTATCGGTGTGGCGCAGCAGCAATCGGGAGCGCTGTGGATCACCCTGTCCATGCTGGCCCTGGCGCAGCTTTGTGCCGCCCTGATCTTCCTTTCCCGCCGCCATTCCCTACAACCGGCGCTGACCGACGCGCCCAGGGGCGTTTGAGGGTTATAATGAAAAAGCATCTGAGCCTTTCTGTCGCCGCCATCCTGGCGGTGGCCGCCGCCGCCCATGCCGGCACCCCGGCCCAACCCGCACTGGGTTACCGCACCACGCCGGTGATCCGGGTCGACGGCCTGTCCTTCAAGGACCTGAACCGCAATGGCCGCCTGGACCTTTACGAGGATTGGCGGCAGACGCCTGGCGCCCGCGCCGCCGATCTGACGGGCCGCATGGGGCTGGCGGAGAAGGCGGGATTGCTGATGCATGGCAATCCGCCGGGTCTGGATGGGGGCTTGCGCAATCCCTGGGACATGGCGGCCATCGCGCCGCAGATCCGGGATCGGCATATCCGCTTCTACATCAATCGGGTATCCGTTGCCCCACGTTCCATGGCCAGCATGGCCAATGCCGCGCAGAAACTGGCGGAGGAAAGCAAGCTGGGCATCCCGCTGGTCATCAGTTCCGACCCGCGCAACCATTTCCAGGCCACGTTCGGGCTGACGGTCAGTGCCGGAAAATCCACGCAATGGCCGGAACCGCCGGGCATGGCCGCCACGGGCGATCCCGATCTGGTGCGCGAATTCGGACGCATCGCGGCGCGGGAATATCGCGCCATGGGTATCACCATGGCCCTGTCGCCCATGGCCGATCTGGCCAGCGAGCCGCGCTGGCCGCGCACCAATGGCACTTTCGGCGATGATCCGGCAAAGGTTGAACGTTTCGTTCAGGCCTATGTGGAAGGGTTCCAAGGGGCGGCGGATGGGCTGGCGCCGGGCGGTGTGGCCACGGTCGTGAAACATTGGGCCGGCTATGGCGCGCAGCCCGAAGGCTACGACGCACATAACCCCTACGGCCGCGACATCGCCTTTCCTGGTGGTTGGTTCGACCGGCATGTGGCCCCGTTCAAGGGGGCCTTCCGCGCCCGGACGACCGGTGTCATGCCCACCTATGGCAAGCTGCCGACCGATGTCACCATTAATGGCCGCCCCGCCGAGCCTGTGGCCGCCGGGTTCAGCCGGCAGATGCTGACCGAGCTGTTGCGCGATACCTACCGTTTCGACGGGTTCGTGCTGACTGACTGGAAGATCACCGATGATTGCCTGACGCCCTGCCTGCAAGGCACTTTGAAGCATGACGAGGTCGGCATGCCCTGGGGCGTTGAAGACCTGAGCAAGGCGGAGCGGTTCGCCAAGGCCTTGGATGCCGGGGTGGATCAGTTTGGCGGGGTTATGGACCCGGATATCCTGGTCCGGCTGGTGGAAAGCGGACGCATCACGACTGACCGGATCGACCTGTCGGTGCGCCGCATGCTGGTGGTGATGTTCCAATTGGGACTGTTCGAAAACCCTTATGTCGATGCCGATGCGGCGGAAGCCATCGTCGGTGCCCCGACAGACCGGGAAAAGGCCATGGAGGCACAGCGCCGGTCGCTGGTCCTGCTGGAGGCGGCATCCGGTACATTACCCCTGGACCCGAAGGCGAAGCCGCGTGTCTGGCTTTGGAAGATGGATGCGGCCAGCGTTGCCGCGCGCGGCTTCACCGTGGTGGACAGCCCCGAACAGGCTGATATCGCCCTGCTGCGCATTGCGACGCCCTTCACCACGCGGCCCGCCTTTTTCTTCGGTTCCCGCCATCATGAGGGATCGCTGGCCTTTGCATCGGATAATCCCGACCGTCTGGCCGTGGAGCGTGCGGCGGCGGCGGATCTGCCTGTAATCGTCAGCACCTATCTGGACCGGCCTGCCATCCTTGGCCCCGTCAAGGATAAGGCCAGTGTCCTGATCGGCGATTTCGGCGCCTCTGATGACGCACTGCTGGACCTGTTGACCGGGAAGGCCCGGTTCCAGGGGCGGTTACCGTTTGAACTGCCCTCGTCTATGCAGGCGGTGGAAAAGCAGTTGCCGGACGTGTCTGCGGACAGTGAGAAGCCGCTATACCCATCCGGTTTTGGCCGGGACGGTTGATCATTACGAAAACGGATCAGAAAAAGGAGGGCGGAATTTCCGCCCCCCTTTTTTGTTACGTTTCATCAACGATTTCGTTCCGCAGAAGCCCGACGCCGGAGATATCCACCTCCACCACGTCGCCCGGCTTCATCCATAGCGGGGGTTCCCGCTTGGCACCCACCCCACCCGGCGTGCCGGTCAGGATCACATCGCCCGGCGACAGGGGGGAGAAGCTGGACAGATAGGACACGATCACCGGCAGCGGGAAGATCAGATCGGCCATCGGCGCATGCTGCACCACCTGTCCATTCAGGCGCGTGGTCACTGTGACGGCGGGCAGGTCCGTAATCTCGTCCGGCGTGACCAACCAGGGTCCAAGCGCACCGGTGGACGGGAAATTCTTCCCCGGCGTGAATTGCTGCGTATGCCATTGCCAATCGCGCACAGAGGCATCATTGGCGCAGGTGAAGCCGGCAATATGCGCCATCGCCTCATTTTCGGGGATATAGCGCCCGCCCTTGCCGATGACGATGGCCAGTTCGCCCTCGAAATCCAGGCTGGTGGACACGCGTGGCCGTACGATGGGGGCACCATGGGCGGTCAGGGTATCGGCAAAGCGGGTGAAGATGGACGGATGCCCCACCTTGGCCCGGCCCGTCTCCTGCCGATGCGTTTCATAATTATGGCCGACGCAGAAGATCTTGCCCGGATTGGGCAGTACCGGCAGCAGGGTCACCGATGACAGCGGCAGGGTGGGGGCCGTCCGCGCCGCCAGATCGATCAGCAGGTCCTTGGCCAGCGCCGTTTTCAGGTCGGGCGCCTGGGCACCGGCGATGGCACCCAGGTCATGCACCTGCCCATCCTCGACCAGACCGTAACTCTCAACGGTGCCGTGGCGGAAGCTTAACAGTTTCATAGGCTTGCGGGTCCTTAAAGGCTAAGTGGGCGGTAGCGGAAATTGCGTTCGGCGGCAGCCAGGGCCGCCACGTCCTTGTCGGAAATGCCCCATTGGTCGATACGGTTCTGGGGCCAGGTCCAATCGTCGGGCGCGCCGACGCGGTAATCGTCGGGCACGATCTCCACGGCGGTGGAAAACTCCACCACGGCACCGAAGGGTGCCACGAAATAGGCAAACGCATTGTCGCCCGGCCCGTGCCGGCCCGGTCCCCAGGCGGGGGCCATGCCGCTGTCGCGCAGGCGACCGATGCCGCGCATCACCGCGTCCAGATCGTGCATCTCGAACGCGATATGGTTTAGGGAGCTGTGGCCCGCCCGCGCAAAGGCCACCGAATGGTGGGAATTGTTGCAGCGGACAAAGACCATGCCCTTGGTCCGGTCCGATACGCGGAAGCCCAGAACCTTTTCCGCAGCGCTGGCCGTTGCCTCGGCATCGGTGGCGTTCATGACCACATGGGTCAGTTTCACGGGCAGGTCACGGCCTTCGATGGGCGCCACATCGCTGGTGCCATGCAGGAAGCGGAAAACCTCGCCCTCCGGCAACTGTACCAGAATGCCGGCTCCACCACCGGGATCGGCAGAGACAGTGTCCTTAACAGGCCAGCCGGCAGCGCGTGCGCGCGCGGCGATACCGGCAATCACGGCCTCATCGGCCACGAAGCTGGTGCAGCGGATGGAGGGGCCATCCGCCTCCGCCAGGGCGACCAGATAGGGGAAGGGACCGGACCCGCGTAGATAGCGCGTACCGTCCGGCCCGGTTTCAGCATGCGCCAAACCCCAGATACTGGTCAGGAAGTCCGCAGCCTCTGCGGCCCCCGGCAAATTCAGTTCAATGCTGCGCAGGCGCATGGTCCGCCTCCTTCAGGTGGTGGGAAGGCCGGGATCGGCGGTCAGGCCCGTGGCGGCGATGCCGGCCAGGGCACAGGCCTCATCCGCGTCGCCGGTATCGCCGCTGATCCCGACGGCACCGATTACGGTGCCTGCCGCATCCCGGATAAGGACACCGCCGGGTGACGGCGCCATGGCCCCGCCGCTGATCGCGAACAGGGCATTATAGAAGGTGGGAGAGGCATTGGCTCGGCGGGCCAGTTCCCGGCTGCCATAACCCATGCCCAGCGCGCCCGTGGCCTTGGCGATGGCGATCTGTGGCCGCATCAGGCTAGCCCCATCTTCCCGCTTCAGCGCCACAAGATGTGCGCCGGCATCCAGTACGGCGACGCAGAGCGGGGCGTAATCGCGGCGGCGGGCCTCGGCCAGTGCCTCATCCACGATATTGGCCGCAGCGGCCAGGGTCAGGCTGGACATGTGATCCCCTCCTTCATCATGTGCAGGGTGGTGGCCAGTTGGGCTGCAAGATCGGGCAGGTCTGTGTCATCCGCAGCAAGGCCGAATATATAAGCATCGGGGCGCAGCAGCACCGACGCGGCGGGGCTGAGCCCCTGCCGGTCGAACCACGCGGCCAGCATGCCACTTTCATCCAGCAGATCCCGCCCGATGTGGCAGACCTTCACGCGAAGGCCGGCGAGAACGGGGGGGAGGGACATGTCACCCGCCCCAGGTCCGCGCAGCAGCACAAAGCCGCCGCCCGTCACATCATCCAGCAGCCGAGCTGTTCCGGCGGCATCGGTGACGCGCGGCTGTATGAAACGGAGGCCGCCACCATCGCCGACCACGCCCTGCCGATAAGGTGGGATCAGGTCGGCAGCGGTGGCACCGGGTGTAGCCGCGCGCTGGCGCATTTCCGCATCGCGGGCCGCCGCCTTTGCCGGGTCCAGTTCACAGATATAGCGACCGGCGGCAACGGCGGCGCCGATCACCGCCCGTACATGCGGGTCGCGTTCCGGCTGATAAGTTGTCAGCAGGGCGGCATCCGCACGGCCCGACAGGACCAGTTCCAGTTTCCAGGCCAGATTGGAGACATCGCGCAAACCATGGCACATGCCCTGGCCGAAGAAGGGCGGCGTCTGGTGGGCGGCATCACCGGCCAGGAACACCCGGCCCCGCTGCCATTCCAGCGCCACCAGACCATGGAACCGATAGGTGGCCGCGCGCACCAAACGGTGCGGAACCCCCTCGACCCAGGGGGCCAGCAGTTCGGCCACCTTTTCCGGCTGCATCATCTCCCGGTCATCCTCTCCGGGCAGCAGCATAAATTCCCAGCGGCGATGATTGCCGCGCCCGGGCACGATGGTGGCGGGACGCCGCGGATCGCACAGCATCACCGACAGTTTCTGCAGGTTGGCCGCCGGCGGCAGGCCGGTGAAATCGGGAAACCGCACCGGGCCATCCAGTTCCGCATCCACGACCAGCCAGGGTTCTTCGAACCGCAGGTCGTCCAGGCGGATGTCCAGCGCCTTGCGCACCAAGCTGCGCGCGCCGTCGCAGGCAATGACATAGCGGGCGCTGGCCCGGTCACCGTCAGCCAGATGCAGGGTCACATGATCGTCCCCCTGATCCAGCCCCACCAGCTCTGCGCCCAGGCGCAGGTCAAGCGCCGGGTAGGTGGACAGGCCACCGCGCAGCACGCCCTCCAGTTCCGGTTGATAAAAGAAGTAATCGTTGGCCCAGCCGAAGGGCCGTGCCTGTCCGGCGGAACCCAGATAGCGGATCACCCCGCCATCGGCACCGATATGCAGGTGCCCGTCGGTTTCGCGCATCAGGGGCAGCAGCCGGTCGATCAGGCCGATACCCTGAAAGATGCGCATCATCTCGTGGTCGATATGCACGGCACGGGGCAGGGGGTGCGGGTCCGGTTCGCGTTCCAGCACCAGAACCGACAGCCCGGCCTTGCCCAACAGATGGGCGGCGGTGGCGCCGACGGGACCGCAGCCGACGATGGCGACGTCATGGATCATGGCGGCCTAAGAGGTTTTCGTGAAGAAAGGGGCCGGCGGCGATCCCTGTCAGGCGCCGCCGGCCGGTTGGGATCAGAACTTCACGCGCATGGTGCCACCCATGTACCGGGCCGCTTCCTTGGACGTGAAATACAGGATGTTGCCGGGGTTGGCGGCGTTGGTCAGGATGTTGTCGCGCTGCATGCCCGTCGCGAAATGCTTGTCGGTCAGGTTGCGGACATAAAGGGTCAGTTGATAGCGGTCATCCTGCGACAGCACGCCCACCGACAGGTCGACAGTGCTGTACCCGCCTTGGGTCAGGCCGGCATCCTGCTCCAGGGAGAAGGTGGTGCCGCTCTGCGTGTTGAACCCGACTTGGGCGAAACCGTTCCAGTCGGTGGCGATTTCATCCTCGTACCGGACATTGATATTGCCGCGCCAGCGCGGGGCGTTGGGCAGGTCGCCGCCACGAACATTCTGGACGGTGCCATTGCCCAGACGGAAGCAGCTATTGGCCGGTTCCGCCGCTCCCGTTGCCAGGGTGAGGGCCGTCGCCTGGGCCGGCAGGGCGCAGGCGATGCGGTCGGCATCAAACTTGGCATCCAGATAGGTAACGCCGCCATTGATGCTGAGAGCTGAGGTGGCGCGGGCCTGGAACTCGATCTCCGCACCCTTCGACACCGAGGAGCCGGCATTGGTCGGCACCGAGACATTCGGTGCGATGGTCGACTGAACCTGTAGGTCCTGATACTTGGCATAGAACAGGGCGCTGTTCAGGATCAGGCGACCATTCAGGGCCTGCTGCTTCCAGCCCAGTTCATAGGAATTCACCGTTTCCGGGCGCACGGGCGTCTGGTTGGCGAAATTCGCGGTCAGTTCAACGTCATAGCCCTGACCCTTATAGCCGCGTGACCAGGTGAAATAGGTCTGGGCATCGCGGTCGATCTCATATTTCAGGCCGGCTTTGCCCGACAGGTCGGTGTCGGAAACGCTGCCCGACCCGGTAGAGGCGGCAAACAGCAACCGGTCACCGGCATAGGGCGCGGTACCGAAACGGGTGCCGCTGTAGGATACCTTTTCCCGTTGCAGACGGAAGCCAGCAAAGGCCGAAAGCGCGTCTGTCAGCTCATATTCCACCTGACCGAAGGCGGCGTAATTATCCGTCTTGGTATTCGCCGCGTGATTGGAGGAGGAGAAGAAGGAGGTGGCGCAGGGCTGTCCGAAGGCGGTGCCCGGTGTCACGCAGCCCCCCACCCGACGGGTAAAGGCGCGGTCCAGGTCCAGGTTGAAATAGAACAGGCCGAACGTGTAGGTCAGGGGCTGGTTTGCGGCGGAGGCCAGACGCAGTTCCTGTGTGAACTGGCTGATATCGGCGGTGCCGCCATTGACGCCGAAATAGCCGTTGCCGAACGGCAGGTAGAGTGGCGTGGCCGAATTGAACCCGTCCACATCGACATTATTCTCGATCTTCCAGTTGCGGACGGCGGTGACGGAGGTCAGGACATGGTCCCCCAGGTCCAGATTGGCCTCCACCGATCCGCCGGCCTGATCGGAATTGGCGAAGGTCCGGGTATCGCCGCTGCTGACGGTACGGTTTTCGGATGAAGCGACGACCGGCCCCCGGATCGCGGCCAGAACGCTGTTGGTGGTCAGGTAGGGGATCGGCTGGCAGCAGTCGCTTTCGCTGTCGCGTAGGTCGGCGGTGAACAGGAAGTTCAGGTTTTCCGTGGCCTGCCACTCGACCTTGCCGCGCACGCCGACATCGCGACCGCCATAGACATGCTCACCACGGCCATAATCGTAAACATAACCGCGATTGTCGGTGTAATAGCCGGTCAGCCGGGCGCCTACCGTCTCGCTGATCGGGCCGGAGACGGAGGCACGGGCACGGTATTCCCCCTGTTCGGCGATGCCGATTTCCGCGACACCTTCAAAGTCGCGCGACGGGCGCTTGGTGACGATGTTGATCACACCGGCGGTGGCGTTCTTGCCGAACAGCGTGCCCTGCGGTCCGCGCAGCACTTCCACCCGCTCCACATCGATCAGGTCCTGGAAACCCTGGCCCTGACGCGACATGACGACGCCATCCACCACGAAGGACACGGCGGATTCCAGACCGGCATTGAAGAGGGCCGTACCGACGCCGCGAATGCGGACATTATTGTTCAGATCGCTGGTCGACTGTGTATAGGTCAGCGAGGGCACCAGGGCGGCAACGCCCGCCGTGCTGCTGACCTGGGAATTGGCCAGGGCGTCGGCGGAAAGCGCGCTGACGGCCAGCGGCACGTCCTGCAGGCGCTCCGCCCGCTTCTGCGCCGTCACCACGATCTCTTCAAGCACCAGGCTGTCATCGGCCTGTTGTGCCTGCGCCGGCATCATTGCAGCGGCCAGCATGGTGGTGGCCATCAGGCCGTGGCGCCAGTTCGGCTGGAAAGTCATTCTCTTCCTCCCTTCACATCAACTTGACCGGGCGGCGTTGGGCCGGACCGACAATGGTTTTGGGAAGGAAGTGCCCGTCGGCAGCATCATTGTCCAATGATGATAAATGCGCAGGTACCCAATTTTACTTATGACAGGAGATGGTGTGGCTGGTCAGCGCAGGGCATCGGCGATGGCCTTGCCACAGGTCACGGTATCTGCCGGTCCACCCAGATCACGGGTGCGCAGATGTTTTTGGGCCAGAACCGTCTCAATGGCAGTCACGATGGCGGCCCCCGCCGCATATTCACCCAGATGGTCCAGCATCAGGGCGGCGGACCATATCTGGCCCACCGGGTTGGCGATCCATTGATCGGCGATGTCGGGGGCGGAGCCGTGGACCGGCTCGAACAGCGACGGGAAGCGGCCATCGGGATTGATGTTGCCGGCAGGCGCGATGCCAATGGTGCCGGTGCAGGCGGGTCCCAGGTCGGAAAGGATGTCGCCGAACAGGTTGGAGGCGACGACCACGTCGAACCAGTCCGGATGCTGCACGAAATGGGCGGCCAGGATGTCGATATGGTACTTGTCCCAGCGCACATCGGGATAATGCGCGGCCATCGCCTCCACTCGTTCATCCCAATAGGGCATGGTGATGGCGATACCGTTGGATTTGGTGGCCGAGGTCAGGTGCTTCCTGTCCCGCCGCCGGGCCAGATCGAAGGCGTATTTCAGGATGCGGTCGGTGCCGATCCGGGTCATCACCGTCTCCTGCATCACGACTTCGCGGTCGGTGCCGGGGAAGATGCGCCCGCCGATGGAGGAATATTCCCCTTCCGTATTCTCGCGCACGACATAGAAATCGATGTCGCCCGGCTTTCGGCCAGCCAGCGGGCTTTCCACGCCCGGCATCAGGCGGACGGGGCGCAGGTTCACATACTGGTCAAATTCGCGGCGGAACTGGATCAGCGAACCCCAAAGCGAAACATGGTCCGGCACGGTTGCGGGCCAGCCCACGGCACCGAAAAAGATCGCGTCATGCCCGCCGATCTGCGACTTCCAATCATCGGGCATCATCTTGCCGTGCTGGAGATAGTAATCGCAGCTCGCAAAGTCGAAATGATCAAACTGGAAACGAATGCCGAAACGCGCCGACACTGCTTCCAGCACCCGCAATCCTTCGGGCACCACTTCCTTGCCGATGCCGTCACCAGGGATGACGGCGATGCGGTAGGGGCGTTCCTTGCTCATTCAATCAATCCTCATTCGATCAGGATGGCCCTGAAATCATTTACATTGGTTCGTGTCGGCCCTGTGAACAGCAAGGTCCCCAGGGCCTGGAAGAAGCTGTAGCCGTCATTGTCGGCCAGCCGTTCAGGGGCAGAAACGCCTGCGTTCGCGGCGCGTGCCAGAATGTCGGGGCCGATCCAGGCGCCGGCATTATCCTCCGACCCGTCAATGCCGTCTGTATCAGCCGCCAGCGCATGTACGCCCGGCAGCCCGTTCAGTGCGATGGCAAGTGCCAGCAGGAACTCGGCATTGCGTCCGCCCCGGCCCTGTCCCCGCACGGTCACGCTTGTTTCGCCACCCGACAGAAGAACGCAGGGGCGTGGGGTGGGGATATCACCAGCCAGAACCGCCTTCACGAAATCGGCATGCTGCACGGCGACATCGCGGGCCTCGCCCTCAATTGCGCTGCCCAGGAAGATCGGGGCCACACCCATGCGCCGGGCGAGATCCGCCGCCGCCGCAATGGCATCGGCGGGCCTTGCCACAAGGATGGCGCGACCGGGGGGCAGGTCATCCAGGGATTTCGGCGTCTCGCTTTGCGGGTTGGAAAGCCAGCCTGTGACGGCGGCCGGTGCGTCGATCCCATATCGCGACAGGATGGCCAGCGCCTCTGTCCGGGTGCTGGGATCGGGCAGGGTCGGGCCGGATGCGATGGTGGCCGGATCATCACCCGGCACGTCAGAGATCATCAACGTGTGAACCGGGGCCGGCGCGGCCATGTGTGCCAGACGCCCGCCTTTCACCGCCGACAGGTGCTTGCGCACGCAATTCATCTCCGTGATGGTCGCCCCGCTTTTCAGCAGGGCGCGGGCCACCAACTGCTTGTCGGACAGTGTCAGCCCCGGTGCCGGCGACGCCAGCAGGGCCGACCCACCCCCCGATATCAGGCACAGGACAAGGTCGTCGGCGGTCAGTCCCTTTAACAGGTCCAACATTCTGGCCGTGGCCTGGATGCCGGCTTCGTCGGGTACCGGATGGGCCGCTTCCACCACCTCGATCCGGCTGCATTCGACGCCGTGGCCATAGCGCGTGATGACCAGCCCCGAAATCGGCCCCTGCCAGCGCTGTTCCACAGCCGCAGCCATGGCGGCGGCCGCCTTGCCGGCCCCGATCACCACCGTGCGTCCCTTCGGGGGCGGCGGCAGATGGGGCGGTACGCAGGTGGCAGGGGAGGCGGCGTTGACCGCCGCCTCCATCAACAGGCGCAGCAAATCCTGTGGGGCCGGACGCGTCAAATCACATTCTCCAGGTCACTGTCGCACCAATGGTGCGGGGTGGATTGTAAGCGCCGAAATTAGCGCCCAGGAACACCGCCTGGAAAGTACGCGTCACTTCATTGGTCAGGTTCTTGC
Source organism: Niveispirillum sp. (assembly GCF_052437035.1). Taxonomy (NCBI): domain Bacteria; kingdom Pseudomonadati; phylum Pseudomonadota; class Alphaproteobacteria; order Rhodospirillales; family Azospirillaceae; genus Niveispirillum; species Niveispirillum sp. Next base: position 134,962 of record NZ_JBQVOH010000002.1, read on the forward strand.
CCCACAGCGACACCGACCATTTGCCGGAAGCATCGGTAAAGACGATGCGGCCATCGACGAAATGCGTGGCCGGGCGGCGTTCTGGCCCTTCATTGGCATTGTCGTCGAAGATCATGCTTTCATACCGATAATCGGCGGCGAACAGCAGGCTGCCGCCATCGGGCAGGGTGGCCTCATAGGATGGAGTGACGGCGAACTTGTGCTTCGGTGTGCGCGACAGCCGATTGCCGGCATAATCCTCGCCCGGTTCGGGTTCGAAGACGTCGAAGGTGGCATCCGTGTAGCCATAGCTGGCCGCCAGACGCGCCCCGGCGAAAACCCGCCAGTTCAGCGAGGTTTCATACCCTTTGATCGTCGCCTTGCCCGCATTCTCCGTCACGATGGACAGGTTGGGCAGGGTGCGGCGCGTCTGCAGGTCAGTGTATTTCATCAGATAGAGGGTGTTGTTCCAGATCAGCCGTCCGTTAAGGAAGCCGCTTTTCTGACCCAGCTCATACTGCGTCGCGTATTCCGGCTCGAACCCGTCGCGCGCGTCGGCAGCGGAGCCCGGCGTATCCTGGAAGCCGCCGCTTTTGAACCCGCGCGACACCATGCCGTAAAACTGATGGTCGCGGTCCAGCTTGTACTGACCGCCGGCCCGCCAGGTCCAGGCGTCATATTTGTCGGAAACCGAGACATCGAAACGCTGTGAACCGCGCAGAACCGCTGTGCCGGCAGTATTGGCGACGCGGTAATCCTTCTCGTCCTGGGAATAGCGCAGACCCGCGATCAGCGAGAAACTGTCGTCCAGCGGGATGGTCGCGTCGCCGAACGCGGCGTAGCTGTTCAGCTTTGCCGACTGATCATAGATTTCCGTGCCCGGACGACCGGTATCGATCACCAGCGTATCGATGCGGTCGGTCTTGTTATTGAAATTATAAAGCCCGGCCACCCACTGGATCGGACTTTCGGGAAGCGAGTTCAGCCGCAATTCATGGCTTGAGAAGTCGCTTTTCTCGTCATTCCCGCCACTGATGTTGATGCGGTTGGTGGGGGCGTGGCCGCCGTCGAAATCATAGGCGACGTGATAGTCCAGATCACGATAGGAACCCAGATAGGTGAACGTGGCGAAGGACAGGTCCCAATCCAATTGCCCGCGAACCCCCCAGGTATCGCGGTTCTGGTAGCCTTCGTCGGAGCCGGCGGTGACCTTGCGGTTGCGATCGACGGTCCACAGGGCCGCGCGCGGATCGGATGCATCGCGATCCAGTACATGTTGTGCCGGCCCGTCCGCACGGTCGCGGGTACCGTCCAGGGTCAGCAGCACCCGCACGGTATCCGCCGGCTCGCCATAGACGTGCAGCCGACCGCTTCTTGTGTCCTGATCCTCCACCCGGCCACCGGTGAAGGTGTTCTTCACATAGCCGTCATGGTTGCGCCAGGCCCCGCTGGCGCGGGCGGCCCATTTGCCGTCCGCCAGGGGAATGTTGGCGAAGGCGGCCCCTTCCAGCCGCTGGTAATTGCCGACCGTCGCTTCCAGCCCGGCATCGGTACGGTCCAGTTCGGGGCGGTTGCTGACGACATTGATGGCGCCGCCCACCACATTGCGGCCATAGAGCGTGCCCTGGGGGCCTTTCAGCACCTCGACGCGGGAGACATCGAACGCATCGAACGCGACCGCCGCGGGGCGGCCCAAATATACATCATCCAGGAATACGGCGGAACTGGGGTCGCCGGCGGCCCCACGGTCGCTGGATCCGATGCCACGGATGGTGATGCGTGGCTGTGATGCGGGGAAGGCATCGAAATTGAGTCCCGGTGTGCGGCTGGCGATATCGTCGATCTGACGCAGGCGGGCCTGTTCGATCTCCTCCGCGCTGAACGCGGTGACCGTCACGGGGACATCCTGAAGACGCTCGCTGCGCCGCTGGGCCGTGACGATGATCTCCTCCAGGGCTTCTGCCGGTGCAGCCTCCTGCGCCAGCGCCCCGCCCGATGGCAGCACAAGCATGGCGGTCGTTCCATAGGCCAAGAGCCGGCGATTGATCGCACGCATTCCTTTATTCCTCCCTGGGGGTTTCCTCCCCGGTCGTCATTCGCCGGGTATGGGTACAGCTTACGCAGGGTGGATGCGACAGGTCAACATATTGGATGCAAAAAAGTAAAGTATGGATGTTTAGATTGACAAAATGAAGCCATGACCACAGGGTGAGGGAAGAGATACATAGTCCTCTTATCCAACAAGAAGGTGCCGCGGTGCCCGCCCCCAGGGTCACCCAGGATCGGGTGGGGCGGCGTCGGCCATGGCCGTGGGAGACAGTGCCTTGTTCGAACAATTGCTTTCGCCGGCCCTGCTGGGAACGGCGATGGTTACCACCTTCATGGTGCTGATCATGACCAAGCGGATGTCGGCCATCGCCGCGCTGCTGGCCATTCCCATCCTGTTCGGGTTGGCGTCCGGGGCGGGTTCCGCCTTGGGCGACATGATCCTGCAAGGTGTGTTGCAGGTCGCGCCGACAGCCCTGATGCTGACTTTCGCCGTACTTTATTTCGCGGTGATGATGGATGCCGGCCTGTTTGATCCGCTGGTGCGGCGGGTCTTGGCCATGGTTGGTGACGATCCTGTCCGCATCGCCCTTGGCACTGCCGCGCTGGCGACGCTGGTGTCGCTGGACGGCGATGGCACCACCACGGCGCTGATCATCATCACGGCGTTCCTGCCTGTCTATAAACGGGTCGGGATGAACCCGCTGATCCTGGCCCTGCTGCTGGGCCTGTGCAATGCGCTGATGAACTATGTACCTTGGGGTGGCCCGTCGGCCCGTGCCGCCGCTGCGGTCGGCGCTGACCTTGGGCAGGTGTTCGGTCCCCTGATCCCCGCGATGCTGATCGGGCTGGCCGCGGTTTTCGTACTGGCCTGGTGGCTTGGCCGCGCAGAGCGACTGCGTCTTGGCGTCGGTGCAGGAAGCGGGGCGACCGTCACCTCGGTACCGGGCCTGGATATTGATCCTGCAATTCGCCGGCCCCGGCTGTTCTGGGCCAATCTGGCCCTGACGGTTGGGTTGGTGCTGGGCATGATCCTGGGTCTGGCGCCGCTGCCGGTCATGATGATGGGTGCCTTCGCCGTTGCCATCACGCTTAACTATCCCCGTCTGCGCGATCAGAAGGCGCGGATTACCGCTCATGCCGACAATGTCGTCAATGTGGTCGTGCTGATCTTTGCCGCCGGGTCGTTTACGGGCATCCTGAACGGGACGGGCATGGCCGATGCGATGGCGAATGCCGCCTTGACCGTGATCCCACCCTCCATCGGGTCCTATCTGGCGCCCATCACGGCCCTGGCCAGCATGCCGCTGACCTTTGTCATGTCCAACGACGCCTACTATTTCGGGGTGGTTCCCGTCATCGCCACCACGGCCGCCGCCTACGGCATTGATGCGGAAGCCATCGCCCGCGCCTCCCTGATCGGTCAGCCGGTTCACACGCTCAGCCCGCTGCTGGCACCCATCTATCTGGCCTGCGGGCTGTTGGGCGTGGATGTGGCGGATGCGCAGCGCTTTGCCCTTAAATGGGCGGTGCTGATCTCGCTGGTGGTGCTGGTGGCAGCCATCGCAACGGGCGCCATTCCGCTGCGGGCCGGCTGAACCATGGGCCGTAACATGGGGCGGTGGCTGCTGCTGGCGGCCATGACCGCCATCCTGGTGGCAGGGTTGAAGGCAGTGGCCGTTCCGGCGGCCCCGCTGCTGGGCCCAATGCTGGCGGGTGTTGGCTTCGCACTGACCGGCGGGGCAATGAAGCCGCCCAAGATGATGCTTCTGGCCAGCTACACAATTATCGGCTGTCTGGTGGCCGTGGCGATGGGAAAGGCCCTGGGGCCTGACCTGCTGTGGCATCTCCCGGCCTTCGTGACCATGGCTGCGATCACCTTGCTGATCAGTGCTGGCCTGGGCTGGGTGCTGGCGAGGGGCGGGTGGTTCAAGGGAACAACGGCCATCTGGGGCCTTGCCCCCGGCGGGGCGGCGGGCATGGTGGCCATGGCCCAGGAACAGGGTGGCGATGGCCGCATGGTGGCGGTGATGCAGTATCTGCGCATCCTGACTGTCACGGGCTCCGCTATCGCGCTGTCGCACCTGATGACCGGATATGCGACCCCGTTCCACCCCGCCGGGTGGTTTCCCGCCCTGGATCCGCCGGGGCTGCTGGAGACGCTGGGCCTGGCACTGGCGGGTGGTCTGATTGCCCGATGGCTGCGGTTTCCCTCCGGCGCGTTTCTGTTCCCCGGTCTGGTGGGGGCGGCATTGATGGCCACGGGGCTGGTCAGGCCTTCAGTGCCGCCATTGCTGGCCGCCGCCGCCTATGCCGTTATCGGCTGGAATATCGGCCTGTCCTTCACCCGTGAGACATTGGCCGGTTGCGCCCGGTCGCTGCCCCGCATCCTGGCCGCAACATTTGGCCTGATCGGCCTCTGCGCCCTGCTGGGTGTCCTGGTCAGCGTGATCTGCGATGTGGATTGGCTGACGGGCTATCTGGCGACAACCCCCGGCGGCATCGACGCCATCCTCATCATCGCAACCACGACGCCCGTGGATCTGCCATTCATCCTGTCGGCGCAGGTAGTGCGTGTCCTGCTGGTGCTGCTGATCGGCCCGGCGCTGGCGGCCCATCTTGCCCGCCGCCTGGGGTGACCAGGGCCGACCGAGAGTGGTTGCTGCGTGGCTTTCACGGGTTTGCAACGGCTGACAAGGGCGCCCTGAAACGCTGGTCACATTGGTCACTCAAAAATGGATGCAAAAACTTGACTATTTGAATCCAATAAATCATCTTCACCTCATTGGCTTCTTTGCAGGCCTCCACAATCATCTGGATTGAGCAATCATGTTGGACGGTCCGATCAAAATCCTGGTGCCGACCGGGTCACTGGGCGCCGGCGCGTCGGAAGCGGAGGTCCGCTATGGCATCGCGCAGGGCGCGCATGCCATCGCCACCGATGCCGGCTCCACCGACAGCGGCGCCGCCTATCTGGCGCTGGGTATGTCGAAGAATAACCGCGGTTCCGTGAAGCGCGACCTGACCCTGCTGATGCGCGAAGCCGCCGCCGCACGCATTCCGTTGATCGTCGGGTCAAGCGGTCAGGCCGGCGGTGACCGGAATGTCGACTGGACCCGCGACATCGTGGTGGAAGTTGCGGCCGAACTGGGCATCAGGCCCCGGATCGCCTTGATCTATTGCGAGATGGAGAAGGCGACGCTGAAGACCTTCAACGCCGATGGCAAGGTCCGGCCCCTGCCGCCGCTGGGTGCGCTGGAGGATGCGACCATTGATGCCTGCGACCATATCGTCGCCGTCATGGGCGCAGAGCCGTACATCGCGGCGCTGGCGGCGGGGGCCGACATCATCCTGGGTGGGCGCACCACAGATACGGCGGTGCTTGCTTCCTATGCCCTGTGGAAAGGGGCGCCCGCCGGTCCTGCCTGGCACGCCGCCAAGGTTGCGGAATGCGGCGGGCAGTGCGCCGTCAACCGCCTGGAAGGGGCGGGTGTCCTGATCAGCATCGGTGAAAACGGGTTCGAGGTGGAGCCGCTGGCCCTGTCCAACCGCTGCTCGCCCGACAGTGTGTCGGCCCATATGCTGTACGAGAACAGCAATCCGTTCCTGCTGACCGAACCGGGCGGCATCCTGGATGTCACCGATGCCGTCTATCGGCAAGTCAGCGACCGCAGCGTGAATGTTACCGGCTCCATCTGGCGGCCACAGCCCTATACGGTGAAGCTGGAAGGAGCGGGCAGCCGCAGGTTCCAGACCATCATGCTGATCGGCATTCAGGACCCGCTGGTGCTGGACAAGGTGGATGTCTTCCACGACCGGATGCTGGCCGCCCTGTATGACCGGGTTCACAAGACCATCGGGGCGGCGGCGGGGGATTTCCATATCTCCCTTCGCATGTATGGCTGGAACGCCGTGTCCGGCGAGCGCCCGCCACCCGGCACGCCGGCCCCACGGGAGATCGGAGTGCTGTTTGTGGCAACCGCCGACAGCCAGGAAATGGCATCGCAGATCGCCAAGGCCTGCAATCCGTACTTCTTCCATTTCCCCATCGCGCTGGACGAGGAATTGCCCAGCTACGGTTTCGCCTTCACGCCAGCCGATATCGACCGGGGCCCGGTTTATGAATTCCTGCTGAACCATGTGGTTGAACTGGAAGATCCGATGGCGCTGGCCCGCACAAAATGGATCGATCTGAGCGAAGGGGGGAAGGCGTGATGCCCAGTGTAAAAGATGTCTGCCGGCACGTGCGGTCGAAAAATGCGGGGCCCTTCTGGGTCACCTTCGATCTGTTCTTCGATGGGCCGGAGAACTTCCAGGCCTATCACGATCACCCTGCGCTTGGGCCGGACCTGTTCCAGCGCCTGTTCGGGGCCGACCCGGCGCTGGTGCGCCATTACCCGGTGCCCAGCCTGCACATGGTGAAAATCTCGCACGCCCGCACCAGCCCGCAGGGCGGCGTCGTCGAACGTGACATGCATTGCGGTCAGCAGTTCGTGCGGCTGCTGGATGTCGAACTGGGATAGGGAGCTGCGGGGCTTGTCCCCGCGCATCATGAGCAATCAACAAGGGCGGCGCAGCAGCGAAACCAAGATCGCCGCAGCCGCCCGTCTCCGGGAGGAGCGCTCGTCATCTGACGAGGAGATTGGAGATGCGAGGCTTCCGCCTCCAGCTTTTGCTGGCCATCCTGACGGCAAGCGCCTTCAGCCCTGCCGCCGCGCAGGAAACCCGATGGTCCGGCAGCATCGCTGCCGGCATCGGCACGAGACCGGAATATATGGGGTCCAAGGATCAGGAACCGGTTCCATATGTAGCCGGCGAACTGAACTATGACCGCTATTTCCTTGAAGCTCAGGGCAAGGAGGTCAGCCTTGGCACTTGGTTGACACCGTCCATGTCTTTGGGCGTCCTGTTTGATGTCGAAAGTGGACGGGATGACAGTGTCAAAAATGATCGCGTGTCCCGGCTGCCCAAAATCGATGATGCGATGCAGTTGGGTGCCTTTGCCCGCTATGCGTGGCGTGGTGTCCTTGACCGGCGGGATGAACTGACCATGGACGTTACATGGCTTTCCGATGTGTCCGATACCCACGACGGGGTAGTCGGGTCACTGGGGCTGGCCTATGGCCGAAAACTGGGCGATCGCTGGTCGTTTGGTGGCGGCGTCCGTCTGACCTATGTCGATGACAGTTACGCCGGTACCTATTTCGGTATTACGCCGGCTATGGCTGCCGCCAGTGGCATGCCGGCCTTCCGGGCCGGGGGCGGGGTTCGCGACGTGGGCCTCAGTGCCAAGCTGTCCTATGCCCTGACCGACAATTGGAACATCCAGTTGCTGGGCAGCTACAAGCAACTGCTGGGCGATTTCAAGGACAGTCCTATCGTGAAGCAGGACGGGCGCGCCGGGCAGCTTTCCGGTGCGTTGGCCATCGGATACCGTTTCTGACGATGCAAGCCGTCAGCGTGGCATGACGATGGCATGAAGCCGGTGCCTGGTGGCCAGCACATGCTCGGTCATCAGGCGCTGGGCCGCCTGGCTATCCTCCCGCTGGAAGGCGTTCAGCAGGGCCTCATGCTCTTCCTGGGATTCCAGCACATGGGCTGGCGGGGTTGCAGGCATCTGCCGGTGGCGGGGAGGAACACAGGCTGCAATGGTCGGGCACAGACGCGCAACGTCACCCAGCACCGGATAGATCAGCGTCATGCGGGTGGCGTTGCGCAGAACCTCATTCCGCGACGCCAACATGATGCCGCGATGGAACAGCCAGTTGAGCTGGTACCATTCCCGTTCGATGGTTTCCGACCATTCGCCCCGGGACAGGATGGCACGGCCCTGGCTGACCAGATCGGTCAGTTGTGACAGCGTCTGTGCCTCCCACCCCAAGTCGGCGGCGGTCCGGGCCGCGATCCCTTCCAGCGAGGCCCGGACCTCAATGCTGTCAAAGACATCCCGCACGGTGACGGTGCGTACCGTATAACCGCGGTTGACGCTGTAATTCACCAGCCCCTCGGCGGACAATACAGCAAGGGCGCTGCGGATCGGGGTGCGGGATACGTCCAGAAGCGTGGCCAGCGCCTCGGCGCGCAGCTTCGTGTCCGGCGCAATCCGACCGGTGACAATCATTTCACGCAGTTCCATAAGCACGGAATGCGTGGCGGGTTCCGTCTGCTGGGGTTCGGCCAGCGCGTCTTCCCGTTCCGTAACTTCCGTGTCCGCCATAATCTTCACCTGTTCAAACCACCCGTCCGGCTGTCATCCTTAAAGCAACCGGACGATTATCGCGCAACCCCGATCATGGCCGCCCGTCGGCGACGATGCAACCGGGTGGCGGCTCCGTTCCATCCAGGACGGCCACCACCGACCGTGCTGCGATCAGGTTGGTCAAGGCCAACCCTTCATGGGATGACGCACCCGCATGGGGTGTTGCCACGACATTGGGCAGGTCCAGCAGCGCATCCGAGATGGGGCGGTACGCGGGATCGCCTTCGCTGACAAACACATCCAGGCCTGCACCTCCCAGATGGCCCGACCGCAATGCCGCCAGCAATGCGCCATCATCGACCAGCCCGCCGCGTGCCGTATTGATCAGAAACGCCCCTTTCTTCATGGCGGCCAGGGTGGAGGCATCGATCATGAAACGGGTGGCGGGTGTCAGCGGTGCATGCAGGCTGACATAGTCGCTTCGCCGCAGAAGGTCCGGCAGGTCAACATAGTCGACGCCCGCCTCAACCGCGTAGGCGGGGTCGGGTGTGCGCGTATGGACCAGCACCGTTGCCGCGAAACCGGACAGGCGGCGCACCACGCTTTTGCCGATCCGGCCCAATCCAATCAGGCCGACGGTTTTGCCGGACAGGTCATGGCCGTTCAGGATGGACCAGTCGCCCGCCAGCATCGCCATCTGGCTTTCGCGAAAACGGCGCCCCACCGCAATCATCAGCCCGATCGTGTGATCGGCAACCGCCCCTTCATTGCCACCTGCCGCGATGGTGACAACACGTCCAAGGTCGCGGGCCGCTGCCACATCGACGCGGTCATAACCGACACCGCGCCGGGCAATGACCCGCAGACCGGGTAATGCCTCCAACAACGGGCGGGTGACGTGCGCATGCCCCACAATCCAGCCGGCCGCGCCGTCCAACATGCGGCGGAGCGTATCCACCGCCAGATCGCCGTCACCCGTGCCGGGCGGCGGCAGTGACAATGCGACCTCGCAGCCATGGTCACGCAGATAAGCGACGGAACGGTCATCGAAGAAACGTTGCGTAACGACGACTTTACGGTTGGCTGCGGATGTCATTGGATTTCGCTGCTCGCTGAATGGCTGCCGGAGCCTGAATTCTAGCGATCAGACGAGAATTTGCATCCAAAATTATTTATAATGAATCCTTATCAAGATTTTCCGCTACATGGGCTTCAGGGGGAGGGTGACATGCGCCACCAATCCCCCTTGCGGGCGGTTGGTCAGCAGAATATCTCCCCCATGGGCCCGTGCCACGGCGCGCGCGCTGGCCAGACCCAGACCCGCCCCGCCGGTATGCCGGTTGCGTGAGGGTTCGACGCGGAAGAAAGGCTCGAACACACGCTCCAGAAGGGTGTCGGGAAGGCCCGGTCCTTCGTCCTGAACCTTAATCACCGCGCTGTCTTTCTCCGTCGTCAAACTCACCAGGGCGGAACTGCCATAGGTGACGGCGTTGCCGATCAGATTGTCCAGCATACGGGCGATGCCGGATGCGTCACCCTCGATCCAGGCCGGCTGCATGACCCCGTCGGCAACCGGCTCTCCCATCTGACGACTGGCCTGGGTCTGGCGCAGGATCAGGGCCTGAAGGTCGATGGTGCTGCGTGCGACAGGCTGGGACAGATCCTTCACGAACGACAATGTCGCCGCGATCATCTCCCGCATCTCTTCGATATCGCCCGCCGCCGCCTCGCGCACGGCGTCCGGCGCCTCTTCCAGCCGGAAGGCAAGCCGGGCCAGGGGGGTGCGCAGGTCATGCGCAATGGCGGCCACCAAGAGGGTTCGGTCGTCCACGTACCGGCGCAGCCTTTCCTGCATCTGGTTGAAGGCGGTGGCAGCGGCGCGCACCTCCGGCGGGCCCGCACTGGTCGGGACAGCCGGGGCGGCGGGATCGCGGCCCAGCCGCTCTGCCGCCTGGGCAAACATGGCAATCGGCCCCGCCAGCCACCGTGCCAGCCACCAGGCAAGTGGCACAACCACGCCCAACCCTGCGATCAGCCAGTAGAACATCCGCAGATACCAGCCGCGCAGGCCCCCGCCTGCGGGTTGCACAATCCGCCATTCCCCGCTGGGCAATTTCAAGGCGGCGGAGAAATCACCGATGATGGCGTCGTCACGATGGACCATGTCGCCGAAACGCGGCCCCGATCCCGGTCCCGGTTCAGCTCCCGGTGGGGGGCCGGAAAAGCCCTTGTCAGGCGGTGGCGGGCGGTCACCGTGCGGCGGCGGTGGGCGATCCCCATCAGGGTCGTCAGGGAAGCCACGTGGGCCGGGGCCGCGACCACCCGGATCACCGGGCCCCCGCAGTTCCAGTCGTACGAAGCTTTCATCCTCCCCCAGCGCACTGACCAGCCATTGCCGGTTGGCGCGCAGCCGATCCGACGGGCCGGCATTGGGGGGCGGCTTGCCAGAGGTGGTGACTTCAAAACCCGGTGCCGCAATGCCCGACCGCAAACTTGCCGCCACACCGGCCAACATATGCTGGCTGGGTGGCGGCATGGGGGCTGCCAGCAGCAGCAGGAAGTTCAAGGCCTGGGCCAGCAGCACGCCTGCTAGCATCAGCACAAAGATGCGGACGAACAGGGGCCAGCGGGCCAGAAGGTTGGGTAACTTCAACAGGGCAGCCACCATGCGCCGGGAAAACAGTAACAGCATAGGCCGGTGGCCCGGCCCCGCGAAAGGGGCAAGCCACCGGCCACAGGATCAGACGCCGACCGTCACGCTGGCGGTATAGCCAGCCGACACGCTGCCCAACATGGTCAGGGTCTGGGCGGCGATCTGGGCGGCGGTGTTGTCGCCGAAGACATTATCGCTGGACAGGGTAACAGCGTTCAGGGCCGCAGTGCTGTTGCTATAGCCGCCGGCGGCATAGACGGTGGCGCAGACACTGCCCGGCACCGCCATCTGCGAAATCAGGGTGGCGGTACGGCCCGTGCCGCTGGTCGCGGCACCCTGGCTGGTGAACACCTCGAAATGGATATGCGGATACCGCCCCATGTAGCAGCCGGGGACAATGGTCTGGAACGTCACCTGGCCATTGCTGTCGGAAATCTGCATCCCGCGCAGATAGCTTTCGGTCGGCAGGTCATAGAGCGAGTATTTGCCCGCCGCATCACAGTGCCAAATATAGATGGCGTAGCCCGACAGCGGCGTACAGCCTGTGGAATTCTGCAAGGTGATGGTCAGGGTCATCGGCACGCCCGTCGCCTGGGTCGTGGAACTGATGAAACTGGATCGGATGTCCGACCGGATAACACCGGAGGAGGTCAGCACATTGGAGGTGGCGCCGCTGGAGGTGTTGGTGCCGTCGGCTGGGTAGGGGCCGTTGGTTTCGCTGGCATAATCGACGCAGGAACCGCCAGTGGTGGTGCCGCCCGTCGTGCTTCCCGTGGTGGTTCCGCTGCTGGTCGTTGTGCTGTCCGACCCGCCGCCCCCGCCGCAGCCCGTCAGCAGGGCCGCCAGACCGGCGCCGCCCAGCAGCGACAGGGCGCGGCGGCGTTCCAGGATCTTGGTGTTCAGGGTTTCAAGGTCGAAGAGCAGACCACGGTCATGATCTTCGATGTGATGTTCGCTCATCTCTTATCTCCGTTTCGGGGGTGTCCGACGGGGGCACCGCCGTTCGCGGTTCAAGGGATGGCGAGTGGATGTTGCCCTGGAATGTCAGACGTATTTCAAGGGTCCATCCGGCATCGTCATATTATGTCGCCTGAAAAATTATATCGGTGGCCCGCTGGCGGGTTCCTGAAGGAGTGTGACGGGAATGCCGCAATCCCTATCGCGTGCCCTATCGCGTGACAGTAGGGACGAACATATAGCCTTCGTTGCGCACCGTACGGATCAGTTCCGCGCTGTCATCGGCAGCGGCCAGTTTGCGGCGCAGACGGCTGATCTGGACGTCGATGGCGCGGTCGAAATGATCGGTGCTTTCGCCGTGGGCGAAATCTAGCAGCTGATCACGGGTCAGCACGCGGCGCGGATGATCGACCAGGGCACGCAGCAGGCGGAATTCTGCATCCGAAAGGGTAACGTCCTGGCCCGACGGGGCCGCCACCATGCGGCTATCGGGCTGCATGCGCCATCCGGCAAAGCCGATCCAGTGTTCCGCCACGGGTGGCGGGGCGGCGGTGAGCGCCGGTTCCGTCGTGGCGGCAGCACCCCGGTTGCGGCGCAGGACGGTGCGGATGCGGGCCAGCAGTTCGCGCGGATTACATGGCTTTTCCATATAATCCTCCGCCCCCATCTCCAGGCCGACAATACGGTCGACATCCCCGCCCACGGCAGACAGCATGATGACGGGCGGGCCGCCGCCGGCCACCAGCCCCTTCAGCGCGGTCAGCCCGTCCTCCTGCGGCATCATCACATCCAGGACGATCAGATCGTAGCCGCCGGAAGCCAGTTTCGCCCGCATTTCAGGTGGATTGCCGGCGGTGTCGGTGCGGTAGCCGTGCCGGTCCAGGAATGTGGAGATCAGGCCGCGCAGGCCCGGATCATCATCCACGATCAATATGCGGGTCATCAAATCCATATCCCGATTATGGCGTCGTGACCTTCTCTGTACGAGCCGAAAATCGCCTCTCCATGTCGGATTGTTTCAGCATGTTGCAGTGGACGAACGGTTTTGCCCCCGGGCTGCAACGCGCCTGACACAACATGGCGTGGGTTTCCATCGTCCCGACATATGCCGGCAAAGCCCGTCCCCTATCCCTTGGTTCCAGTCCTGAGCGATACCAAGGGAGAAAAGCATGCGTATCCTGAAACGAACCCTGGCGGCGCTGGCGCCCCTGCTGCTGTCGGCCCATGCGGCCGTGGCGCAGAATGCCGGCGGTGATCCAAAGGGGGCTGGCCCCATCGTGGCGGCCCTTTCATGGATGCAGGGCACCCTGATGGGCAATGTCGCCACCACGGTCGCCGTGATGGCGGTGGCGGCGGTAGGTTTCCTTATGCTGACGGGCCGGATGAACTGGCGCTTCGGGGCGACCGTGGTCCTGGGCTGCTTCATCCTGTTTGGTGCGGGGGCGATTGTGTCCGGCATCCAGGCAACGACGTCGGTGTCCCGCTGATGCTGGCCCGCGCCCCCGTCTTCCGCGCCCTAACCCGGCCCCAGATGTTTGCGGGCGTGACCTATAATTTCTTCGTCATCAACCTGTTGGTGACGACCGAGGCTTTTCTGGTCACGCGGTCCTTTCTGGCCCTGCCGGTCGCACTTCTGGTGCATGCCGCCGGCTATCTGGCCTGCCTGCGCGAACCTCGCATCTTTGACCTGTGGCTGACCAAGGTCACGACCTGCCCGCGCGTCCGCAACTGGAAGCGCTGGCGCAGTAACTCCTACAGGGCGTGAAGCCCCACCTGCTTTGTGGAGAAGTCCCATGCCGACATGGAAAGGTCCTGCTTCCTGGGCCGGTCGCGAAGCCAACGCCGGGGACCGGCTGCCTTATCAGGCACTGCTGGACGATGGCAGCTTGCTGCTACGCGACGGGTCGTTGCTGCGCACCATCCATGTCGCGGGTCTGGCGTTCGAAACGGAGGATTCAGAGGCGCTGAACCACCGGCTGGCCGTGCGGGAGGTGATGTTGCGTTCCGCCTTGGACGCACGGCATGTGGTCTATCACCATGTCATCCGCCGCCGGATACAGCCGGAACTGTCGGCCAATTTCGACAGCCCGCTGGCCGGGCTGATCGACCGGCGCTGGCAGGAGCGGTTGGCCGACCGGCGGCTGTTCATCAATGAACAGTTCCTGACCATCCTGCGCCGTCCGGCGCGGGGCAAGGCTGGGCTGGTGGATCGCATCCTGTCGCGGGGCTGGTCAGCCCAGCGTCTGGACAGCGAACGCCGCGCCCTGGATGCCGCCGTCACGGCCCTGCTGGCGGGGCTTGAACCCTATGGCGCCCGCGCGCTGGGCACCTATGATACCGCCCATGGTCCCTGTTCAGAGGTGCTGGAGCTGCTGTCGGCCCTGTATAATGGGGAGATGCGGCCTGTGCTGCTGCCGCCCAGGGGCACCGATATCGGTCGCCATATCCCCTATTCCCGCGTCAGTTTTGGTGTCGATGCGCTGGAACTGGCCGGGCCGCAGGCTCGGCAGGTGGCCGCCGGCCTGTCGGTGAAGGAATATCCAGACGCGACGCGCGCCGGCCTTCTAGACAATATTCTTCGCCTGCCGGTCGAACTGACCCTGACGGAGAGCTTCGCCCCGGTGGACCGGCAGACGGCACGGGAACGCATGGATCTGGCGCTGCGTCGCCACCGCGCCACGGATGAGGAGACGGTGACCGAACGGGCAGAGATGCTGACGGCGCGTGATGCGTTGTCGGCGGGGCAGGTGGGGTTCGGTGATCATCATCTGGGACTGTTGGTAAGGGCATCCGACATGGCCGGGCTTGATGATGCCGCGGCTATGGCCGGTGCCGCCCTGGCCGATATCGGCGCGATTGCGGTTCGCGAGGATGTTAATCTGGAGCCGCTATTCTGGGGACAGTTCCCCGGCAATGAGCGCTTTCTGGTCCGCCGCGCCCTGATTTCCACGGCCAATGCCGCCGGTTTCCTGTCCCTGCACGGTTTTCCCCTGGGTAGTGCCGGCGGCAACCATTGGGGCGATGCCGTCACGATGTTCGAGACAACCAGCGCCACGCCGTACTTCTTCAACTTCCATGAAGGCGATCTGGGCAATTTCACCATCATCGGCCCGTCCGGGTCGGGCAAGACGGTGGTGCTGAACTTCCTGGCCGCGCAGGCGCAGAAATACAAGCCCCGTACCATCTTCTTTGACAAGGACCGGGGGGCGGAGATTTTCCTGCGCGGGATCGGCGGGCATTACAGCCGGCTGCTACCCGGCGAACCGTCGGGCATGAACCCGCTGCAACTGTCCGACAGTGCCGTCAACCGCGCCTTCCTGCGCCTGTGGCTGGCCTGCCTGTTGAAGGCGGACGGGCCGGAGGAAGAGGCGGCCATCGCCGATGCCGTCGATGCCTGTTTCGACCATGCCCCGCATCTGCGCCGCCTGCGCCATTTCCGCGAACTGCTGTCGGGCGCCACCCGGCCCACGCCGGGCGATCTGGCCAGCCGTCTGTCGCCCTGGATCGGGGCGGGCGAACATGCCTGGCTGTTCGACAATGAGTTGGACCGGCTGGATCTGGATGCGCGCGTGCTGGGCTTTGACATGACGGCGCTGCTGGATGTGCCTGCCCTGCGCACGCCGGCCATGATGTATCTGTTCCACCGCATTGATGAACGGCTGGATGGTGATCCGTCCATGATCCTGATTGATGAAGGTTGGAAGGCGCTGGACGATCCCGTCTTTGCGGCCCGCATCCGCGACTGGCTGAAGACCCTGCGCAAACGCAACGCCATTGTCGGCTTTGCCACGCAATCGGCGCGAGATGCGTTGGACAGCCGTATCGCCAGTGCCATTGTCGAACAAACCTCCACCATGATCTTTATGCCCAATCCCAAGGCGCGAGAGGATGATTACTGTGCCGGGTTTGGCCTATCGGCGCATGAACTGGAGTTGATCCGTGGCCTGCCGGCACATGGGCGCTGCTTCCTGGTCCGCCATGCCAACCATTCCATCGTCCCGCGCCTTGACCTGGGCGGCATGAACGACATGCTGATGGTTCTGTCGGGGCGGGAGGCGAATGTCCGCCGCCTGGACATGATCCGCGCCGGCACCGGCGATGACCCCGCCCGCTGGTATCCGCGCCTGACGGGCACGCCCTGGCCCGGTGTGGCGGACCTGCCGGGGGTGGAAAGGTTGGCCGCAGAATGACGACCCAGGCTTGCCCCGGATTTTCCAACCTGGATGGTGCCGGCGGTGTTGCCGGCGCGTTGCGGGCCGTCGACTGTCTGGCTGCGCAGACCACGGAAAAGGCCTTTTCCACGCTGCTTGGCCCGGATGGTGCGCTGGGTCAGGCGCTGACCCTGCTGCTGACGCTGTATGTCGCGCTGATGGCCATCCGCATGCTGACGGGGCGCACGGGCGTCGGCCTGTCCAGCCTGACCCCGCGCATGATGGGGCTGGGCCTTGTCCTGTGCTTCGCCACCTCCTGGGCCGCCTATCATCAGGTGGTGTGGAACCTGCTGGTTGGCGCGCCCGACCATCTGGCCTCGCTGCTGGCCGGGACGCGTGGATCGGCCCCGTCGCTGTTCGCCGACCGGCTGGATCAACTGTTCCAGCTGGTTCTGGACGCCGCACGCCAATCGGCGGTGGCGGGTGGGGAGAAGCCAACCATGCTTGCGGGCATGCGCCCGGCGGACCTGCTGTGGATCGCCTCTCTGCTGCTTCTGTTCGGGACGGTGGGGGTGCTGGTGGCGTCCAAGATTGCGCTGGCGGCGCTGCTGGCGCTGGGGCCGGTCTTCATCCTTCTGGCCCTGTTCCGGGCGACCAGCGGGTTGTTCGAGGGGTGGCTGCGCGCATCCATCCTGTTCGCCCTCGTGCCGCTGCTGACGGTGCTGGTTGGTACAGGTGCGCTGGCGTTGATCGCACCCATGCTGTTGGACCTTTCCATGGCCGGCGGCATGCCGACGCCGGAACTGGCCGTGTCGGTTCTGCTGGGGGCGGGGGTGTTCAGCCTGCTGATGCTGCTGGTCCTGCGGGTGGCATCGACATTGACGGGGGGATGGCGTCTTAACCTGCATGGCCGATTGGATGCGCCGCGCGGCCAGGGCGGTTCTGCCCACACCAGTGTCACCACGCATGCGGCCAACCCGGCCCTGACCCAGGCCGCTGTCAGGGCTAGTGCCACCGCCCAGAGCAACGCTGCCGCCGCCCTGTCCGGTACCACGATGCTGACCTTGAATTCGCAGCAGACCGCACCGCGCGCCGCCGGCATGGCGATCCCGGTCGGCCTGACCAGTCCGGGCGATGCCGCCCGCCAGAACCCCACCAATGCCCCCCAGCCTAACCGCCAAGCCGCAGGTCTGGGCCAGCGTTTCCGCAGCCCGGCTGTGAAAGGAACCCGATCATGACCACGCGTCTGCTGACCCTGCCGCTGCTGGCGGCCCTGCTGTGCAGCACCCCCTGCCGTGCTGACAATCGCATCATCTGGAAGGACTATGACGAGGCAGCCGTCGTAACCGTGCCCGGTCGCGCCGGTATCCAGACGACCATCCAGTTCGAACAGGGGGAGCGGATCGAGAATGTGGCCATCGGTGACAGCGCCGGGTGGCAGGTCACGCCTAACCGCCGCGCCGACCTTCTGTTCCTGAAGCCGATCCTGTCCGACAGCCGCACCAACATGACGGTCGTCACCGACCGCCGCACCTATCTGTTCGACCTGACGACAGGGGGCAAGGGCGGGCCGCTTTATGTCATGCGCTTCAGCTATCCCAAGCCGTTCACCCCACCGACCCCCACCGTAGCGGAGGCACCGCCGCCCGACATCACGTCCGACCCGGCCCCGAAGGTGGCGGAAGAGGTGGCGGTCCCCCAGCCCAGCGACCTGAATTTTGCGTGGGAGAAGGAGGGGCCGGAAAAGATGCTGCCGGCGCAGGTGTTTGATGATGGTCATTCCACGTATCTGCGCTGGGAAGCAGGGGCCGAAGTGCCGGCCATCATGGTGGACGGGCCGGATGGGGCCGAAGGTCCCGCCAATTACGCCATGCGCAATGATCTGATCGTGCTGGATGGCGTGCCGCGCCGCATCACCCTGCGCAATGGCAAGCGTACGGCCAGCCTGATCCAGACCACCCAGACTGCGGAAAGGACCCAGTGATGAGTGTCACCACCGACCCCGTCCCTGTCAGTGACGATCCCCGCCTGTCGATGTCCGCCGGTGCATTGGTTCTGGCGGGCCGCACCCATTATCCCGTGGTGGCGGACCGCCGCAGCGGGGGCAATCTGGGAATGGTCGCCGGTGTGGCCTGTGTCCTGGCGCTGGGCGGCCTCACCTTCTGGGGTTTGAACCAGGCCCGGCAGCCGGTGGCGGAACCCACCCCCCCGCCCGTCCCGCCGCCGGCCCCGGTGGCCGCCTTGCCGGTCCCAACCCCGGCCCCGGTACCGGCGGCGGTGACACCAGCGCCGCAGCCCGCGCGCGTACCCGATCCGCAGCGTCTGGCCGCCCCAGTTATGGTCTTTGACATGTCGGTGCCGGCACCGGCCACGGCACCCTTGGCACCGACGGCAGGCACCATGGCGCCCGCGAACCCGGCTGCTCCGGTTCCGCCGACGGCCCTGTCGGACAATGAAGCGTTTGCGGTGCGCGTCGGCAATGGCGGCGTGGATACGGCCAGTGCCGTCCACGCCATCGCGCCCGCCACGACGGTGGCGCAGGGCGCCTTTATTCCCGCCGTTCTGGAAACCGCCATCGACAGTGACCTGCCCGGCTATGTCCGGGCATTGGTCAGCCAGGATGTGCGGTCGTTCGATGGCAGCCGCGTGCTGGTTCCTCGTACCTCCCGCCTGATCGGACAATACAAGTCCGGGCTGCAGGCGGGGCAGAAACGGGTTTATGTGCTGTGGACCCGCCTGATCCGGCCTGATGGTGTGTCGGTGGCCCTGGCATCACCCGCCATCAGCCAGGATGGCAAATCGGGCCTGTCGGGTGATGTCGACACGCATTTTGTCGAACGGTTTGGGTCGGCGACCATGCTGTCGGTTGTCGGTGCCCTGTCGGCCATCGGTAATGCCGCCCTGATCCTGTCGGGATCACAGTCGGCGGCGGGCGTTGCGGCCCAGCGTGACAGCCAGATCCCGCCCACCATCCGTATCGATCAGGGGCAGCCGATCCGCGTCTTCGTGGCCCGCGATCTGGATTTCTCCCTTGTTGCCACCAGCGGAGGCCGGTCATGAATGCCAGTGTCGCCGTCCTGAATGATGCCGTCTATCTATCGGAATATCTTACCCCATTTCAGCCCCTGCTGGAAGATGAGCGGGTCACCGAGATCATGGTGAACCGGCCCGGTGAAATCTGGGCGGAACGCGCGGGCAGCGGCATGGACTGTCACCAGGAACCGCGCATCGACGATCAGTTGCTGCGCCGGCTGGCCGAACAGGTGGCGCGCCTATCGAACCAGGGCGTCAACCGCAACCAGCCGCTTCTGTCCGGTCGTTTGCCTGACGGGGCGCGGGTGCAGTTCGTGGCCCCATCCGCGACGCGCGGCCACTGGGCCATGGCTATCCGCCGCCACCGGCTGGTTGATGTGCCGCTATCCGCCTATGGTGCCCTGCCGCCGGTGCCTGATGATGGCTGGCGCGGGCGTGACCCGATGCAGGACCCCGCCGCCTATCTGGCTGCGGCCATCCGGGCACGACGCACCATCCTGGTCAGTGGCGGCACCTCCACTGGCAAGACAACCTTCCTGAACGCCCTGCTGCGGCAGATGCCGGAACAGGAACGGTTGGTGGTGGTGGAGGATACACCGGAAATCAACCTATCGGCCCCCAATGCCTTGGGCCTTGTGGCCGTAAAAGGGGAGATGGGGGAGGCGCGGGTGACCGCCAACGACCTGTTGCAAGCCTCTCTGCGGCTGCGTCCCGACCGGATCGTGCTGGGTGAATTGCGCGGGGAGGAGGCGGTCAGTTTCCTGCGCGCCGTCAATACCGGTCATCCCGGCTCCGTCAGCACCATTCACGCCAACAGCCCCCAGGGCGCGTTGCAGCAACTGGCCCTGATGGTGATGCAGACCGGCTTCAACCTATCGGTCCAGGAGACCATCGCCTATGCTCGATCTGTCGTGGATGTGATCGTGCAGCTGGATCGGCGGGAGGGTGAGCGGGGCATCAGTGCCATTTGGGAAACGGCCCAGGCCATTTGAGAGATTATCGGTTCGGGACTGCCCCGTCATTGCAGTCGGCACTTCACGCTGGCAGCGGCGCTTCCAATTGTGTATATGAGAATTAATTTCCATATATAAGATGGATGCCCGTCGTTTGAATGCGGAGCCGGTGATGAAGGCAGTTGTCTGTGAGCAACCAGGGACCTTGTCGCTGGTGACCCGGCCCCCGCCGGTGCGGCAGACGGATGAGGTGCTTGTCCGTATCCGTTGTGTCGGATTATGTGGCACCGACTACCATATCTATGAAGGTAACCAGCCGTATCTGGCCTATCCACGGATCATGGGCCATGAACTTGCGGGGGAAGTGGTGGAGACCCCTGCCGGTTCGGCCCTTTGGCCCGGACAGACTGTCACCATCAATCCCTATCTGCCATGCGGAACCTGCCGCGCCTGTCGACGGGGGCGTCCCAACTGCTGCTCCGGTATCCAGGTGCTGGGTGTCCACCGTGATGGCGGTATGTGTGAATACCTGGCGGTGCCGGCCCATGCGGTCATTGATGCGACGGGGTTGAGCCTGGAACAGGCAGCGATGGTAGAGTTCCTGTCCATCGGTGCCCATGCGGTGGCGCGGTCAGGGGTGGGGCAGGGGGATCGGGTCCTGGTGGCCGGCGCCGGCCCCATCGGTATCGCCACGGCCCTGTTCGCGCGCATGAACGGTGCGGCTGTCACCCTGATGGACCTGCGCGCGGCGCGATTGGCGTACGCCGCCAGCCGTCTGGGTTTTGGTGACACCGTGCAGGGTGGGGAAGGGGCGGCACAAAGGCTGCGCGAGCGCAACGGCGGCGAAATGTTCGACATCGTCTTTGACGCGACCGGCCATATCGGGGCCATGTCGGCCAATCTGGCTTATGTCGCCCATGCTGGGACCTATGTGCTGGTGGGCGTGGCCAAGGGCGATCTGGTCTTTGCCGATCCGGAATTCCATAAGCGGGAAACCACCCTGCTGGCCAGCCGCAACGCCCTGAAGGCGGATTTCGACCGGGTCATTGCCGCCATCCGGTCCGGCGACGTTCCTGATGCCGCCCTTTACACCCATGGTTTCAATGCGGTGGAGATGCCGACCCGGCTGCCCCGGCTGATCGCTGAGGCGGATCATGTTCTGAAGGCCATCGCGCGTTTCTGATATCACCAATCTGAAAAGAGCCAGGAGAAGGCCGATATGTCAGGAGAGGAACTGTCCGGGAGCAGGGGGGCATCGCCCGCCCCCTTTATCGCCCATGGCTACCGCTGGGGTTTCGCCCTGATCGCGAGCCTGTTTTTTCTGTGGGCCATTGCCAATAATTTCAATGACATCCTGATCCGCCATTTTCAGAAGGCCCTGGGCCTGGACCGGATGCAGGCGGGTTTCATCCAGTTCGTGTTCTATATCGGCTATTTCGTGGTGGCTCTGCCCGCCGGTCAGGTGATGCGCCGGTTCGGGTATAAGGCAGCCATCATTACCGGCCTATGCTTTTACGCCGGCGGGGCCCTGTTGTTCCTGCCCGCCTCTTATGTGCAGACCTACAGCCTGTTCCTGACGGCCCTGTTCGTCATCGCGGCGGGGGCGGCATTTCTGGAAACAGCCGCCAATCCCTACATCACCGCCTTCGGTGATCCCAGCCGTGCGCCACAGCGCCTGAACCTGGCGCAGTCCTTCAATGGTTTCGGGGCGTTCGTCGCCCCCATCATTGGCGGCGTGCTGATCTTCTCCGGCGTTGAACATTCGCCAGAAGCGCTGGCCGCCATGTCCCCGGTGGATTTGGATGCCTACCGCGCCATGGAGGCGTCGACGGTACGCCTGCCATATGCGCTGCTGGCGGCGGTAGCGGGGTTCATTGCCCTGGCCGTGATCTTCACCACGCTGCCCAAGGGCGATATCGAACAGGGCTCTGACGAAGCATTCGGTAGTCAGGTTCGCCGCCTTCTATCCCACCGCACCCTGGTGATGGCCGTCATCGCCCAGTTCTTCTATGTCGCGGCCCAGGTGGGGATCTGGAGCTACTTTGTGGATTTCGTGAAGGATGCGATGCCGGAAGTTCCGGAAAAGCAGGCCGCCTTCATGCTGTCGGCCAGCCTGATCCTGTTCATGGTGGGCCGGTTTGTCGGCACGGCCCTGATGACACGGGTAGCGCCGGCCCGGTTGCTGGGCATTTACGCCGTTACCAATGCGCTGCTCTGCGCGGTGGCGGCCTTCGCGCCGGGACAGGTGGCCGTCGGTGCCCTGATGCTGACCAGCTTTTTCATGTCGGTGATGTTCCCCACCATCTTCGCGCTGGGGATCGACAAGCTGGGCACCCTGGTGCCGCTGGGGTCGTCCTTCATCATCATGGCCATCATCGGTGGGGCCATCTGTCCGCCACTTATGGGCATGGTCGCAGTCGCTACCGGTACCATGCAGCTGGCATTCTTGCGTCCGCTGATCTGTTTCGCCGTGGTGGCGCTGTACGCCCTGCCGAAGCGGTAATGCCCTCAGGTCGGGGCGGGGCTTATCGCCCCGACCTGACCTACCTACCTCGCCGCTACAACCAGTTGTTCCTGCTCGCCCAGACCCTGGATGCCCAGGCGGATACGGTCGCCGGGGACAAGGTATTTCGGCGGCTTCTGGCCCATGCCGACGCCGGGTGGGGTGCCCGTGGTGACGATGTCGCCGGGCTGCAGGCTCATGAACTGGCTGAGGTAGGAGACAATGAAGCCCGGCTTGAAGATCATGGTGCGGGTGGAGCCATCCTGATAGCGCTGGCCATTCACCTCCAGCCACATGGATAGATCACCGGGATCACCCACCTCGTCCGCCGTCACCAGCCACGGTCCGATGGGGCCGAAACTGTCGCAGCCCTTGCCCTTGTCCCAGGTGCCGCCACGGTCCAACTGGAAGGCGCGTTCGGAGACGTCATTGCAGACGAAATAGCCGGCAATGGCCGCCTGACCCGCCGCCTCGTCCGCATAACGGCATTCGGTGCCGATGACGAAGGCCAACTCCACCTCCCAATCCAGTTTGGTGGAATTGCGCGGCTGAATGACGGGATCGTTGGGGCCGGACAGGGCGCTGGTGGCCTTCATGAACACCACCGGTTCCGCTGGCACGGGCAGGCCGCTTTCCGCGGCATGGTCGGCATAGTTCAGGCCGATGCACAGGAACTTGCCCGGACGCGCCACACAGGCGCCATACCGTTCCACATTCTCCACTACGGGCAGGCTGATGGGGTCGATGGCGGCGATGCGGGACAGGGTGTCGGGCGTGACGGCGGAACCGTCAATATCGGCCACCACGCCTGACAGGTCGCGGATGGTACCGTCGGCGGCCAGAAGGCCCGGCTTTTCAGCGCCGGCGGCGCCGTATCGAAGCAGTTTCATTGTGGTTTCCTGAAAATGCGGCAGCTTGGGTCAGTTGGTCCAGCCGCCATCGACGACATGAGCTTGGCCCGTGGTGAAGGTACTTTCATCCGACGCCAGATAAAGGGCCAGCGCCGCAATTTCCTGCGGGGCACCCACGCGGCCCATCGGCTGACGGGCGGTGAAGCTGGCCCAGGCTCCCTCATAATCGCCGGTGGCGCGCAAGCGTTCATGCAGGGACGGGGTGTCGACGGTGCCGGGGCAGATGGCGTTGACGCGGATGCCCTTGGTCACGAAATCGGCGGCGACGGCGCGGGTCAGGCCCAGGACGGCAGCCTTTGACGCACCATAGATGAAGCGGTTCGGCACGCCCTTGATGGAACTGGCAACCGAGGACATGTTGATGATCGATCCGCCGCCCCGTTCGATCATGCCGGGCAGGAAGGTGCGGATCATGCGGAACATGGCTTTGACATTGATGTCAAAGGACAGGTCCCATTCATCCTCTGTGCATTCCAGGATATTGCCGCCGGTGACGATGCCGGCACAGTTGAACAGCACATCGATTCCACCGATCTCTGCACTGGCCGCCGCGATATCCGCCGGGTCGCGCACATCCAGGCGGCGCGTCTTGCAACCCGACAGGCTTTCCAGGGCGGCGGCGTTGATGTCGGTGGCCCAGACAGTGGCACCCTCTGCCACGAACAGTTCGGCGGTGGCGCGACCGATCCCCTGGCCGGCAGCGGTGATCAGGGCGGTCTTTCCCGCCAGTCTGCCCTTATGGCTCATGATACCTGTCATGGTTCCGGTTCAACGGGGAAAGCAGCCGGGCCCCGAGGGCTCGAACGCCTTATAGGTCAGGATGAATTCCCGGTGGCCCATGGCTTCGGATTTGGTTTCCGCCCCACCGGCCACCGCCTGGATCATATCCACAATCTGTTCACCGACACTGTCCAATGTCGCGGACCCGTCGAAGATGGCGCCGGCATTGATGTCCATATCCTCCCCCAGGCGCTGCCAGGTTTCGGGATTGCCGGTAATCTTGATGACGGGGGCGATGGCCGATCCTACCACCGACCCGCGCCCTGTGGTGAACAGGGTGAGATGCGCGCCGCTGGCAATCATCTCCACAATCTCCGCATTGTCGGAAATGTTGGGAAAGCCGAAACGCGGTTCGCCGTCCGGCACCACATCCATCAGGTACAGACCAGGGGTGGTGGGCCGTTCTGGCGGCTTGATCACGCCGACAATGGGACGGCTGCCGGATTTGACATAAGCGCCGGCTGATTTCTCCTCCTGCGAGGACAGCCCGCCTTCGGCATTGCCTGGGGCAAAACTGCCAAAACCCATGGTGCGGTAATAGGTTTCGGCCTTGGCGATGGACGCCACGATGGCGTTGGCCACCGATGGGTTGGCGGCGCGGTGGGCCATCGGCCCCTCGCATCCGATCATCTCCCCGGTTTCCTCAAAGATGCAGGTGGCGCCGGCATCGACCAGACGATCAAAGGCACGGCCCACGGCGGGATTGGCCGTGATGCCGCTGGTCCCGTCCGACCCGCCGCAGATGGTGCCCACAACCAGATCGGACAGGGCCAGGGGAACGCGCACCCGGTTGGCCGCCATCTGTGCCTGAACCCGCTTAACGGCAGCGCGCCCCTGTTCGATGGCGGCACGGGTGCCGCCCACCTGCTGGATCACGATGGTTTCAACGGGGCGGTCATGGGCGGCGGTATGGGCGGCCACCCCCTCGCGGTCAAAGCTTTCGCATCCCAGTGACACCAGGATGACGCCGCCGACATTGGGATGGGCGACCAGCGCCTTCATCATCCGCCGCGCGTAATCATTGGGGTAACAGCCGGGAAAGCCCACCAGATGCACCTGTGGGTCATCGGCCAGATCCACGATCCGCCGGGCCGCATGGTGGGCGCATTCCACCAGATAGGCCACGATCAGCACATCGCGGATGCCCTTGCGCCCATCGGGCCGCAGATAGCCTTGCGCGTTCATGGCGCCCCCTTCAACCGGAGACCGCGTCGCGCAGATGCGCGCCGATATAGTCGCTTTTCATGTTGTGCATATGGACCCAGCCGCCTGCCCTGATATCGGCGGTCATCGAGCCGATGGACGCGCCGTATTTTATGACCTTGTCACCGGTGGAAAGGTCGCGGCGTGCCAGTTTGTGACCCAGGGCCACACGCTGCGCTGCGACGATGTCCGCCCCCTCCACGCGGATATGTTCACCCGCCTCCACCGTCCGGCAGCAGACAACGACATTATCGTCGCCATGCAGCAGGATTACCGCCGGTGCCATCACGCCCCCTCCAGCCTGTAAGTACGTGCGGCATTGCCGCCCATGATCGCGGTCGCCGCGCCGGCATCCAGCCGGGCCAGGAACGCCTGGGTCAGCGCGTGCCAGCGGTGATAGGACCCGGCCAAGTCCAGCACCGGCCAGTCACTGCCCCAGATCAGCCGATCCGGCCCGAACAGGTCCAGCAGTTCCGCCATCCTGTCCAGAATGGCTGCATCATCCGTGCCGGGCACCATTTCCGTCAGCAGGCCCGACAGTTTGCAGGTGACATTGCCACATCGGGCGGCGGCGGCCATGTCCCGGCGCCAGCCCGGGAGGGGGCCTTTGCCGATCGGGCCCTTGGCCCCGTGGTCGATGATGATGCGCAGACCAGGGTAGCACCGGGCCAGTTCAGCGACACAGGTCAGTTGCGGCGGCATTACCAGCGCATCGAAGGTCAGGCCCGATACCTGCAAGGCCTCAAGCCCTGCGGCCCGTTGGGAGCCGAGTATCCAGGCGGGATCGTCAATAACCTGCAGCATGGGCCGGATGCCGATAAATTTCGCCTGTGCCCGTCGCCGCGCGATCTGGTCGGCAATGTCTGGCGCATCCAGATTGACCCAGCCGACCACCCCATTGATCCAGGGTGTGGCCGTCGCCAGTCCCATCAGGAAATCCGTTTCCGCAACCGTGGGTGCCGCCTGGACCAGGATGGTGGCGTCAATGCCGGCACCATCCAGCAGGGAACGCAGGTCCGCCGGCAAGATCGGACGGTACAGTCTGGGCAGGGCCGGGGTCAGCCAGCCATAATCGCCGCGCGCTGGGTCCCAGAAATGCTGATGCGCGTCGATGATCATCTGACGGACCCCATCACCGATGGGATGGGAGCATCGGGCCGCAGCAGGCCCAGAAGCCGCAGCTCCGACCAGAAATCCGCTGGTATCGGTGCCTCATACAACTGCCGGATTGCCCGCACCCGGTCAGGTGTGTCCAGGCCGGGAATGACGCTGGCCACAACCGGATGGGAAAGCACGAATTGCAGGGCAGCGGCCGGAAGGGTGACACCATACCGCTCGCATACATCCTCAATCCGGCCCACCCGTTCCAGGATGTCCGGCGGGGCGGGCGCATAATTGTAGTATCCCGCACTGTCACCGCGCGTGCCGGTCGCCAGGATGCCGGAATTGAAGATCCCGCCCAGGGTCAGGCTGACACCGTGACGGGCACAGACGGGGATCAGGTCATCCAACGCGCCCTGTTCCAGCAGCGTGTAACGCCCGGCCAGCAGGATCACGTCCAGATCGGCCCGATCCAGACAATCCAGACAGGCCTGCACCTCATTCACGCCGATGCCGAAGGCCGTGATCGACCCCTCCGCCCGCAACCGTTCCAGTGCGTGGAAACCGCCGCCTGTCGTCAATTGCGCCATCATGGCGCTGTTCGCATCGCCATGGGTCACCGCACCGATATCATGGACATAAAGGATGTCCACCCGCGCCAGCCCCAGCCGCTGCAACGACGCCTCGTGCGAGCGCAGAATGCCATCATGGCTGTAATCGTAAACCGGGCGGAAGGGCAGGGCGGAGCGGAAGCCGCACCGTTCCCGATCGTCTATGACACCGGTGTCGGCAACCAGCCGCCGCCCCACCTTCGTGGACAGAACCACGTTGGTGCGCCCACGCACCGCGTCCCCCACCCGCCGTTCCGACAGGCCAAAACCATAATAGGGTGCCGTATCAATATGCGTCAGTCCTGAATCCAGGGCTGTGGACAGGGTGGCGCGGGCCTGTTCGTCCCCCACGGGGTGGTACAGATTACCCATAGGGGCGGCGCCGAAACCGATTTCCGGCACCGTTAGCGCGGTGCGCCCGACGCGGCGGCGGGGCAATGTCATTCCATCCCCCCGGCTAATGGTTCATGCTGTGAAAGATCGAAGATGGGCTGCATCGGGCGCCATTTCTCCCCCGCTTGCGCTGCCGGCAGCGCCTTCTGGAAACGCCACATTAGCGTTTCCCAACGGGATACGGCTTCGTCCTGGGCGGCTGGGGTGGGGCGGGGATAGTCATCCGTGACCTCTGCTACCATGACCATCCGGTCATCCACCCGCCAAATCTGCATCTCCACCACACCGGACGCCCGGATATGGTCCAGAACCTCTGGCCAGACGCCGCCAGGCCGATGCAAATTTTCATAGTCGGCAATCAGTGCGGCATCCGACACAAGGTCGAGCGCCAGAACCAGACGGCGGGTCATTTCCCGCCCCCGATATGGCTCCAAAGCATGGACACGACCTCCCCCAATTTCTGAGGTGTCATTATCGCTTGTGAAATCATAATCTCAAATAAGAAAATACGGATGATCGGGGGCGATCAGCCCTTATGGCCCAGAACCGCGGAGATTGCCTGGGTTGCGGCGCGCAGTTCCTGGCGCGCCGCCTCGGTATCCACCTTCTGTGACCCGTCGATCATCTCCATGAAGGGGATGGTCAGGGCCGCCATGACATCGCCGTTGAAGCCGAAAATCGGTAGGCTGATATCGGTGACGCCAAAGGTTACGGGGCTTTTGCGGCTGTCAAAGCCCTGGGTCCGGACCTGGGCCAGCGCCTTTTCCAGGGCGGCCCGGTCGCAAGCCGTCCCCTTTGCCGCCTCTGCCAGTTCGATCAGACGGGATGTGCGGGCAGGGGGAGAGAAGGCCAGTAGGACATGGCCGGAACAACTGCGCAGCAGATCGACGGCGGCCCCCACCTTCAGTGCGAAGCCGCGTGTGCCGGGGCTTTCCTGGCGGGCGATCACCAGACCCTGGCCGCCATTCACCACCACCAGATGGCAGGATTGTCCCACCGCCGATGCCAGCCGCTCCATCGGCATCAGGGCAGCGGCAATCAGGTTCTGCGACGGGGTGGCGCGCAAGGCCACATCCAGCAGCTTGTAGGCCACGGTGTAGCGGTCGGTCGTTTCCGATTTTTGGAGATAGCCGTGCATCTCCATGACGATGACGATGCGGAACAGTTCGCCCACCGACCGGCCCAGGATGGCTGACATCTCGCTGATCTGCATGCCCGCCGGTCGGTCGGCCAGCAGTTCCAGAATTTCAAAGGCCTTTTCCAGGGCGGGGGCCGCGTAGGTGCCTTTCAATCCGGGACGGGACATGGATGATCCTTTCACCAACCGGCCATCGCGAATGCCAGTTCTCTGTCGGGACAAAGCCATACACCGGGCGAACCGGTTTTTGAAGCCGGGTGGTGTCCACCAAAAAATTGGCCCCGTCCCTGTTCCCAGGGACGGGGCCAGTGATCTCGCGGGGAAGGAATTCAGCCCGCGGGAGGGAGATTAGAACCGGACGCGGGTACCGACGCGGAAGATACGCCCGGAGCTGCCATACTGCGTAACAGCCTCCTGGCCTTCATAGGCGTAGCGGTCGCTGGTCTGGTTGGTCAGATTAAGGCCTTCCGCCGTCACCGTGATCAGGTCGGTCAGCTTGTAGCTGATCGATGCATCGATATTGGTGGTCGAACGGCTAAAGACGAAATCGTTGATCAGCGGGCTGTCGCACGCCGTGCCCTGCGTGGCCGGGCTGGTCGGCACCGGTGTTTGCAGGCCGGGAGCACAGGCACCGGCGGCGATGGGATAGGATGTGCTGTAGCCCTTGCGCTGCGCCACCGAGACACGGGCGCGGAAATCGTCCGTTTCATAGTAGAGCGTGGCGTTGAAGGCGTCCGGCGACACGTTCAGGAAGGGTCCCGTCGCGATGGTCGGGGCCACGGTAGCCGTGCCGGGGTCCAAGATGTATTTCAGCTTGCTCTTGATATGGGTGTAGTTGAACTGTGTGCCGAAATCGGACCAGAATTCCGGCAGGAAGGTGAAGTCCATCTGGAAGCTGGCCTCAAAGCCGCGCAGCCAGCCGCCGGGTGCGTCGCGATACTGACGGGCTGTGAACTCATATCCGGCATCCAGATAGGCCAGTTGTTGGGCATTGGTGAAGCCGGCGCGGATCGCCTGGATACCTTCGTCGTCCAGGAAGTCGGACAGCTTGGCCGAATAGAGCACGGTCTGCGGGAAGCTGCTGATATCCTTGCTGAAACCGGCGATGGAGATCAGGCCACCCGGCTGGAAATACCATTCGACGCTGGCATCGAAATTATCCGAGCGGAAAGGCTTCAGCTTGGGATTGCCGATGGTCAGCGTGGCACCCGTCGTGGCGCCGGTGTTGGGGATCGACAGGGCCGTAATGGTCGGAGAGAGGTTGCCCAGCAGCGGGCGTGCCATCACCTTGGACGCACCGAAGCGCAGCAGCACATCGTCGATGGGCTCATACACCATGTTCAGCGAGGGCAGGATGTCGGTATATTTGTTGGAGCCTTTCAGCGGGCGCCCGGCATTGCTGTTGCCAAGGCTGTCGACCTCCGTCACAGCGATGCGGGTGCCGACATTGCCACGGAACGGGTTGCCGAACAGTTCCAGGTCCCAGTCGCCCTGCACATAGTAGCCGGTATCGCGCTCGGTTACGCTATAACGCTCGCGCCCGCCATTGCGCTTGTTGGTGATGCGCCAGTCGCCCCATTTGTTGACGCAGTTGCAGGTGAAGTCGAACAGATCGTCGAAGGCCTGGATCGAGGGCACCACAAAGCTGGTCATCGTGCCGTCCGGTACCTTCAGCCCCTGGCCGAAGTCGATAACGCGGCTGACGCTGGCGGTGGTGACGCCGGCTTCTTTCAGGGTCGGATTCAGCAGGTCGTTGTTGCGTTCATACTGGTCGGTATTGAACGTGAACTCCTTATAGTTCGCGCCAAAGCCCAGGCTGAATTCATCCACGATCTGCCAGTCGAAGTCGATCTTGCCCTGCTTGTAGGTGTTCTTCACGAAGCGCTGATAATTGCGGATGCCGGAGAAACCCTTCACGGTTTCCCAGTTGGCCGGATCAGCAGCGTCGAACCCGAAATCGATCACCGGCATGGAACCGCCGCCGCGTTCGTCATAGACGAACAGGCCCTGGCTATCCATGCGGTTGAATTCCACCAGTAAACCCTGGCTGACATTGGTCGATTTCGACATGCCGGTAATGATCCGCATAGTGAAATCTTCGCTGAAATCATGATCCAGCTGCAATGAACCCTGGTGGAACTTGGTCACATAGTGGCTCTGGTCCGCAGCGGAACGGAAATCCACATTCCGCAGAACCAGATAATCAGCCAAGCCGTTGGTTACGTTGGCATCCAGAACGTCCACCGCAGGCCGACCGATCAACGCGCCACGAAAGGCCAGTCGATTGCTGGACGGGATGTAACCCACCGAACTGGGGTTGTTGTAATAGTCGTAGGGGTCGAGATTATAGGGGTTGGTCGAGAAGATGTTGGCATTAGTCGGGGTGGTGGTGCCCGGCACCACGGCGGCCGAACCCAGGATCGACGTCACCCGCTGACCCGATGCGTTGAAGGCCGTGGTAAAGGCCGGCGTGGAGCCGTAAAGCTGCTGGCCGCAATCCTGCCCCGGGACCAGATCACTGCCGGCATTGGGCACGCACAGACCAGGATACAGCGCGCGGGCCGCAACAGGGGTCAGCGAGTTGCTGGCCGTGTTGTAGGTGGCGTTGGTGTTGTTGCGGTTCAGGCCGACGCTGGACACCTGATTGTAGGTGGACAGGTTCTCCAGCCGGGAATAGGCGCCGTCAATCGACAGCTTGGTGTCGTCATTCACCTGCCACTGATATGCTGCGGTCAGGCCCAGCCGTTCCTGCTTCACATCCTGTTGTTCGATGGAGGCCAGAGCCGGAATGCGGACCAGACTGTCATTGAAACGGCCCGGCGTGTTGTAGGGCGCGCCGGGATACAGCTTGGCGTAGGCCGCGGGGTCCGACCCCGTCTGATAGGCGATGGCATCGGGATTGGTAATCGCGCTGCCGAAGCTGGTGCCCACCGGAGCGGAGAAGCCGGCCCGCTGGGGATTTTCATCACCCGCCCATTGTGAGCCGCGATAAAGATAGTCGGACTGGCCCGGGCTGCGGCGGAACTGGTCGATTTCGTTCACCGATTTGGAGTAGGCCCCGGAAATCAGGATGCCCATCGTATTGTCGTTGAACAGGTGGGACAGAAGGCCCGCCGTGCGCGGGTTGATCTTCTTGGAGTTCTGATTGTAGCTGCCTTCCGTCGACAGCGCGTAGGTGTCCTTCTTGTAGTCGAAAGGACGGCCCGTCTGCAGGTCGATGGTGGCGCCCAGCGAGCCTTCATCCGTTTCGGCCGACGGTGACTTCTGCACCTTCAGCGACGAAAACAGCTCGGAAGCAAAGGTTGAATAGTCGAACGAACGCGACCGGTTCGGCGTGGAGCCGGAATCGTTGGAACCGGCGGTCGACAGTGCCTCAAGGCCGTTCAGACGGGTACGGTTGAAATCGCCACCAAGACCACGGACGGTGATTGACCGGCCTTCACCATTGTCGCGGTCGATGGATACGCCGGGCAGGCGCTGTAAGCTTTCCGCCAGATTGTTATCGGGGAAGTCGGCAATATCCTCGGCGTTGATCGCGTCCACCTGCTCAGTGGAGTTGCGCTTCTCGTTCAAGGCGGACCGCAGCGAGGCGCGGAAACCGGTGACAATGATTTCCTCTAGCGCACCACCGGCGGACCCCGAAGCGGCGGGGGCCGATTGCGCCGACGCAATACCGGGCATGATCAGCCCGGCAACAGCCAGGGCTAGGATGGAGCAGCCGCCCAGGCCGCGTGTCAGGTTCTGCTTCACACTCATCTTCCTCTACCTCCCCTTGTCCGACGCTGGTGTTCCCGGTCTGTCATGCCGGTTGCCAGTCGCCCCACATGTTTGATCTGTCGAATGTCACCAGATCGGCTGTCGACAACAGGCGCCGGCTACGGCTGGCACTGCCGCTGCCCGGTCCCTGGCTGCCATACTCGAAAAGTCGCGCCTCGCCGGGTGTCAGCTCCGTACGGGTGCCGTCGCGCGTGTAGCCCATGGAGGTCCAGCCATCGGGATGGATATGCGCGTCCATCCAGCAATCGATGAAAGCACTGGCCCCCAGCAGTTCCATGTTGCCGCCCGCCCGCCATGGACGGCCCAGATACACGGAACCGTCAGGCAGAGCCTCCTCCCGCGTCAGGCGGCATTGCCGGAAGACGAAGCCCACAGGTTGCGCCTGATGCGTGCTGGGGGCGGCCACGAAGCCTTGTATCCCGTCGCCGGGACGAAGGCGGGAGCGGATTTCGCAGTTGCGGATCAGTGCTGCGGCCCCGCCGAAGATGAAATCCACGCTGCCGGCGATCAGGCTGTCTTCCACCAGGGCGCGACCAGACCGCAGATAAAAGCTGTCCTGATGGCCGATAATGGCCAGGTCGCGCAGCACTGACCGGTCCGCCCCAGGGCCTAGGGCCAGGGCGACCGCCTGTGCCCCATTGATGCCGTCGGCGCGCAGCGTGTTCGCGACATAATCGAAATCATTGCGGATGGACAGATGGGCAGCGGCAAAATCAGGCGCCTCAACCGTCACAGCGGAGGATCCATAGGTTCCCCAGTTGCCATTGTCCGGCCGTTTCATGCCGGCGGCGATGGAATAGGTCAGGATTGTCCGGTCGCGGCCAGACCCCGTCAGGGTGACACGCGGCCGAGTGATCCGCAGCTTCTCCTCCCAAACGCCGGGGCCAATCTCGATATGCCAAGGCTTTGCCGGGTCGTCAGGCGCAGCGGCCAGCGCGTCGGCAACGCTGCGAAAGGCACCGTTACGACCGTTCTTCGCCACACGCGCATGGGGCGTGTCAGCGGCGATCACAGGAAGGGGCAGAGACGCAGACAGAGTACCACCGGCCAGGAACAGCCGGCGTGTCATGTCAAAGCGATCCCGTCCGCCATCCGCCATGGGGCAGGGCGTCAACATGATCAAGTTCCAGTTTTAAAGGCGGATCGCGCCCACGCTAAACGGCGGCGGTCTTTGCCCTGGATCGTCGATATGTCTGGTTCATCATCTGCCTCCCCTGGTCTGTTCGACGCCGTTACCGGCGCTCAGGCGTTGTCGCCTTGTTTCAATCACGATCCATAGGCTGGTCGGATTGATATTACGAACGGAAAGTTAAATTCTACTGTCACCGGTGTCAACGCTGTTTTGCGTTAGCGATAACATCTGTAACCATTAAGATTCCAAAGAGTGCGAGCGGCCCCCGACCAAAGTCGGAGGTAGATTATTGCCCGTTATTCCTTGACTGATCTCCCAGCAAGCTATGGCCACTGACCACCGGTGTCAATGTAAATTTCATGAGTGATAATCTATTTTCACTGATAACTCGGCGCGAGAGAATTCAGCCACTGTTCCAGGTTGGTGTAGCCGTTGGCACCGACCCTGGAGCCATCTGAAGGATCGTTTGGATTCAGATGATTGGCGATCTCCCAGGCGTTGGGCATGCCATCGAGATCGCTGTCGGTCCAGGGCTGGCCGGGCATCAGGGTGGGCCAGCCGCCGACCTGTGTCTGGCTATCGATCAGCGAGCCGGCGCGGTCCTTCACACTGGCCACCACATTCCGGTCGATGGCATCGCGGGAAAGAGACGCACCGGCATGGGCCAGGACCCGCTGAAAGGCGCTGGGGGCAGGGTCCGGTGTCATTGGGGCCATGTCCACCAGCGGCGCATCGCGGCGGATGCCGACCCTGGCACCGACCAGCGACCATGGATCGGTCGGGATGGTGCCATTCATGCTGTTGCCAGCGAAATAGAGACGCGCATTGGGGTTCGCCTCTTCAAAGGCGAGCTTCCCCTGTGAATTCGGGCCTGGAATGTAGGTATTGTCGATGAAATCATAGCTGACGATGGAGGCCTTGACCCCCTGATCGGCGTTATAACCCGATGCCTTTCCACCCCAATTGTAAAAGACATTGGAATGGAATTGATAGAACGGGCCGATATTGTCCACCGGTGGCATCTGCGTATTGCCGGGGCGCGGCATACGGGCGATATGGTGAGCCCAGAGATTATGGTGAAAGCTGATCTTTGCGCCATGGGAACAGCGCAACAAGGTGCCATAACCATGCTGTCCCTTGGCATGCAGGGATTTGTTCAGTGACTGCGCAATGATCGACCATTGCACGGTGATGTCATAAGGGCCGTCCGCGACCTGTTTGTAGGTTGAGCCGATGGACAGGCTTTCATCCACTGACCAACTGGCGGAAACATGATCGACCATGATCCGCCGCCCGCCCGTGATTTCGAACGCATCGCTTTCCACCCCCTGTTCATCGCCCAGACGGACCCGCAGGTAGCGGACGACAACATCGTCAGCATGGATGCGGAACGGCTGCCCGCGCAGGGTGATGCCATCGCCGGGCGCTGTCTGCCCGGCGATGGTGACGCGCCCCTGACGGACATTCAGCGGGCTTTTCAAGATGATGGTGCCGCCAATGTCAAAGATGATGGTGCGCGGCCCCGCCGTCTCCACCGCCGCCCGCAGCGATCCGGGGCCACCATCCTCCAGGTTTGTGACCCGCAGGACAGCGCCGCCGCGCCCGCCCAGGGAGGTGGCACCCGCCCCCTCCGCACCGGGAAAGGCGGGAATGGTCGTGACAAGGGCGGCGGCAAGCAGCAGGGCCGGCATGGTTACAGCGCCTTGAAAGTGAGGTTGGAGAATTTGGCGGTGCCGGTACCGGCGGAGTAAATCCCTGGCCGCAGCATCAGGAAGCCGCCACGCACATTGTGGTGATAGCCCGACACTTCCATGCCCCGATCGAACCGGTTCCAGGTTTTGCCGCCATCGCCGCTGAAATCGTAATAGACGATGTGGCGGTCATTGGTGGTGCGCAGGCGCATCTTGCGCCCATGCGGATTGGCGGGCCTGCCGCGTTCGATGCCGTACTGATGCGTCACGAACCGCTTCTCATCGAACCCGATGCCGCAATAGAGCTTTTCATCATAGAAAAGCACCATACCGGCCACGCCGCCCGCCTCGATCTCGATATCGCATTCGAACTGGTACGAGGTGTCACCGGCCACCAGCAGCAGGGGTGAACTGTCCTTGGGCGCGGTACCGCTGGCCACTAGGCGCAAGGTGCCGTTGGCCACGCTGGCGCGCGCATCCTCGGTCGGGCCGGGTTTGAAGAAGTTCCATTTCGGGCCGATTTGCAGGGTCTTGAAATCGTCCGACAGGGCCATGCCATGCGGCCCCTTGCGCCCGCCCTTCGGCGCGGGCAGCGGCTGTGACAGGTCACCGCCCGTCATGCGGAACCAGCCATCCGCCGTCCATTCCACCGGGTCCAGCAGCGTCTGCCGGCCCAGCGTCCAGAACCCGTTTTCGAACCCGTGATAGACGGACCACCAGTCGCCTGCCGGCCCCTCCACCAGGGTGGCGTGGCCACGCGACCACCAATATTCGTCATTGCTGACGGTACGCACGATGGGATTGTGGGGGCAATCTTCCCAGGGGCCATTGATGGATTTCGACCGCGCGGCGATGACCATATGGCCGGTCGGCGGGCCCGCCGTGCCGCCCACGGCTGTGATCATGTAGAAATATTCACCATGCTGCGTGATCTTCGGTCCTTCCGGCGAGAAACCTTCGACGATCCAGTCGGACGGGTAACGCCAGGGGTTATAAACCTTCTCCGGTTCCCCCACGGTTGACAGACCATCATCGGTCAGACGGATACGGCTGCCGCCCGACAGGAACAGCCAGCGCGACCCATCCTCGCCCACGGCATGGCCGGGGTCGATGAAGCCGGAAAGACCCAGATATTTCGGCTCGCTCCACGGGCCTTCGATGTTGTCGGCCCAGATGACATAGGTGCCGGTCGGCGTACCCTTCACAGGGATGTAGAGGAAAAAGCGGCCATTATGCTTGGTCAGTTCCGGTGCCCACACGGACCCCAGATTCTTGGTCAGCGCCGCCGTCACCGGCTTCCAGTTCAGCAAATCCTGCGAATGCCAGATGACCAGACCCGGATAGCTGTCGAAGGTGGAGAAGGTTATGTAATAATCCTTCCCGTCCTTCAGGATCGTGGGATCGGGATGGTCACCGGAAAAAAGCGGGTTTAGGAAACGGCCATCGCCCAGATCGGGTTTGCGTTGGTTGTCCAGGCCGCGCGCCCATTGCGGACCGCCAGGCTTGCCGGGCGGAATGCAGGCCGTGGGTGCGGAAGCGGGCGCAGCAGCCCCGGCGGTGGCGGCGGGGCCGGCGGCAAGGCCTGCACCGCCCATCAGGGCGAGACTCAGCGCGTTGCGGCGGGAGATATCGGTCATGTTGTGTTCTCTCTCGTCGGTCGGGTCAGGGGATCAGGAAACGGCGAAGGGCGGGCACGGCATCCGCCAGTTCCTTTGTGACGATGGTGGCGAAGTAATCCGCCCCTTCGCGGCCCAGATGGGTGTAATCGAAGGACAGTTTGGCCTGGCCCATCGGTTCCACCGCGGCATTATTCTGTGCCGGTGTTTGGGCGGCGGCGGCATCGCTGGGCTTGCTGGCCGGAATGGTGGTGCCGGTCAGGGCGGCGGCGGCCACCTCCGGCGGGGGCGGCATCTGGGCGAAGCGGTTGGCCTGGGTCGGGCCCATCTCCTGCACCGCCTGCCGTGAACGTGCATGCAGATCGATCAGCGGCACCTTCAGTTCGGCAGCAACCCTGCGCGTTGTCTCCGCCCAGGGGCCGAGATCGTCCTGCAAAACGCCCTCCTTGAACTGCCGTCGTGTCAGGGGGGTGACAAGGATCGGTTCCGCACCGGCGGCCCTTATCTCCTCCACATAACGTTTCAGGTTGGCGGGGAACTCCGTCGCCAGATCGGTTGACCGGCCGGGCTTGCCCGGCTGGTCATTATGGCCGAACTGGATCAGGACGTAGGTTTTGTCAAACCCGCCGCCCTTCACCTCCTCCATGGCGATTTCCCAGGAGCGTTCGGCCCGATAATTGCCGGAACTGCGCCCGCCCTTGGCCAGATTGACACAGGCGACAGCGGATGTGACGTGGTACCCGCAGAAGCTGGGGCCCCAGCCGCCCTGCACGGCAACGGTGCTGTCGCCGATCAGCACGATTTTGGCCATGCGGGGGCGAGGGGTGTCCGGGGCCGGGTCGGCGGCCAGAACTGGGCCCGCCAGCACCAGGGATGCCAAACAGATTGCAAGTTTCTTCATGGCTGGCGCTATCCTCACAGGAGGGTGACCGCAAGGGCGGCCCCGTTATGGGTCACGCGCACAGGTTTGCGGGGTTCCAGATCAATCTCCACGACCTGTTTCCCAAGGCGGATGCGATGCCGGCCCGCAACCCGCGCTTCCAGCAGGGCCTGATCCAGGCGGCCACCGGACCAGGACAGATCGACCCGCACAGCGCCCCTTGCGCGCAGGCCGCTGATCGCCCCCTTGGGCCAGGCCGACGGCAGGGCCGGCAGGAGGTGGATCTCGTTCTTGCGGCTGCGCAACAGCATCTCCGTGATGCCTGCCGTGCCGCCGAAATTACCATCGATCTGGAAGGGCGGATGGCTGTCGAACAGATTGGGATAGGTGCGCGTGGGACGCAGCAGCATGCGCAGCACCAGATGTGCCCGTTC
Source organism: Niveispirillum sp. (assembly GCF_052437035.1). Lineage (NCBI taxonomy): Bacteria > Pseudomonadati > Pseudomonadota > Alphaproteobacteria > Rhodospirillales > Azospirillaceae > Niveispirillum > Niveispirillum sp. The sequence continues at coordinate 173,103 of NZ_JBQVOH010000002.1, forward strand.
CGCATCCCCCAACCGTGCCCACAGGTTCAACCGCCAGCCGATACCCCAGCCGGTGGCTTCATCGCCCCGGATTTCCAGGGATTTGCGGGCCGCTGCCGCCAGCTCCGGCGTATCGAACACATCGATCTGGCCGCTGGGATAGACGGCATAGAGGTGGGAAACATGGCGGTGATGGATTTCCGGGGCCAGCATGTCCCAATCCTCCACCCATTCCTGAAGCTGTCCGACCTTGCCGATCTTGTCAGGTGCGAGACGTGCGCGGGTTTTTGCCGCCTGTTCGCGGAACTCTGCATCGACGCCCAGGATTTCAGCCGCTTTGATGCAATTGTCGAACAGGTCGCGAAGGATCTGTTGATCCATCGCGGGACCGGCAACCAATGAGGAGCCGTGCGGATGCCGGTTTTCAGGCGACAGTGACGGGCTGGTCATCAGATAGCCGCTCTTCGCGTCCTCGACCAGCGTGTCCAGAAAGAACTCGGCCGAGCCCTTCATCAAGGGATAGACCTTGGCCAGGAAGTCCAAATCCCGGCCATAGTCATAGTGATCCCACAGATGCAGGCAGAGCCAGGCGCCGCCGACGGGCCACATGCCGAACTTCGCACCATCGATCGGGGCGGTCGCCCTCCAAAGATCGGTATTATGGTGGGCCATCCAGCCGCGTGCGCCATACATGTCGCGTGCCGTGCGCGCGCCGGTTTCGGCAATGTCGCGGATCAGCGATACCAGCGGTTCCAACAGTTCCGGCAGAGAGGTGGGCTCCGCCGGCCAGTAATTCATCTCCGTATTGATATTGATGGTATATTTGCTGCCCCAACTAGGCTTCAGACTGTCGTTCCAAATGCCCTGCAGGTTGGCTGGCTGGGTCCCGGGACGGGAAGAGCAGATCAGCAGGTAACGACCGAACTGGTGATAGAGCGCTGCCAGGGCAGGGTCATTCAATTCCGCGCTGTTGCTTACCCGTTCGTCGGTGGGCAGGTCGGCTGCGGCACTGGTGCCCAGATCAATGGAAACCCGCCTGAACAGGGCGCGGTGCGCACTCAAATGGGTGTCCAGGATCTGTGCGAACGGCTTATCAGCTACGGCTAGAATCTGCCCCGCCGTGATGGCGTCAGGATCGCCCGAGACATCATCATAACGGCGGAACGACGTGGCAGCAGCCAGCAACAGGACCACATTTTCCGCGCCGCGGACCGTCAGATGGTCGCCGCCGGACTGAACCGTGCCGCCCGATGCCAGGGCACGCACCTGGCAGGTGAAGCGCAGGGCACCGGCCACGCCATGCTGTTCCCCATTGCGACCGCGCAGGGACAGCAGATCGGACGCATCCGCCTTCACTTCCACGCCCTTATGAGGGCTGGAAAGCTTTACATCCACATCAACCCGGCCCGACCCTTGCGTCGACAGACGCACCACAAGGACCTGATCAACGGGCGATGCGAAGACTTCCCGCGTATAGAGAGTGTCGCCAACGCGGAAACGCGTTGTGGCAACGGCCCGGTCCAGGTCCAGGTCGCGGCGATACTCTGCCGCGCCCGCGAGGCCCGGAAATTCCAGCCAGAGGTCGCCCAATGTCTGATAGGACATCTGCCGGACCGGCTTGCCCATCATCTTTGCATTCACCAGGGCTTCCGCCTCGGCATATTTTCCCTGGGCGATCAGGGACCGCACCTCCGGCAGCGCGGCGCGGGCATCCGGGTTGACCGGGTTATAGGGCCCGCCCGACCACAATGTATCTTCATTGAGCTGTAACTGGTCCTTGGCAATCCCGCCGAAAACCATGGCCCCCAGACGCCCGTTGCCGATGGCAAGGGCCTCGGTCCATACGCTCGCTGGTTTGCGGTACCAGAGTGTCAGGGGGGAGGGCGGTGTCGTCGTTGACATTGCCGTTTGCGCATTTGCCAGAATGGGGCAGGCCAAGGTTGTGGCACCGATGCCCTTCAGGGCCTGTCTGCGGGTCCAAGCTGTCATTTTGCTCTCGTTCTTGTGGTGCGGGTCCAACTGCGCGACAGGGGGAGCCGAAGCGGGCCGATGATCCAGGCGGGAGCTGTAGATGGATCAACGAATTGATACCGGTGTCATTGCGATATTTTTAAAGCGACCAATCGCTTGGTCGCACAGAAGGTCGCCATGCCGGCGAACATCACAATCAACGTGCAGAGATGGTTGAGGGCATCTTGAGCGCCGATTGGTGCTACTTCATCTCCCCGAAACATTATTCGTTATTTATGCTGATAGCGGTACCATATGGCGCGGCTGAGCCTTAGTCAACGGCTGTGTCACGGTCAGATGGCCCTGTTCACCGTTTCCAATGAACGCAATCCTTTGCAAGGAAGCGGAGGGCGTGGAGGATTCAAAGCGTATCATCCTGGATTGGGCAGATGTATAATCAGTCCAGACAATACAAAGGGGGCGATGCGTTCCGTCGCGCCGCCCCCTGCAACATTCCCTGGGATGAGGTCAAATCATCTCGTAATGCCTCAACTCTTCCGGTCGGAAGGAGAGAGAGGCGTCGCCACCATTGTTCCTGACTTATCCCGCCTTCTTCTTGGCTTCCAACTCGTCCAGCAGCGCCTTGCGTGACAGCTTGCCGATCATGGTCTTAGGCAACTCGTCACGGAATTCATACAGCTTGGGCTGTTCGATGGTGGACAGCTTATCCTCCAGGAAGGCCTTCATGTCTTCCTTGGACAGATCACAGCCTTCACGCTTTTTGATATAGGCCTTGACCGTCTGGCCCCGATACGGGTCGGGCACGCCCAGGACGATGCATTCGGCCACGTTGGGGTGCTGATAGATCGCTTCTTCCACGTTGCGCGGATAGACATTGTACCCGCCGGCCAGGATCATGTCCTTGATGCGGTCGACGATGAAGATATAGCCATCCTCATCGAAGTAACCGACGTCGCCGGTATGCAGCATGTCGCCATCCAGCGTCTCCGCCGTGGCCTCGGCCTTGTTCCAATATCCCTTCATCACCTGCGGGCCGATGATGCAGATCTCGCCCCGTTCACCCTGCGGCACCTCGGTCTTGCGGTCTTCCAGGCTGATGATCTTGATGATCGTACCGGGTACCGGCAGGCCGATGGAGCCGGCGCGGCTGGCATGTGGCGGGTTGATGGTGGCGATGGGGGAGCTTTCGGACAGGCCGTAGCCTTCGACCAGCTTGCAGCCCGACAGTTTCTCAAACTGCGCCTTCACCTCAACCGGCAGCGGCGCGCCACCGGAATTGCAAAGCTTGATGGAGGACAGGTCGTATCGGGCCACGTCCTTGTGATTATTGATGGCGGTGTAGATGGTGGGGACGGCGGGGAACTGCGTCGGCTTCTTCTTGTCGATGGTCTCCATCACCTGGTCCAGTTCGAACCGGGGCAGCAGGATCATCTCCCCACCCTTCATCAGGGTCAGGTTCATCACACAGGTCATGGCGAAGACATGGAAGAAGGGCAGTACGCCCAGCATGCGCTCTTCCCCGTCCACCGCTTCGTAGAACCAGGCGGTGGCCTGACGGGTGTTGGCCGTGATGTTGAAATGGGTCAACATCGCGCCCTTGGGCACGCCCGTGGTGCCGCCCGTATACTGCAACACGGCGATATCGTTCTGGGCGTCGATGGTGACGGGCGTCGGACGCCCGTCATTGGCGGTCAGCGTCTTGAACCAGACATGGCGGTCGTCGCGGGGGATATCGGCCACCTCCTTGCGCTTGGCCAGCGGGAACAGCCAGTTCTTGGGGAAGGGCAGGATGTCGGCCATGGGCACGACAATGATCTTCTGCAGCCGTGTCTGTCCGAACATCTTGGACAGCTTGTCATAGGTGACCTTCAGATCCAGGCTGACCATGAAGTCGGTTTCGCTGTCATTGATCATGTGAATAATTTCCCGCTCGGCATAGAGCGGGTTGAAATTCACAACAGTGCCCCCGGCCTTCAGGATGCCGAAGAAGCAGATCACCGAATAAGGGGTGTTGGGCAGGAACAGCCCAACCTTCTGCCCTTTCTTCAGGCCCATCTTCTGCAGACCGGCGGCGAACCGGTCCACCAGAGAGCCGATCTGGGCATAGGTGTATTTCTTGTCCAGGAAGTCGACGCAGGGATTGTTGGGGAAGCGTGCGATGGACGCGTCCAGCATGGCGGGCAGGGATTGGGCCGGCAGATCGATGTCCCACGAAACACCGGCAGGATAGCTCTTTTCCCACAGGAAGGGTTCGCGTGTGGTCATCTTGATGGCGGCTTCGGCCATGTCCGGTCCTCCCGATATGCTCTTGGCGCACTCCAGCGTCGCGCCTTTGATTGACCTATATCGGGAGCCAAAACGCAACCTCAAGCGATTATTCGCGGTGACGTTACGGAAGGTCTGTCGTTTTTTTGCAGGATGGAAGGAAAGCACCCCAATTACGGTTATTCGCCAAGCCGCAGGGCCGGATCGTCCTTGGTTCCTTTCAATTCATCGACGCTCGCACCCTTCCACAAGGGCTCTCCCGTGGCGTAGATGGCGCGACCGATCATGTGGGCCGCGACAGGGGTGGTCAGCAGCAGGAACAGGATGGCAGCCGCCGCCCGCGCCACGACATCAATGCCGGGGAAAAACAGCGCGACTGACAGCAGGATCAGGCCGCATCCCAGGGTACCGGCCTTGCTGCTGGCATGCATGCGGGTCAGCACATCAGGCAGGCGCAGCACGCCGATGGCGGCGATCAGGCAGAAAATGGCACCACCCAGCACGACCAGTCCGATGAAGGCCTGCCAGAAATCGTTCAGCATCATGCTGTTTTCTCCTCCGTGGCGGCCTTGGATTTTTTGTATGTCGCGGCCTTGTGCTCAATAAAGCGGGCATAGGCGATGGTGCTGAAAAACGCGACCAGAGCCAGGGCAATGGCCGCGTCCAGGAACACGACCTGCCCGACATAGATCGACAACAGCGCGATGAAGGCCACGGCCTGCACACCGAACAGATCGACGGCCACGATACGGTCGCCGGCCATGGGTCCCAGCACCACACGGGCCAGCGACAGCAGCAGCGCCACCAGCATGATGGACATGGCGATGACGATGCAGGTGGAAAGGAACGGGGTCATTCCAGCACCTCAATAATGCGCCGCTCCATGGTCGATTTAATCTCATGACGCAGGGCATCGGGATCGGAACCGAACATGGCGTGGACATAAAGGGTCTTGCGGTCGGGTGCGACGTCCAGCGACAGGGTGCCCGGCGTCAGGGTTACGCAGCAGGCGAACAGCTCAATCTCCCAATCGGACTTCACATCCAGTGGTATGGCGATCACGGCAGGGCAGACCTTCTCGCCCAGGCCCAGCACGCCGCCCGCCACCTTCCAGGCCGATACCACGATCTCCTTAACCATCCAGCCGGTGAAGGCCAGACCACCCCACAGGCGCAGGAAATAGGTCTGTTCGGGATAAAGCGGACGGGCGATCCACAGGATGATGTGGGACAGGGTGATGCCCGCGATGAAGCTGCCCAGGCTGAAATTGGACATGATGCCCATCCAGGCCAGCGCCAGCAGGATATTGACGACCATCAGGCTCATGGTGCGGCTCCCGTCTCCAGTGCCCCCAGTTGCGTCGGTTGCGGCGCCGGCGTGGTGCCCAGCACGGCCTGGACATAGGCGCTGGTGTCATACAGGCTTTCGCCCACCTGACCCGCCACGTTCAGCAGCCGTTCCGGTTGCAGCCCGATGGAGACGGTGATCAGGGATAGCAACAGCAGCGGCATAACCAGGGCGTAGGATCGGGCAAAGGGCAGGGTGGACAGGGTATCAGCGGGCGGTTCCGCCGGCGCCTTCCACACCATCTCCGCCCAGACACGGCCCACCAGCCATATGGTCAGCAGGCCCGTCAGCAGCAGCAGCCCGACCATCACATAATGTTGCGCATCCAGCCCGGCCCGCACCAACAGCAGCTTGCCCCAGAACCCCGACAGGGGCGGGAACCCGGCCAGCGATCCCAGCGGCACGAACAGTAGCAGGCACAGCCAGGGTGCCGATTTGAACAGACCGCCCAGGCGCGCATAATCAGTGCTGCCACCCGCCATGCGGCGGACCAGACCGGCACCCAGGAACAGGTTCGTCTTCACCACGATGTCATGCACCATGTAGAAGGCCGCCGCCGCCAGGGCCAGCGGGGTGGCGATGGCCAGACCCATAACCATGCTGCCGATATGGGCCACCACCTGCCAGGACCAGGCGCGGTTCAGGTCGCGCGCGGCCAGCGACCCCAGTACGCCCACGATCATGGTGATGCCGGCCATCACCATCAGGATGCCGTGGGTCCATTCCCTATCGCCGGTAAAGATCAGGGTGAAAACCCGGATCAGGGCATAGACGCCGACCTTGGTCAGCAAGCCGGCGAAAATGGCCTGCACCGACACGGATGGGGTGTGATAGGTGGCAGGCAGCCAGAAAAAAAAGGGGAACAGCGCCGCCTTCATGCCAAAGGCGATGATGAACAGCACCGCAATGGCGCTTATCACCGGCTGGCTGGGTACCGCAGGTACGCGCACCGACAGGTCGGCCATGTTCAGCGTGCCCGTGACGCCATAGAGCAAAGCAACCGCCAGCAGCAGACAAGCGGTCGCCACCATGTTGATACAGACATATTTGATAGCGGCATCAATCTGTTCGCGAAGGCCACCCAGTGACAGCAGCACGAAGCTGCTGATCAACATCACCTCAAACCAGACATAGAGATTGAACAGGTCGCCCGTGACAAAGGCGCCGCAGACACCGGTCATCAGCACCTGGAAGATGGGGTGATGCCCGCCGTGTTCACGCACCGCATCGATATCCCCCAGCGCATGCAGTGCTACGCAGAACCCCATCAGGGCCGCGATCAAGATCATCAGGGCGGACAGCGGGTCGGCCACAAGGGTGATACCGAAGGGGGCAGCCCAGGACCCCATCTGCACCACCTGGATGCCTTGATCGAGGACGATGGACAGCAATGATCCGCCGACAATGACTAGCGCGAGACTGCCCATTAGCGACAGAACCCGCTGTGCCACCGGATATTTCCAGGCCACCATGCACAGGGCGGCGGTGAACATCGGGATCAGGATGGGTGCGGCGGTCAGCCAGGCATTCATGGCATGTCCTCCGGCTCTGCCACGCGCATGGCCCCAGTATCCAGCGTCCCCATCTCCTGATAGGCGCGGTAACCCAGGACAAGGGCGAAGGCCAGCAGGCCGAACCCGATGACGATGGCCGTCAGGATCAAAGCCTGGGGCAGGGGGTTGGCGGCGGCCCGATCCATCACCTCCGCCCCTTGCGCGATCAATGGAGCATTCCCGGTAGTAAGGCGACCGACTGTCAGGATGGCGACGTTAATGGCGTTCGACAGCAGGATGACGCCAAACATAACGCGCAGATATTGCCGTGACAGGAACAGATAGACCGCGCCCGCAACCATGCCGCCCACGGTCAGGGCCATGATCACTTCCATCAATCGTCCCCCTCTGCCATGAGGGTCTGGACCATGGCCAGGATCGCGCCCACCACCACCAGATAAACCCCGATATCGAACAGGACGGGCGTGCCCAGTGCGCCCAGCCACTGCGCCGTCATATAGGGTTCGCCCGAAAACGCCCCCAGGAAGCCGGGCAGAATGCCGACCAGCAGGCCCGTGCCCAGGATGCTGCGCGGATCGACCTTCAACATGTCGCGCATGGCCTTCACTCCGAAGGCCAGGGCATGCAGGGCGAAGCCCACGGCACAGATCAGGCCCCCGACAAAGCCACCGCCCGGTTCATTATGGCCCCGCCACAGGATAAAGACACTGAACAGCAGCATCAGGGGCAGCAGCAACCGAACGCCGGTGCGCAGGATCAGGCTGTCCATCATGACCGGCCCCTCTTTCCCATCCGGGCGCGCAGCAGGGCGAACACTCCCAGACCCGCGCTGGCGACCACGGTGATCTCACCCAGCGTGTCGAACCCGCGGAAATCGACCAGGATCACATTGACGATGTTGCGGCCATGCGCCTCCAGCAGCGAGGTGTCTCCGAAGAAGTGCGACAGATCCAGCGCCAGCGGTTGATCCAGCACGGCCAGCATGATGGCGCTGACCACCCCGCCCAGGCCTAGGGCCAGTATGGCATGGAATAGTTTGGCCGCCCTTGTCCGGTCCGATCCCGGCGGCAGCATCGGCAGCTTTGCCATGATCAGCACCAGGATGATGGCCGACAAGGTTTCCACCATCAGCTGGGTGATGCCGACATCGGGCGCCCCGAACAGCAGAAAGAACAAGGCCACCGACATGCCCGTGATGGCCAGCGACAGGATCGCCTCCATACGCGACCGTGCACGGATGGCCCCGACGGTGCCGCCCAGCATCAGCAGGGCCAGCGATCCGCCCAACGCATCCTCAATCTCCAGGCTGATGCCCGGCCAGACCAACCCGCCGCGAACAGCCAGGGTGGCACCCAGCAGAACCAGGATACCGGTGAATATCCAGGCGAGGTAGCGGTGCAGCATCCCATCTTGCAACCAGCCGGTCACCCGCCGTGCCAGCCGGTCCAGCAGGGCAAGCAGGCAGTCCCAGGCCCGGTCATGATCGATACGGGTGGCCAGCTGTATCTTGGCCAAGGCGTTCTTCACGGCCGGCTGACCAGTGTAAATCCCCACGCCCAGCGCGACCGTCAGGGCGGACAGGCCCAATGCAGGCGTGAACCCGTGCCAGAGATGCAGTTCCAGCCCCAGCGGGGCACCCCGCACCGCATCGGCGGCAGCACCCAGCAACCCCTGCGGCAGTCCGACCCACAGGCCGAAAAGCAGCGACAGGCTTGCCAGAATGCCGGGCCCCGCCAGAAGTGCCGCCCCCCCTTCATGCGCATGCGCAGCGGCCTTTGTGGGTGCTCCCAGGAACGGCTTCAGGAAAATCGTGGCTGCCGCTGCCACCATCGCGGCATTGGCCAGCAGCAGGGCTGCCAGTGCCAGATAGTGACCGTTGCGGAAAATATTGTCGTAGATCAGTTCCTTGGCGACAAAACCCAGCAGGGGCGGCAGCCCCGCCATCGACAGGGCCGCCACGGCGATGAACAGGCCCGTGGCCGGCATCTTTCCCCAAAGCCCCCCTAATTCACCCACCTCGCGCGTGCCGCTGCCATGGTCCACGGAGCCGGCGCCCATGAACAGCGCCCCCTTGTAAAGGGAATGGGCTAGTAGGAACCCGGCGAAGGCCTTCAGGGCGCCGTCACTGCCGATACCGATCAGCAACACCAGCACGCCCAGCGCCATCAGCGTGGTATAGGCCAGGATCTTCTTCAGATCGGTGGAGCGCAGGGCCATGGCCGAGCCCCACAGGGCCGTGACGCCACCGGCAATGGTCAAGGCCCAGAACCAGGCCTCTGTCCCGCCCAGCGTCGGGTTCAGCCGGGCCAGCAGATAGACGCCGGCCTTCACCATGGTGGCCGAATGCAGATAGGCGCTTACCGGTGTTGGCGCATCCATGGCATTGGGCAGCCAGAAATGGAATGGCACCTGCGCCGATTTGGTAAAGGCGGCCAGCAGCAGCAGGATCAGCATGGCGGGATAGAGCGCATGTGTGCGCAGATCGGCGCCTGAGGCGGCGATGGCCGACAGGGTCCATTCCCCCGAGCCCGAGCCCATCAGGACAAGTCCCGCCAGCAAGGCCATGCCGCCGCCGCCCGTCACCAACAGCGCCTGGATGGCCGACCGCCGCGATCGGGCATCCTCGTGATTGAAGCCGATCAGCATGAAGCTGGTGATGCTGGTCAGTTCCCAGAACACAAACAGGCTGATCAGATCGTCCGCCGTGACCAGTCCCAGCATCGCGGCCATGAAGGCCAGGATGAACAGATGGAACCGCCCCTCACGCGGATGACCGCGCAGATAACCGCCGGAATAGATGACAATGAAGGCGCCAATTCCGCAGATCAGCAGGGCGAACAGCAGCGATAGCCCGTCAAGCCGAAATGACAGCGCGACGCCCAGCGATGGCGCCCAACTGGTGGTTTCCAGAACGGGCGTACCTGCCGTCACACCCGGAACCTGTGTCGCGAACCAGAGCGCGGCTGACAGCGGCACCAAGGCCAGAAACCAGTGCGACAGTGCGGGCAACACCCGATTGAGAGTGGGGGCGATGGCCGCAGCCAGGATGATGGCAAGGATGGCTGTCAATATCACGCGGCAATCCGCCTTTCCGCTCCGATGGTTAGGGGCAATATAAGGATTGGCGGGGACCGTTCAACCATAACCGGTTCAAATTCCGACGCCGGTGATGGGAAATATCAACGGCGCCGGAATCGGCGGCTTTTAAAGCTCCAACAGTTGTTCGCGCGTGATCCAGAAGACTTCGCCGAAGGAATGTTCGGTTTCCAGCCACAGGAATTCGGCGTCCGGGTAGGTTTCTTCAAGTGCGGCACGACCGGTGCCGACCTCCACCAGAAGGCCACCCTCCGGGTTCAGGTACTTGGGCGCTTCCTTCAGGATCCGGTGGACGATGGCCATGCCATCATCATCGCCGCCGACCAGGGCCATGCGTGGTTCCGCCTGATATTCGGGTGGCAGATTGTCCATCGCCTCCTTATCGACATAGGGCGGGTTGGAGATGATCAGATCGTATTTCTTGCCCTTCAGCGGCTTGAACAGGTCGCCATGGAACAGCTTCACGCGTTCTTCCAGACCGTGGTCGGCCACGTTGATCTTCGCCACCTCCAGCGCGTCGGGCGAGAGGTCGACGGCATCGACATCGGCCAGCGGGAAAATGCTGGCCGCCAGGATGGCCAAGCAACCTGAACCGGTGCAGAGGTCCAGCACCTTTTCCACATCGGTCACGTCATCGACCAGGGTGAAATCCTGCTCGCCGCCAAACAGTTCGCCAAACAGCAACTCACCAATGAAGGAGCGGGGCACGATGACGCGATCATCGACATAGAAGGGAACGCCCTGGATATAGGTGCGCTTGGTTAGATAGGCGGCGGGTTTGCGGGTGGTCACACGGCTATGGATAATCTCCGCCAGCGCCAGCCGTTCAGCGGGGATCAGCTTCGCATCGAAATAAGGTTCCAGCTGATCCACTGGCAGCTTCAGCGTTTCCAGCACGATGAAGGCCGCTTCGTCATAGGCGGTGACGGCCCCGTGCCCATGCACCAGCCCGGCGCGATTGAAGCGGCTGACGGCATAGCGGATGAAATCACGCACCGTGGACAGTTCCGCCGCCACGACATTGGTGGCGGGCAGGGACAGATCAGACATTTGGGCACACACTCCGGCTGGAACGGGTTTGGGTGGTCAGGATGGCAGGGCGCGGATAAACGGGCAAGGATCGCCCGCTTATCCGCGCAGCCACGCCTCGATCAGCTGTCTGGAAATACTGTCGAACGGTGGCAAGCGGAAGTTCTCACCATTTTGATTCTTTCGCACGAAATCGCGGCTGAACCAGCGCACATCCTCCAGCTCATCCTCATCCGCCTTCACGTCCAGCGTGGTGGCACGTGCGTGGAAGCCCAGCATCAGGGAGGATGGGAAGGGCCAGGGCTGGCTGGAATGGTATTTCACATCCGTGACGCGCACGCCCGCCTCTTCGAAACATTCGCGCATCACCGTCTCTTCCAGGCTTTCGCCAGGTTCCACGAATCCGGCGAGCGTGGAATACATGCCGGGTGGGAAGCGCGATTGCCGACCCAGAAGGCAGCGGTCGCCGCCATCATGGACCAGCATGATGACCGCCGGGTCATGGCGTGGGAAATGCTGGGCGGCGCAGTCGGGATTGGTGCAGCGCCGGCTGTGCCCGCCCTCCGCCGCCGCCGTGGGCGATCCGCAGGTGCCGCAGAATTTATGCTTGCCGTGCCACAGCATCAAGGCACGGATATAGGCATACATGCCACCTGCGCGCTGCCCGATGCGGGTGCCCAGCGAGCGCAGTTCCACGAACCGGCCCAGCTTCGCCACCTCGGCATGGGTGTCGACATCTTCCAAAGGCGAGATATCGACGGCGAAATATGAATGGCCGCCATCATCACCCAGATAGATGGGTGGCATGGCCAGATGCCACCCCCACCAGTCGGCGGTGACTGGCAGGTAAGCAGGCAGGGGCGCATCATCGGCCCCCGTAATCAGATGCCGGCCCCGCCACCAGGGGATGATCCGGGCAGCCTGTGGGTGGCGCAGACGGGCGGTAAGCCAGTCCTCATCCTTGCGCCGGTGGGCGGCCCGATCCAGGCCGGAGCCGGCATAAAAGTTCAGTCTCATCATGGTTTGGCGACGGTGACATGTGCGCGGGCAAGCCGCCAATGCACAGGCGTCAGAGCGGCCCCGGCGGATTTCTCCCTTGTTTTTCTGCTGACACTCGCCGATATAGGCGTCGGGAGGTTGGCAACGGGCGAGTCCCTCGCCAACCCGGTCAGGTCCGGAAGGAAGCAGCCGTAACGAGTTTCGGCTCGGGTCGTTCGTCCAGCCTCCCACCCTACGCAAAATTCGCCATCGTTGCGCCGCTCCGTCAAAAGCGGTATCGCAAAACCGTGGCGTTGGCGCGCTTGCATCACTAAACTGTCGCGTCCTTGCCGTAGACCCGAGACGCCCCGTGACCGACGAGACGAACAGCCATTCCGCCGCCGGTGCCGCCTATCGCGTGCTGGCGCGTAAATACCGGCCGCAGAATTTTGATGAGCTGGTGGGTCAGGATGCGCTGGTCCGGACGCTGCGCAACGCCATCCAGTCGGGCCGCATCCATCAGGCGTATATGCTGACCGGTGTGCGCGGGGTGGGCAAGACGACGACGGCGCGCATCATTGCGCGTGCGCTGAACTGCATCGGGCCGGACGGGCAGGGCGGGCCGACCATCAGCCCCTGCGGCGTCTGCGAGATGTGCGTGTCCATCGCCGCCGACCGCAATGTCGATGTGATCGAGATGGACGCGGCGTCGAATACCGGCGTTGATAACGTGCGCGAGATCATTGAGGGGGTGCGCTATGCCCCGTCTGCCGCGCGCTACAAGCTCTACATCATCGACGAAGTGCACATGCTGTCGAAAAGCGCTTTCAACGCGCTGCTGAAGACACTGGAAGAACCGCCGCCGCATGTGAAGTTCGTCTTCGCCACTACCGAGATTCGCAAGGTGCCGGTGACGGTGTTGTCGCGGTGTCAGCGATTCGACCTGCGCCGTGTGGATCACCCCACCCTGGTGGGCCATTTCACGCGTGTCTCGGCCAAGGAAGGCGTGCCGGTGGAGCCTGACGCCATCGCCCAGATTGCGCGGGCTGCCGATGGGTCGGTGCGTGACGGTCTTTCGCTGCTGGATCAGGCCATTGCGCTGGGCGGCGGTAATGTCACCCTGGCGCAGGTGCGTGATATGCTGGGTCTGGCTGACCGGACCCGCGTCATCGACCTGTTCGAAGCGACCATGACGGGCAAGCCGGCGGATGCGCTGGACATCCTGACCGACCTGCATCGTTGCGGGGCCGATCCGATTGTCATCACCCAGGACCTGCTGGATTTTGCCCATTTCCTGACCCGTGCCCGTGTCATTCCGGCCACTGCCGAGGATGTGTCGATCCCGGAGGATGAGCGCACGCGTGGTGTCGCCTTGGCACAGAAGCTGGGCATGGCGTCACTGTCGCGCGCCTGGCAGATTTTGTTGAAGGGTTTGGCCGAAATCCAGCATGCGCCGGTGCCGATGCAGGCGCTGGAAATGGTGCTGATCCGCCTGTCCTATGCCTCCGATCTGCCCAGCCCCGCTGAACTGATCAAGAAGATCAATGAGGCGGGTGGGGTAGAGGCGGCGGCGCGCGCCCTGCACGGGGGTAGCCCCGGCGGTGGCGGCGGATTTGCCGGTGGTGGCGGTCCGGGGCCGGTGGTGCATTCAGCCCCGACCCAGGGGGCGCCCATGGCCATGGTGGCGGGCGGAAGGGCCTTTGCGGGGGCACCGGCGCCTGCACCGATGGCGACGCCGCAACCGGTCGGCAAGATTGATACGGTGCCGGAACCAACCAGCTTCCGTGAGGTCGCCGACCTGTTCTTGGACAAGCGCGAGGGCGTGCTGGCTGGCATGCTGCGTGCATCGGTCCATCTCGTTCGTTTTGAAAACGGAATGATTGAGCTGCGCTTGCTGCCAGCCTGCCCGCAGAACCTGCCCGGTAAGGTCGGGCAGTTGCTGACCGAATGGACGGGCAAACGCTGGGTCGTGTCCGTATCCGGTGCCGCCGGTGAGCCGACCATTGCCGAACAGGAACGCGAAGCCGAACTGCGCCAGCGGGCCGAGGCCGCAGAACATCCGCTGGTCAAGGCCGTGCTTGAGGCGTTTCCAGGGGCCAAGATTGACAAGATCATCGACCAGAGCCAGGTAACCCTGGCCCCGCCGCCGATGGCCGAACCTGAAATTCCCGAGGCGATGGACGCTTTTGGGGGTGACGAGATGGCCGACAGCCCTTATTTCGATGCACCACCGCCCATGGATGAGGGCGATTATGAAGGAGACTTCTGAGCCATGAAGAATATCGGCCAGATGATGAAGCAGGCCCAGCAGATGCAGTCCAAGATGGCTGAGATGCAGGCCAAGATGCAGGAACATGAAGCCACGGGCGTGTCCGGCGGCGGCATGGTCAAGCTGACCCTGAACGGCAAGGGCGATCTGCGCGGCCTGAAGATCGACAAGTCTATCGTCGATCCCGAGGATGTCGAGGTTCTGGAAGACCTGATCACCGCCGCGTATAATGACGCCAAGGGCAAGATCGAGGCCTTCACGGCGGAACAGACCAACGCCATGATGGGCGGTCTGAAGCTGCCGCCGGGCTTCAAGATGCCGTTTTAATTGCGGTTTTGTCGCATGCGCTGACGCTTATGCGACCTACGGCATGTTTTTTCGTAGGTCGCATAAGGCTGTTTAAGCCGCATGCGACAAACCTATCCCTGGAACAGCCGTGCGTTGCGCTTTACCTCTTCCGCGATGAATTCCGCGGCCACGCGGATGCGGGAGAGGTGGCGAACGTCCGAATGCATGACCAGCCAGAAGCTTCGGATCAGCTTCACCTCGTCCGGCAGCAGCCGGACCAGGTCTTTCTCCCCCGCCGCCATGAAACAGGGCAGAACGGCAATGCCGCTGCCGGCCTGCACCGCCCGGAACTGCGCCACCAAACTGGCACTTTTCAGATAGGGGCGGATATCGCGGGAGACGAGCGGGACATAATCCAACTCCGGCGTATACAGCAGATCATCGATGTAGGAGATGAAGCGGTGGGCCGCGAGGTCGCCCGGCCCGTCGATGGGCGGTGCCGTCTCCAGATATGACCGCGCCGCATATAGGCCCAGTTCGTAATCGGTCAGCTTGCGCGCATGAAGGCGGCCCGCCTCCGGCTGCGCTAGGGTCACGGCGATATCTGCCTCCCGCTTCGACAGGCTGAACAGGCGCGGCATGGCCACCAACTGCACCTCCAGATCGGGATGCATCGTACCCAGTCGGCCAATACGCGCGGCCAGGAAGAAGCTGCCGAACCCATCGGGGGTGCCGATCCGCACGGCGCCCGACAGCTTGGCCCCGGCACCCGATAGATCCTCCTGGATGGTCAGCGCCATGCCCTCCATAACCTCAGCACTTTGCAGCAGGGTCTCCCCCGCCTGGGTCAGGCTGTATCCCGTGGCATGACGTTCGAACAGGGTGGTGCCCAGCGCCTGTTCCAGGCCTGTCAGGCGGCGGCCCAGGGTGGTGTGATCCACCCCCATGCGCTTGGCGGCCAGGGTCAGCCGACCCGACCGCGCCACCGCTAGGAAGGATTGCAGATCGTCCCAGTCGAACCGGCTGGCCATGCCCACCCCATGCGAGTTTGCGCACAATAATGGCGAGGAACTTCGCATGGATGTGCGTGTGGCCGCAATGGTACTGGTTGAAATGCGGAATTCGTCGCCGTGGCGATGTATAAGAGGGCGGCTTACCGCCCCGGTCAGGGCGATTGAAAGGGAGGATGGGTTTTGAGCGAGGATGTCATCTGCACCGTGCGCGGTGCCATCGGCCATATTCTGCTGAACCGGCCCAAGGCGCTGAACGCCTTGACGCTGGGCATGGTGGAGGTGATCGCACCGGCGCTTGATGCTTGGGGCCAGGATCCCGCCATCAAGGCCGTGGTGATCCGGGGGGCCGGCGACCGCGCCTTCTGTGCCGGGGGTGATGTCCGCGCCGTCTGGGACGCTGGGTGGGAGCGAAAACGAGGGGAGGGCACGGGCGCCCTGACCGCCGCCTTCTTTGCCGGGGAATATCGCCTGAACCGGCAGATCAAGTGCTTTCCCAAGCCCTATGTCGCCCTGATGGATGGCATCACCATGGGCGGCGGCGTCGGCCTGTCGGTCCATGGCAGTCACCGGGTGGTGACGGAAAAGACCCTGCTTGCCATGCCGGAAACGGGTATCGGCCTGTTCCCCGATGTGGGCGGGACGTATTTCCTGCCGCGCCTGCCGGGCAAGCTGGGCGTTTATCTGGGCATGACTGGCGCGCGGGTGCATGCGGCGGACCTGATCTATACCGGGATCGGCACGCATCATGTGCCATCCGCTTCGCTGGATGCCATCGAGGTGGCCCTGGCCGAGGGGCAGGATGTGGATGCCGTGCTGGCGGCACACGCCGCTCCGGTGGGGGAGGCGCCGCTGGCGGCGCTGCGCGAGGCGATTGATGCGGCGTTTGAGGCTGAGGATGTCGAAGGGGCTGTAGCGGGCCTGATCTCCCAGGGTATGCCTTGGGCCGATAAGGTGGCGGAGACCATCCTGTCCATGTCGCCCACCAGCCTGAAAGTGACGTTCGAGCAGTTGCGGCGCGGGGCGGAACTGGACTTTGACGATTGCATGCGGCTGGAATTCCGCATGACCCAGGCGGTGATGGACGGCAACGACTTCTTTGAGGGCATCCGCGCCGTCCTGGTGGACAAGGATAAGAGCCCGAAATGGAACCCCGCAAAGCTGGCCGATGTGTCGGCGGCGGATGTCGCGCGGTACTTCGCGGTGCCGGCGGGCGGGGATCTGACATTCTAAAAGATAACTCACGGAGGAAATGACCATGGCGACCATTGCGTTCATCGGGCTGGGCAATATGGGGCTACCCATGGCCAAGAACCTTCTGAAGGGTGGGCACAATGTGCTGGGCGTCGATCTGGCGCCCGCCAATATTGCCGCCGCCAATGAGGCGGGAATCGACACGTCCAAGTCCGCCGGCGATGCGGCGGCGGTGGCAGATGTCGTTGTTTCGATGCTGCCCGCCGGCGGTCATGTCCGCGCCGTCTATAGCAACGCGGGCGGGGTGATTGAGCGGGCCCGGCCCGGCACGATCTTGATCGACAGTTCCACCATCGATGTGGACAGTGCCCGCGCCGTGATCGCCCAGGCGGAGAAGGCCGGACACCTGATGGTGGATGCGCCCGTGTCGGGCGGCACCGGCGGGGCGGCGGCGGGCACACTCACCTTTATGGTGGGCGGGGCTGAGGCAGCTTTTGCGGTGGCACAGCCGTTCCTGGCCCTGATGGGCAAGAACATCGTGCATGCCGGGGGCCCTGGCACGGGGCAGGCGGCAAAGATCTGCAACAACATGGTGCTGGGCATCTCCATGATCGCCGTGTCGGAGGCGTTTGCCCTGGCCGACAAGCTGGGGCTGGAGCGGCAGAAGCTGTTTGATATTTCCAGCACCTCGTCGGGGCAGTGCTGGTCGCTGACCAGCTATTGCCCGGTGCCGGGCCCGGTGCCGACATCGCCCGCCAACCGCGACTATGCACCGGGCTTTGCCGTGGACATGATGTTGAAGGACCTGAAGCTGGCGCAGCAGGCAGCAGCCAGCAGCGGGGCCAGCACCCCCCTTGGCGCGCAGGCCGCATCCCTGTATCAGCTATTCTCAGCGGCGGGGAACGGCGGTCTCGATTTCTCCGCCATTGTGAAGATGTTGCAGGGGAAATGACATGAGCGGCGGGACAAGCGGCAATCTCTACCATCTGTTTGAAAGCCGTTTTCCCGCCGACCCTACGGCCCGTTTCATCACCCTGATGGACGGGCCGCGTCAGGGTGTGTGGTACACTTACGCCGACGTTGCCTCCATTTCCGCCCGCTTTGCTCATGCCATGGCGGCACTGGGTGTGAAGCGCGGTGACCGCGTGGCGGTGCAGGTGGAGAAGAGTGCGGAAAACCTGTTCCTCTATCTCGCCACTCTGCGAATGGGGGCTGTCTATCTGCCGCTGAACACCGCCTATCAACGGGGCGAGGTCAGTTACTTCCTGGAAGATGCTGCCCCCGCCTTGTTCGTTTGCCGGCCCGAGGATGAGGCGGGCATGAAAGAACTGGCGGCGCGGTGTGGTGTGCCGGCGGTGGCGACTTTGGGCGTGGCGGCCGATGGCAGCCTGCCCGATATGGCCCTGAACCTCAGCCCGCAGTTTGAGACGGTGGCGGTAGGCGAGGATGAACTGGCGGCCATCCTCTACACGTCGGGCACCACGGGGCGGTCGAAGGGGGCGATGACCAGCCATGGCAATCTGGCCAGCAATGCCCTCACCTTGCATCAGCTATGGGGCTTTGTGACGGGCGACGTGCTGCTGCATGCCCTGCCGATTTTCCATGTGCATGGGTTGTTTGTGGCCACCAACACCACCCTGCTGAATGGCGGGCAAATGCTGTTCCTGTCGAAATTCGATGCGGACCGGGTGGTGGAACTGTTGGGGCAGGCCAGTGTCTTGATGGGTGTGCCCACCTTCTATACCCGCCTGCTGACCCATCCCGGCTTCACGCGCGATCTGGTGGCGCATATGCGGCTGTTCATCAGCGGATCCGCACCCCTGCTGGCCGATACGCATACGGAGTTCTCCGCCAGGACCGGTCACGCCATTCTGGAGCGTTATGGCATGACAGAGGCGGGAATGATCACGTCCAACCCGCTGATCGGTGATCGTGTGCCGGGGACGGTGGGCTTTCCGCTGCCCGGCGTGTCGCTACGCGTTGCCGATGAAAAGGGGGCGTTGCTGGGTACGGACGAGATCGGGCAGATCGAGATCAAAGGCCCTAATCTGTTCAAAGGCTATTGGAACAAGCCGGAGAAGACGGCGGAGGATATGCGCGCCGATGGCTTCTTCATCACGGGCGATGTGGGGAAGGTGGATGCGCGCGGGTATGTCCATATTGTAGGGCGGGCCAAGGATCTGGTGATCTGCGGCGGGTTCAATGTCTATCCCAAGGAGATCGAGACGGTTCTGGACGCCATTGATGGCGTCGTGGAAAGCGCCGTCATCGGTTTGCCGCACCCGGATTTCGGTGAGGCGGTAGCCGCTATCATCCAGAGGAAGCCGGGGCGCGGGGATGTGACGGAGGCGTCGATCATCGCGCATGTGAAGGGCGAACTGGCCAATTTCAAGGTACCCAAGCGCGTCTGGTTCGTGGATGAACTGCCGCGCAACCAGATGGGCAAGGTGCAGAAGGCTGCCCTGCGGGAGCAGCACAAGGCGGCGTTTGAGGCATAGGCCTCACCCCGCCATCAGCACGGCCAGCTTATTCAAGGTCGTCCAATTGCGGGACGTGCCGGTGACGCCGGCCAGGCGCAGCAGCTTCACCGGGTCGGTGGCGGCTTTGCCGGCGCCGTGGATGAAATGCATGTACAGCACGTCGCTGGACAGATGCAGTCGGTCGGGGCCGGTATCGAGGGCGGCAAGCTTCGCCGCGCTCGCCGCATCGGGGGCCTTGGACAGGAAGAAGACCAACAAATGGTTGGGGGCGTTGGTGGCAGCATCGGGGAATGGGTTGTTGGCGATCGCGGCCTGTACCTGTGTGGTGTCGCGGATGATATGGTCGGCGGTGAAGCCGAATCGCGTGGCGAATGCGGTCTCCAGCCGGGGTTGTAAGCTCTCAAGCGGCTCGTCGCTGGCTGGGTCGAACAGCAGGTTGCCGGATTGCAGCAGAGTGCGGACGTTGGTGAAGCCCATTTCCTCGTAAAGCTGCCTCCACAGCGCCATCTTCACGATCTTGTTGCCGCCGACATTGATGCCGCGCAGCAGGCAGGCGAGGGTGGGCATGGAAACTCCGGTTAAATGGGGCAGGCGATGCCGCCCCATTTAACCGGTTCGGTCACGCGGGTGCCAGTGTTGCCCGACCCCGCAGACTGATTATCTGCGCGGCACTGATCCCGGCGACGGCCAAGGCCTGTACCAGAATGAAGCCGGTGCCCAGCGGCGTGGTCCAGCCCAGCGAAAGCAGGGCAAGGCTGCCTGCGACCCAGCACAGATTCAGCGCGATCATCACCTTGGCGGGACCCGCCGGCACGCCCACCCGACGCCCGGCCCAGGCCGCGAACAGGGTGCAGGGGAACAGGATGATGCCCGCTTCCAGTAGCAGCCAGGATGGCAAACCCAGCAGCGGCTCCAGCAGGCCCGCCCCCAATGTCAGCAGCAAGCCCGAGGCGAGACAGGTGGCGGCGTCGATCAGTAGAAGCTGGCGGGTGAGGGGACCGATACCCATGATCATCTCCATCATTTGGCGTTGTGATGGGCGGATCATGGCGCGGGTGTCGCAGCGGTGCGATTACCTGTGGCGTAATAAGGAAAAGAAAAAGGGCCGCCCGGTGGAGCAGCCCTTTATCGGGGTTACTTGCCCTTCACGGCACTGAAACTGCCGCCTTTCAGCGTGATCTCCGTGGTCACGGGCAGTTCGGCGGCCGACGTGCCCAGCCAGACCTTGTAGCGACCAGACTTCACCACCCATTCCTTTCTGGTCACGTCAAACGTGGCCAGCAGGCGAGCATCGACGGGGACGGAGAAGCGGCTGCTGGCGCCGGGGGCCAGTTCCAGCTTCTGCCAGCCGGCCAGACGCTTCGGCGCTTCCCAGCCGCCGCCAACGGGACCGATATAGAGCTGCGGCACGGCCTTGCCGGCCCGGTCGCCCTTGTTGGTGACGGTGCCGGACAGGACCAGGGTGCCGTCCGACCCGACCTCCGCCTTCAGCCCGCCATAGCTGAAACTGGTGTAGGACAGGCCATAGCCGAAGGGGAACAGCGGCTTGTGGCCCTTCTGGTCGAACCATTTATAGCCGACGGCGGCCCCCTCGATATAAGAGACGTCAAACTTGGTCCCGTCAGGCAGGCCTTCGCCGTCCAGCTTGGGACGCGGCAACTGATCCAGGCTGGCGGGGAAGGTGACCGGCAGGCGTCCGCTGGCATCCACTTCGCCATAGAGCACGCGGGCAATCGCCTCTCCGCCGGCGGTGCCGGGATACCAAGCGGCCAGGACCGCGCCGACATCCTTCAGCCAGGGCATGAAGACGGGGCCACCGGACTGTACCACCACGATGGTGCGCTTGTTGGCCTTGGCGACGGCGGCGACCAGCGCGTCCTGATTGTCGGGCAGGGTCAGCGCGAAATCCATCGCCTCGCCCGTCCACTGGTTTACGAAGACGATGGCCAGATCGCTGTCGGCGGCCAGTTTGGCCGCTGCCGCCGGGTCGGTGCCGGCATCGAACGCGACATCACCGCCGGCGCGCGACTGGATCGCGGCCAGGGGCGGGTTGGCGTGATAGACGATGGGGCCGGGGAAATTCTTCGGCCCCGTGCCCGGTACGGGATTGCCGCCACGCCCGAACACAGTGGAAGAACCACCGCCCGACATTACGCCCTTGTCGGCGTGACCGCCGATGACGGCGATCTTTTTTGCACCTGCCGCCAGGGGCAGCAGATCACCCTGATTCTTCAGCAGGACAATGCCTTCCTCCGCGTCGGCGCGCGTGATCTTGGCATGGGCGTCATAGTCGATCTTGTGGTCTTCAACCGCGACGGGGTTGTCCATGACGCCATGGTCGAACAGGGCACGCAGGATACGGCGATTCATATCGTCCAGACGGGCCATGGGCACGGAGCCATCGGCCAGCGCCTTGCCCAGCAGGTCGGCGCCGAAGAACATCTCCTTGTCGAAGATATAGCCCGATTCCTGATCCAGACCGTTGTTGGCGGCCTTGGCGGTGCTGTGGACGGCCCCCCAGTCGGACATGACATAGCCCTTATAGCCCCAATCGCCCTTCAGCACCTTGTTCAGGAGGAAGTCGTTTTCGCAGGCATAGTCGCCATTGTAGCGGTTATACGCGCACATGACGGAGCCGGGGTTGGACCGTTCCATGGCGATCTCAAAGGCCAGCAGGTCCGACACCCGCGCACCCGCCTCATCAATATTGGCTGACAGGACGAAACGGCCCGTCTCCTGTGCATTCAGGGCGTAATGCTTGATGGTGGAAACGATGTTGTTGGACTGAATGCCGCTGATCTGTGCGCCGACCATGATGCCGGCCAGCAGCGGGTCTTCCGTCCCATATTCGAAATTGCGGCCATTGCGGGGTTCGCGCACCAGATTGATGCCACCGGCCAGCATGATGTTGAAGCCCGACAGTCGGGCTTCTTTGCCGATCATGGCGCCACCCTGCCGGGCCAGCGCTGGGTTCCAGGTGGCGACGGTCGCGATGCCGGCGGGCAGGGAGGTGCGCTCGCGCATCGGCTCGCTCGAGTCCCGCTGGGTTGCCACGCCGACGCCGGCATCGGTCTGCCACTGTGCCGGAATGCCCAGACGGTCGATGCCAGGGATATAGCCAGCCGAACCCATGCGGATGCCGGTGGGCGGCACGTAATTGCGTTCCTTGAACGGCGATCCGAAATAGCCGAAGACCAGCAGCTTCTTCTCTTCCACCGTCATTTCGCGCAGCAGCAGATCGGCGCGCGCATCGGCGGAAAGAGAGCTGTCCATCCAGGGACGGGCGGCCGTGGCCGTGGTGGCGGTGGCCGGTGCCGCACTTTCGGCGGCCCGCGCCGTGCCAGCGGACAGAGCCGTGGCCAGCAGCAGGGTGGACATGAAGGCCCGCATCTTCCTGTTATTCATTGCCGTTTCTCTTTCGTCGTTTATGGCACAGGCCGAGGATCGGATGATCCAGCGTCCTCCCGCATCAATTTTCATCCTTTAAAGAGGACAGGTTTCAAGCCACCGAAATGATGGCCTTTCCTGCTCCTCCCAAAGGTGTTCCCCCGGCATTGGCGGCGGGTGGTTCATTCTCCATAGTAGCACCGGCGTCGCGCCGTACCAGTGAAATCAGACAACGTTGTCTGATTTCTGTCTGCCTCAACATTCGTAAATCCTCTCTTAACCGTGACATCCTGGCAACAATCAATGGATTGGGGTGCTTGTGGGGCGAGGTTGTGTTAGGGAAACGCTTGAAATTCCGTGATTTCGGCGCTTGCGTCTCGCAGTCGCGGAAACTTTTAATAAGCCAATCAACCATGGATTATGCGTTTATATCCCAGACAAGCCATGTTCGCGCTGTCACTTTGTATGACAACGATGACATATAGCGCTTGACATCAAACCGGCCTGTCGTAAATTCAGAACCACTAAGGATGGGAGCGTGTGACGAAACACGCCGGATGGGTGGGGAAACAAACCGAGCGGCTAAATAAATAGCCCGAAGGAAAATATCAGGCGCATGGCACACCTGAACCGGTGTTTTGCGAATGATCCCGCGCATTCTGGCGCCAAAAAATCACACGTAAAACTTTGCTCTGAGGGAGGATCTCTTGACAGGGATGCATTCAATGCTTGGTCGCGGCGTGGCCGTGGCCCTGCTGGCAAGCGCGTCGCCGTTCGCGCTGGCGTCGACCGCCATGGCCCAGGCCGCACCGGCAGCCACCGATACGCTTGATGAAATCATTGTTACCGGCGTGCGCGCTTCGCAGCAGCGCTCGGTCGATGTCAAGCGCAACCAGACGGCCATCGTCGATGCCATCTCGTCCGAAGATATCGGCAAGCTGCCGGACGTGACCATCGCGGACAGCTTGCAGCGCGTTCCCGGCATTCAGATCCGTCGCGACGCCGGTGAAGGCTCCACGGTGAATGTTCGCGGTCTGCCGCAGGTCATCACCATGCTGAACGGCGAACAGTACCTGTCCGCCGGTAACCAGGGTGAAGCCAAGCCGAACCTGACCGACGTTCCGGCCCAGCTGATGAACGCGGTCGTGGTCTATAAGAGCACCGAGACCAAGAACGCCCTGTCCGGCATTTCCGGCACCATCGATCTGCGTACCCGCCGTCCCTCCGACATGCCCTACGGCTTCTCCGCCTCTGGCGCTGTGGAAGGCCAGACGGGCAAGGACACGAAGGAAAAGGATTACCTGGCTAACGGCCTGCTGGCCTATCGTGGCGACCGCATCGGCGTGCTGGTCTCTGCCGCTGGCAGCCAGTCCAATCTGGGCAACAACTATTCCGGTGTGGCACCTGGCCCCGGCACCGGCGGTCTGTCCGGCAACAATGACTGGGGTGGTACGGCGCCGAACCAGTTCATCTCGCCGCACGGCTTTGAAAGCTTCAAGAAGGAAACGGAGCGCGATCGTCTTTCCGTGTCCGGTGCGTTTGAAGCCGATCTGGGGGAAGGCTTCACCTTCCTGGCCGAAGGCTTCTACACCAAGATGGACGAGTATAACCGCGCTGCCGGTTTGAACATCTCCAACCGCTGGTCGGGCGACGCTTTCGGCGTCTGGACCAAGCCGACCGACAGTACGCCGGTCAGCGGCAGCAACTGGCTGGCCGTGGATGAGTATGACATTGACGCCTGGTGGGTGAACTCCTTCTCGGTCAACCGCGTCAACAAGTCCGAGTCCAAGAACTACAACGCCGAACTGAAGTACGACAATGGCGGGCCGTTCAAGATGGAAGCCCGGGCCATGCGCTCGGACGCTGACCGTCTGTCGATGAATGGTCAGGCCCAGGGCGATCTGTCGAACTGGAAATACGCGCCGGGCCGCTTCACGCTGTTCCGTGACGCCAATGATCGTACCCGCGGCACCTTCTATCCGGCCTCCATCGCCTCGACCTTCCCCGCCTCGCGCTATACCAACAATGTCGTTGGTAGCCTGGGTGGTCGCTATGTCGATCCGAACCCGCTGGGCTACGGCCAGAACCCGCAGCTACATTACGACATCTCGGGTAGCAGCCCGGTTTGGTCGGGTTTTGATCGCGTGATTTCCGGTGGCCTGGGCGCTGGCAAGACGCTGACCGACTACATGGCCAACAAGGACAGCTACGCCATCGGCGCCTTCTCGTCGGAAGGCAATAACGAGGCGAAGTCGGACCTGAACGTCTATCGCATCGACACGCATTATGATTTCGAGGAGCCGCTGGGTGGTTTCCTCAACAAGATCGATGTGGGTATCCGCCGCGCCGATCGTTCCGTGTCGATTGAACAGTTCCACCTGTTCTCCACCTTCTACCAGGGCAAGGGCGTGAACGCCGCCGGCCAGCCCAACACCTCGGGCTGCTCGGCCCAGTGGAAGGCCATCGACGTCGTCATGAACCAGAACCAGTGCCAGGCCGGCGAATTCGTTCGCGACCCGGTCACGGGCCAACAGGTGTTCCAGGGCTATACGGTGAACGCCCCGACCCGCCTCGACACGTATAACAACGTGATCTGGGTGGACAATATGGGCTCCATCACCAAGGGTATCCCCGGCTTCTGGGCCATTGATCCGCGCGACTTCGATGATCCGGAGGCCTTCCACAAGAAGGTGTTCGGTGGTGCCGACCGCGCCATCATCCCCGGCCAGTCCTATGCTGTCGACCTGACGGAAGATAGCGGCTACCTGAACACCACGTTCGAGTATGGTCGCCTGTCCGGCACCGCCGGCCTGAAGATCATCCGTACCGAGCTGCAGGTCCGCCAGAACATCACCGGCGACACCCTGAACTATGGCGACACGAACATCGATGCCGGTGACGTTGTTTCCAAGCGCAGCTACTACGACTATCTGCCGGCCGTGAACGCCTCGTATGACGTCACTGACGATCTGCGTCTGCGCTTTAGCTACAGCAAGACCATGCAGCCGCTGGACCTGCTGAAGTATGGCGGCGCCTTGAAGATCAACACCGCTGATGATCCGGGTCTGGGCATCCGCGTGGTGACCAGCGCCGAGGCCAACGGTAATCCTGAACTGGATCCGTGGCGTGCGGATAACTGGGACGCGGCCATCGAATATTATATCGGCGACGCCAGCATGCTGAATCTGGCTGTGTTCCGTATGAATATCGAAAGCTACGTCGTCACCCGCACCACCGCCGACGGTCGCTACCCTGACCAGGACGGCGTCATCCGCCGCACGGTCAACGTGACCCGTCCGCAGCAGGGTGAAGGCGGCCGCGTTGAGGGTGTCGAAGTCGGTGCCAAGCTGTCCTTCAAGGACTTCCTGGATAATGACAGCTTCATCTCCAACTTCGGTGTCGATACCAACTACACCTACTCGCCCTCCGAACAGACCCTGTCGTCGGGCAAGAAGCTGGCCTTCGCCGACAATTCCAAGCATCAGTACAACCTGATCGGCTGGTACCAGGACGATAACTTCCAAGCCCGCGTTGCGTACAACTTCCGCAGCAAGCGTCTGGAAAATACCTTCAAGGACTTCCCCGTCTATCAGGACACCACGCAATTCGTTGACGTGAACCTGAGCTACAACGTCAACGAAAAGATCACGGTTTACGCCAACGGTTCCAACATCACCGGCGAGATCGAGGATTACTTCGTTGAGTTCGCGCCCGGCACAACCCAGTACGCCTGGCAGAACGAGTATGAAAGCCGCTACACCGTCGGTGTCCGCTTCAAGTGGTAATCACGCTGTAGGCTGAGCAGGGGGCGCTGCCGGGACGTGATCCACGTCAAGGCAGCGCCCTTTTTTCTTTGCCATTCACCTGTACAATCCCAACAGATTTGCCTGGAAGAATGAAGATGCCCAGCGATAACCGCATCCGTGAACTGGTCATTGTCGGCGGCGGGACCGCTGGCTGGATGACGGCGGCGTCGCTGGCCAACCATTTCCAGGGATCGGGGTTGAAGATCACCCTGATCGAAAGCTCCGCCATCGGCACCATCGGGGTGGGCGAGGCGACGATCCCCACCATCCGCCGCTTCTACCAGTCTTTGGGCTTGCGCGATCTGGATGTGCTGAAGGCCACGCATGGTACGGTGAAGCTGGGCATCCGGTTTGATGGCTGGCTGAACAAGGACAGCAGCTTCATTCATCCGTTCGGCGTTTATGGCCAGGATCTGCGCGATATTCCGTTCCACCAATATTGGCTGCGTCTGCGCGCTGCTGGTGAGAAGGTGGACCTGGGCGATTATTCGCTGGCGGTCGCGCTGGCGCGCGGCGGGCGGTTTACGACCCCGTCGCCCAACCCGCCCTCCACCCTGTCGGTCTTTGACTGGGCCCTGCATTTCGATGCCGGTCTTTTCGCGCAGCTTATGCGTCAGACAGCGGAAAAGCTGGGTGTGCAGCGCATCGATGCGAAGATCGAGAAGGTGGAACTGAACCCGGCGAATGGCCATATCTCGGGCCTGCTGCTGGATAGCGGCGCCACGGTCACGGGCGACCTGTTTGTCGATTGCTCCGGCTTTCAAGGGTTGCTGATCGAAGGGGCGATGAGTGCTGGGTATGAGGATTGGGGCCAGTGGCTGCTGTGCGACCGGGCGCTGGCGGCCCAGGGCTATGCCATCACGCCGCCGCCACCCTTTACCCGTGTCACGGCGCACAATGCCGGCTGGCGCTGGACCATCCCGCTTCAGCACCGGACCGGTCACGGTTATGTCTATTCCAGCCGGCATATCAGCGACAGCGACGCGGAGGCGGAACTGCTGGCCGCCGTGGGTGGTGATCTGAAGATGGCGCCGCGCCGCATCACCTTCACGCCGGGCCGCCGCAAACAGGCCTGGAAGGGAAACTGCGTTGCCATCGGCCTGTCGTCAGGCTTCCTGGAACCGCTGGAAAGCACCTCCATCGCCTTGATCGAAACGGGTATTGATAAGCTGAAACAGCTTTTCCCGGGTCGGGATATCGATCCGCTGCTGGTTGATGAGTATAATGACTGGAGCCGGCGGGAGATGGAGCGCGTGCGCGACTTCATCATCCTGCATTACTGGCTGAACCGGCGCGAGGACACCGAATTCTGGCGCGATTGCCGCGCCATCGACCTGCCCGATACGCTGACCCGCAAAGTGGAGATGTGGAAGCGGCGGGGGCACATGGTCCGCTACCGCTGGGAGATGTTCCAGCCGGCCAGCTGGCTTGCCATCTATGCCGGGTTTGATTTCCTGCCCGATGGCTATGACCCGGCCCTGGACGGGTTCGATGTGCCCAGCCTGTCACGCGGGCTGGCCGGCATGCGCAAGGCCATTGCCGATACGGTGGCGGATTGCCCCACACATCAGGAATTTATCGACCGGTATGCCAAGGTCGCGCCTTAACCAACAAGAAATCGGACAAGAGGGAACGTTATGAAGCCGTTGAACAAGATCGTCATCGCTGGGGGTGGTACAGCCGGCTGGATCACCGCCGCCATGCTGTCCTTCATGACGAAGGGAACGGGCACCACCGTCGAGTTGGTTGAATCCGATGAAATCGGTACCATCGGCGTGGGCGAGAGCACGATCCCGCCCTTCGTGGTACTGCTGCGCAGTCTGGGGATTGATGAGCAGGATTTCATCAAATCGACCAATGCCAGCTTCAAGCTGGCCATCCGGTTCGAGGATTGGTTCAAGAAGAACCAGCATTACTATCACCCGTTCGGCACGCTGGGTGGCCTGATCGACAATCACGAATTCTACCAATGCTGGCTGCGGGCCAAGGCGGCGGGTCATCCGTCGGAATTGCAGGATTTCGCGGCGGCCACGGTGATGGCCGACCAGATGAAGTTCCTGCTGCCCTTCAAGGCACCACGCACCATGATCGCGTCCGCGTCCTATGCCCTGCATGTCGATGCCAAGCGGGTGGCGCAGTATCTGCGCCGTTATGCCGAAGAACGCGGCGTGACCCGGACGGAGGGGCGGATCAATCGCGTCCGCACCCGTCCCGATGGGGCCATCGCCGGGCTGGACCTTGCCAATGGCAAGGTTGTGGACGGCGATTTCTTCATCGACTGCACGGGCTTCCGCGCCCTGCTGATCGGTCAGACGCTGGGCGTGGGCTATGTCAGCTGGGCGGACGAGCTGCTGTGCGACCGGGCCGTGGCAGTGCAGACGGAGAACACCGACGATGATGCCGATGTGCATCCCTATACGCTGAGCCAGGCACAGGATTGCGGCTGGCGCTGGCGTATCCCGCTGCAGCACCGGGCCGGCAATGGCTATGTCTATTCCAGCCGCTTCCTGTCGGATGATGAGGCGGTGGCCACCCTGATGCGTCAGGTGAAGGGCCGCCCCCTGATCGAGCCGAATATCATCCCCTTCAAGACCGGCATGCGGGCCAAGATGTGGGAAAAGAACTGCGTGGCGCTGGGGCTGGCCGCCGGCTTCATCGAACCGCTGGAATCAACGGCCATCCATCTGGTCTATCGTGCTGTTGATTACCTGTTCCGCTTCTTCCCCGATGGCGATATCGACCCGTCACTTCAGGCCGAATTTAACCGCCGTATCGCGGCAGAGTATGAGGAAGTGCGGGATTTCATCGTGCTGCATTACTGCACCACCCAGCGCGACGACACGCCGTTCTGGCGTGCGGCCCAGCGTACGCCGATCCCGGCCAGCCTTCGTGCCCGTATGGACCTGTTCAAGGCGACCGGTATCCTGCGCCAGGGGCTGGAGGAACTGTTTGGGGCGGCCAGCTGGCAGTCGGTCTATGAAGGCATGGGCGTGCGCCCGGCGCGGTATCAGCCGTTTGTGGACAAGGTACCGATGAGTGTGATCACCGAAACGCTGGACCGGTCCGCCCCGCTGCTAAAGGCCCAGGTCGCGGGCCTGCCGCATCATGCGCAGTTCCTACGCGACCATTGCCGCGCCGAACGGGATTTCTGATTACCGCCGCGCAGGCGGGGCGGTGGACCGGCGTATGACGACATGGTGGGGCAGCACGCGGTGGGCCTGGGGTGCAGGCTCACCCGGCTGTTTTTTCCGTGTCAGGATATTCACCAGGATTTCCGCCGCCGCATCGGCCAGTTCCTGGATGGGCTGCTTTACCGTTGTCAGGGGCGGCCAGACCATTTCGGCTAGTTCGATATCGTCGAAACCGACCACCGACAGGTCGCCCGGCAGGGACAGGCCCCGGTCATGGGCCACGGACAGGACGGCGGCGGCCATTTCGTCGTTTGATGCGACAATGGCTGTCGGCGGCTCGGCCAGCGACAGGAGACGGCGCGTGCAGGGCAGGGCTGAGCGGTAGGTGAAGCCGCCCTGTTCAATGATCTCCGGGTCAGGTTCCAGCCCATATTCGCGCAGCGCGTCGCAATAGCCGGAATAGCGCAGACGCGTGCCGGCATGATGTTCCGGCCCCTTAATGAAGCCGATGCGCCTGTGACCGAAGGCCAGCAGATGCATGGTCAGGTCATTGGCCGCCGCCCGTTCATCAATCCGTACCGAGGAGCCACCATCGCGTTCATGCTGCGGCGTGACGCGGACATAGGGGATGTTGGCCCGTTCGATGACGCTTATGACGGTGTCATTGTCAGTCACAGGAGCGGTCAGGACGACGGCATCCAGGTTCAACTGATTGACCAGCTTGCTGACACGGTCTTCGACATCATCGCCGCGATAATCGATTTCCTCGATCAGCAAGTGGTAGCCCTGGTCGCGGAACCGGGTCAGCAGGCCCATCTGGATTTGGCCGGTATAGGGACCACCGGGGTCACCATAAACATGGGCGATCAGGTAGGATTTGTCGCCCTTCAGGCTCTGCGCCGACTTGTTCGGCTGGAACTGCAATTCCGCCATCACCCGCTGAACACGCTCACGGGTTTCCGCGCTGACATAGCGTTCATTGTTCATGACGCGGGAAACGGTCTTGATCGACGCGCCGGCGGCGCGGGCCACATCAATGATCGTCGGCTTGCGATCTGACACGATTGAACACCTGTGCATAAAGGCGGCCAGAGGTCGGCGCCCCGGCCCCCAAATTTCACGGAAACCAGCCGCTTGGCAAGCATCAGATAACGATGTCATGTTTTCATCAGCATTTCCTCAATTGAGGTGGGTCAATGCCGTTGCCGCAGGCCGGGCTATGGTGCGCGCCATCCTGCGACCCCGTGCCAGAGCCCGACCAACATGCCCAAGGATTGCGCGCCCGACACAACCAATGCCGAAGAGCGTCTGGATTTCTTTCGCTTGGATGGTGTAGCGCGGGCCGCCCTTCGCGACGCTCGCCAGGTTCTGATGCCGACACTGCCCGACATGGCCGCCGGCTTCTACGCACGCCTGGCCACGATTCCCCGGTTGGCACCAATGATCGCGGCCAAGGGAAAGGTACCCCGCCTGACATCGTCGCAGGTGGATCATTGGGCTGCCCTTTTCGATGGGCGCTTCGATGAGGCCTATTTCGCCCGTGCCCGCCGCATCGGTCTGGCCCATGACCGGATCGGATTGGAACCGCGCTGGTATGTCGGGGCCTATGCGCATTTCCTGGACGATATCTTTGCGGCCCTTCTGGAACGCCGCTGGCCGAAGGAACGGACCCGTGATGCCCTGTCGGCGGTCATGCGGGCGACGCTGCTGGATATGGAACTGGCCATTTCCGCCTATGCCCAGAGCGGGGAGGCGTCGCGTATCAAGCAGGAACTGCTGCAACTGACCGACCGGATCGAACGCGACATCGAAGAGACGGTGTCGGGCGTGGCCGAACAGGCGGGGCACATGGCGGAAAGTGCCGACCGGCTTGGCGTCATTGCCGGTGACCTGCATGATGCCGCCGCCGCCATGGCCCAGGCGGCAGCCAACGCCCTGTCGGATGTGCAGGCTGTAGCGACCGCAACGGAGCAGCTGGAGGCTGCCAGCCGCGCCATCGCCGAACAGGTGGCGCAGAGCGCGACCGTCACTGACACTGTGGCCCGGCAGGCTGGCGATGCCGCGGCCATTGTAACCGGCCTGTCAGAGGCCACGTCCCGCATCAGCAATGTCGCAAAACTGGTCCAGGCAATCGCGGCGCAGACCAAGCTGCTGGCGCTGAACGCCAATATCGAGGCTGCACGGGCCGGTGATGCCGGGCGTGGCTTCGCCGTGGTTGCGGGGGAGGTGAAAAGCCTTGCCCGTCAGACGGAGGAGGCGATTGGAACTGTTAATGTGCAGGCGGTTGATATCCGCGCGGCAACAGATGCCACCGGCAAGTCGGTGGATGGCATGGTCCGCGATATCCGGCGTGTCGATGCCATATCCGGTCAGGTGCGCGATGCCACGGATCAGCAGCGTCAGGCGACGGCTGAAATCTCCCGTGGCGCACTGTCTGCCGCAGATCAGGCGCGGCGGCTGGCCGACCGTGCTGGCGGCATGCTGGATCATGCCCGGATGACGGGGGATACCGCGGCAGAGGTGCGGTCCATGGCTGCCGGCGTGAATGACATGCTATCCGGCCTGCGTCGCCGCGTGACGGAGGTGCTGCGTGCCTCCACAGCCGGCGACCGGCGGCGCAGCGTGCGCCTGCCCCTGTCCATCGGGTTCGAGGCGGAGTTTGGCGACAGCCGTCTGGCGGGTCGGACCCTGGACCTGTCGGTTGAAGGCTGCTTGCTGCATGGCGTGACAGCGGGTTGTTCCCCCGGCACTGCTGGCCGCCTTCATCTGGAGGGGGTGGGGCCCGTCCGGGCCAGTGTCCGCGCCGTCAGCGGCGCAGGGCTTCATATCGGGTTCGAGGAGGTGCCGGCGGAGACGGAACAGGCATTGCGCCGTCTGCTCGTCCGCGACTGACCATCAGCCCTCATCTGCGATCAAGGTCAGAGCGTCTGTGTCGCAGACGACCTGACCGTGCCCCACGTCACGGATGGCGCCCGTGCGTTTGAAGTCGGAGATGGTGCGGCTGGCGGTTTCCAGCGTGATGGCCAGGATGGCGCCCATATCCTCCCGCGTGAAAAGCCGCACAGGGCCGTAGGGCGTTTCGTCGGCCAGCAAAAGCAGCAGACGGGCCACGCGCTGCCGGGCATTGCCGGTGGAAAGATTGGCCAGGAAGCCGTCGGCTGTGCTCAACGCCTCATGCCATTTTTCCATCAGGCGCTGATGCAAACGCGGGGTGCGGGCCTGAAGCTGGTTCACGGTGGTGACGGGGATGCGGCAATATTCCACCGGCTGTAGGGCAACGGCGATATGGTCGTAACTGGACTTCACCAATGCCTCCAACCCCGCGACGCCCCCCACGCGTACCAGCCGCACGATGCGCTGGGTTCCGTCTGGCAGCAGGGTGACCAGTTTCACCAGCCCGCGCCGGATGGTCAGGATGGCACCGGCATCATCGCCCATGCCATAAAGCTGGGTGCCAGCCTCGACATGGACCTCCTCAATGGGCGTGTGGATATGGGCAAAATCCTCTGCCTGAAAATCGGCGAACAGCACCAGATGGCGCACGCCGCAGCTTTGACAGGCGGCGGTTCCCCTCCAGGCGGCTTCGATCTGCGTCGCCTTCACCATTATCCTCCCGAACGATCCGGGCGCTACTATGCGCCGGGGGCGTCGGGGACGCCAATGCGACCTTTCGCGTCTGAGAATGGCAAAGCCCCCGGACGGTTTCCCATCCGGGGGCTTTCCCTGTCAAACCCGGTGCCGCCGCCGTATCAGAACGGGCTGATGGCTTCCAGCACCTGCTGACCCCAGCGCGGGGCCTGCACATCGGTGATGTGGCCGCGACCGCCGTAAGAGATACGGGCCTCAGCGATCTTTTCATAAGAGATGGTGTTGGCCGACGTGATGTCCTCGGGCCGGATGATGCCGGTCAGGGTCAGTTCGCGCACCTCGTTATTGACGCGCACCTCCTGCTTGCCATTCACCACCATGTTGCCATTGGGCAGAACCTGCACGATCAGGGCGGCCACCTGCAGGTTGATCTGCTCCTGACGCTGGATCTGGCCGGTGCCCGTGCTGTTGGAGGTGCCAGACGCGCTGATCAGGCTGCCGGGGTCGACGGCGTTGGGCAGGATATTGTTGGTGGAGGATTCCAGACCGAACAGGTTGGGGATGCCCATCGTGTCACTGCCGTCGCGGGTGCGGGTGGTGTTGTTCTGCATCTGGGCCCGGTCATTGATCTGGATCGTGACCGTCATGATGTCACCCACGCGCGCCGCCCGCTGATCCTTGAAGAAGGCGCGGGCACCGGCCCGCCACAGGGAATTGGCCTGACGCTCTTGCACCGGCGCTTCCGGCATCGGCAGGCGCACGGGGCGGTAGTTGGGATCGCGCGAGGGGTCGTCAATACCCGACAGGGCCGGGGTCTGTCCGACCGCCGCCAGCTTGTCCGTCACACAGCCGGTCAGCGGCAGGACGGTGAGTGACAGCAGCAGGGCAGTGCGGATGGAACGGCGGGCGGTCAGGGGACGGGCGGACATTTCGGTTCTCCTTACCGGGCCGCCTTCTTCGACGGGCCCGACACTTGGCTGACAGGGGCGATGACCGGGTTGGACGGGTTGACGGTCACCAGATTGGGACCGGCCACCACGGCCTCGATCACTCTGTTGGAGGACGTATTCACAATCCGTACCAACTCGCCCATGCCGCCATCAGAAAGTGCTTTTCCCGATGCCGTCAGGCTCATTGTCGTGCTTTGCAGAAGGATGGTGACGGCCTGCCCCTTGCCCACCACCACCGGTTCCCGCACGTCGCGGACATTCACTGCCTGGTTCGGTGCAACGGCCCGCCGCAAGGTTTTACCAATCATTTCAGAGGCTTCGACAACAGCACCGGCTTGCACCCGGTCGCGCGGCTGCCGCAGATAGGTGATGTCGCCATCCCCGATCACCTCTCCCGTCGCCATGCGGCGGGCCAGGACGGGTAGTTCCACCATATCCATGACGCGGGCACCAATGGTCTGACGCACCACCTCCGGCCCGGTGGCCGGGGCAATGATTTCTGCGGTAACGCGGCCCCGCACCGCGTCATAGGCAAGATTTTCCACGCGCACCGAGGCATCGTGGCCGGTGGGCAGGAACAGGCTAAGCGTGCGGTTATCCAGCAGCACATCGGCCTGACCGCCGACCCCGGCATCGCGCAGGGCCAGACGCAGCCCATCGACGATGGCATCGTTCGTTACCTGTACCGAGGCTCGTTCCACCACGATCCGGTCCGCCCCGCCCGACGCACGCCAGTCGATGCCATTGCTGGCCGCGATGCGCGAAAGGGTGGGGGCATCCAGGCTGGCGCGGCGGCCCGGAACGGGGGCAACCATGACCGTGCGGGTCGCGACATCGGGTTCCAGCCCGTCGAACAGGTCACCCAGCAGAATTTGCCCATCGGCCACACTGGCAGCCGGCTTCAGCGTGGCGGCCTGCGCGGCGGTGCCGGACAGCAGGACAGCGGCGAGCATCAGGGCGGCGAAGCGGGTCATGACGAAGGCTCCGAAAACGGGGTGGGCAGAAATGACCTAGTTGAGCCGTCAGGCTCCGGCGGCGGTGACTAAACTCAAATCAGCGCAGCTGGCTGACCGACTGCATCATCTGATCCGTGGTGGAGATGACGCGGGAGTTCATTTCATAGGCGCGCTGTGCGGTGATCAGCTGGGTGATCTCGGCAACGATATTGACGTTGGAGGTCTCCAGCGCGCCCTGCATCACGCGGCCAAAGCCTGGGCCGCCGGGATTACCGGTGATGGCCTGACCGGAAGCCGGGGTTTCCAGCAGCAGGTTGTCGCCGATCGCTTCCAGACCCGCGGTGTTGGGGAAGGCTGCCAGCTGGATCTGGCCCACATTCTGCGGCACGGTCTGACCGTCGATCTTGGCCAGGACTTCGCCATTCGGGTTGATGGTGATGTCCACGGTGTTCTGCGGCACCACGATGCCGGGCTGCACCTGATAACCGTCGGCGGTGACCAGGGTACCTTCGGCGTTCAGCTGGAACGAACCGGCGCGGGTATAGGCCGTTTCGCCGTTGGGCAGCTGCACCTGGAAGTAACCCTGGCCGTTGATGGCCACGTCCAGCGTGTTGCCGGTCGGGTTGATATTGCCCTGTTCGTTGATGCGGTAGATGGCGGCGGCCTTGACGCCCAGACCCACCTGGATGCCCGACGGGACGATCGTGCCGGCATCAGACGAGGTGGAGCCCACACGGCGCTGGTTCTGGTACAGCAGGTCCTGGAATTCGGCCCGCTGACGCTTGTAACCGGTCGTCGTCATGTTGGCGATGTTGTTGGAGATGGTTTCGACATTCAGCTGCTGGGCCAGCATGCCGGTGGAACCAATGGAGAGGCTGCGCATGGTTTCAATCCTTCTTGCTGGCTGGATTACTGAACGCGGGCGAGCTTGCCGATGGCGCCGCGGATGCGTTCATGTTCGGTGTCGATCATCTTCTGGACGCTCTGGTAGGTGCGCAGGACATCGATCATCTGCGTCATCTCCACCACGCTCTGAACATTGCTGCCTTCGATGGCGCCCTGGCTGATCTGGGGCTGATCGACGGCAATTTCTTCCTGGTTGGCTTCATACAGACCACCGCCCAGTTCCATCATCCGCTGCTCATCGGCGAAGGTCACAACCTTCAACTGACCCAGCTGACCCTGCTCCGTGGTGACGGCGCCGTTGCCGGCGATATGGATCTGGGTGGCGTCGGCGGGGATGACGATACGCTGGTTGTTGGTATCCAGCACCGGCAGGCCGGAGCGGTCCACGATCTCGCGGTTGGTGTTCAGCTGGAAGGCGCCGCCACGGGTGTAGCGGGTGCCGGTCAGCGTTTCGACAGCGAAATAACCGTCACCGCGCAAGGCGACATCCAGTTCGTTGTTGGTCACGGTGATGGGGCCGGCGTCGACATTGCGCTGCAGACCGAAATCCTGAACGAAGCTCATCCGGTCGCCCTGACGGTCGGGACGCTCCAGATATTCCAGGAACAGCATGCGCTGCGACTTGAAGCCGGTGGTGTTCATGTTCGCGATGTTATTCGACACCACGTCCAACTGCCGGCGCAGGGCTTCCTGGCGGGACAGGGTGATGTAGAGTGAATTTTCCATCGCTCGAATTCCTCATGCTGGCCAGGGGCCGTTGCTTGCCAGGATTAAAAGCAAACAGCGTGCCAAGTCAGGGTAAGTGGCGGAAATCCGCCCTTTTCGGTTGCGCCGGGGAAGGGGGCGGCAAATAATGCCGGGATCATGATCCTGCCCGATATCCTGGCCTCAGGCCTTCACCTCGTCTTTTGCGGAACGGCCCCGTCGCGCGTGTCCGCCGCCAAGGGCGCCTACTATGCCAATCCCGGCAACGCGTTCTGGCCCACACTGGTCCGTATCGGTCTGGTGCCGGATGGCTGGCGGGCTGCTGACTTCATCCGCATGAACGAGTTGGGCCTGGGCCTGACCGATCTGAACAAGGTGGAGATCGGCAATGATGTGGACCTGACACCGGACGGCTTCGACATTCCGGGCTTCATGGTCAAGATGCGAGCCCATCGCCCCGCTGCCATCGCCTTCACCAGCAAGAATGGCGCGCGCCTGTTCCTTGGACCCAGGGCGGTGATCCCATGGGGGCGGCAGCCAGAAGATTGGGAAGGCATTGCGCTTTTCGTTCTGCCCTCGCCATCAGGGCAGGCGCGGGCCAGCTTTGACCTTGGGCCATGGCGGGAGGCGGCGGCTTTTGTGGAGGCGCGTCGCGGTTTGGCTGCTACGGGCATTGGCTGAACCCTTTTCCGCGTGCTAGAATCCTTTCAACAAGCTGTTTTCAGGGAAGATGAACATGCCCGATCAGGACGATATCGATGCCATGTTCGGCGAAATGGCCAGCGGCGGTTCCGTTCGCGCGCTTCCCGAACAGCAGGAAATCTCCGCCGTCTATGACACGGAGGTGGAGATGAGTGTCGTGCTGGGTACGTCCAATATCCGCGTGCGCGATCTCTTGAAGCTGGGCCGTGGCGCTATCGTGGAACTGGACCGCAAGATTGACGACCTTTCCGATATCGTTGTCTCTGGCCGCATGGTGGCACGGGGTGAGGTGACGATTGTCGAAGACAAGATCGCCGTCACCTTCCGAGAATTCGCACGCATCAATAACTGAACCGCGGCGAGTTTGCCGGAGGCGCCCACTCTTGAGTAGGATGGAGCCTCATGAGCAAGGCGACGAACGAGTTTTCGCCTGAGGTTCGCGAACGCGCGGTGCGGCTGGTATTAGACAACGAGGGCCAGCATGGCTCGCGTTGGCAGGCCATCCTATT
This sequence comes from Niveispirillum sp., assembly GCF_052437035.1. Lineage (NCBI taxonomy): Bacteria > Pseudomonadati > Pseudomonadota > Alphaproteobacteria > Rhodospirillales > Azospirillaceae > Niveispirillum > Niveispirillum sp. Next base: position 211,163 of record NZ_JBQVOH010000002.1, read on the forward strand.
GATCGCGGCAAAGATCGGCTGTTAGGCGCTGACCCTGAACGATTGGGTCAGGAAGGCCGAGGTGGACAGCGGGCGCGGTGCTGGCATCCCGACCGAGATGGCCGAGCAGATGAAGGCGCTGAAACGGGAGAACCGTGAGCTGCGCCAGGCGAACGAAATCCTGCGCAAGGCGTCAGCATATTTTGCGATGTCGGAGGTCGACTGCCAGTCGAAGTGATGGTGTCGTTCATCGATGCGCATCGCGATGCGCACAGGGGCGAGCCGATCTGCAGGGTTCTGCCGATCGCCTGTCCACATACTACAATCATCTTGCCGGCCGGTCCGTTCCAGAAAAGCTGTCAGACCGGGCGCGCCGGAATGCGGCGTTGCGACCGGAGATCCGCCGCGTGTTCGAGGAGAACTGGCGGGTCTATGGCGTGCGGAAGATCTGGCGGCAGCTGGGGCGCGAGGGGTTCGATGTTGCCCGCTGCACGGTCGCCCGGCTGATGAAGGGCGTGGGTATCCAGGGCCTCATCCGTGGCAAGCCGCACAGAACGACGATCACCGACAAGAAGTTCCCATGCCCGTTGGACAAGGTGAACCGGCAGTTCCGTGCACCCGCGCCCCACAGGCTGTGGGTGTCGGATTTCACCTATGTCGCCACCTGGAAAGGGTTCGTCTATGTGGCTTTCGTCATCGATGCCTATGCCCGCAAAATCGTGGGCTGGCGCGTCAGCGCCTCAGCGCAGGCGGGGTTCGTGCTCGACGCCTTGGAACAGGCCGTCCATGCCCGCCGCCCGGCCAAGGCCATGGGACTGGTTCATCATAGCGACCGCGGGTCTCAATATCTGTCCATCCGCTACACCGAGCGGCTGGCGGAAGCCGGTATCGAACCCTCGGTTGGCAGCGTCGGAGACAGCTACGACAATGCCCTGGCAGAGACGATCAACGGGCTATTCAAGGCTGAGGTCGTCCACCGTCGCGGTCCCTGGCGCGGCGTCGAGGCCGCCGAATACGCCACGCTGGAATGGGTCAACAGGTTCAACAACCGCCGACTGCTCGAGCCAACTGGCAACATTCCGCCCGCGGAAGCCGAGGCCAACTTCTACGCAGCTCTGGAAACTAAAGCCGTGGCCGCGTAAATATTGAATTCAAGCCACCGCCAAACTCGGCGCGGTTCAAACAAACTGACCGAATCTCCTGCCAGATAGCGCTCGCTCGCGATGGTCAGGCTGCTGGTATCCGCGAACGCGGGCACGGCCAGAATCCCGCGGGCGAGGGTGAGGGCGAGGGTGAGGGTGGACAACAGCAGGAGGACTGTCATCGGCATGGTACGCTCCCTTGTGAAAAGGATTGCGATAGCCAGGGAATGGTGGCGTGGTTCACGGTCGGCACGGAATAGACCCTGGCGAACCTGCGACAGGATGCGGCGATGCCGGGCGAGCCGTGCTACCCCAGATCAGTGGGTCGCCTGTTTTCCGGGCGGCAGAGCCAAAGCCGCCGCCTTGCCGCGCTGAACCGCCCAGCGCCAGATGGGCTTGATCAACTCCAGCACGACAAGAACCGTCAGGCCCGCCAGCGGCGGCACAGCCAGATGCATCGGATCGAGTGCGGCAAAGCCGAACAGCTCGCGGGCGGTCGGCCAGAACAGGGTGACGGTCAGCAAGCCGACCACAATGGGCAGCACCACAGCCAAGGCCCGGTTCGGGCGTGTGATCGCCGTCAGAATCGAGGTGGACTGCGACCGATCCACCAGGATCAGCGCCACTATGGCGAAGACAAGGGCAGCAAAGGTCATTCCCCGCACCTGATCGGTCGTCAGCCCATAGTCCGGGGCGAGGACAAAGATCGTCGCTGTCACGGCCAGGGCCAGCAGACCTTGCACCAGGCTCCAGACGATGGTGGGGCCGGAGAACAGCGGTTCGGCGGGCGGACGCGGGGGCCGAGCCATGATACCCTTCTCCTCCGTCTCGGCCTCGAAGACGAGGGAGCAGACGGGGTCGATCACCATCTCCAGGAAGGCGATGTGCATGGGCCCGAACAGGATCGGCAGGCCGAACAGCAGCGGCATCAATGCCAACCCCGCGATAGGGACGTGAACGGCCAGAATGAAGCTCATCGCCTTGCGCAGGTTGTCGTAGATGCGGCGACCGAGGCGCACGGTGGTGACGATGGACCCGAAATCGTCGTCTAGAAGCACGATGGAGGCGGCTTCTCGCGCTACGTCCGTCCCCCGTCCACCCATGGCGATGCCGATATGCGCAGCTTTGAGCGACGGCGCGTCGTTCACGCCGTCGCCGGTCATCGCCACCACGCAGCCGGCGGATTTCAGTGCCGTCACGATGCGCAACTTCTGTTCCGGCAGGATGCGGGCGAAGATCATGATGTCCTTCACCGCGATTGCCAGTTCAGCATCCGTCATGGCGGCAAGGTCCGGCCCTGTGATCACGCGATCGCCTTGCAAGCCCGCCTGGGTTGCGATGGCCTGAGCGGTGGCAGGGTAGTCGCCGGTGATCATGATGACCCGGATGCCCGCGCTGCGGCACTGGGCGACAGCGTCGGGGACCGAGGCGCGCAGGGGGTCGGCCAGGCCCACAAGTCCAAGAAACCGAAAGCGGAAATCGCGGTGATCGTCGGGCAGGGTGCCTTGATGCGTCGCCGAGGCGACGCCCAGCACGCGCAGGCCCGATCGGGCCATCTGATCAACCTGCGCTGTCAGTCTTGCGACGGTCGCATCGTCCGACCGGCACAGCACCGCCATCGCTTCGGGTGCGCCTTTGGCTGCGATCTGCCAGCCTGTACCCGCCGCCCATGCCTGCGACATGGCCAGCAGCCCGGGCGACAGGGGATAACTGCGAACGAGCTGCCGCGCCGCACCGGGCAGGGCTTCGCCGGGGTGAAGGTCGGCCTTGGCCAAGGCGTGAAAGGCTTTTTCCATCGGGTCATAAGGTTCGGGGGCGGACGCCATCACCCCCGCCGCCGCCAGTTCGCGGAACGCATCGGGCAAGGCCGTGCCGACCTTGGCCACCGTGCCATCGGGCAAGCGCAATTCGGCAATCGTCATGCGGTTCTCAGTCAGGGTGCCGGTCTTGTCGGTACACAGGACCGAGGCCGCGCCCAGCGTCTCGATGGCTGATGCCCGCCGTGTCAGCACCCGCACCTTGGAAATCCGCCAAGCCCCCATCGCCATGAAGACAGCCAGCACCATCGGAAACTCTTCGGGCAGCATCGACATGCCGACGGCAATCCCGGCGAGTATCCCATCCAGCCACCCACCACGCAAAAGACCATAAAGCGCCACAACAGCCATGCTGACAGCCGTCCCCACGGCGGCAAAGACAACGACCAGCTTGCGCATCTGGAGTTGCAGGTGCGGCGTCTCCGTCCCCAGCAAGCCGAGTGAGGTGCCGATACGGCCGATCTCGCTGGCGGCGCCCGTTGCGGTCACGCAAGCGATCCCGGTGCCCCGCACGATCAGGCTACCGGAATAGACCATCGGCTGATCCTCGCCCCCTGGTCTGGCCTCCGTCGCTGTGCCTGCCAGTTTGCGCACCGGCACAGCCTCGCCCGTCAGCAGGGATTCGTCCGCCGAAAGGTCCTGCGCCTCGATCAGCGCCGCATCGGCGGGCACCCGGTCGCCCTCCGCCAGCACGATCACATCACCGCGTGCCACGTCGCGTCCCGCGATCCGCTGGCGTTGGCCGTCGCGTATGACCAAAGCGCGCGGACTGGTAAGGTCCCGCAAGGCTTCCAGCACACGCTCGGTCCGGGCCTCCTGCACCACGGTGATGCTGACCGACAGGCAGGCAAAGGCCAGCAGGATCAGCGCCTCCTCCCGGCTGCCCAGCAAGAGATAGACCACACCCCCGGCCAGCAGCAGCGCCAGCATCGGCTCGCGCAGCACATCGAAAACGATCCGCAAGGGCGACCGCCGTCTCGCCCTTGGCAGCTCGTTGGGTCCCTCGGCGGTAATCCGGGCCGTCGCCTCCTCTTTGGTCAGGCCGACGGGAAAGGACGTGGCAGAGTGTGTCATGCTTACCTTCACCTGGTTGGCGTGGTCTGCCGCGCTCATCATGCTCGCATGTCCCGGGCCTGACCCGCACTGACCTGCATCAACGCCGACTGTCCTGTTCAGGCTGGACGTTGCGCCGGCAAAACCGACCAGAGGAACGCGATGATGGCCCCGCCGAGGCTCCGCTTCCCCTCCGTCTTTACGGGCCTGTCATGGCGGTGAGCACCTGGACAGCGGAGGGGCTGCCACCGGGTCCCGTCATCAACGGACCGTCATGATCAAGGTACTGCCGGTCGAACTCGGAAAACGCCACCATGCCGTCAAAATCCCCGAAGGTGACCTTGCCTTGCTGAAATGTGACCAGCCCATCCTCGCGCAGTTCGCGTAGAACTCGGTTGACGTGAACCGCGCTGAGGCCAAGGGCGTCGGCCAGCAGGTATTGCGTCAATTGACAATTGTAGCCATCGTTTGACGCAAGCCTCACAAGTTTCAGCCGCGCGCCGAGTTCCAGCAGGAAATGCGCCATCCGCTGCTTGGCATCGCGCCGCCCGATGCCAACGAGGTGTTCCACAACCATCGCTTCATCGCGAGAGGCAGCCCATAGCAACGTCGCGGCCAGCCGGGGTGCCGTTTGGAAGGCCTCCAGCAGATCACGAACCTGAACCTCTGAGGCCTGCACCCGGCTGATCGGCTCGATATTGTGGCCGGCTGTGCGGAAAAGAACTGAGCGCAAACCCAGAAAATCGCCCGGAATCTGGACGTCGACGACCTGGCGCGTGCCACCCGGAAGGAGCTTGTAGGAGCACACCCAGCCCGAGGCGAGGATATGATATAGGCTGACCGTTCGACCTGGCCCTCATGGATCATGTCCCGCCGCGCCTGGAAGGACCGGCTACGGCTGTGCAACTGGTCAAGTACAAGTAGCCGCAATTCCATGTCAGAGAGGGCGACAAAGGCTCCCAGCTTGCGCGCGAAGGGCGTGTGCGGGGCAATCACCCGAGGCCAATCCTTTCGTGGTGCGCTATACGCGCCGTTAGAACGGACCATGCCGCCCCTGACCCTTAACCCCTGGGCCGGCAGCAGAGCGTTTACGCTGATCCAGGCCAGTTAAACCTAACAAAGGTCTGTGAACAGTTCCGCCATTGGTGCGCTGGTCGAGCGAACAACACGGTTTACGATGCTGTTGCATCTGCCGGCGATGCCGGGTCACATCAGTGCCTTCCGCCCGAGTTGCAGCAGCTCCGCCGTCGTCATATGCGAAAGGTCCGCTACCAGCGTGGTGGCAATCCGCGCATAGGCGTCCTTATTGTGCGCTTGAAGGTAATTGCACAGATGGTGCGCCTCGTTGCTCTGACCCTTGCCGTGGCCGATCAGCACGATACGCCCCTGGTGACCGATGGCGTCGGCCACGCGCGAGAAGAACTCCGTGTCGCCGGGAAAGGTCTCCTCGCGGTCGCGGTCTGATCCGATACGTTTGATATGATGAACGAAATGGTGAAGTTCTTCACCCTGGGCCGATGTTGAGGGCAGATCATCCTCTGACCCGGCAAGCGTCAGCACCTTGGCATCGACATGATCAATGACGATGATCGTGGCGGGTGAAGGATGTGCCGGATGAAGGGGTGGCGCATCGGGTGCCCAGCCCGTTCGGGTCAGCAGATGCCGCAACTTGATGAGATTGTCGGTCGTCACGTCCTTGTCATGTTGACGGTCGATCCGAATATGCTCTCCACCGGCATGCAGTGAATATTCGCCGCTGTGTCGGTGATCAATGTCACCGATCCCGGTCAACAAGGCGACAACATCCCTCCAGGCCAGATTATGCGCAACCGGATGCCGGAAAATGGCTTCGAGGGTCCGTCGGTTCTGCCCCGTGGTGGCGGCATAGGCATTGGTCAATGGCGGGGATGCGGGGGCTGGAGAATGGTGGGACATGATGTCGACTTTCAAAAGCGAACGGGCAGTTAAGGCTATGTCGTCATAACAACGTCCGGCAGGGGCGGAATCTACGCATGGTGATCGGTTGGGTCCTCCCCCTCACAGGACCGTCAAACCGCATGACCGACGACATCGCCAATAGTGGCCGTGATCCCCATCGCCACCGCACCCCAGAACACCACACGGATGCCCGCGCGCCACGGGCTGGCACCGCCCACACGCGCTGCCAGAACGCCCAGCATTAGCAGGGCGGACAGGCAAGCGCCCCAGAGGGCAGGAACCAGGACCGCATGCGGGGTGACCGCCACCACGATGATCGGTGCGGCGGCACCGGCAATGAACGCGGCGGCGGAAGCCAGAGCCGCCTGGATCGGTCGCGCCCGGACTGTTGGCGACAGACCAAGCTCGTCGCGGGCATGCGTTGCCAGCGCATCCTCTGTCATCAGCTGTTCGGCAACCTCCGCTGCCGTCTCACGGCGCAGGCCCCATGATTCATAAATGGAGGCAAGCTCCGCATGTTCGCCGACCGGGTCTTCGCGCAGTTCTCTTTCCTCCCGCGCCAGATCGGCCTGTTCGGCATCCGCCTGGGAACTGACGGAAACATATTCACCCGCCGCCATTGACAGGGCCCCGGCGACCAGGGCGGCGACGGCGGCGATCAGGACGGATTGATGGTCTGCCGCCGCCTCCGCCACGCCCAGGACAAGACTGGCGGTGGAGATCAGCCCGTCATTGGCACCCAGTACCGCTGCCCGCAGCCATCCTGTGCCATCGCTGTTATGTCTTTCCCGATGCAGCCGCAGCCTGCTCATCGCGGGGATGCCGATGCCAGGGCGGCCAGTATGGCGGCTGGTCGGATCGGCAGATGGCGGACCCGCGCGCCGGTGGCGGCGAAAATGGCATTGCCGATGGCGGGGCCGACAACGGTGGTGGCGGGTTCGCCCAGGCCCGTCGGTACCTCTTCACTGGGAATGAAGGCGATGTCCAGGTCAGGGACATCACCCATGCGCAGCGGCGTATAGCTGTTGAGATTGGTATCGCGGATCTGGCCGTTGCTGAATTCGCTCCCCTCATGCAGGGCCAGACTCAATCCCCACAAAGCGGCTCCTTCCATTTGGGCCAGGGCCCCATCGGGGTGGACGACCGTGCCAGCATCGGCGACCAGGGTCAGCCGCTCCACAACCACGTCGCCGGTGGTGCGATTAACTCTGACCCGCGCTACGCAGGCAACCCATGTCGGCATGTCACGTTCCTGGCCGAAGGTGGTGGCGATGCCGAGGCCCGACCCCGCTGGTAAGGCCGTCCCCCATCCGGCGCGTTGGGCCACGGCTGCCAGGACTGCGGCCTGCCGCTTTGCGCCGCCAACCGCATTTGGGGGTGACCCGGCGTTCCGGCCGGTCCCGTCCAGCATGCGAAGACGGAAAACCAGGGGATCGACACCCACGGCCAACGCCGCCTCGTCCATGAAGCTCTCAACCGCCCAGTTGGTCCATCCAGGCCCGACGGATCGCAGCCAGCCCGGTCGGAACGAGCGGTTGGCCAAATCGTTCGACAAGGCCCGAACCCGCTGCGCCCCCACATTGTACCAATGGTCGGCACCGGAAATGGCGAAGGGATCGTAGGCGACGCCATTGCTGGCCTTGGGCATGAAACCTGGAACCATGACCTCCGTTGGCCAGCCTGCCGCCGCATGATGGTCCATCGCCGTCACCAGACCTCCCCCATCGAACGCCATGCGCAGGGTCTGGACTGATGGCGACCGGAATGAATCAAAGCGCATATCATCAGCGCGGGTCAGCACCATCTTCACCGGCTGGCCAATGGTTTGGGCCGCCAGGGCTGCCGGTACCGCATAATCGCCGTTCAGCCGCCGCCCGAACCCGCCGCCCAGCAGATAGGTGCGCAGGATGATCGTCGCCTCCGGCCGCCCCAGAGCCTTGGCCAGGGTCGGCAGGATCAGGGATTGCCATTGGTTGCCGGTGTGAATTTCGAACAGCCCGTCCTTCTCGAACGCCAGCGCATTGACCGGCTCCATCTGGAAATGCATCGCGCTGCTGGTGGTATAGGTGCGCTCCAGCGTCGATCCGGCGGCCTGGAAAGCGGCATCCAGGCCGGGATCATCGACGACCAGCGCGCCCCCTTTCGGATCGGCGATCAGTCGGGCTGCATGGTCCTGGATATCTTTTTCCGACACCTTGGCCGACGGACCGACGGTCCACACGACCTTGACCAGATCGGTGGCGCGCTCGGCGGCGGTGACGCTGTCGGCAAAAACCATCACCCAGCCGGGAACGGTGCCGGAGGGATCCTCCAGCGCCACGCTGCGGATATAGCCGGGCACTGCCCTGGCCGCATTATCGTCGATGGACACGACCTTGCTGTCATTGCGTGTCGGCGGCAGCTTGGGGCGGGCATGGACCAAGCCAGGGACCGTGGCGTCGATGCCATAAACGGCGGTGCCATCGGTCTTCGATGGGATATCTAACGCCGCCACATCCTGGCCGATCAGCCGGCGGTCGGCTGCTGGTTTGATGGGCATGGCCTGAAGCTGTTCCACCGAAAAGGTCCGGCGCAGGTCGCCACGGGTGACGATCTCGCCATAGGTTATCGCCCTTGTACCGGCATGGACGGCCCCGGATCGCGCTATGCAGGTCGCCGGATCGACATCCAGAAGCTTGGCCCCTTCCGCCACCAGGGCCAGACGCCCCGCCGCCCCAGCCCTGCTCATCGCCGGGAAACTTTGCCAGACGGACCAACTGCCGCCGGTGACCATCAGCCCCCATTTCGGATCGCTGTCCACATGGTTGATGGTTACTTGGTCCCAGTCGACCTCCAACTCCTCAGCGATTATCCGCGCCAGGGCGGTACCGACATGCTGGCCCATTTCCGCACGGATGATGTTGACGGCGACCCGGCCCTGGCGATCGATGGCGTACCAGATGGTCGGCTCGAACAGGGCTTGGGGTTCGGAAAGGGGACTTTCCGCGCCGACCGCCAAACGCGCGGGGATGAATCCCAGCATGATCCCGACGCCGGATGCGGCAATCAGGAACCCGCGCTGCGTTCCGACCGTTCCGGCCCAAATCTTTTCATCAGCGTTCCCCCCGGCGCAACATGTCGGCTGCCAGCAGGATCGCTGCGCGGATGCGGATGTAGGCCATGCAGCGGCACAGGTTGCCATTCATCACGGCCGTGATGTCGTCTGGTGTGGGATCGGGGAAATCCTGGAGCAGGGTGGCCGCCTGCATGATCTGCCCTGACTGGCAATAGCCGCATTGCGGGACCTGGCGATCAATCCAGGCCGTCTGCAAAGGGTGTTTTCCGTCCGGATGAAGCCCCTCGATGGTGATCACGGCCGCGCCGGACACCGATCCGACGGAGACGATGCAGGAACGCACGGCCCGGCCCTGGACATGCACGGTGCAGGCACCACACAGGCCGATGCCGCAGCCGAACTTCGTCCCCGTCAGGCCGATCTCATCGCGGATCACCCAGAGCAGGGGCGTGTCCGGCTGCGCGCTCACATTGACCGGGCGGCCATTCAGTTGGAAAGACACCATGTTGGCGGTTCCTGTCGGCAGGTCATGGGGCTTGCGTGCGGGCCTTACGGATCATTGCCACCTGCGGTTCAACATCGGCCCAGGGCGGAAGGCCAGTTCGTGTGCGACGCAGATAGGCGATCAGCCGTGTGATATCCGCGTCGCTGAGCGCGCCTGCGAAGCCGGGCATCATCACAAGGGGGTCGCCTTCGGCCGCGCCTACGCCATGCAGGACGACCTGTATAAGGTTGGTGGGCTGGTCGAGGCGGAGAGCCGAATTCAACGCCAGGTCAGGACGCTGAGCGGTTGGGTCTGGACCGCTGCTGTAATGGCAGGCGGCGCAGGCAGCGACGTAGAGCCGTGCATCGACATCGTTGACCTGACCGACGCCCACGTCAGATGTCTTTATGCTGCGGTCGATGCCCGCTGAGTTGCCGACGTGGCGTGCCGTCCCCTGGCTCAGATCGGCATAGTAGGCCGCAATAGCATGGATATCCCCGTCGGGCAGTGCGGACAGTCCCTCATGGACGACGGATGACATGGGTCCCACCGCTGATCCATGCGCGTCGGTGACCCCGCTGCGCAGATAAGCGAACAGCTCCTGTTCGCTCCATATCTGGGAAGAGGGGTTGGCGTCGGTCAGGGCAGGCGCGATCCAGCCATCGACAACGGCGCCTCCATACGCCTGCCGGGGGTCTTCGGCTCCAAGCGCATTGCGTGGGCTGTGGCAGGCTGCGCAATGTGCCAGACCCTCACCAAGATAGGCACCGCGGTTCCAGCTTGGTGACCTGGCGGAATCTGGCACGTAGCGGCCTGGCCTGAAGTACAAAAGCTTCCAGCCGGCCTGCAGCGCACGGATATTGAGCGGAAACGGAAGGTCATTCTTCCTGTCTGTTGCGACGACCGGCGTCTGTGTCATCAGGAAGGCATAGAGCGCTTCCAGATCACCGTTCGAGACTTTGGTGAAATGATCATAAGGAAAGGCGGGGAACAGATGGCTGCCGTCGCGGGCCACGCCTTCATGCATGGCCCGCGTGAACGCAGCCTGCGACCAGCGACCAATACCGGTCGCCGCATCTGGCGTGATGTTGGTGGAATAGATCGTGCCGAACGATGATGCGAAACCGACACCACCGGCATAGGGATGGCCCGGATCAGATGTATGGCAGACAGCGCAGTTTCCGGCAGCGGCCAAGACCTGCCCCCGCGCAACCTCAGCGGGGGCGAAGCTGGCGGCAGTTGGTGGAGGGACTGGCTCGATGCCCGGTCGCCATACCAGCGCCACACATCCCCCCAGGATCAGGAGCCCCGCCATTGACAGGCCGGCCAGCAGGCGCTTGTCCAAGGTTTTCGCCTTTCGACATCCAGAGGACAAATCTGACGCCTCAGCCATTGCTGATGGTGAGCACGCACGCCTTCATTCTGAGCGTGGCAGACCGCAGCATCATAGGATCGGAAACTACCCAGCTCGGGCGGTGTCAGGCGCGGCCCATGGTGGCGACAGCGTTTCGAAGCGGACCCATGCCGCCTTCAGCCTGTCGGAATGCGTGCGGTGCAGATGCGCCAATCCAACCGTCGGCATAGGGGATTTAAGCCTGCGTTCCAGCCTGTCGCCGACGGCCTCATCGTTGATGTTGCCCAACAGGGTATGCAGGTCATCTATTGCGGCGACATAGGCACCGCCAATCGCCCAGCCCCTCGACCATGATGGTCACGTGTGCGGTCTGGGCGTAGCGTTGCGCGACAGCCGCTGCGACGGCGCGCATACCAGGCGGCATCGTCCAGGTTCGCCTTATCGATGCTGGCGGGACCAGCTCTCTGATTGAGTCTGGACCCTAGGACCTGTTTCCGGATGACCGCAAAACAGGCTCACCCCGGCTTTGCGGCTGGCATCCATCATAATGTTATTGTGATGTTTCCATTAGGTGTTTGTTGATTAAAAGATTAATCAAAAGATGAATTATTTGCAGTCAAATCACAATTTACGGATATAAACAAAGAAAAATTCTCCATAATGGAGAGATAAAATTGTTCGCAAATTGGCTACTTCTTGCAATCCTCGGGCGCCTATTGTTTTGGGAAGGCGCCCATGTCCGATATGAACGCCGAAGTTTACGCCATCCCCCTGGCGGCAGGTGATCTGGAGGTTTCCGTCCACAGATCGCTGGAGCCGTTAGAGATGGTGTGCGGCTTCGCCGCCCGCCGCAACCCGAAGCGTGGCTTCCTGTTCGTCTCCAAGGTGCTCGGTCGCCATATCCCGGTGAAACCGTCGGTGATGCGCCAGACCTATCGCGATCTCGCTGCCGCGATCGCCGACGACCTGCCGGGTCCGGTGCTGTTCATCGGCATGGCGGAAACGGCCATCTGCATCGGTACGGGGGTCTTCGACGAATGGGTGCGCCGGAGCGGTCGTGGGGATGCGCTGTTCGTGCACACCACGCGCTATGCGCTCGATGCCGCCCCCGCCTTCATGTTCCGGGAAGAGCACAGCCATGCCACGGGTCACAATGTCCATGTCCCGGTCGATCCTACCGATGCCAGCCTGATGCGCGCGGCCCGCACGCTGGTGCTGGTGGATGACGAGGCCAGCACGGGCAGGACCTTCGCCAACTTCATCCGCGCCGCACGTGGATTCTGCACCGGGGTCGAGCGTCTGGTCTGTGTTGTCCTGACGGACTGGAGCGGCGGTCGGGCAAAGGCGATCTTGGAGGATGAGGCCGGCATGCGCACCGATTTCGTATCCATCCTGGAGGGGGAGTACCGTTTCAAGCCCAACCCCGACGCTCCCGCCATCCCCATGCCGGACCTGGAGGGCGACGGGCGTTCCCGTTCCGATATGTTGCTTCCCAATCACGGTCGTCTCGGCGTTCGCCGCGACCCGTGCGCTCCGGCGGAACTGGCCGACCGGCTTGGCCTGCGGGCCGGGCAGAACGCGCTGATCCTCGGCAGCGGCGAGTTCGTCTGGGCACCGTTCCGGCTTGCCGAGGAATTGGAGGCACGGGGCATGGATGCATGGTGCCAGGCCACCACACGGTCCCCCATCATGCTCGGCCACGCCATCGGCAGCGTCCTGACCTTCCGGGACAATTACGGCGATGGCATCCCGAACTATCTCTACAACGTACGTGACCGCAGGTACGAGCGGGTTGTGCTGTGTCTGGAGACCCCGGCCCATTCCGCCGATCCCGAACTGGTGGCGGCGCTTGGTGCCGACATCGTCTGCTACTGAGGGCGCGATGACCGTCTATGTTTTCGTCGACCTCGACGACACGCTGTTCAACAGTGACCGCAAGGCTGGACCGGACCGCTCACGGGTGGCGGCCGTGGACCGCCAGGGAGCGCCGCTCTCCTTTCAGAGCGCGCGGCAGGAGCGGTTCATGTCGCAGGTGCTGGGCAGCGGCGCCGTGACTGTGCCGACCACGGGCCGCAACGAGGCCGCTTTCCGGCGGGTCAGCCTCGGCTTGGCGTACAAGCATGCCATCTGTTCCTTTGGCGGCCTGCTGATCGGCCCCGACGGGCGGCCCGAACCGCGCTGGCATTCCGTCATTTCGGACGGCGTCCGGCGCGAGCGTTCCTCGCTGGAGGGGATCGTCGCCGAGGTGGCCCGCATCGCGGCAGCTCTTGGAGCGGACGTCCGTCATTCCGTCGTGTCCGATGCGGGCCTTGGCCTCTATGTTTCCGTCAAGCATAACGCCCATGAGCATGACAGCCTCGCCGGCGTGGCGGATGAACTCGGGCGCGGTCTGCCGGACGGCTGGTACCTGCACCTGAACGGCAACAACCTTGCCGTCATGCCGGGTTTCCTGGGTAAGGCCAATGCCGTGCGCTGGTACCTAGAGAATGTGGGCATGGATGCGACCCTGACGCTGGGCGTCGGGGACAGCTTCACCGACCTGCCCTTCATGGCGTTGTGCGACTATGCGATCATGCCGACCGCCCATTCGCAGGTTTTCGATGCGGTGAAGGGGCACGCCCGATGAATTTCTCCGGCAGCTACCTTCCCGCGGACGTGATCTTCCTGCTGAAGGCGGTCGATATGCAACCGACGGAGACCGAAGCCAGGGAACGCCTGATCCAGTCGGGCCGGCGCCATTATTCGGAGATGCTTGGTGTGGAGAAGGCCCCGGACCCGTCCTATATGGGGCTGTTCTGGGCCGCGTTCCGGCGCAACCGGGACCGTTTCGCCCGCGATGTCGCGGCACTGGCCAAGGAGATTTCGGCCCGTAGGGGTGGCGTCATCGCCTTGGCCAGCCTGGCCCGTGCTGGGACGCCCGTGGGTGTGTTGCTGCGGCGCGCCCTGCGGGCATTGGGTCGCGAGGTCTTCCATTATTCCGTCTCCATTATCCGTGATCGCGGCATCGACGAGGTCGCCCTGGACCATATCGTGGCCGCGCATGGCGACCGATCCGTGGTGTTCGTGGATGGCTGGACGGGGAAGGGGGCCATCACTGCGGAATTGAACCGCCGCGTCGGGGATTACAACGCCGCGCGCGGGTCGGACGTGGACGCGTCGCTGGCGGTCGTCGCCGACCTGGCCGGGGTCGCGGGCCTGTCGGCCACCTCCGAGGATTACCTGATCCCCTCTTCCGTGCTGAACGCCATCGTCTCGGGCCTTGTCAGCCGCACGGTGCTGAACGCCTCGCATGTCGGTCCCGGCGACTTCCATGCCTGCGTCTACCATGGCGAACTGGCACCGCACGACATCTCCCGCCGGTTCGTGGACGAGGTGACGGTACCGATGCTGGACGCGCTTACCGATGCCACGTGCCTTCCGGCCGCTCTTGACCCCGCCGGGCTGGCTGAACGACGGGCCGGCTGCGCCTTGTTCATGACCTCTTGCATGGAACGCCACCGTGTGACGGACCGTAATCGCGTCAAACCAGATATTGGCGAGGCCACGCGGTCACTGCTGCGCCGTGTACCGGAGGCCCTGATCGTCCGGGACCCCGGTCATCACGACGTGGCGCACCTGATGCAGCTTGCGTGCAGCCGCGGTGTGCCCGTGGTCGTGGACCCAACATTGGCGCCCCCTTATCGGGCCGCCGCAGTCATCAAGACCATGGGTGAGGGCTAGTTCCCGCGCCGAGCGACAATTGACAGGCCCCGAAGGCCGCAGGAACAGGAGCAAGCCAATAGTGGAAGCCCAGGACAATCGCCACCTCCGCCTTGGCGCATCCCTGTATGTCCCCGCGACCCGCGACGATCTTCTCCAGATCGCCAATCGCGAGAAGCTGGAAACCGTGCGCTCGGTCATCTTCTGCACCGAGGATGCGGTGCGGACCGACGATGTGGGCCAGGCACTGGCCAACCTCGAAAATGCCCTGCCAGGAATGCAGACCTCGCCCGGGCTGCTCCGCTTCGTTCGGGTGCGTAACCCGCATATCATGGGCCGCGTACTCCAGATGCGCGGTATCAGCAGGATCGACGGCTTTGTCCTGCCCAAGATCACGGCGACCAATCTGGGCGGCTATCTTGCCCTGATCTCCGGCCATGACGGCCCGTTCGTCATCATGCCGACGCTGGAGACGGCTGAGGCATTCGACGCGACAGAGATGCGCCGCCTGCGCGACTGCATGTCGGACAGCGCCGTGCGGTCGCGTATCCTGGCGCTGCGCATCGGTGGCAACGATCTTTTCAACCTGCTGGGTGTTCGCCGCTCGCCAAGCCGGACCATCTATGAGACGGGGATCGGCCATACCATAGCCATGTTGGCTTCGACCTTCAAACCGCACGGCTTCAACCTGACCGCCCCGGTTTGCGAGGTGATCGACCATCCCGAGGTGCTGAGGCGCGAGGTCCGGCAGGACCTGGATCATGGGCTGTTCGGCAAGACGGCGATCCACCCATCCCAGGTCGGCGTCATCGAGGACCAGTATGCGGTTGAACCCGAGGAGGTGGAAATGGCCGCCCGGATATTACGGCCGGATGCGCCGGCGGTTTTCAGGATGCATGGCGCGATGTGCGAACCGGCCACGCATCGCAAGGTCGCGCAGGCAATTCTGGAACGCGCCAGCCTCTACGGCATCGTCGCCGGATTGCCGCGATGCGAGGACGGGCTTCGGGCCATACCTGGGTCACCCTTGCGTCAGCCCATCCGGACAACGCCCTGGATGGGAGCGACCACGCCATTGGAGGGTTGGGGCACATCCTCTGGCGATGCATTGCCAAGCGCCAGCATCATGGCCCAATAGGGAAGATGGAGGCCAGTCTGGCAACTATAGATCATTCCACCCGACATGCGCGGATTCACTTCCAGGATGTATGTCCGGCCCTCGTGGTCCTTGGTTTGCACATTGATGACGCCATTGAGTGCGTAGCGCTCCACGAGCGCACGTGCGATCGCGATGGCCGGGTGGTCCGTCTCGATATGTTGGGTCCGGCCACGTTTCACGCGGGAGACCGCGGCGACGAGGCGGCCGTTATGTGCGATGCAATCCACACTCCGCTCTTCGCCCTCCAGCGTACGCATGAGTATGAAGGCGCGGGGCTTCTGCACGCCACACAGGATGCGCCGGAACTCATTGAGGCCGATCCTATATTGATCGTTGGAGACGAAGCGGCCCCATTCGTCATCATCTTCCACGATCCTGCGGAAGCCCAGCGCGAAGATGGAAACGGTCGGCTTGATGCACAGGGAGGGAACGCAGGGCCGCATCGCCGACCATGCATCGTCGAACGCCGCCAGCGTGGAAAACTCCATCCACTCCGGAACTGGCAGACCAGTGCCCTCCAGGTCGCGGTAGATGGCCGCCTTGTCGTCCAGCAGCTTGCAGGTGTCCGCATCGCCGGCAAGCAGCGTACGGATGCCCGCGGCTTCGAATGCCGACCGTCTCGCCATTACCTGCGGCGCACCCTTTCCGGGCCAGAGCAGGCGCACATCCATCTCCTGGCACCTGAGCAGGGCGTAGTCGGCGAACATGTCCTCCCGCCCGTACAGCCCTTCCGGTTCGACCCAGTGGCGGTCGGCGAAGGAAAAACCGGGAAAGTCCGGCTCGGTATGACTGACCAGAATCTCGAAGCGGCCAGCCCGGTCTGTGGTGCGGGCGACATCGGTCACATTCGACAGGCCGCGACTGAGCCAGACGCGGTGAGTTTCCGGGATCATGTTCATCACCATTCATTGAAGGGGGCGGTACACATCCATGGCGCTTCCTTGCTGTAGAGCTGCTTCAAATAATTATTCTGTTTATTAGTGTATTAGTAAATTTGTTATCACTATATGTCATAGAATTAAATATCGTCAATTTAATGTGATTCTGATTGAAGGGAGAGTTTTGATATCATAAACTCCATATAAAGAGATAAATTATACTAATATGAACCCTTGAGATGGTGTTGACTGGAGAGGTTATGGTTTCGTTAGCAAAGGGTGATAAGGTATCCCTTGAAAAGCAGGCCGGCGGCTCGCTGGCGCTTGTGGCGATGGGGCTGGGATGGGATGCCGTGAAGAAGAAGGGCTTCTTCGGCTTTGGTGGCGGCGCCAATTCCATCGACCTGGATGCGTCCTGTGTGCTGTTCGATGCTTCGGGCTCAAGGCTGGACGTGGTCTGGTTTCGGCAGCTTCAGTCGCGTGACGGGTCAGTCGTCCATTCCGGCGACAATCTGACCGGTGACGGCGATGGCGATGACGAGGTCATCGCCGTCGACCTCACCAGACTGCCCGCGAACGTGCAGACGCTGGTCTTCATCGTGAACTCGTTTCGCGGCCAGACCTTCGCCGAGGTTGCCAACGCCTTCTGCCGCATGGTCGACCGCAGGACTGGCAAGGAACTGGCCCGGTACAATCTGTCCGGTGGGCAGAACGCCACCGGGATCATCATGGCAAAGGTCTATCGGGACGGTTCCGGCTGGTCGATGATCGCCATCGGCGAGCCGGGGCAGGGCCGCACTTTCGATGACATGATGGACGGTATCCGCCGTCACGTCTGATCGTCATTCCGCATCCGGCGAGAGATCAAGCAGCACATGAAGGCCCTGACCCAAGGCGGCAATGTCGCCATTCCGGCGCCGCAGGCGTATGTCAGCATTGGCTGGGCGCCGACGCGCATCGGCAATCTGGACGTCGACGCTTCGGCCTTCCTATTGGGTCCGAGCGGCAGGGTCCGGTCCGACGACGACATGATCTTCTACAACCAGCCCGCTTCCGGCGATGGCTGCGTGAAGCTGGTTGATGGCCGGTTCATGATCGACCTTGCCCGCATGCCCGCCGGTGTGGAGCGGGTCGCCTTCGCTATCACGATTAACGAGGCGGAGGGGACGGGCCATAATTTTGGAAAGGCAACCGCAGCCTTCATGGAGGTGGCGGGCGTTGCCCGATACGATGCGGCGACCGCCGGCATGTCGGAGACGGCGCTGATCATCGGTGAACTCTACCGTCGCCACGGCGAATGGAAGATGAAGGCTGTCGGCCAGGGCTTCGCGGGCGGCCTTGCCCCGCTGGCCCGGCATTTCGGCATCGTCGTGGATGATGCCCCGGCCCGGACCCCGCCGCCGGACCCCGGCGACACGCACCGATCCAAGACCGAGGCCGGGCGTGTGGAACTTGAGAAGAAGCTGGTCAGCCTTGAGAAGAAGGACCCCCAACTCGTCAGCCTGGTAAAGAAGGTACAAGTCAGCCTTGAGAAGAAGCGGCTGGTCACCGACCGGGCCAAGGTTGCGCTGGTGCTGGACATTTCCGGTTCGATGCAGAGCCTTTACCGTTCCGGGAAGGTCCAGCATTTCGTCGAGCGCGCCATGGCGGTCGCCTACCGTTTCGATGATGACGGGGAGATCGACGTCTTCCTGTTCGGCGAAGGCGACCATCACTACGGCTCTCTGAATGTGGGAAGCTATCGCGGATTCGTCCAGAACATGCTGCGGCAGTACGGGTTGGAAGGCGGCACCCGGTACGGTCGGGTCATGCGCCGGATCCGTGAATTCTATTCCCGCCAGCCCGACTGGGGACAGCTTCCGATCTATGTGATGTTCGTCACGGATGGCGGCACCGAGGACCGTGCCCTGTCGGAGAAGATGATCCTGGAAGCATCGCGCGAGCCGATCCACTGGAACTTCATGGCCATCGGCGAGCGGTCCTCCGGCGGTCTGTTCGGTGGCGGGAAGAAGACGGGCCGCCTGCCAAGGGGCTTCGATTTCCTGGCTTATCTGGACGATATGCCGGGTCGATTGGTGGACAACGCCAACTTCTTCGCGGTTGATGATCCGTCCGGTCCAAGCGACGAGCAAATGTTTGATCTTCTGATGGAGGAGTTCCCTTCATGGCAGAAAGATGCACACGACGCCGGTCTTTTCAGGTCTTGAGAATGTTTTATGGAATTTCTACAGCCCATCATGGGTATTCATGGAATTTCCGATCTCTGTATTTGGGAGTTTAGGATGAATTTCTGGGATCGTCTGAAAGTCAATGCTGCTTCCCTTCAGAAGGGCCTGGCCGATGAGGTTGTGAAGTTCAAGAATGACGCCTTCATGCGCGCCGTCACAGCGGGTTGCGCGATGATGGCGTCTGCCGACGGTGATATCTCGGCGGCGGAGAAACAGAAGATGATCGGCTTCATCCAGAATTCCGACGTTTTGCGGGTGTTCGACCTGCAGAAGGTCATCGATAGCTTCAATGCCATCGTCGGCAAGTTCGAGTTCGACCGGACCATCGGTGAGGGAGAGGCGCTGGCGCTGGTTTCCAGGACCAGGGACAAGCCCGAGGCTCGGGTGGTGGTTGGCGTGGTATTGGCGGTCGCCAACGCCGACGGGGTCTTTGATCCGAAGGAACGCGAGGTTGCGCGCAAGATCGCGGCCGCGGCCGGGGTGGATCCTGCCGAATTCGGCATTTGATGCCTGGGTCCGGCTGGGTTCGCCTTGCCGGACCTTGCTATGACGCGATGGCCAGGACACGGATCCGGCCGATCTCCAGTTACTTGCGGGAAACCCAATGTCGTCCAGATCGACCCTCAGCTATTTCCATTGGTCCTTCGCCTTCACGGCCATCGGCCTGCTCGCGGGTGGCTATATCGGTTACACCGCCACCGGAACCGTTCTGGGCGCGCTGGGCACCGCCTTCATCGTGGGTGTCCTTTGCGTCCTGGAGATTTCCCTGTCTTTCGACAATGCCGTCGTGAACGCGACCATCCTCAAGGACATGGACGCGGTCTGGCGGCGGCGGTTCCTGACATGGGGCATCCTCATCGCGGTGTTCGGCATGCGGATCGTGTTCCCGTTGCTAATCGTCGCCATCGCGGCCAGTCTGGGCCCTGTCGAGGCTGTGACCTTGGCCATGAGGGAACCGGAACGGTACGCTCAGATTTTGACCGACGCCCATGTCGGCATTGCTGCGTTCGGTGGCACGTTCCTGCTCATGGTCGGTCTGAAGTTCTTTTTCGACGCCGAAAAGGACACCCATTGGTTCCATCTCATCGAAAGCAGATTCTCCAAGGCCGCGAGCATCGAGGCGATCGAGATCGTCATCGTCCTGCTAGCCATCTATGGCCTGAGCCTGGCGCTTGGTGACCAGGCGCATGAGTTCATGGTGGCGGGCACCCTGGGCCTAGTGAGCTTCCTGGCCGTGAAGGGTGTCGGCACCTACATGGAGGCAAGCCAGGAAGCGATGGAGGGTGCATACAAGTCGGGCGCTGCTTCTTTCATGTATCTGGAGCTTCTTGACGCCAGCTTCTCTTTCGACGGTGTGATCGGCGCTTTTGCGCTCTCAAACAACCTGTTCATCATCGCCATCGGCCTGGGTGTCGGTGCCTTCTATGTCCGCTCCATGACCATCATGCTGGTCGATAAGGGAACCCTGGCCGAATACCGCTACCTGGAGCATGGAGCGTTCTGGGCCATTCTGGCGCTTGCGGTCATTATGTATGCGCAGACCCTGACCCATATCCGGAAGTGCTGACAGGCCTGATCGGCGCCACCTTCATCGGCTTTTCAGTGTGGTCCTCCGTTCGTCACAACCGTGCCGAGGCGGCGGTGGAGGCCGGCGAGGGGAAGGAAGCCGGCACGGCCGCTGCTGAATAGCCGTCGATCCGGGATCGGATGTCGCTCCGGCTGGCTCCGGTGCAACTTGTTTCCCCTCCCGATGAAAACACCAAAGAAAGCGCAAGGAGTGGAAAATGGCGATCAATCTCTCCAAGGGCGGCAACATCTCCCTCAGCAAGGAGGAGCCGGGTCTCAGGAAGATTCTCGTCGGTCTCGGCTGGGACGAGCGTTCGACAGACGGCGCGGGCTTCGACCTCGATGCTTCCGCATTTCTTTTGGCTGGGAGCGGCAAAGTCCGCTCCGACGCGGATTTCATCTTCTATAACCAGTTGAAAAGCCCCTGCGGTGCGGTCGAGCATACTGGCGACAACAAGACGGGCGCCGGCGAAGGCGACGACGAGTCCCTCCGGGTCGATCTGGCGCGTGTTCCTGAATCCGTGGTGAAGATCCCGGTTGCCGTCACCATCCATGATGCGCAGGCCCGACGGCAGAATTTTGGCATGATCCAATCGGCCTTCATTCGGGTCGTCAATGAGGAGACCGGGCGTGAGATCGCTCGTTATGACCTGACTGAGGACATGTCCACCGAGACCGCGATGATTTTCGGCGAACTCTATCGCCATGGCGGCGATTGGAAGTTCCGCGCCGTGGGCCAGGGTTTCGCCGGTGGCTTGGGGCCCCTTGCAACCAGCTATGGCGTGAATATCGGCTGATGCCAAGCCTGGAACATGTGTTTTGAAACTCAGCCGACGCCGATCAACAGCGGTCGACGGCCTGCAACGGAAAGGTTCTGCGAAGATGCCCGTCTCTCTCTCCAAAGGTGGCAATGTTTCCCTGAGCAAGGAGGCCCCAGGCCTGGCGGCAATTCTGGTCGGCCTGGGCTGGGATGCCCGGGCGACGGATGGTGCTGCTTTCGACCTGGATGCTTCTGTATTCCTGCTCAATGAAACGGGGAAAGTCCGTTCGGACGCTGATTTCGTTTTTTATAACAACAAGATCGGTGGCAATGGCTCGGTCGAGCATACCGGTGACAACCGGACCGGTGCCGGTGATGGCGACGATGAGTCCGTGAAGATCGACCTGACCAAGGTTCCGGTAGACGTGACCAAGGTCGCCTTCTCCGTCACCATCCACGAGGCGGATACCCGCCGGCAGAATTTCGGCATGGTCAGCAAAGCCTATATCCGTGTGGTCAACCAGGCAGGCGGCACCGAGATTGCCCGCTATGACCTGTCCGAGGATTCATCGACCGAAACGGCGATGATCTTCGGTGAACTCTATCGCCACAACAGCGAATGGAAATTCAAGGCCATCGGCCAGGGCTTCGCCGGCGGCCTGGGTCCCCTCGCCGTCAATTACGGCGTGAATATCGGCTGATACTGGCAGGCCGTGGCTCACCCGCCAGGGCCTTGTACTGAATGAGAGCATGGATGGTCCGGCGGTGTTCAAGGATGGCAGCAAGGAGCCTCCTTCCGCCGGTTCCTTGCTCAGCAAGCTGTTCGGGGACGGCAAGTCTGCCCAGGCGACACGTACGCGAACGTCTGACACGCCTTCCGACCGTCGTGAATTGTACCAGTTTCGGTATCCACAACATGGCTCCGCTGATCCGGAGCGTTGCGAGGGAGAAGCCAATGCGTCGCCTGCCCGTCTATTTGCTGATAGACGTGTCGGGTTCCCTGACCGGGGAACCGATAGAGGCCATCAAGAATGGCCTTCATGTCCTTTTATCCACGCTCCGCCAGGATCCACAAGCGCTGGAGACGGCCTATCTCAGTGTCATCACCTATGGCCGGGAAGTGCGGCAGGTGGTGCCGCTTACGGAAATCTCGGCCATCAACCTGCCGCAGATCGCCGCCGATGGCATAACGCCGATGGGTGCCGCCCTGGGCTTGCTGGCTGAACGCATCGAAGCCGAGGTCGAGAAGACCACGCCGACCTCCAAGGGCGACTGGAAGCCCATCGTCTTCATTATGACCGATGGCAAGCCCACCGACGATTGGCGGGCCGGATTGGCACGGTTCCGCACGGTCAAGGTGGGCAATGTCATCGCCTGTGCGGCGGGCGCGGATGCCGACACCTCGGTGTTGCGCGAGATTACGGAGTCCGTCATTTCGCTGGAGACGGCGGACAAGGGCACCATTTCGGCATTCTTCAAATGGGTGTCGGCCTCCATCTCCGTCTCCAGCCAGCGCATCGAGACAGGTGGAGGCGAAGGGAGCAGCCTGAAGGACCTGCCGCCGCCGCCGCCCGAAATCAATACCGTCTTCTGATCCGGCTGGCATGGCTTGAACAGTACCGCCGGTTACCGGCTTCCGGAGAGCGGCAAGGACGGCATCGATCAGGACAGATCCAATGCCGTCCTGGTGCTTTGCGCCGGTCGGATGATGCGACGCTGGGGAGGTGGGAATGAGAAGGTTGCCGGTCTACCTGCTGCTTGACACGTCGGGCTCGATGCGGGGAGAGCCGATCCAGGCCGTGAATGTGGGCCTGCGCGCGATGATCAGCGCCCTGCGCCAGGACCCGCACGCACTGGAGTCCGTTTGGGTCTCCATCATCACCTTCAACCGGAGCGCGGACGTGCTGATGCCGTTGACGCCCGTTGATCTGCTCCAGTTGCCGGATATCGTCGCACCGGAAAGCGGGGTGACCCACATGGGCTTGGGCATGGAGACGCTGATCGAGCAGGTGCGACATGAGGTGACCCGCAACAGCGCGGACAGGAAGGGCGACTGGGCGCCGTTGCTGTTCGTCATGACCGATGGCAGTCCCTCCGACATTGCCGCGTACCAGGACGCCATCCCTGTCGTGAAGGGGCTTGGGTTCGGCAATATCGTCGGGTGCGCGGCGGGACCGAAGGCGAAATTGTCCTATCTGCTGGAGCTGACGCCCACGGTGGTGTCGTTGGACACCATGGACAGCGCCTCCTTCGGCCAGTTCTTCAGCTGGGTTTCAGCCGCCGTGGCCAGGGGCAACCGCAGCCAGGGTCTGTCAGCCGCCGTGGACCTGCCGCCCCCGCCGCCTGAACTTCAGGTTGTTACCTGATCCAGTTACAGCCAGGAGAAATGAGATGAGGCGCCTTCCAATCTTCTTCCTGCTCGATGTCTCAGAATCCATGGTGGGCGAGAAGCTTGCCAAGCTCGAAGAAGGACTGTCCCTGGTGGTGCGTGAGCTTCGCTCCGATCCGCATGCCCTTGAAACCGTGTATCTGAGCGTCGTCGCCTTTGCCGGCGCGGCGCGCACCGTGACCCAGTTGACCGAGCTTGGCGAGTTCAACGCGCCGGAGCTGCCACTGGGCGGCGGGACGGCGCTGGGGAGGGCGCTGGACCATCTGATGCGCGAGATGGACCGCACCGTCGCCAGGTCGACGCCGGACCGCAAGGGCGATTGGCAGCCGCTGGTCTTCCTGATGACGGATGGCAAACCCACAGACGATCCCGGTCAAGCCATCCTGCGCTGGAACGCGGGATGGGGGCGCAAGGCCTCCATGGTTGCCATCTCCATCGGTGCCGACGCGGATCTAGCGGCGCTGGTCCGGCTGACCGGGAACGTGCTGGCCTTCGAATCCGCGCAGGCCGCCGACATCACCAAGGTGGTGAAATGGATATCGCAATCCATCCAGAGCCGTAGCAGGTCTGTCGGTACCGAAGGGCCACCTCCGATGGAGGGCATCACCGATGCGGGCATGCGGCGCGTCAGCCTGGCCAAGGATGGGGAGGTACCGGCGCCGAAGGTGGATGATCGCCATGCCGTCATTATCGGCCAATGTGCCACACGCAAGTTGCCCTACCTGATGAAGTTCGACCGCGGCGAGCATGACATCGGCATTCGCGACCACAAGCTGGGCCAACTGTTCCATGCTGACCGCTACATGCTGGCCGATGTCTATCCGTTGCGCAAATCGTTCTTCGAGATGTCCGGTCCGGATGGCGGCACGCCGACCATCGATGCAAACCTGCTGGTCGGTTCGCCACCGTGCCCGCACTGCGTCGCGAAGATCGGCTTTGCGATCTGCTCTTGCGGTGGTGCGCATTGCATCGAAGGGCCGGGAGAGCGGACCTGTCCCTGGTGCGGCAAGTTGGGAAGCTACGCCATCGCCCAGGCGGATGATGAGATCACGGTGAACCGGGGCAAGGGTTGACGTCCAAATGACGCACGCGAACGAAAAACTGGAGATGCTGCGGAGGTTGCTCCATCGCCTGGCCACCGACGGCAGTGTGCAGGCTGAGGTGGATGAACAACTTCTTCGTTTGGTGGCCGAAGGGGCGAAAGGCGAAGAACTTGCCCGGACGCTCATCATTGCTCAGGCGGCAGTGATCGCGATGGCGGCGGATTCGGGTGGGGCGGTGCTTCCGGCCGCCGACCGCGAGGCCTCGCCTCCCGTGGACGGCGATCCGCCTCCGGAGGATGCCGGCGCGGACGGGGACCAGGACGGGCACGATCCCAGGCCGACGCCCCTGGCCGTAGTGCCGCGCCCGGTGCAGCCCGTTTCGGCGAACGCGGCCCCAAGGGTTTCGAAGACATCCTTCATCGATGCCCTGCCCGAATTCTCGACCGATGGCCCGTCGCCACGCTCTGCCCGATCACCGGAGTCCGTGCCACCGGCGTCCGGCATCCGGTACCAGCCTGCTGCTCCCCAGGGGGCGGCCCCTCCGCCGCCCGCACCACCCGTCCCTCCACCCCCGTCATCCTCCATGGCCCCATCGCCAGGATTGCCCGCCCTGGCGCAAAGATCGCCGGTATCACCGCCAATGCCCGCCTTCCGCATGTCGCTTCCCGTGGCGAAGGCGGGCGAGCCATACAAGGCGAAGGTTCCCCTGCCGCCATCCGTGCCAGAGCCTGCGCGCAGCTTCATGCTTTCAGGGGTGGAAGCGATCGGACTGTCGTTCGATGCGGCCAGCCGTACGCTGAGTGGCACGCCGACGGTGGCCGGAGACCATGAGTTTCCGGCCGGCGCCGTTGAAGACAGGATACCGTCCAGGCGGCATAACTGGATCTGCTCGCTCACCGTCATCGCGGACCCGAAATCGCTGTGGAAGGACCTTCCCAGCGACAGGGCGGCCTTGCATTGGAAGGATGACGAGGCCGTGCTTCTGGAGCAGGCCGGCGATCACCGCATCATCGGTGCCAGCAAGCGCGGGCGAAGCCATGCCAATGTGGGCAGTTTCCGCGACGATGATCTGCTGGCCGAATACACCGCTTCCGGCTGGAGCATCCTGGCAGTGGCCGATGGCGCGGGCAGCGCCCCCCTGTCCAGACGCGGTTCCCAGATCGCCTGCCGGACCGCGTGTGAGAGGCTGCGCGTCCTCATCGACGAACATCTCGCTGCCGGGGTGGAGACCCTGATCTGTGCCTGGCATGCCGGCGGGGAAGGGGAGGCCGCCCTCAGGAGCAGGCTTTATCACTGCCTGATCGGGGCCGCCTTCGAGGCTTGGCATGGTATCAGGAAGGAAGCGGAGGAAGCGGGCCGCCCGGCGCGCGAATATGCGACCACCCTGATCCTCGCCTTGCACCGCAAGACGGAAGCGGGGCATTTCGCGGCCTGCTTCGCCATCGGCGATGGCGGCGCCGGGATGCTCGACCTTGCGAACGGTCGCCTTGTGCCGCTGACCACGCCGGACAGTGGCGAGTATGCGGGGCAGACACGTTTCCTGGACGGGTCTGAATTCCTCACTGTCGACGCGGCCAAGAACAACATGGCCCGCATCCACATGGGCCTGGTGAACGAGCTCACGGGTCTGGTGCTGATGACCGATGGCGTCACCGATCCGATGTTCGAGACAGATGAACGCCTGGCCGCTTTCGAAGTCTGGAAAGGCTTCTGGGAAGGGCAAGTCGCCCCGGCGATCTCCGGTGGGAATCCGGACGGGGGCCTGCTGGCGTGGCTGGATTTCTGGTCCCGCGGCAACCATGACGACCGCACCATCCTGGTGCTGCGCTAAGGAAACGACCATGACGGTCATCAAGCTCACCTCACAGGACGGCAAGCCGGTTGAATTCGTCCCGACCTTGATCGGCCAAGGCGGCATGAAGGACGTGTATTTCAGTCCCGACCGTACCTATGTCGTCGCCTTCTACCGCGACAAGCTGGACCATGCCTCCAACGAGCGCCTGCAGGCCATCGTCGGTTCGTTTCGCGACGGCATCTTCAACCGGGCCGGTGGCGACTACTGGCAGAACCTGTTCCGGTGGCCCACCGGTATCGTTGAATGGGGGGGGAGAACAGGCATCACCGTCCCGACCTACCAGTCGCACTTCTTCTTCGAGCATGGCTCGAAGAACGATGACATGCTGAAGATCAAGGGCAGGGAGAAGGAGGGAAAGTGGTTCTCCTCGGCGTCGAACCGCAACTCGTTCCTGGATCCGCGTGAACTGGGCACGTGGCTCTCGTATTTCCGCATCTGCATCTTGATCAGCCGGGCAGTCAGGCGGCTGCATGCCGCGGGCCTCGCGCATTCCGACCTCAGCTACAAGAACGTTTTGGTGGATCCGGCGGGCCGCAATGCCTGCATCATCGATATCGATGGCTTGGTCGTGCCTGGCAAATATCCGCCGGATGTGGTGGGCACGCCCGATTTCATCGCACCAGAAGTGATGGCGACCTCACGCCTGGCGAAGGCCGATCCGAAGCGTTTCCTGCCATCCATCACTACCGACCGGCATGCGCTGGCCGTGCTGATCTACATGTACCTGCTCTACCGTCATCCCTTGCGCGGCGGCAAGGTTCACGATCAGGATCCCGCCCGCGACGAGGAACTCGGCATGGGTGAGCGCGCCCTGTTCGTGGAGCATCCGACCGATGCTTCCAACCGGATCCGCCTCGATCAGGTGAAGAAGTCGGCGCTGCCCTGGGCGGATGCGGCGCGATTGCCGTTTACCCTGACCGGGCCACTGCTGGCGCCCTTGTTCAAACGCGCCTTCATCGACGGCCTGCATACCCCATCCGCCCGGCCGACCGCCGATGACTGGGAATTTGCCCTGGTCCGTACCGTCGATCTGATGCAGCCCTGCCAAAATCACACCTGCCAGGCCAAATGGTACGTATTCGACAACACGGTGAAGCCGACCTGTCCATTCTGCGGTACGGCCTACAGGGGGCTTCTTCCCGTCCTCAATCTCTATTCCTCGCGCAAGGCGGGCACCTATACGCCCGACAATCACAGGGTCATGGTCTATGACGGCCAAAGCCTGTTCCCGTGGCACGTCAACCGGAACGTCTTTCCGAACGAGAAACTGTCGGGCGATCAGACGCGGCGCGTCGGCTATTTCCGGCTTCATCAAGGCATCTGGTACCTGGTGAACGAACGGCTGCCGGACATGAAGGATCTGACGACCGGCAAGGCCGTCCCGCCCAACAGCCATGTGGACCTTGTCGAGGGTAAGCGGCTTCTGCTCTCGACGGAGGAAGGCGGCCGCGTCATCCAGGTCCAAATGGTCGTCGGCTGATGCGGCTCTGCGATGGAGTGGCTAGCCTGACGGCTTCGTCCAAGGCACTGGATTTCGTGCAGGGGAAAAGCTGGTGGCTGGGCGCGCGAGGGCTACGGCATATTCTTTTTCTTCACCGTCCATTTCGGATCTTTGCAGAGCGTGCAGTCGGTGCCGGTAAAGGTGGCGCTGGCCTTGTCGATATTTTTCAGGTGCCAGTTCAGCCAGTCGATGACGGCTGAACCCATCGCGCCGCCGCCTGCCTCTCGCCAGGTGCCGCCATGCCCGACATCCAGGTTGCCATTGAAGACGGGCAGGCCTTGAATGGCGTCGAAATCGGTCTCCGCGCTTTTATAAGCCTGATCCTTCGGGCCGCCGATCAGGTAAAGCACCGGGGTGTGGAGCTTGAGCAGGTCGGGTTCGGTGGCGGGCACGACACCGGCGGGCTGCCGGATCGTACCATCGGGGTTGGGGATACCCCCCCGGATAATGCCACTGTTCAGGACGACCACGGTTGACACCCGTTTGTCCCCGCCCGCCGCAATGGCCTGAAGCCCCCCGCAGCTCTGTCCCATCACGGCGATCTTCCTTGTATCGAGACGACCAAAATAGGGGCTGCCTTTCCGGTCATTCTCGGCAATCGCCCAGTCGATCGAACGGAACATCTGGTCGGTATTGTTCTGTGTGCGCGGAAGGTCCCGCATGCTGGCACCGGATTCCAGCGCCTGATTGATGGGACCGCCCGCCAGCACCAGATAGCCCTGCGCGGCAAGCTCGGTCAGGAATGTCTTGAAGGCGTTGCCGATATCGGCACAGCCGCCATTGCCCCAGGCGATGATGGGCAACTTGCCTTTCACTGCCGACAGATTTGCGGGGCGATACAATGTGTGTGCCGGCAGGCCGACATCCGCCTCCATCACTGCTGCGGGATTGGGGGGAGCCGCCGGCACCGGCGCCGTCTGCGCCATGGCTGTCAGCGGCAGCGACAATGCGAAGAAAGCCGCAGTGAGGGACATACGCTTTGTCATGATCGGTGCTCCCGTCAGAAGGACTTGCTGAGCTGGAAGCTCACGATCCGGCCAAAGACATTGGCGCCCTGCGGGTCAAAGGCATTGCCGTTGGCCGACAGGACGATGGGTGGATTGCGGTCCATCAGATTGCGGACATTGAAGGAGGCGCGCAGACCATCCCCCCAGCTGCCAAGTTCCGAGAACTCATAGCCCATCATCAGGTCAAACGTGACCCAGGCGGGCACCTTCTCGACCGGCAGGGTGACGCCGTTCACCGTAATGGGAATGTTGTTGGTATAGGAGCCGACATAATTGAGGGCCGGGGCCACCGTGTACGGGCCCATATTCCAGGTAATGCCCGCCCGCCCGCGCTCGCTGATCGGTTGGTTCATCACGTCCAGGGCGTTGGTATAGCTGCCGGTGCTGGTCAGCTGCAGGTCATTGTTCAGGATCTTGGTGCCGCTCAGGCTGAGCATCCAGTTGCTGTCGCCCGTCTCGAACCGGTAGTTAAGCGTGATATCAATCCCGTCCTGCTTCACCGCTGCCGCATTGGCATTGCGCGTGTCGGTGATCGCCTGGGAGGAACAGAAATTGCTCTGATCGATGGTAGCCACCGAGGGCCGGCTGAGCGCGACAAGATAGGCGGAATTGTAAGTGGCGGGATTGCCATTGACGCAGGTCGATGGCTGCGGTGCCACCGTGATATAGGGTGCGAACAGGGCCCGGTTGGTCGCGCTGGCCAGGAAGGTCGCGCCGAAGCCCTGCAAACCGATGATCTGATTGGAGTATTTGACGTTGTAATAGGTGGCCGACGCCCGCAGGCCGCGCAGCCATTCCGGCTCGTAATCGAAGCCGAGGGAATAGCTGGTGGCCTTCTCCGGCGTCAGGTTGTTGTTGCTGCCAGTGACATTCACGACATTGCTGGTGCCTGCGGCTGTGTTTCCGGGCGGAAGGGCGCTGTCGCGTGCGGCATTCGCGATAGTTTCCAACCTTACGCGGCTGAATACTTCAGGATTGCTTTCGATCAGGTTGGGCGCGCGGAACGACCGGCCCCAGACACCACGCAGCTTGACCCCGTCCGCGACACCCCAATTGACGCCGAATTTCGGGTTCGTGGTGGTGCCGACGTCAGAATAGCGTTCCGTCCGGACGGCCACGTTGAAATCCAGGCTCTGCATAAGCGGAACGCCGGCCTCCGACCCGACCAGCGGCAGGTAGACCTCGGCATAGGCGGCGCGGATATTGCGGTCGGCATCGGCCAGGGGCACGTCGGAGGATGCCTGAACACCGATCGCGCTGCGCCACTGGGTCAGTTCCAGGTAGCTGGCGCCAACGGCGGCCTTCACGGTGCCGGCCGGCAACTCGAACAGGGGGCCGTCGAACCGCAGCGTGTATTCCTTCAATGTCGATTTATTGCGGTCGAATGCGGATGGCAGGATGGTGCGCAGCACATCCTGCGATGCCGGGGCGGAACTGAACGGATTGTAGGTGCCATTGTCCAATGCGCGCTGCAGCGCTGTGGCGCTGACATTGTTGTTCAGCTCATCAATACAGTTGGCGCAGTTCTTGTTGCGCGAATAGTTGGCGATGAACTGGGCGGCCCAGTCATGGGTCAGGTCGGCGCGCAGATTGCCGCTGAACTGGGTCTGCTCATCGGTGATGCTGGTCTCACCAACCCCGATATCCTTGTAAAGCGAGAAGACCACCGTCTGCCGCGCGCCCGGTGCCACGCCCGGTACGCCTTGAACATAGTATGGGCTGGTGGCGGGCAGGGTGCGTACGCCGGATTGCGGATAGCTGTACAGCGTGCTGTCGCGCTTATTGTAGAAGGCCAGCACATTGGCCGTCAGCCAGGGTGTGATCTCCTGCCGGGCCGTCATGGAGACCTGGTTCTTCACGGTCTTCGGCAGGTAGGATGTGTAATCCGCCTGATCGGCCAGGTTGGGCTGGTTCAGCAGAAGCTGGCCCGCCGTGATGCCCGTACCGCTGGACCCGACGGGAATGCCGTAATAGTCGAAGCGGCCCGCTGTCGGCAGGGTGGGATTGTTGGTGCTTCTGGGAACCACGATGTTGCCCGGTGTGCCGGCGGTGGCATTGTTGGTGCGGATGCGGGTATCCGGTCCGCCCAGCGGCCGCAGATCCTGGCGCAGATAGGGGCTTTCGCCCTGCATCATCATGCCCCGCACATCATGGTCGAAGGCGACCACGATATTGCCGCTGTCCCAGGCATGACCGCCGATGATGCTGCCGCCCGATTGCTCATAGCCATCGGTGAAGGTATGGCGGCCCGTAACCTCGACACCTTTGAAGTTCTTGCGCGTCACATAATTGATGACGCCCGCCACCGCATCGGAACCATAAATGGCAGAGGCGCCATCGGTCATGACGTCGATCCGCTCAATGGCGGCGACGGGCAACTGATCGGCCTCGGTAAAGGAGAAGACGTTGCCAGACGGGGCGACACGGTTACCATCGATCAGCAGCAAGGTGGCGTTGCTGCCCAGGCCACGGATATTCACCGACCGGCCACGCTGGATATTGCCCCCGGCATTCTGGCCCACCCGCGGCGCATCATCAAAGCCCAGGCCCTGAAGCTGTGGCAGTTCGCGCACGACATCGACGGGTGAGTTGCGACCGGTTGCGGCCAGGTCTTCACGCGAAACAGTGACGGTAGAGGCGCCGACGGCTGCAATCCCACGGATGCTGGTGCCGATGACGACGACTTCTTCGATTTCCTGGGCGCTTTCGATGGGTGTGCTGGCCGGGGCCTGATCTGCCTTGGTGGCGGGCTGCTGCTGACGGGCAGGGGTTTTGACCACCTCCTGCGCCATGGTGGGCGCCCCGGCCATCGCGATCAAGGCCAGGCTGATCGCACTTCCGGCAAGCAGACGCACTTCACCCTTGGTTGTTGGCTTACGCATCGTCACCTCCCTGGGATTGGCCCGGATACTGCGTCATACGGGCTTATTTTGTTATAAGACATACCATAGTCGTCAGGTCATGCAAGCGCTTTCATTTCCAAATTGCCATGGTCTGAAGGCACCAAAACGGCCCTGGATCAGACGGCTGACGGTCGCTTTGACAGCAGCAGGAACAACGTGCCGCCCATCAGTACGCTGACCGCACTTCCAATGAGGAAAGGCACGAAACTGGGCGACACGCCCAGCAGAAGCGACAGGATCGGTCCGCCGGCGGCACCCGCCGCCACGATGCCCGCGGTGATCAGGCCGAAGACCGTGCTGTAGACATCGCGGGGGAACCAGCCGGCCGCCAGATAGGCCCCGATATCCTGTTCCGCACCTTGGCTAAGGCCCATCAGTCCCACGGCCAGGATGAAGGGCCAGAGGCCGTCGGGCTGCAACGCGATCAGGGCAAAGCCCAGACCCGGCAACCCCATGCCAAGGGCGGCCACGATATGTGTGGGGAACCGGTCAAGGGCCAGACCACAGGCGAACCGTCCCGCAATCACACCGATGGCGTAGAGCGAGATCAACCATGCCGCCTCGGCGGAGCCGATGCCGAGGCTGACCAGCATGGGCTTGAACTGATAGCCTGTGACAATGGACGGCAGGTTGCACAGGAACATGCCGCCCAGGATTGCCCAGGCAGCGGGTGACCGCAGCACCAGACCGTAAGCCTTAGCCGTTCCCGTGCGGGCGGCACGGCTGGTGACATTGCCGGCCCCTTCCGAGGGCAGCAGGACAAGCGCCAGCAGACCCAGCAGGGCAGTGACGGCGGCCAGGGCCAAGTAGCCGCTACGCCAGCCATGGTCGGCGATGATGCGCGTCAGGATCGGCGACAGCACGGCCCCGACAACCGGCGCCCCCGATGCGGCAATGGCCAGTGCCAGACCGCGCGCGGCAGAGAAACGCGCCACCACCACGCGGGTATACACGGTGGCCGATGTCGTGGCGCCGACGAACATCACAACCCCGAATATTGCGTAATATTCCAGGATGTTGCCACCCATCCGGCTGAACGCGGCATAGCATAGGGGCAGGAGGATGACCCCCGCCGTCGCCACCCGCCGTGCGCCGAAAGTGTCGGCCAGCCGCCCCGCGATCAGCACCCCGACCATGGCCAGCACAAGGCCAAGGCTGGTCAGGGCGAACTGGGCGCCCGTCCATCCGAACTCCTGTCCCAGGGCCGGAACAAACAGGCTGGCCACAAAGCTGGTGAGGCTGATCCCGGCGCCTAGGCCGAAGGCAGCGGCGGTGACCGGGCGCCAGTTCAGGCGGAATTCGCCAAGATAGGCCATCGTTTCTCCTCCCAGAACCGGTAAGCCCGGCCTTCGATTATTGTTTTTATGATATGTTGCATAACTTACCCGATTGCCCGTTCAGGTCATCACCCGAATAAGGGGTCACACAAAACGCAGCGGCACCTTCAAGGCCCCGATCTCTGGAAAGCGCGTCGGTACAATGGGGCCGTCTACGGTGAAGCCCTTTGTCCGGGCCAGCAACTCATCCAGGGCGATGGACAGTTCCAGCCGGCCCAGGGCGGCCCCGACGCAGCTATGCGTGCCGCGCCCGAATGCCAGCGACTCCTTTATGTTTGGTCGGTCCAGCCGGAATGTCTCCGGCTCTGCAAACACGTCGGCGTCGCGGTTGGCCGAGGCATAGACCAGGGCGATCGGTTCCCCGGCGGGGATGGTCCGTCCCCGGATCGTCACGTCCTGGGTGGCGGTCCGGGCAAAGCCACGATAAGGCGTATAAAGACGCAGGAACTCATCGGTCGCTGCCGGCACCTTGTCCCGGTTGGCCCGCAGATAGGATTGCAGATCAGGGTGGCGGGACAGATGCACCGCCATGGAACCGACCATCACCGTCGGCGCGATGATGCCGACGACAAGAACCTGCCGGATGCAGCCCACAATCATCTCTTCCGGCAAGGGTTCCCCATCCACCCGAACGGCCAGAAGGGCGCTTGTCGCATCCTCTGTCGGGTCCTGGGGATTGGCCTTTCGGTCGGCGACGATGGCGCATGCCATATCATAGAGCAGCAGGCTTGTTTCCTTGGTTTCGTCCATGTCGGCGGACTGGACCGCGACATTGTAGCGGCGGCCAAGGTCGGCCAACTCGTCCACCTGATCGGGGGGAAGGTTCATCCAGTTCGCAAAGACCAGAACCGGCATCCGGGACGAAAACTCGGCACAGATATCGCCATGCCCTTTGGCAATCAGCGGGTCCAGCAATTCCCCGCAGATGCGGCGGATCATCGGCTCCAGCTTCTGGAGGCGCCGTTCGGTGAGCAGCGGCGCCAGGGCACGGCGATAGGGCGTGTGTTCCGGTGGGTCCAGGTGCAGGGGCGGGCGGCGTCCCGTGAACGCCACCTTGGGCACCACGTTCTGCTTGGATGTGATGAAGGTTGCGCTGTCCGCTGCCGCCGCCGCGACATCGGCATGTTTCATCAGGGCCCAGAAACCGCCCCAGGCGTCACTATGCGCGACGGGGCACTGTTCACGGAGCCGGCGATAATCCGCGTGCGGACTGTCGAAATCCTCCGGCAGGAGGGGGTCGAAATCGGAAGGCACGGACTTTGTCCCCTTGATTTAACAGCAATGCAAGCGCTTACAAAGAATAGCGGCAGACTTCCGCGGACGCTAGGGTCATCGCATGAGCATGAATGAAAAAAAGATCGCGCGGCTTGATGATGTGGCCCGGCTTGCCGGTGTCTCTACCGCCACCGTCTCCCGGTACATCAACGCGCCCGACGTGGTGGCGGAGGCAACCGCGGAGCGTATCCGGCAGGCGATTGAGCGTACCGGCTATATTCCGAACCTGCTGGCGGGCGGTCTGGCGTCGCGCCGCAGCCGGCTTGTCGCCTTGCTGGTGCCGGACATTACCCATTCGATTTACAATCTCACCATCGAGGCAATGTCCGACGCCCTGTCCGATGACGGCTATGTCGTCATGTTGGGCCTGACGGGCGCTGACGATGCCCGCGCGCCTGCCCTGATTGAGGCGGCGCTGGCCCGGCGTGCCGATGGCATCATCCTGACGGGCAGCGTGGCCGATCCGCGCTTGCGGGCCCGGCTTGAACGGGATGACGCAACGGTGATCGAAACCTGGAACCTGCCTGACCGTTCCATCGACGCGGCGGTGGGCTTTTCCCATACGGAGGTGGGCCAGGCTGTGGCAAGGTTTGTACGGCAGCGTGGATATCGGTACCCGTTCCTGCTGACGGCTGACAGTCCCCGGGCAAAGGCGCGGCGAAATGGGTTCATTGCCGACTGGATTGCTGCAACGGGAGCATCGCCGGGTGATGCCGTGTTGGCCAGCCCTACACGTTTCGGCATGGGCCGCACTGCCTTCGCGCAGCTTCGCGCCAATACCCCGGCGCCGGACGTCGTGATTTGCAGCTCGGACTGGTTGGCCCATGGGCTGATCGCGGAAGCACAGTCGGCAGGCCTTCGGGTGCCCGACGATCTGGCTGTCGTCGGCTTCGGAAACCTGCCCTTCGCGGCGGAGATGCAGCCTGCCCTGACCACGGTCAGGATTGATGGCGCCCGTATCGGTCGGGAAGCGGTGGCGATCCTGCGCCGCCGCGCAACAGGTGCGGCCCGCAAGCCAGAGGATGCCGTGCGGGTCGATGTCGGTTTCGAAATCGTCGTCGGCGCCAGCGCTTGATCCGAACGGCCCCTACACGATCTTGAAAACCCGGATGATGACGGCATCGTTCCGTCCCGGAACGGGTGCCAGGGTGCCGGTGAATATGGCTTCGTTCAGCCACTGGTGCGGGCCGTTCGGGGCCTCGAACCAGGGGGTCGTGCGGGCATAATCCTTGCCAGCCACGCCCTTGTTCACGATGTGGATGATGGCCCCATCGTCTGCCTGCAACCAGTAACTGGCCTCCACGACGGTGAACCCGTCCGGGCGCTGCAACTGCCAATCCTCGCCCGATGGCAGGATGGTTCCCCGGATACGCGGCCCGGCAAAGGTGCCGCCCGTGATGGGGATGCGGACACGCCGGCCATACGGGCTATCGCCGACCTCCTGAACCGGCCCCAGTGTCACCAGTGACTCATAGACAAATTCGGTCTTCGGCAGGTCGGCTGGCCCGGGCCTTGTTTGCGCCTGTGCCACACCCGCAACGGCCAGGGCCGGCAGGACGGTCAGCAGGGCACGGCGATCATGGTGCATGTTCGTCCCTATCTTCATCGTCTCGTGGAAAAAGAAGCCCCGCCACGCCGGTTGTCCGGATGGCGGGGCCAAGGGAGAGATCAGAAGCTGGCCCCGACCCGCACGCCCATCGTGCGACCGGGATTGTAGGTGGCGGTGGTCGAACTCCAGACGACGCCGACGGCGTTGGCTACGCGCTCATCCTCCAGATTGTTCACGAAGGCGTTGATGTAGAAGCGCTGATCCGGGCTGTCCCAGCGCAGATTGACGTCCGTCTTGGTATAGCCGTCGCTGATGCCCTGGATATAGTTGGCGCTGTCGGCATAGGTCTTGGACTGCACATAGAAATCGATGGCGGGGGTCAGGGTGCTGCCGCCGGCCAGATCGAAAATATGCTCATAGCCCACCCGCGCGCTCCAGCGCGGGGCGTTGGCCAACCGGTTGCCCGAGAAATCCGCCACGGCGCTGGGGATCGTGGCATATCCCAGGATGGGGGCGAAGATATTGTACATGACGTCGGCACTGTTCATGTTGTCCGACGCGTTGGGGAAGGATGTGTACTTGCCATCCAGGAAGGAAACATAGGCCGACAGCCGGTCATTGCGGGTCGGCCTGAACAGCGTCTCAAGTTCCACCCCCTTGATCTTGGCCTTGGCGGCATTGGTGGTGACGGCTGTCGGCCCGCTGGCCGTGCCGATGATGCTGGAGACCTGCAGGTCCTTGTAATCCATGTTGAAAAGGGTGGCTGACACAAACAACTTGCGATCCAGCAGGTTGCCGCGCAGCCCCGCTTCGTAGTTCGTCACCGTTTCCGGCTTGTAGCCCGTATAGGGGGCGGGGTTGGTGCTGGCTTGCAGGCCGCCGGCGCGATAGCCGGTGCTGACCGTGGCATAGCCCATCACCTCCTCGGTGATGTCATAGTCCAGGCCGGCCTTCCAACTGATCTTGCTGAACTTTTCCGATGCGCGGTTGCGGTCGTCGGAATAGCCGAGGCCGCCGGCGGGGCAGGTGGCGTTATTGATGTTCTGGCGTGTGACGGTGCCACCGAAGCAGACCAGTTCCTCCTGCCCACCATGGACCGTGTCCCAGGTGGATCGGATACCCGCCAGCAGCCGGAACCGGTCGGTCAGCCGCAATGTCCCCTGGGCGAAGATGGCCGTCGATTCACTGCCCCAGTCGCCGTAGGTGTTCACGACATCGACGGCATTGATGGTGGAGATCTGCTTGCCGGTGCCCGCGAACAGGGGGCCGAAGGCGTTGAAGACGCTGCCAAACGGGGCTGGGGCCGTATTGCCCGCATGCAGCAGGCGCTGTCCCGACGGCTTGTCATCCCAATAATAGTAGGCGCCACCGACCAGCGAGAGTTTGTCACTCTCATAGTTGATGTCGATCTCGTGCGAGCTGGATTCCTGGCGGAGGTCCAGATACTCCATGGAGAAGACGCCGGTGCTGGCTTCCAGGCCGTCATTCTTCAGGACGGAGAAACCGCCGATATAGGTTGCCGTGACGGCGTCCGACATTTCCCAGGTCAGGCGTGTGCGGGCGGCGTAGTCCTGGATATCCTTCCGGTTTTCCTTGACGTTCCAGATGCCGGGATTGGGCTCGTGGGTCTTGATGATTTCCACGGGGCCGAAGCTGCCTGTCCGCAGGTTGGCATTGGGGTAGTAATTGTAGCTGGACAGGAACAGGAAGGGGGTCGTCCCCTCATCCTCGCCATAGTTCAGCGACAGGCGCCAGGTGACGGTGTCGCTGAGGTTCCACAGCGATGTGAGGCGCAGCGCCGTCTGGTCCGTCTTGTCGAACCGCTCCGGCGCCGCCAGCCGGGCATAGCGCCCGTCATTGACGCGGCGAAAGCCGGAAACGCGGATGGCCAGATCATCATTGACAGGCAGGTCGGCGTTCAGACGGACCTGCAGGTCCTGGTGCGTGCCATATTGCACGTCACCCGCGACAGCCATGTCGCGTCCCGGATCGGCTGTGTTGATATTGACCACGCCGGCGGTCGCGTTGCGGCCATGGACGGTGCCCTGCGGACCGCGCAGCACCTCGATGGCGGCAATGTCGAACATGCCCAGCGTCAGGGTGGTGGGGAAGGGGGCGTAAATGCCATCGATCTGCGTCGCGACCGTTGAATAGCCGCTGAAGCCGTTATTACTGCCGATGCCACGCATGG
The DNA here is from genome assembly GCF_052437035.1 of Niveispirillum sp. Classification (NCBI taxonomy): domain Bacteria; kingdom Pseudomonadati; phylum Pseudomonadota; class Alphaproteobacteria; order Rhodospirillales; family Azospirillaceae; genus Niveispirillum; species Niveispirillum sp. The sequence continues at coordinate 249,325 of NZ_JBQVOH010000002.1, forward strand.
CAAAGCCGTTCTGGCTGAATTGCAAGTTGGGCACCGTGGTGATCAGGTCATCGGCGGCGGTGATGTTCTGCCGGTCCAGCGCATCGGCACCCAGGACCGAAATGGCGACGGGCGCCTTGGCCAGGGTTTCTTTGACCTTCTGGGCCGTCACGATGATTTCGGCCAGCACATCGTCACCGGATTCGGCGGCCATGGCCGCGGGTGCCACCAGCAGGGCGCTGGTGGACAGCAGCAAGGCGGCCCTGGCGGCATTCCATGATCGTTTCATGTTCCCTTCCCCTCTTCATTGTTTATGGCCTGTCGGCCCGTTGTTCTGCGTTCGGTGAAATCAAGGCCAGAAGCCCCCGTTCCCGCACCAGGGGGGGGCGGGTTGATACTGACGGGGTGCTTGCATGGTGAGCTATTTCAACAGGATGGCGGCGGCGGCTTCGGCCATGGCGCGGTAGCCCGCGTCGGACGGGTGCAGCTTGTCGCCGCTGTCGAAAGCGGCTTTGATCGTTTGCGGATTGGCCGGATCGCGCAGCGCGGCATCGAAATCGATGACGCTGTCAAACTCCCCGCTTTCGCGTATCCAGCGGTTCAGTTCCTGCCGCACCAACTCTTTCACGGGCGTGGCATAGCCGGGAAATGTTGAGCCCAGGAACGGTGTCAGGGTGGCGCCATGGATCTTCACGCCCCGCACCTTGGCCCGCGCGATCAGTTGCCGGTACCCGGCGATAAGATCGGCTGCCGTGACCTCCGGATGGGCGCCGGGGCCGCGCGGGTTGGGCAATCCGCTGAGCCCCAGATCGTTGATCCCTTCCAGCAGCACGACATCCGTGACGCCCGGTACCGACAGGGCATCACGGTCGAACCGCGCCAGGGCCGCTTCACCAACCTCGTTGCGCAGGACACGGTTGCCGCCGATACCAGCGTTGGCGACAGCCACCTGTGTAAGGCCGCGCTGGCGCAAAATCGTGGCGAACTGATCGGGCCAACCCCGCATCATCGGGTCCTGGGCACCGGCCCCATCGGTGATGGAATCCCCGAAGGTGACGATGGTGCGCGCATCCTTTGCCGACCGGACAAGGATCGCCGACACGATTTCCCGCCCTGTCACCACCTGCGCACCGTTCAGCGTGCCGGCACCCGTCCGGTCGGCGCCGGTCAGCACCTCCGTGACATGCAGGGGATCGGCTTGTGGCACGGCCACGCCATCGGGCAGGTACAAGGTGACGTAAAGGATGGCCCCGGCCTTGACCGGCACGGTGACGGGGTCGCTCAACAGCGGTGTACCCGCCGGCATGCGGACCGATGCGGCCCCGCCAAATGCCAGCGGCTTCATCGACGCCGTGTCGATCCGCCCCGATGCATCGGCCAGCGCGATTGTGGCGGCGCCGATCCGCACATCCCGGCCCAGCGTCTCGGCAGACAGGCGGACGCGCACGGCGTCCCCTTCCGCGCTGACCCGCATCTTGTAACGAACCGTGCCCTGGATTTCCGCAGGTGGCCGCCAGAAATCAAAGGGCAGCTTCTCAACCGCCAGGGAAGGGCTGGACGCCCAGCTCTGCACCCAGTTTCCATCGGGTGCCGCCATGGCGGCCATGGCCGGCAGCAGCGCAAGCGCGGACGCGGCCAGCCATCGTTTGAGATTACGAGATTTCATGCTCTTTCACTCCCTGAAGCTGGAAGCTCTCATTGGCTTCCTTGGGTTCCGTGCATCCATGTCGTGCATGGATCGGGCTGGCTCTGCCGCTTTGCTGGTCCGGGGGGCTGTGCCAGATGGTCCGCAGCTATCCAGTTTCGTTCTTGGATATGATCATAATCACGCATTACAAACGATTGCAAATGCATTTTTCGCAGCAGGCTATGGGGGCGGAAATGCCCTTCGCCGACAAGTCACCGCCTGCCTCGCGATTGCCAGAACCTGAAAAGCTCGCCCACCTCCAAAATACATTTGCAATCGGTTGTAGGATGTGAATATGGTTGGAAACAACAACAATCATGAAAAAGAACGGGATCGCTGCTTCAGGGAGCGGTCATGGATCAATATCGTAACAAAGTCAGCATCTTGTCGTAGGGCAGCCAGCCTTGGTCGCCTGTGCCCCGGCTCTGTTTGATGCCTGGAACAAGGTGTTCTGAACCCCGCTCGGGTTCGCTGCGGATTTTCCGCTGCGGACAGGGGAAAGGACTGCTCTGGCCGTCGATGTGGGCGGTGGTACGCCATTGCCTGCTCGCAGGTTCATGAGGTTTCCACCGCAATTCCCGCCCCTGCGATCAAACGAAGGGGCGTTTTCAGCTCGCAAATACAATCGTTTTCAATCAACGCCATGTACTGGCGCCAAAAACGGGGAATGGGAGGTTCCGATGAAAACACGGATTCACACGGCGTGTCTGCTGGCCACCTGTGCCATGCCGGCGATGGCCTTCGCACAGACGACCGAAAGCGAGCCTTTGGCAGAGATCGTCGTAACGGCGGAACGGCGCAGCCAGGATATCCAGAAGACCCCGATCTCCATCGTCGTTCTGACCGGCGAGGATCTGAAGGAACGCGGCGTCACCGATATCAATACGCTGGCTGCGCAAACACCGTCACTGTCCTACACGGACAATGGCAACACCAAATACTTCAATATCCGCGGCGTCGGTATTTCCGAATCCGCCCCGAACCAGACAGTCGGTGTTGCCGTTCATTGGGACGGCACCTATGTCGCCCGTGAATTTGTCTTCGGTGACTCGTTCTTTGACATTGCCAGCGTCGAGGTGCTGCGCGGTCCCCAGGGAACCTATACCGGCCAGAATGCCAGCGGCGGCGCGCTTTATGTCAACTCCGTCCGTCCGGACTTCGATGGGACCAGCGGCTTCGCAGAGGCGACCATCGGCAATCTCGGGCACCGGCAGCTTGGCTCCGGCGTCACTTTCCAGCTGTCGGATACCGTTGCCGCCCGCATCTCGGGCCAGCTGGAGCGCCGCGACTCTGCCTATACCAATCTGGGTCCCGCCGGAACGAAGGGCCAGGTCTCGGCCTTGTCGCAACCCGGCAACCTGTCGCGTTTTCTGGGCCGGGCGCAGGTGCGTTTCCGCCCCAGCGAGGATATCGACCTGCTGGTCATGCATCAGGTCAGCGACAATAACTCCGACGGTTTGCCGAACCAGCGTTTCGATGTGGGGCCGCCGCCCAACCGCACCATCGCCTATGACGCGGAAACGCGCCTCGACGTCTCCTATCACCGCACCACCGCGATCCTGGATTACAAGGGTTTCGACGCTTTCGATGTGCGGGTTTCCGGGGCCTACCAGGAAACGAAGCAGAACCTGCGCAGTGACGACGACCTGACGACCGCCACCCTCTACCCCGCGCTGGCCGCCGGCAGCACCAGCATCCGGCTGCGCGATCATTACTATACCGGAGAGGTCAACCTGATCTCTCCCGATGACCAGAGCGTCCGATGGACGGCGGGTGCCACCTTCCTTGACTATACCCAGCCGGGTGTCATTCAGACGGGTGGCGGTGCCTATATCTATGTGAATGCGCGGCGCAAGAATGAGGCGGTGTTCGGTGAGGCCGCCATGGACCTTATGGATGGCGTGGAACTGCGCCTGGGCGGGCGGTACAATTGGGACCATGCCGGCTTCACCAATGATGGCTATCTGGCGATTGGCGGCATGGATGGTTTCCGCGCCATCAATTTCACACCCGGTATCATCGATTTCAAGGAACCGACCGGTCGTGCCGTCCTGAACTGGGAAATCACCCCGGATCATTTCCTCTATGCCACGGTCAGCAAGGGCTACAAGCCGGGAGGCACCACACCGATGAGCCTGCGCTATGGCTCGGAAACCGTGCTGAACTATGAGGCAGGCTGGAAGGCGTCTTTCCTGGATAACCGCCTGACCACCTCGGTCAGCGTGTTCCATATGAATTATGACGGGTACCAGACGACCTACACGCCCGACGTCAACAATCCCACCAGCGCCATCACCCGCAATGTCGATGGCACCAAGATCAAGGGCGTCGAAGGGCAGTTCGCGCTGCGCCAGAATGGCTTCACCCTGGATGGCAACTTCTCGATCCTGGATGCCACCTATGGGGACCTGACGATTGTTGAGCCGGTGGGCCTCTATGGCAATGGCCGGCCAACGGTCGCTACCACCGCAAACCTGAAGGGCCGGACCATTCCCTATGCGCCGAAATTCTCCGGCGGTCTGGGACTGGCCTATGAGGCGGCGATGGAGGGCGGCAACCTGACGCCCAGCGTCCGCGTCAGCCATGTGGGCGCGCAATGGGTGACGTTCTTCCAGGCCCCCTATCACCAGATACCGGAACGGACGCTGGTGAATGCCCGCATCGCCTATCAGTCCGACGAGGGGTGGAGCCTGGCCGCCTATGCCAACAACCTGCTTGATGATGATTACATTTCCAACGTCTTCCAGACGCCCAACGGCGTCGGCGGCTACACGCTGGGCAACCCCGCCGAATATGGCGTGACCTTGAACTATCGGTTCTGAACGACCTGACACGGGCGGGCGCCAAGGCAGCGCCCGCCTCATAACAATGATGATCCGGGAGGACGGACATGAAGCGCGCTGCAGCAGCCCTGCTGGCCTTGGCCATCGGTGCGGGGACCCCGTTATGGGCATCAGCGGCGGGGCAGGGGACGGCGGATGCCGGTTCCCAGACGGCCCCATTGGAACGGCGGGTCTTGTTCCTGGGTGACCGGGAACTGGCGAACTGGCGAAAGGCGGACCCAGGCTTCTTCACGGCCCCCCTGTTCAGGAATTCGGGCGGTTTCGATCTTGGCGGGCGCAAACAGTTTGATCTGGCCACGCTGGTCGCCGGCCACCGCCCGCATGTCATCTATTTCCTGGCCGACCGCCTTTCCAGTGCCGGCGATGCGGTGGACCGTGCCAAGGAACAGGTGACGCTTCTGCTGCAAACGGCGCGTGCCCAGGGCGCGGTCGTGATCCTGGCCCGCGCGGTTGCTTATGGCGGTGCATCGGCGGCGGCGGATGATGCGCTGGCGGCCTGGATGCAGCAACTGGCGCAGGATGGTCAGGCGATCTACAGCGATCCCAACCGGATTGATTTCCATCCCGATCTGCGGCTGAAAAAGCCGGCGGATCTGGCCATGTCGACCAATGGCATCCGTGGCGCCCTGGACAATGCCTTCCGCTTCACGCCCGGTATTCCCGCCGAACAGCAGTTCGGGCGCTTGATGCAGGCTTTCGAAGCCACCCCCTATGATGAAGGAAGCGGCCCGTTCCGTGCCATTGCCGGTATTGATCCCGCCCTGCCGACCCACAGCTTCTACCGCCCCGCCAATCTGCCCTTGTTTGAAAAGCAGCGCCTTCCGGTTCTGATCTTCGGCAATGGTGGCTGCGCTGATGATGCCGCAAATGCCCGCCCGCTTCTGACGGAGATTGCATCGCATGGCTATCTCGTCATCACGCTGGGTCAGCTCAAATCCGGTCCGGGGGGCCTCGCCGCCTATCCCGACCTGCTGAAACTGGACAATCCGCCCCCCGGTCGCGGCACCAGTGCCGCCGACATGAAGGCCGCGATCGACTGGGTGGAGAAGGTGGCGGCCAGCAAGGAGGGCTGGGGACGCTATGTCGATGCCGGGCGGATCGCCGTTTCGGGCTGGTCCTGCGGGGGCTTGCAGGCCTTGGCCAATTCCCCCGATCCACGGGTTAAGGCCACCATCATCTTCAACAGCGGCCTGTTCGGCGCCGACAGTCCCGGTATGCCGGGCATGGATGTCTCGAAATCGACCCTTGATCAGCTTCACGCTCCCGTTCTCTATTTGCTGGGCGGGCCGACCGACGTTGCCTATGGCAATGGTAACGACGATTTCGGTCGGATCAGCAAGGTGCCCGCCTATCTCCTGAGCCGGGAGGTCGGGCATAGCGGCACCTTCTGGCAACCGCATGGCGGGGTGTGGGCGCAGGCCGCCCGGCTTTGGCTGGATTGGCGGTTGAAGGGCGATGCCAGGGCGGCTGCGGCCTTCGATGGCAAGGAGTGCGGCCTGTGCGCCGATCCTTCCTGGACCATACAGCGGCGGGGGCCGGTCGATGCGCACTGATCTGCGTCGTTGGGCCGTGGCTGCCGCCCTGTGCAGCGGTCTGGCTGCGGGTGGGAGTGCTGACGCCGATCTTCCCCTGACTAGCAATGAGGCCAGAATTATAGAGGGGACCCTGGCCGGCGGTGCCCGCTGGCGGTCGGAGGTGCCGGCCAATTGGAACGGCACGCTGCTGCTCTGGAGCCATGGCTACTCCCCGCGCATCCTTCCGCCCGATGTTGCGCCGGGCCCCATCCGGGATAAGCTGCTGGCGCGTGGCTATGCCCTGTTGGCATCCGACTTCGGGGCTGCCGGCTGGTCCATCGAACAGGCGGTGCCCAGCCAGCGGCAGGCCGTGATCGCCTTTACTGAACAGATCGGAAAACCATCCCGCACCCTGGCCTGGGGCACATCGATGGGGGGCCTGATCACCACGGCCCTGGCTGAACAGGCCGATCCGGTGATCGATGCCGGTCTGGCCCTCTGTCCTTCCATCGGCGGCAGCATCGGCATGATGAACATGGCGCTTGATGGGGCCTTTGCCTTTCAGACATTGCTGGCTCCGCAGGCGGGGTTGGAACTGGTTCGTGTGACGGACGATTTCGCCAATTCCGCCCGTGCGCGTGCGGCCCTTGATGTGGCCATGCAGACGGCGCCGGGACGTGCCCGTGTGGCCCTGGCGGGGATACTGGCCGGTCTTCCCGGCTGGACACGCCCCGACCATCCGCAACCACACCCGGACGACCTGGACGGGCAGGTCGCGGAAATGGCCGCCAGCTTCGTGATGGGTGTCTTCCTGCCGCGGGTGGATCAGGAACGGCGCGCTGGCGGTGTTTTCTCCTGGAACGACAAGGTGGATTACCGTCGTCAGCTTGAACGGTCCGGGCGCGGTGCCATGGTCCGGGCGTTGTATCAGCGCGCGGGCTTGGATATCGAGGCTGACCTTGACCGGCTGGCATCCGCGCCACGGATCACGGCGGACCCGAAGGCCGTCCAGTATATGATGCGGCACTACACCCCGACCGCGAAGCCTCGGGTTCCCCTGATCTCCTTGCAGGCGGTGGGCGATGGTCTGACCTCCCCATCCTTGCAGCGTTTCTATGTTGAGCAGGCGCCCGCCGCCCTGGCACAGGCGATCTGGCTAGATGCCGCCGGCCACTGCACCTTCAGTGACGATCAGGCAATGGCGGCACTCGACCGGCTGGCGGGACGGGTTGTTGAGGGGCGATGGCCCGATATTCCGGTACAGGGCGCCATCCAGGCCGCTATCGCCCCCATGTTGCGCCCCTGCCTGCAGGATGGGCGGTGCGAATGATCGGCCTGGGCAACCAAATCAGGACTTTTACGGAGATGCATCCATGATGCAGCAATGGCAGCCCGATTTCAGCGGGGTGGACAATGCCCGCATGGCCGCACCACTGATCGTTGAGGGCGATATCCGCCGCGTCTCACCAGACATCGATATCTGGGACGCCTGGCCAGTTCAGCATCCTGACGGCAGTGTCGTCGGCTTTGCCGGTGGCTACAGCCTGTGGATGGCCCTTGGCGCTCCCCGCTTTGATGATCCCGATGAACGCCATAGCCATGCCCGTATCCATCTTCTGCGGGAATGCCGGGGGCAATGGCAGGTCCTGGGGCCGGCCATGCCGGATGGTTTCTCCCCCGGCAGCCGGGAATGGTCCGGTTCTGCGGTGCTGTGGCCGGATGAGCAGCGGCTGACGCTGTATTTCACGGCGGCGGGCCGACGGGGGGAGGCGGAGACGACATTCGAACAGCGCCTCTTCTCCGCTGACGCCGATCTTTCGATGATGGGGGAGCAGGCCCGGCTGATCAATTGGCGCGACCTGCGGGAATTCGTGTTGCGCGACCCGGCGCATTATATGGCCAGTAATTCCGGATCGGGGCGGGTCAACACGATCAAGGCCTTCCGCGACCCGGCCTACTTCCACGATCCGGCCACGGGTTTGCATCATGTGTTCTTTGCCGGCTCACAGGCGGGCGCCACTTCTGCCTTCAATGGTGTGGTGGGGCGGGCGGTGTCGGCGGACCTTGTCACCTGGACCACATGTCCGCCCGTCATCACGGCGACCGGTGTGAACAATGAACTGGAGCGGCCCCATATCGTGCATCAGGACGGGGTCTATTACCTGTTCTGGTCAACGCAGCGCCATGTCTTCAATCCGGAAGGACCGGTTGGCCCGACCGGTCTGTACGGCATGGCTGGTACCAGCATAGATGGTCCCTGGACCCCGTTGAATGGCAACGGGCTGGTCATGATGAACCCGCCCGAAGCCCCCCGTCAGGCCTATAGCTGGCTGGTCATGCCAGACCTTCAGGTCACCAGTTTCGTGGATGATTGGGGCCGTGGGGCCGACCAGGGCGGGGCACGGCGGTTCGGCGCCACCTTCGCGCCGATGCTTCGCCTGCAACCGGACGGGTTCGCCCGCCTGCATGTCTGCCGATAGGGGGCGCTGGGCATCGCCTGCTGCTCATGCGGCGCGGGGCCCGCGATGGTGATGAACCGTCACCAGTTTGGGGGCCAGATACGGGGCCAGCCCCTCCATGCCGCCTTCACGCCCGAAACCGCTGTCCCGCACGCCGCCAAACGGCGTTTCGGGCAGCGCGATGGGGGCGGCATTGATGGACAGCATGCCGCAATCGACCCGGTCCGCGTAATAGGCCTGGCGCCGTGCATCGTCGGTGAACAGGTAGGTGGCCAGACCGAAGGGCAGGGCATTGGCAATTTCCAGCGCTTCCTGGTCACTGTCGATGCGCTGGAGGGTGGCGACAGGGCCGAACGGTTCTTCGCGCAGGATGGCCGCGTCGGCGGGCACATCGGCAAGGAAGGTGGCGGGATACCGGCACCGTTCCGGCGGGCCGCCCCCCAGCAGCAGCCGTGCCCCCCGGTCCACCGCCTCATCAACCAGGGCCGACACCGCTGCTGCCCGGCGCGGGTTGATCAGCGGCGGCAGGTTCAGCGTCGCCGCCCCGTCCAGCAGGGCGGCAACAAAGGCGTCATACAGGCTGTGATGGATCAGGAACCGCGTGGGCGCGATACAGGCCTGCCCGGCATTGCGGAACTTCATGGGCAGCAGTGCCCTGGCGGCGGCCACCGGGTCTGCGTCCGCCGCCACGATGACGGCCGCATGCCCGCCCAGTTCCATGGTGCAGGGCTTCATAGCGGCCCCCGCCAGGGCCGCAATATGTTTGCCCACCGGCACCGATCCCGTGAAGGAAACCTTCCGCACCACCGGATCGGCGATCAGGGTGCGGGAGATGCTGGCCGGGTCACCCAGGACAAGCGACAGCACATCGCCCGGCAGTCCCGCCTCGATCAACAGGTCGGCCAGAACCACACAGGCGCCCGGCGCTTCCTCCGACGGTTTCAGGATGATGGAACAACCGGCGGCCAGGGCCGGGGCGATCTTGCGGACGGCCTGCGACAAGGGAAAGTTCCAGGGGGTGAAGGCGGCAACCGGGCCGACCGGCACCTGCCTTACCTCCAGATGCTGATCGGGGTGACGGCCCGGTATCACGCGCCCATAGGTACGCCGCCCTTCCTCCGCGAACCAATCGATCACATCGGCACAGGCGGCAACCTCCGTCCGCGCCTCCAACGGGGGCTTGCCCTGTTCTGTCACGATCAGGGCTGCGATTTCCTCTGTCCGGATGCGCAACCCGTCCGCCGCCCGGCGCAGGATGCGGCTGCGATCCAGGGGGGAAGTCCGCGACCATTGGGCAAATCCCCGCGCGGCGGCGGCTGTGGCATCCGCCAGATCCTGTATGCCGGCATGTCTGATGCGCCCGACCACATCCCCGCTTGCTGGCGACAGGACATCCGTCTCCCCAGGGCCGGCGCCATCGCGCCAGACGCCGCCGATGAACTGCTGATACTGACGCATCACATCCTCCCCAGATTGCGGGCGGCCCAGTTCAGGGAGGATTCCAGCCTGTCCAGCAGCAGGGTCAGGTCATGTTCGCCGATGATCAGGGGCGGGGCGATGGCGATGCTGTCATTGGACAGGACCCGCAGGATGACGCCATTTTCCTGCAAGTGCGTGGCCACAGCCTTGGCCACGCACTGGGCCGGATCAAAGAAGCGGCGGGCGGATTTCTCATCCACCAATTGTACCGCCGCGACCAGACCATCGCCCCGCACCTCCCCCACCAGCGGGTGATCTGCCAAGGCGGCCAGACGGTCATGCAGGACCCGGCCCATGCGCCGGACATGGGAAAGGATGTCGCGTTCCTGATAGATGTCCAGCACCTCCATCGCGACCGCGGCCCCCACCGGGTGTCCGGCATAGGTATAGCCATGGCCAAAGGTGCCGCGCCGGCCGCTTTCCGCCGCGATCACGTCGAATACGCGGTCGGTCATCAGGATGGCGGACAGGGGGAAGGCGGCGGATGTGATCTGCTTGCCCAGCGTCATGATGTCCGGCGTGACGCCAAAATACGTCGATCCGAACATGGTGCCTAGCCGGCCAAACCCACAGATCACCTCATCCGCGATCAGCAGGATATCGTATTTGCGCAAGACCGCCTGGACCTTGGGGAAATAGGTTTCGGGCGGGAACAGCACGCCGCCCACGCCCATCATGGGTTCCGCGATCATGGCGGCAATGGTGTCCGGCCCTTCTGCCAGGATCAGCCGTTCCAGGCTGTCGGCCAGCCTTGTGGCGTAATCCACCTCGCTCTCCCCCGGTTCGGCAAAGCGCCAGAAATGCGGGCAGTCGGTATGGATGAAGCGGTCGATGGGCAGATCAAAACCGCCATTGATGGCCGCCAGTTGGGTCATGCTGCCACTGGCCACCGTGACGCCGTGATAGGCCTGACGCCGCGCGATGATCTTCTTCTTCGCCGGCTGACCCAGGGCATTGTGATAATACCAGGCCAGTTTCACGGCGGTGTCATTCGCCTCTGAACCTGACGTGGCGAACATAACCCGGTTCAGGTCACCCGGCGCCATTTCCGCCAGCCGTTCGGCGAGCGCCACCGGCACATCGGCACTTTTGGCCGCGAAATTATGATAATAGGACAGGCGCCGCATCTGCCGGGCCGCCGCATCGGCCAGACGCGGCTCGTTGAAGCCCAGGCCCGCGCACCACAGGGCGGCCACCCCTTCGATATAGGAGCGCCCCTGCGCATCCTTCACGCGCACGCCGTCGCCTTCCACCATCAGCATCGATCCGGTCTGCCGGTGCTTTTCCAGATCGGTGTTGGAATGGACATAATGGTCAAGGGCGGCCTGCGACAGGGCCTGCGGATTGGGGAACATGCTACACCTCGGATCATAAGATCTTTGTTATGATAAAGTACATTGAGGGTCGCGCCAACAGCCCGGCACGACCAGGGATCAAGGGGCGGCGCAGCGCACGCGGTGCCCGCCTTGCAGAAGGGTCAGGACACCGCCCTGTTCCACCGGCGTCAGGCCGGGCAGGGGAACGGGGTCGGGAAGCGGGCGATGGCCGGCACGGAACCCATCGCCATCGGGCAGGATTTCCGGCACAGCCGCCATCAGGCGGCGGGTATAGGGATGGGTGGGGCGGTCGAACAGGTCGTCACGTGCCCCTTCCTCCACCACATGCCCGCGATAGAGCACCATGACCCGGTCGGCCACCTGTTCCACCACCCCCAGATGGTGGGAGATGAACAGGTAGGAAAAGCCGTGGCGGCGCTGCAAATCCTTCAGCAGCGACAAGATCTGGGCCTGCACCGTGACATCCAAGGCGGAGACCGGTTCATCGGCCACGATCAGATCGGGCTTCATGATGATGGCGCGCGCGATGGCCACACGCTGACGCTGCCCGCCCGACAATTCATGGGGGAAACGGTCGGCGAAACCATCGCCCAGCCCGACATCGGACAGGGCGGCGGCCACACGGGTCGCGCGTTCCGCCGTTGTGACGCCGGTCAGCCCCTCCCCCACGACGCGGGCGATGCGCCAGCGCGGGTCAAGGGAGGAGAAGGGGTCCTGAAACACCATCTGCACCCGCCGGGCCAGGGCGCGGCGTTCAGGTGCCGACAGGGTGGCGATATCCTGCCCATCCAGGCTGACACGGCCCCCCGCCACCGGCGCCAGACCCAGCAGGGCGCGGCCCAGCGTGGTCTTGCCCGACCCGCTTTCCCCGACCAGGGCCAGGGTTTCGCCACGCGCCAGGGACAGGTCGATCCCGTGCAGCACGGGCCGGGCCGGCGGTCGTCGGAACAGGCCGCGCCGGCGGGCGGGATAGGCAACGCGCAGGTCCTTGATGGACAGAAGCGGCGGGGCGGGTGCCGCCGGTGCGGTTTCCACCCCCTGCCGGCGGGGCAGGCTGTGCAGCAATTGCCGCGTATAGGGATCGCTGGGGCGCAGCAGCACGGGGTCAACCGGCCCCTGTGTCACCGGATCGCCATGGCGCATGACCAGCACCCGTTCACAGCAATCGGCCACCACGCCCAGATCATGGGTGATCAGCAGCAGGGCGGTGCCCAGATCGCGACAGGCGGCCAGGGTCAGGTCCAGCACCTGTTTCTGCACGATCACGTCCAGCGCCGTGGTCGGCTCATCGGCGATCAGCAGGGCAGGGCGCAGCAGCAGGGCGGATGCGATCATGATCCGCTGCCGCATGCCGCCGGAAAATTCATGCGGATACTTGTCGAGGCAATTGGCGGCATCGACCATCCGAAAGGCGTCCAGCATCTCCACCGACCGGCGGCGTACCTCTGCAGCCGACAGGCCTTCATGCAGGATCAGCCCCTCGCCCAATTGCCGCCCGATGGTCAGCGCCGGATTCAAGGAGACCATGGGTTCTTGAAACACCATGCCGATGCGGCGGCCCCGCACATGGCGCAGGGCGGCGGGGGGCAGGGTGGTCAGGTCCAGCCCATCAAACAGGATGCGCCCGGCCCGACGCTGTGCGCCCGGCGGCAGCAGGCCCAGAATGGCGCGGGCCAGCAAGGTCTTGCCCGACCCGCTTTCCCCAACCACGCCCAGCCGTTCGCCAGGCGCGATGGCCAGGTCGATGCCCTTGACGGCCAGCCGGTCGCTGCCGGCAAAACCGATGCGCAGGTCCTCAATCGACAGAAGTGATCTGGTCATGGCGGCCCCCTTCACAGCTTGTTCATGCGGGGGTCGAGCAGATCGCGCAGCGCGTCGCCCAGCAGGTTGATGCCCAGCAACGCCATGGAAATGGCCAGCCCCGGAAAGATGCAGAGCCAGGGGGCCGCCTGCACATGCTGCCGCCCCTCCGCCAGCATGCCGCCCCAGGTGGGGGCGGGCGGGGGCACACCGGCGCCCAGGAAGCTGAGCGCGCTTTCCGATAGCAGGGCATTGCCGAACATGGCGGTGGCCAGCACGGTCAGCGGCGTCAGGCAATTGGGGATGACATGGGTCAGCAGGGTGCGCAGGGGGCCGTGGCCCAGCACGCGGGCCGCATCGATGAATTCCCGTTCCTTCAGCGACAGGACGGACCCGCGCACCACCCGCACCACCGACGGCGTATAGGCCAGACCCAGGGCCAGGACCACGCCGCCCGGCGACGGGCCGATGGCGGCCAGGATGCCCAGCGCCAGCAGGATGGCGGGAAAGGACATCAGCGCATCCATCAGCACCGTCACCCCATCATCCACCCGCCCGCCCAGATAACCCGCGACGGCGCCGATGGCGGTGCCCAGCGTTACGGAAAGGGCGACGGTAGCCATGCTGACGCCGGCACTGACCCAGGCGGCGACCAGCAGGCGGCTGAATACATCGCGGCCAAACCCGTCGGTGCCCAGCCAGTGCAGTGCCGACGGTGCCTGCAATCGTGCCCAGACATCCGGGCGCAGCGGGTCATACGGCGTGGCCAGCAGGCCCCAGGCGGCGGCCAGCAGCATGAAGGAGAAGAAGATCAGCCCGAGGGCGGCGTTGGGCCGCGACAGGAACCGGGTCATGGCGGAATTCCTCATAGCTGCACCCGCGGGTCCAGCAGCGGATAGGCCAGATCGACGGCCAGATTGACCAGGATGCGGATCATCGCCACCAGCAGAAGGCAGCCCTGGATCACCGGGTAATCCCGCGCCTCGATCGCATCGACCAGAAAGCGGCCCAGGCCGGGCAGGGTGAAGACCGTTTCGATCACCACCGCCCCGCCCAGCAGCGACCCCAGCAGCAGGCCGATGAAGGTCAGCGTGGGGGCAAAGGCATTGGGGAAGGCGTGGCGCCACAGCACTGGCCCTTCGGCCAGGCCTTTGGCGCGGGCGTGGGTGATATAGTCCAGGCGCAGCACATCGATCATGCCCGACCGCATCATGCGCGCCACAACGCCCATTTCCACCAGCACCAGGGAGGCGCAGGGCAGGATCAGGTACAAAAGCCCCCGCAGCGGATCATCGGTGATGGCGACATAGCCGACCGTGGGCAGCCAGCCCAGCTCTACCCCGAACAGCAGGATCAGCAGCAGGCCGACCCAGAAGCTGGGCACCGAAATGAACAGGACCAGCAGGCCCGTGATCACCATATCGGTCCCCTTGTTCTGTCGCCACGCGGCCAGCATGCCGGCGGGCACCGCGATCAGCATGGCCAGCGTCATGGAGAGCAGCACGATCTGCGCTGTCACGCCCAGCCGGTGCAGCATGGCGGGCAGCACCGCCTCCCCCGTCGTGATGGAGGTGCCGAAATCACCGGTCAGGATATTGCCCAGCCAGTGCAGGAACTGTACCGGCAAAGGCTGATCCAGGCCCAGATTGCGGGTGATGGCGGCAATGGTGGCCGGATCGGCCATGTCGCCCACCATCACCGACACGGGATCACCGGGGACCAGCCGCATCAGCAGGAACACGATCACCGCCACGATCAACAGGGTGGGCAGCGTCATCAGGCAGCGGCGCAGGAGATAGGCACCCATGGCGGTTACTCCCCCTCCTTCGCGACGCCCCAGAGGACGGGCAGATTGGCGGCCCAATTGTGAAAGCCAGTGACATTGGCCCGCGTGGCCGCAACGGCGACGCCGTTATAAAGCCCGATGATCGGCACATCGGCCGCCATCTGATGGTGCAAGGCATCAAAGGCGGCCTGACGCTCGACCTCATCCGCGCTGCGGTTGGCGCGGTCCAGCAGGGCGGCGGCCTGTGCGCTGTACCATTGCGCCGTGGCGCGTTTGGCCCGGTCACCGATCAGCGCGTCATAGGTCAGGGCCGGGTCAAAGCGGGCGGAATAGGAGAAGGAGGAGAGCTGATAGCGCCCCTTCTGATAGTTCGACAATTGGCTGGCCCAATCCAGCACCGCCAGATCGGCATTGAAGCCGGCATCACGCAGATAGGCATGGATCAGGACGGCATTGTCGAACATGTTGGGAAAGCGCCGGTTGGTCTGCACCACGATGCGCTGCCCGGCATAGCCCGCCTCCCGCAGCAGGGCGCGGGCCTTTTCCGGATCATAGGCGGGCCATTCATCATGCGCCGGCCCATGCTGTGGCGCCACGCGCGGCACGGCGGACGGGTTGGGCGTCACCAGACCGTTGGTCGCCACCATGGCGATGCCGTCGCGGTCGATGGCGTGCGCAACGGCGTGGCGGATGCGCACATCCGACAGGACGGGATCATCGCTTTGCAGCAGCAGGACGGTCCAACTGAGCAGTTCCTGTTCATGAACCCGCACACCGCTGAAGCGTTTCAGATCCTGTCCGGCGGCGGCGGGCAGGGCCGGGATGATATCCACCCCGCCCGATAGCAGCGCCGTCTGCGACGTGGTGACGTCGGGCACGATCAGGAACTTCACCTGATCGACCAATGCCTGTTTGCCACCGGCCAGACCGCTGGCTTCATCATTGCGCGCACTGTAACCGTCGAACCGGTCCAGCATGACATATTGCCCGCGCCGCCATTCGCCCAGCCGGAACGGGCCGGTTCCGATGGGGGCGATCCAGTGGCCATCGGCACCGACACTGGACGGGGACAGGATGGCCAGCGGGCATTGCGTGCTGGCCATCTGCGCCAGGAAGACGGCGGAAGGCCGGTCGAGGGTGAAGCGCACGGTCAAATCATCGGGCGTGTCCACGGACAGGACCTTCACCCCCCGGCCCGTGCCGTCATAAAAGCTGCGGCAGGTCCAGTTGCGGGCCGGGTCCATCCAATGGTCCCAGGACCAGCGCACATCACCCGCCCGCAGCACCCTTCCATCATGGAAGCGCACGCCGTCGCGCAGGTGGAAGATATAGGTGCGGCCCTCATCGGCCATGTCCACCCGGTCGGCCAGCATGGGCGCCACCGACAGGTCGGCGCGGGTCGCCACCAGTCCCTCCACCACTTGGGCCAGGACCATGTCGCTGTTGGTGTCACGGTTCACGCCCGGTTCGGTGGAACGGATATCGGCATTCAGCGCAACCGTCAGGGTGCCGGACGCCGCCGCCACCGGGACCATGCCCGCCAGCGCCGCCAATGCCCAGGCACCCCTTGTCCAACCGCGCGACATGCCCTGTACCCCCGTGTTGTTCGCTGGAGGTACTTTGTACTATGTATTTATGAAATGCAATATGATTTGTAGGGGACGCTCACCCGAACTCCGGCCGTTCCTTGGACGAGACGGTCAGATGGCGGCGCATCAGGGCGGCGGCCCATTCCTGATCCCCGCGTTCCAGGGCGTGCAGGATCTCCAGATGTTCGCGGCAACTGTCCACCACCCGATCCTCGCCATAAGACCAGTTATAGGACAGCAGGCGGCGCAGGCGGTTCTGGTTCTGCACCGACTGGTGGATGAAGCGGTTGCCGGAACAGGCGGCCACGAAATCATGGAATTCGGCGTTGATGTCGAAGAACTCCATGGCGGTGGGCTTGACCTCCCCCGACAACACCTTTTCATGTGCCTCACGCACCTGCCTTGCCCAGGCGCGGTCCAGGGTGAAGCTGGGTTCCAGCAGACCTGCCGGTTCCACCAGCAGGCGGAAACGGTAGCTTTCGTCATGCGCCTCATCGCTGTTCAGCGTGGGCATGAACTGCCAGCCATGGCCCATCTTGCGTTCGACGATGCCGTCCTGAGCCATGCGGTTCAGCGCCCGGATCAGGGTGCCGCGCGGCACCCCGTAGCGGCGCATCAGGTCGGCCTCCGACACCTCGCCATCCACATTGCCCTTCATGCGGTCGGCGGCGATGGCCAGATACAGATCCTCTAACTCATCCGCGCGACCGCCGCCGCCCCGCCATTCGATGGCATCCGATGGCACCTTCAGAAAAAAGCCACGGCGCGGCTGTGTTTCCAGGATGCACAGATCTGCCAGATGGCGCAGGGCCGCGCGCACAGGCGTGCGGGAGACCTTGAATTCCTCCACCAGACCCAGTTCGGTGAAATGGTGGCCGACGGGCAGGCGGTGACGGCGGATATGATCGACAATCTGCCCGGCCAGGTCGGCCTGCAGCTTTGACGGGCCGCCGGTTTCCGGTTCATCCTGATCGTCAATGTCGGTGGTCATAAGGGGGGGCATCCGGTGCTTGTTCCCCGCCAGTCTAGTATCTTGTCGTGATAAAATCCAATTTGATCGGTGTTGGCTAATTGACTTGCACTGTGTTTCATCATAATACAATTCGATCCTTTTCACCTCCGTCGGGCATGCGCCATGGAACCCTTGCCGCCACAGGCAGAAACCGTCCCCTTTCCCCTGATCACGCTGGAAGGCCCCGCGATGGAGCGTGGCCGCCAATATGGGGCGCAGGCGGGGGAACGGATCGCGGTCTGTCTTGCCATCTATCGCGCTGCCATCGACGCCAAGGGCGTTGAATGGGAAAAGGCCCGCACCGTGGCGCGGCGTATCCAGGAACGGCTGGAAAAATCCCATCCCGAGCAGATGGCGGAGATGCGCGGCATCGCCGAGGGGGTGGGGGAGCCGGTGGAGGATATTGTCGCCATCAATGCCCGCACCGAACTGTTATACGGTTTGTCGAAAGCGGCGGTGGCGCGGGCGGAACCCGATGGCTGTACCGGGGCCATCGCCCTGCCATCGGTGACGGCGGACGGGCATCTTCTGCATGGACAGAACTGGGACTGGCGCGATGAATGCGCCGATTGCGGTGTGGTCCTGCGCATCATCCCGGAAAAGGGGCCGCGCATCCTGACCTTTGTGGAAGCGGGCATGATGGCGCGGGCCGGCCTGAACAGTGCGGGCGTGGCCATCACCGGCAATTTCCTGGAATGCGAAAAGGATGGCAGCCGCGACGGTGTGCCCATCCCCCTGATCAGGCGCGCGGTCCTGTCGCAGACGCATCTGTCAGACGCGCTGTTGACCGTGCTGCAAAGCCCGCGCGCTTTTTCCAACAACCTGATGGTCAGCCACGCCGATGGTGATGCCATCGATCTGGAAACCACGCCGGATGAGGCCTTCTGGATCGCGCCGGAGGGCGGGCTGCTGGTCCATGCCAACCATTTCGTCAGCGCGCCGGCCCGTGCCAAGCTTCAGGACCGCAGCCTGCTGGTCAATGCCGACAGCCTGTACCGCGACCGACGGGTGGAGGCGCACCTGCGCGCCGCCGCCGGGTCCATTACGCTGGAGACGCTGAAGGAAGCGTTCCAGGATCGCTGGGGCGCGCCGCGCGCCGTCTGCCGCTCCGTTGTCTCAGGCCCGGGGGGGCGGACCTCCTCCACCGTTGCCACCATCCTGATGGATGTCACGGCACGGCGCATGTGGGTGGCACCACGCCCCTATGGCCCCCATTCCTATACGCGGTACGATCTGGATTAAGGGGGCTTCAGCCCCCTTTTTTCATCCCACTGCGATTTCGCCTACCCCCCGCGAGCAGCAGGGGGTGATCAGGGTCTGGCGTTCCTTTTGCGACAGGCACTGATCCTTGTGCAGGGCGTGGCCCGACCGCAGGGGCAGGGTGCAGGTACCGCACACACCCTGGCCGCAGGAAACGGCAACGGGCAGGCCGGCGGCGGTCAGGGCCTGGGCCAGGGTCTGATCTGCCGGGACCTGGATGATGCGGCCATCGGGCAGCCGGGCGCGGAACGGCTGTGCATCCGCACCCGGCCCCGTCGGGGCAAACCCCTCCAGATGCACCCGCGCGCCGTCCCAGCCCAGATCATCGGCGGCCTGTCTTATGTCGGCCAGGAAACGGGCGGGACCGCAGGCCTGCACATGGGTGCCGGGCGGGGCCGATGCCATCACGGCCTGGATATCCAGGCGTTGGCGGGGCACGGCGTCGGCAGGATACAGATGCACCCGGTTCCCCAGGCGGCAAAGCCGGTCGGCGAACAGCACACCGGCGGCATCGCGCGTTGCGTAATGAAGGCTGAAGGATGCGCCATTCCCGGCCATGGCATCGGCCATGGCGATGATCGGCGTGATGCCGATGCCGGCGGCCAGCAGCAGATGGTGCGGCGCACTGCGGTCCAGCGGGAAACTATTGCGCGGGGGGCCTACACGCACCAGATCACCGACGCGCAGCGCATGCATGGCCCGCGACCCGCCCCGCCCTGCGGGTTCCAGCTGCACCGCGATGGCATAGGCGGACCGGTCGCCCGGCGCGTTGGTCAGGCTGTATTGCCGGATCAGACCACCAGCCAGATGCAGGTCGATATGGGCGCCAGGTTCGGCGCGCACGGGCAGGCCGAAGGGCCGGCGTAGGCGCAGCCCCATGACGCCCGGCGACAGCGGATCGGCGGCTGCCACGCGCAAAGTGCGGGGTGATCCGTCGCGTCGCGCCAGCCAGCCCCAGGCGCCCGTGACCAGCAGACCGGCCAGCCCCAGGGCCGACAGGCACCAGAACAGGCGCAGGGCCAGACCCCCGGCGGATCCGGTATGGATGGGCAGCATCCATTCCATGAAACGGCTGCCCGCCGGCATCGTCGCGTCGCTGTAGCGGGCAAGGATGGTAGCGTCATAGGCGTTCAGCCAGACCTGCCAGGTGGCGTCAGGCAGGGTGACGGTTTCATCCTCCAGAAAGACCAGCACCACCCGACCGCTGCCGCCGGGAAAGCGTACATTGCGGATGGGGGCGCCGGGCCGGTCGGCCCGCGCGGCGGCGATGATCCGGTCCAGGGGCAGCAATGGTTGGTCGGCGCGGGCGACGACAAGGGGCGCCGGCTTACCCGAAACAGGCGCGATGACACCGACCAGGACGGAGGTCCAGATCTTCAGCGCCACCATCACCCCGGTGAAGGACAGGATGGTCAGGGGCAATGCGGCCAGGATGCCGGTCAGGCGGTGCAGGTCGCGCAGAAACCGCGCCTGCCCGCCATCGCCGGCAACCGCGAACAGGCCCCGCCCGCGCGGCCGCCCCCGCCACCAGAGGACAGGCCCCGTGATGGACAGGATCAGCAGGCCCAGGCCGCTGAGCCCCGCAATGATCTGCCCATCCTTGCCCAGCAGCAGTGTGTAATGCAGATCGAAAAGCCACTCGATGGGCCAGCCGGTGACGGTGGCCTCCCGCTTCACCCGTCCCGTGCCGGGATCGACCGACAGGCGCCATTTGGTGCCGCCCCGGTCCAGGCGCAGGATATAGGTGCCGTCCGGTGTCTCCGGGTAGTCAATCCGCAGCAGCCTTGCATCGGGCCGGTCGCGCAGCACCCCGCCGACCAGGGTTTGCAGCGGCAAAGGCGGGGCACCGTCGGCGGTCAGGGCCGCGTGGTGCAGAAGATCATTCGCCTCATGCTTGAACAGGACGATGGCACCCGTCAGCGCCTGCACCAGTAGCAACAGCGATAAGGGAAGACCCAGCCAGCGGTGCGCCCATGCCAGCAGCCTCATTGCACCCCCGAAGACATGCAGAATGTAGCATGAATAAAATAGTCTGCTGTCACTGGGCACCCGAAGGCGGCCCCGTGACAGCAGACTATGCCGGACCGGCTGGTCAGAACCGGGTCGTGACCGCGAACTTCACCGTCATGGGCAGGGCCGGGCTCAACAGATTGGCCCCGGTTGCCGCCCAGTATTTCTTGCCCGTCAGGTTCTCCCCGTTCAGGCGGAAGGTGACGGGATGGTCGGCAATATCGGTGCTGTAGCGGATGCCGGCATTATAGGTGGTGTAGCCGTCGATGAAGGCCGTGTTCTGATTATTGATGGCGCGGTTGCCGACATAGAACAGGCCGGCGGAGACGCCCAGACCTTCCACCGCCTCCGGCTTATACTCCGCAAACAGTGACGCCGTGTATTTGGCCGTGTTTTCCGGACGCTTGCCGATGACGGCGGTGCTGGCGGCCTTTTCCTGGGCCGCATCCAGATACATGGCTGTGGCAAAGACTGACAGGCGTTCGCTCACCTCACCCGTGGCGCTGGCTTCCCAGCCCTTGTAGATGGTGCGGCCATCCTGAACAAAACGGTTGGCGCTGTTGAGGAAGGAAGAGGCGCGGTCAATGTCGAAATAGGTCAAAGAGACCATCAGGCCCTTCTGCGGCTCGATCTTGACGCCGGCTTCCTTCTGTTTGGAGATGGCGGGGGGCAGAACCTCACCGCCATTTGCGGCGGTCAGCGGGGCGACGCCGCCTTCCTCCAGCCCCTCGATATAGGTGGCGTAAAGGCTGATCCAGTCCTGCGGCTTTACCACCAGGCCATAGGAGGGCGAGGTCTTGGTGGTGTTGTAGGGCGTGCCCGTCTTCGACTTGTTCTGATAGTCGGTGTAGCGGGCGCCGATCAGCAGGTCGATCCAGCTTTCATAGGATATGCGGTCGAAAATATAGGCGCCCTGGTCCGTGATCTTGGACGGGTTGGGCACCACGCGGGCCGGCAGCGGCGTTTCGGCCACGCGCACGGGGTTATAGTAATTCTGGGCGTAATTGACGGTCGGGTTGCTGGGCGTTTCCGCCGTGCGGGTGTTGATGGTGCCACCCACGGACAGTTGGTGGGTCAAGGGACCGGTTTCAAAGGCGCCGGCCAGTTCGCTGCGGTAATTCTCGTTCACATAATCATTGCCGTTGGACAGCAGCACCTGCAACGTGCCGGCCCCGGTGGTCAGGTTATAGTTGCGGAAGGTGTTGTAATGCCGGTCGCGCGACAGGTCGGACCGCCCAGCCTGACCCGTGATCGACCAGTTTTCGGCAAAACGCCATTCGACATGAGCCATCAGGTTCAGTTCGTTGGCATCCGAATACATCCATTCCGATGACAGGCTTTTCTTCGGGTCCCACATCGGGGGCAGGATGGTCACGCCATTGACGGCGGCGGGCAGGGTGATGGTCGCCGTCTCCGTGATCTTCTTCTCAATATATTCGGCATCCAGGCGGATTTTCACCGTTTCAACCGGGTCCCAGTCAAAGGCGACGGCACCCACGCTGCGGTGCCCCTCCACCGCGTCCACCCCGGTTTCCAGCCAGCCCTGCACGGCATTCACGCGCAGGCCGAATTCATCCTCTTCCCCAAAACGACGGGACATGTCGGCATGGACGCCGACGCCACCGAACTGATTGCCGCTGAGCGTGATTTCATTCAGCGCTTCTGCCGTTGGCCGTTTCATGGTCAGGTTCACGATGCCAGCAGGGGTGGTGAACCCGTAATAGAGCGAGGCGACGCCCTTCAGCACCTCCATCCGCTCCTTATCCTCCATCGGCAGGTCGATCTGGTTCACGATCGGCAGCGAACCGTTCATGCGGTAATTGCTGCGGTTTTCAACGGGAATGCCGCGGATGGCCAGATTGGCGTAAACGGCGGGGCTGACCTGGGAAAAGGTGACACCGGCGGTGTTGCGCACGGCGTCGCCCATGCTGGTCACCTGCTGCGCGTCCAGCAGGTCGCGCGGCATGATGTTCACCGTCAGCGGCGTGTCCATCATGCGCGCGCCCCGGAAGGTGCCGGCCTGCACATAATCGGCGCCGAAGCTGTTCTTGCGGTCGGCGGTCACAATGATCTCTTCCAGCAGCGGGCCGCTGCTATCCGCCTTTTCTTGAGCATTTGAATTGTTAAAATACAGCATCGGGCCTGTCAGTGCCAATCCCAGCGCCACCCCAGCCTTCATCGTCCTCATGTCAGAATCCCCGTATTTGTGTCTGTGCCTACCTGTCGGCCGCTCCCCTTGCCGGGTTGCGATGTTCTGAAGGCAAGATAGCATTATGTACTTATAGAATACAATATGCTTTGGAGGGGCGAAAGCAGGGGCCGGCAGCCGCCGGCGCAGTCTCATTGCCGGACCGGGGATATTTGCCTGTTGGTTGTGTACCTGTTTGGTGGTCAGCCCACGGTATCCGACGGATCGCCATAAACCTGGGCACTGATCGTCATTGCCGCTGCGGTCAGCGGGGCGATCAGGTCCGACCGCCCCGGCGTTTCGCCTTCTGTCACCCGATATGAGGCGGAAATGGCGGCCAGGACCTTGCCGTCGGGCCGTTTGATGGGCACCGCCACGCAATGCAGATCGGGCACGATCTCCCCCTCATCCTGGGCGACATCCGTCATGGCGATCTGCCGCAGGGTGCTGCGCAGGTGATCGGGGTCGGTGATGGTGGCGGGTGTCAGGGGAACGAAGGGGCCAAGGGCCAGGTATTTTTCCCGCTCATCCTCCGGCAGGTTGGCCAGCAGCACCTTACCCATGCCCGAACAATAGGCCTCCAACTGCTGCCCGACCTTGGTGAACAAGGCATCGGCGCTGCGCCCGGCCTTCAACCGGTAGGTCACCATGTCATTTTCCAGCGTGCCAAGCTGAACGATGCAGCCGATCTGCCGGGCCAGACCCGGCAGGACCGGTGCCGCCTTGCTGACGATGACCTGTTTCTCATCAATCCGGGCATTCAGCAGCAGCAGCCGGCTGCCCGCCATATACCCACCCCCCGGATCGGGCGACAGATAGCCCGCTGCTACCAGCGTCGCGATCTGACGGTGGGCGGTGGATACCGGGATATCAAGCTGGCGTGCCAGATCGGTGATCGACCTTCCCCCACCGCCATTGATGACGCTGTCCAGCATCGTCAGCGCCCGCAGGGAGGAGGAGAGGTGAGGGGTTCCGTTTCTCATGATGTAAGAAATTACCGCAGGCGTCGGCTGGTGACCAGCGGCACCATCGGATATGGTGCGGACATGCTGTTCGGGGGCAACGGCCCCATGCCGGCTTGGATCACGCGTTGCTTGCCGCCGGCGGGTGCCCGGCGGAACCCCATGATAATTTGAGGAAACGGCCAGATGGTCTCGCCCACATATGAGGAAGTCGCCCGGCGTCTGCGTCAGGCCTATGATGGCACGGCCATCGCACCGCTGCGCGACGCGTTGGACCCGCTGGATGCCGATGGCGCCTATGCCATTCAGGCCCTCAATACCCAATGGTGGCAGGGACAGGGCCGTAAAATCGTGGGGCGCAAGGCCGGCCTGACGGCCAAGGCCGTGCAAAAGCAGCTGGGGGTGGACCAGCCGGATTTCGGCGTGCTGTTCGATGATATGCGCATTGCCGATGGCGGTTTCCTGGACCCGGCCAGAACCTTGCAGCCGAAGGCAGAGGCGGAAGTGGCGCTGATCCTGGGTCAGGCCCTGCCCAGCACGACTACCAGCGCCGCCGATGTGGCGGCAGCGGTCGCCAGCGTGCATGCCGCGATTGAAATCGTGGACAGCCGTATCGCCAACTGGGCCATCACCTTCGCGGATACCGTCGCCGATAACGGCTCCTCGGCCTTCTTCGTGATCAGCGCGGAGGGCAGGCCGTTGGCCGGGCTGGATCTCTATACCTGCGGCATGGTGCTGGAGGTGGATGGGGCCATTGCGTCACTGGGGGCGGGAGCTGCCTGCCTGGGCCATCCGTTGAATGCGGCGGCCTGGCTGGCCAGTACGCTGGCCGCCCGTGGGCAGCCGTTGCAGGCCGGCGACATCCTGCTGACCGGTGCCTTGGGGCCGATGGTGCCACTGGTGCCGGGGCAGACGGTCACCGCAAAGGTGGGCGGGCTTGGCAACTGCTCCTTCACCTATGCCGCCGGGTGATACCGGCGGTCAGAAGCCCTGACCCCCGGTATCGGGCACCGGCTATGGTCCAACCCTATTCCCGCACCACATAGGTATAGAACCGGATGCGCCCATCGGCATCCTGCTTGCGATAGACGCCCTGGATTTCATTGTCGAAGCCGGGGAACAGGTTGGCCCCCTTCTCGAACACTTTCAGGTAATCGATCATGGGGCGAGCGGCTTCTGTCAGCCGCTCCCCCGGCAGGACAGTGGCGATGCCGGGCGGATAGACCAGCATCAAGGTCGTGGCGATGCGGCCCGGCAACTGGTCCAGGGTAACGAAATCCACCTTGTTACGGACCAGCTGCTTGGCCGCCTTATGCGGCAGCATGGCCATTTCCGGCAGATGTTCGGGCCGGAACTGGGCACGCTGCAACGCGCTGATATTATGCTCGCGATAGAAGGCGTGGATATCGCGGCACAGATCGCCCAGACGCACGCCGTTATAACGCGGGGCTCGCCGGCGCACGAAATCGGGCATGATGTCGTCCAGCAGGGCATTGTCGTCATGCAGCCGCTTGAAGAAGATCAGTGCGCTCATCAACCCGCCGGCCTTGCTGCTTTCCACGCCGGGCGTCAGCAGGAACAACAGCGAATTCAGGTCGTTCTTTTCCGGTACGATCTGGTTTTCGCGTAAGTATTCGGCCACCACCGGGGCTGGGATTCCCTGATCTTGATAGGCACCGGTGCGCCGGTCGAAACCGGGGGTCAGGATCGTGAGCTTGTTGGGGTCGGTCATGGCATAGTTGGGGCCCAGATGGCTGAACCCATGCCAGCCGCGCCCCGGCTCCAGCATCCAATGTGAAGGATCGCGGGCCAGCTCATCCGTCGGCACGTCTTCCCACCGCACATCGCGCCCCTCAAACCGGGTGACGTCAGGCACGAACGGGTCGAAGAACCACTGGCGGGCGGGATCGCTTTCCTTGTCGATGAATTCCCGCGCGATGGCGCGCAGCTTCTTGCGGGTCTCGATGCCCAGGCGGATCGTGTCGTCCCACAGTACCTCGCCCGACTTGCCCTTCATCATCTGCGCGCCGACATCCAGGGAGGCGAAGATGGGATAGAAGGGGCTGGTCGAGGCGTGTTGTAGGAAGCTTTCATTGAATCGGCGATGTTCGACGCGGCGTTCGATATCGCCGATATGCTTGTCCTTCACATGGATCTGTGAGGCCTGGCTGAAGCTGGCCAGCTGCTTATGCGTGGACTGGGTGGTGATGATGCCGGGGCTGTCGGGACCCAGGTTCTTCACCCCCATGCCGTATCGGCCCTGGAACAGCGGGTGGAATTTCATGAAGCCGGCCCAGGCCTCATCGAACATGATGTAGTCACACAGCGGCCCCAGCTTTTCGACCAGCATGTCGGCATTGTTGATGGTGCCGTCATAGGAACATTGCTGGATCACGGCCACGCGGAACGGGCGCGGCTTCTTCCAGGCATCGGGGTCCTTCACCCAGGGGCTGGTGCGGATCTTCTCCCGGATCTTGTCCTCGTCCAGCGCCTCGTAATCGATGGGGCCGATCAGGCCGTGGGCGTTGCGGTCGGTTTCCAGGAAGATCGGCGTGCCCTGACCCAGCAGCAGGGCGCCATGATGGGCGGCCTTGTGGTTGTTGCGGTCGAACAGGACAAGGTCGTCTTCCGCTACCAACGCGCCCAGAACCACCTTGTTGGAGGCCGAGGTGCCGTTCAGCACGAAATAGGTGCGTTCCGCCCCGAAAATCTTGGCAGCTTCCTTCTGTGCGCGCAGCGCCGGCCCCTCATGCACCAGCAGGTCGCCCAGATCGACGACGGAATTATCCAGATCGTCGCGGAAAATCGCCTCGCCCAGATGCTCCACAAAAATGCGGCCGATGGGGCTGCGGCTATAGAAGATGCCGCCATTATGGCCCGGACAGGTCCACATCTGGTTGCCTTCCTCGGCATAATCGACCAGGGCGCCGAAGAACGGCGTCTTCAGGGTTTCGGCATATTGGCGCAGGCGGCTGATCAGGTTTTTGGCGATGAATTGCGGCGTTTCCTCGGCCAGGAAGACATAGCCGTCGATCTCCCGCATCACCTCGACCGGGATATCCTCCAGCCGCTTGCGCCGCACCAGCAGCACGATGGGCATTTCCAGCCCGCGCGCCCGCACCAGGGAGATCAGGGCGGCCGCCTTTCCCTCCGACCAGCGCTTGCCCCAGTCCAGCACCATGCAGCCGATGGCGGCATCTGTACGGATGGCCAATTCCGCATCCTCGATGCGCCGCGCCTTGGTCACCTCGAAGCCCAGACGCTCCACCTCCCCGATAATGTCCTGAAGCCGCGACCCCTCCAGTTCATCCGCCTCAAAGGCGGGGGCGCAGACCAGGAAATTGAAGCGGCGGAAGAAATCCATCGGTGAGCCTCCAGAAGCCACGCATGTGACAGGGAACGAAAATCAGCGGCTGCACAATGCCCCGTTCATCGCCGTAAAAGAAGTTACAAAGAAATGTCTGCCGCTGCCGCCCCTGCGCCGTAAGATAGATGGCGACCCATCACCGCGCCCGCCGCCGCAGAAGATAGAGCGGCACCGTCAGCAGCAGGATCAAGGCGGCGACCCCCAACATCCACGCCTCCGACAGGGCGATGATCAGGATGCCGAAGCCCAGCCCCGCGATGGCGGCTCCCCGCACCCGCAGCCGTTCCATCCCCGCCGGCACCTCCCCCGACAGGCGCAGCAGCGATAGGCAGGCATAGACATAGACCAGCACATTCAGGATCACCGCCATGTTGATCACCATGCTGAACTGTTCGCCCAGTGTGGCCGACAGGGTGGAGATGCAGACGATGGTCATCAGGATGGCAGTGACGATCAGGTTGCGCGACGGCGCGCCATGGGCGTTGATGCGGGACAGCATGCGCGGGAACAGGCCCAGTTCGGCCGCCGCCTCCGCCGTTTCGGCCCCCACCAGCATCCATCCGGCCAGGGTGCCCGCCGCCTTCACCATGGCACATAGCGCCAGGATGCTGGCCGCCACCGGTCCCCAGATGCGGGCCGCCACCTCCGCGAATGGTGCGGTGGAGGCTGCCAGTTCCGCCGCCGGCATCACGCCCGACAGGGCCGTGCAGGCAATGATATAGGTGATGCCCGCCACCCCGATGCCGCCCGCCGTGGCCAACGGCACATCGCGTTCCGGCCGCTTCACCACCGCCGCCACGATGGCGGCACTTTCCAGGCCCAGGAAGGCCCAGATGATCAGGCCCAGCGAGGCGGTGATGGCCGACAGGTCCGACCCGCCCGTCACATTCCAGGAGGCCCGGAATATCTCCGGATCAAACCACGCCCAGCCCAGCCCGCCGACCAGCAGCACTGGTGCCAGCCCCAGCACCAGGGCCACCCCCTCGAACCGTGCGATCAGGCGCGCACCCCACAGATTGATCAGCGTCATCAGCCAGATGATGGCAATGGTCACCCCGGCCAGCACCATCGGCACCTTGATCGACGCAAAGAAGGTGCCCAGATAGCCGGTGACGGCCAGCGCGATGGCGACATTCCCGAACCATGTGGCGATCCAGTAGACGAAGGCCGACTGAAAGCCCAGATAACGGCCCAGCGCATCATGCACCTGCCCCGTCAGGCCCAGCCCGCCGGGCCGCATCATGGCCAAGCGTGAACAGACCCAGCCCAGGATCAGGCACCCCAGCAGCACCGCGATCCAGCCGATCAGGGTGATGGACCCGATGGCGCCCAGGCTGACCGGCAGCAGAAAGATGCCCGACCCGATCATATTGCCCGCGACGATGGCCCCGGCCCCCAGGGGGCCGATCTTCTGGCTGCGGTTTCTCATGGGCCGGCCCCGTGCGGAGGGTAGAAATCCTGGCCAGCCTGTCGCATGCCAAACCTCCCGTATCGTCCGGCCCGCCGGGGCCTATGGAAAGCCTACCCGTTATTCCGCATCCGTCCAGGGTTCAGGGGAGCGTTGCCCCCCTAAATCCGCCGGGCATGGATATCGGCAATGATCTCCCGCGCGGCATTATGGCCCGGCGCGCCGGTGACGCCGCCGCCCGGATGGGTGCCGGACCCGCACTGGTACAGGCCCTTGACGGGCGTGCGGTAATCGGCATGGCCCAGCATGGGGCGGGCGGAGAAAATCTGGTTCAGGTCCAGGGCGCCATGGAAAATGTCGCCTCCGACCAGCCCGAAGGTCCGCTCCAGGTCCAGCGGGCTGTTGATCTGCCGGCCAATGACCGACGCCTTGAAATTGGGGGCGTAGCGGTTGACGGTGTCGATCATCAGGTCGGCCACCGTTTCGCGGTGATCGTCCCAAGAGGCGCCATCGGGCAGTTCCGGGGCCACATGCTGACAGAACAGGCTGGCTACATGCTGCCCCAGCGGTGCCAGGGTGCTGTCGAGGGTGGAGGGGATCAGCACCTCCACGATGGGGTTCTTGGACCAGCCATCGCGGCGCGCATCCATGAAGGCGCGGTCCATGTAATCCAGCCCCGGCGCGATGATGATGCCTGCCGTATGGTGCGGGGCGCGGTCCTTGCCGGGCAGGCTGGTGAAATCGGGCAGTTCCGACAGCGCCACATTCATGCGGAAGGTGCCGGACCCGCAGCGCCAGCTATTGATGCGGCGGTTGAATTCCGCCGGCTGCTCGTTGGCGGCTACCAGCTTGCCGAACAGCAGGCGCGGGTTCAGGTTGGACACGACCAGCCGGCCCCGTACGGCGGTGCCGTTGGCGGTGACAGCCCCCACGGCCCGGCCCTTTTCGATGATCACTTCCGTCACGGCGGCATCGGTGATGATCTCCACCCCCGCCGCCATCGCCGACTTGGCCATGGCCTGGGTGATGGCGCCCATGCCGCCAATGGCGTGGCCCCAGGCGCCCTTCTTGCCATTCACCTCGCCGAACACATGGTGCAGCAGGACATAGGCCGAACCGGGCGTATAAGGGCTGGCGAAATTGCCCACGATACTGTCGAAGCCGAACACCGCCTTCACCGGAACGCTCTCGAACCAGCGGTCCAGATAATGGCCGGCGGACATGGCGAACAGGTCCAGCAATTCGCGCTGCAGGTCGATATCCAGCCGGTTCAGCCGCCCGCCCAGCCGCGCCATCTTCAACAGTTCCGGCAGGGCCGCGAACAGCCCGCCCTGCACCACGTTCGGCGGGGTTTGCAGCACCAGATCGCGCAGTACATCGGCAATGGCCCCCGTCACCCGATCGTAATCATCCAGCCGTTCGGCATCCCGGGCGGAGAATTTCGCCACCTGCCGCTTGGTCAGTCCGTTGCCGCCCGTCATCAGGTGGGTGCCATCATCAAACGGCAGGAAGTTCGACACTTCCCGTTCCACCACCCTCAACCCATGGGCCGCCAGATCCATGTCCTGGATGACCTTGGGGTTCAGCAGCGAGACGGTATAGGCGGCGACGGAGTTGCGGAAGCCGGGATGGAATTCCTCCGTCACCGCCGCCCCGCCCACCACATGCCGGCGTTCCAGCACCGTGACCGACAGGCCGGCCTTGGCCAGATATGTGGCACAGACCAGACCATTATGGCCGCCCCCGATGATCACGACGTCGCGCATGGAACCTGTCCTTCTTAAGGGAAAATTATGATCAACCGATGCGCCCGCTCCACCCCGGTGCCGGGGCGTGGGGCAGGCGGCTTTCGGGGATCAGCGTACGGATACGCCGGGCAAAGCTGCGCAGCGACATCTCGTTACGGCCCAGCGGGCCGGTCGTATAGGCACGGCTGCCCATGCCCTGCTGCACCCGTTCGATCAATGTCTTGTCCTCCAGGCTGACCTGCCGGTTGATGCGCCAGTTGGCATAGCGCGCGGCCCGCATCTCCCGCCGGGCATCGGGATGCACATAGGCGATCTCCCGGATCACGCTGTCGGTGGGGGAGGTGGGGATCCACTGCATGAAGTCGATCTGATCGGGATAGATGTCGAACGCCTGATTGGGCCAGAGCTTGAAATAGGTCCAGAGCCGCTGCCGTTCTGCCGGCAGATGGGGAACCGCCGGCAGATAGGTCTGATAGAACCGTTCCGACCGGTTCTTCGACGGCACGTCGATCAGATGGCCCCACATCTTGTCGACCCATTCCCGTGCCTCCAACCCGTAGCCCTGGCCGAACAGGCGGGTCAGGCCGGGATGGGCGACATTGATATGCAGGCTGTCGGAATAATTATCGCCGACATTCTTCCAGTTGACGGCCCGTGGCCGCAGCGTGACCCGGCCCAGCGGCACCAGTTCGGACAGGCGGTAGGGTTCGATCTCATGCTCATAGGGCCGCATCATCTCGGCCACGCTGGGCCCGCCGGCCTCCAGACGGATGAAGATGAAGCCGTGATAGATCTCATGCTCCACGGCCAGCAGCGGATAATCGGCCAGCTGGAAATCCGGGAATTCCCGGCGATGCGGCACACCCAGCAGGGTGCCGTCGGTGCCATAGGTCCAGGCATGGTATGGGCAGGTGATGCGCCGCCCGCAATTCCCGGCCTCCCCGTCCAGAAGGCGGGCCGCGCGGTGGCGGCAGAGATTGTGGAAGGCGCGGACCACCCCGTCATCGCCCCGCAGCACCACGATATTTTCGCCCATGAACGCGAAGCTGTGATAATCGCCCGGCTGCGGAATATCGTTATTGTGACAGACGATCTGCCATGCCCGGCGGAAGATCACCTCCCGCTCCACCGCCAGGAAATCCGCGTCGCGATAGATCCATCCCGGCAGGCTGACATCATCATCGGCGTCGGGGATCGCATCGGCCATGGAACCATTCCTTCCGCACAGCATGTCAACTTGTTGAACATTCGTGCAACAGGGTGCGCCTGTCAACTGGCCTGCCATCGCCGCTTTGCGCGCGACAGGGCCGAAGGGTACATGATAAACGACCACGCCGCCGGAAATGGAGAGTTGCATGGCCACGCCCCCCCGGAAATTTTCCCGCATCCAGCCAGAGCTGCGCCGGGAACATCTGGTCGCGGCGACCCTGCGCTGTCTGGCGGAAAATGGCCATGCCGGCGTGTCGGTGCGCAAGATCGCGGCGGCTGCCGATGTCTCCATCGGTCTGATCAACCATTACTATCCCAGCATCGACCAATTGATCAGCCACGCCTATGAGACGCTGTCCGGCGGCATTGCCGATGGCCTGCTGAAGGCGTCGGAGGCGGGGACCGACCCGCGCGACAGCCTGTCCCGCTTCATTGCGGAAAGCTTCGGCCCGGCCATCCTGGACCCCAAGATGCTGGGCGTGTGGGTGGTGTTCTGGAGCATGGTGCGCCATTCCGCCGACATGGCCGCCGTACAGCAGCGGACCTATGGCCAATATCGCGCCGCCCTTGAACGCCATCTGGGCGCACTGGCCGAACAGAAGGGTCTGCCGGCCATGAATGTCCGGGCGGCGGCCACCGCGCTGAACGCTCTGCTGGACGGTCTCTGGCTCACCTGGTGCTTGAACCCCGCCGATTTTAGCGTGGCGGAAGGGGTTGCCATGTGCGAGGGCTGGGTGGACGCCTTCGCCGCCGGTCTGTTTGTTGAGCGTCTGAAGGCCTGACTGTTAGTCCCACAGCCTACGCACCAGCGCCATCATCTGCCGCGCCTCGGCCCAGCGGTCGGTCAATTCCCGCCCGCCCGCATCCACCACGGCATAGGGGGGTGGCCCCAACTCCACCATGAAGCTCAACGTATCGTCCGCTGCTGCCTGTTCCCGCCACTGCGCGAAGCCCTGCCGCCACCAGCCCAGAAACAGCTCCAGCCAGGGCTGGTGATGTCCGCCGATGGGCGCCTGCACCTGATGCGCGGTGGCGATGCGGCCATGAAAGGCCCTTGCCTGACGCAGGACGCGGGCGATGGCGGCGTGCTTGGCCGGGTCCAATGGCAGGTCCCATTCCCCGGCCACCACATAATGGCAAAGGTCGGCGGTCAGCGGGATGTGGGGCAGGGCGTCCAGCATGCGCAGGAAGAACGGCAGATCCTGGGTCAGTCGGGCGCGGTGCGTCTCGTAGAAGATCGGCAGTCCCGCCCGCTCGCGCACCCGCTCCATGCCATCCACCAGCCGGACCGCATCGGCCACCCGGTTCATCGGCCCGGCGATCTGTACGTTCAGATGGTGGGCCGACAATGACGCCGCCTCGTCTGCGAACCGGTCCAGTTCGTCGGCGCTGCGCACAAGCACCTGCGCTTCCCAGGCCAGGCCGCGTTCATTCATGAAGCGGGATGTGATGGCGGTGCGTTCCTTGCGCACCAGATTGGTGCCCGCCCCGTCGAACCCGGCATCGATAATCGCCTGCAACGCCGTTTCAAGGTCGTTCCAGACATCGAAGCCCGGACATTGATCCATCCCCCAGACGGATTGCAGGATCAGAAGACGGGGCATGGAACCCTCCCGGTGGCCGATGCACCTGCTTCGCTCCTTCCGGCTTTCCCGTCCAATCGCAATCGCTCAACAACCCATGCGCGGATGCTATGACCCGGCCAGAGAGGAGGCCGCTTCCTGTCGCACGGCGTCGGCCAGCCAGGAAACCGGCGGCGGCGTGGGGCCGATATCGGGTTCCAGCAGGGTGAAGTCAAAGCCGATGGCGGGCCGCACAGGCCGTACCGTCACCCCCAGCCGGCGGAACAGCCGGGCCGAAAACGGCTCCACAATGGCCAGACCCAGCCCAGCCTCGACATAGGCATAGATGGGCAAAGACTGCTGGCATTCCAGCAGCCGTTCCACCATCACCCCATGCGCCGCCAGGGCGGCATCGATGCCATTCCACAGGGCATCGGCCTCATGCATCGGGCCGATGAAGCTTTCGCCGGTCAGGTCGCTCACCTGCAGACTATCCTTCTTGGCCAGCCGGTGTCCGGGGGGCAGGGCGCAGACATAATCGGCGCGGATCAGGGGCGTGACGCGGATACCCTCGCGCGGAGCGGATGCCACGCCGATGCCCAGATCGGCCTGCCCCAGAAATACCCTGTCCTCAATGGCGCGTTGCCCCAGCGCCTCCACCGTCACTTTCACTTCCCCGTGCCGTTCCCGAAACCGGGCCAGGACCGGGGGCAGAACGGCGGTGGCGATGGCCGACAGGCAGGCGATACGCACCGTTCCCACGGGATGCGCCCGGATGCGCCGTGCCGCCTGGGTCAGCAGGTCCAGGCCCGTGAAGGATCGCTGCACCGCCTCGAACAGCGTCTCCGCCTGGGCTGTTGGATGTACCCGCCCACCCCGCCGTTCAAACAGCGGGAAGCCCACCGCATATTCCAAATCGGCGATCAGGCGGCTGACCGATGGCTGGGAGATGTTCAGCATAGCGGATGCGGCGGTCACTCCGCCGCTCATCATCACCGCCCTGAACGCCTCAATCTGTCGCATCCGCATGGGGACATAGTATTCACGAATGAACACGTGACGCAATTCGATTGGATGCGATGGCTGGTCCGGCGGCAGAATGGTTTCAACAACAGCCCGTACCCGGAGGAAACCATGAAGTACGAACAGCAGCGCGAACAGTTCCAGCGTGAAGGCTACGCGGTTTTCGAACGCGTGCTGGAAGGTGAATTGCTGGATATCCTGCGCGCGCAATGTGGCCGCATGGTGGAGCGGGAGGATGCGCGGCTGGACGCGCTGGGCGTCGATGTCGATGGCATCACCCATCGTGGCAACCGCTATTTCGCAGGCGAATGCCAGCGGGTTCAGCCGGAACTTCGCGAAATGCTGTTCTCCGACGTAATGGCCGATATCTGCCGCGCTACCATCGGCGACGACGCCTATTTCTTCTATGATCAATATGTGGTGAAGGGCGCTGGCGGCGGCATGTCCTTCAGCTGGCATCAGGATAGCGGCTATGTCGTGGGCAATGGCGGCCCGCCGGACCACAAGCCCTATCTGACCTGTTGGTGCACCCTGGACGATACAACCATCGAAAACGGCACTGTCCGCGTCCTGCCCTTCAGCCAGGTTCCCGCCACCCGCGACGGCATCGTCCCGCATGTGCGCCAGCCTGGCACCAACGATCTGGTCGGCTGGACCGGGGATGAGGAAGGGGTGGTGGTGGAGGTTCCGGCCGGCAGCATCGTCGCCTTCTCCTCCTTGCTGCTGCATGCCACGGGCGCCAACCGCACCGACCGCATGCGCCGCGTCTATCTGGCCCAATACAGCCCGGAAGTGATCTTGAATCCCGGCACCAAACAGCTGCGCCGCAACGCCATCCCAGTGCTGCGCAATGGCAAACAGGTGACGTTCGCCTGAGGGGGTGGCGGGCGGAATTGCTGACTTTCCGCCCGCTTCCTGTTATGCTGTCGCCATCATGGCCATTTCCGTCTTTCCCGATCCGACGCTGTACGTTTTCGGGTCAGGAAAGGCGCGCACCCGCGAAACACCCCTTTATTTTGTGTTTCATTCGGTTGCACGGGCTCGCCTCCATTCGGAGCGGGCCTGTGCGCGTCTCCGAACGGCACCAGCCTCAACCGTCACCCCGCCACCACCGCCTGCGCCGTCTCCCGCAGGGCCTTCACAAACGCGGTAACCGCCGCACTCTGGCTGCGGTTGCGCAGAAGGTGGATGCCGTCATTGGTTTGTTCGCCCGCCGCCATGGCATAACAGGTCAGGGACCCGTCCTTGCTGGCGGCCAGGGCCGTTGACCGGGGCACGACGGTGATGGCCGGCCCCTGCCGCACCACCTCCAGACAGGCAAGCGTGCTGTCCAGCTCATAGTCTGGGAAACTGCGCTGGGCGATGCGGGTGCGGATGGCGGGGGCGAAGCGGTGCTCGCTGCCCGGTGCCGGGCGGGGCAGGGCCCAGGGCCTCTGTTCCACCGCCTCTCGCCGTCCCCGCCCCTCGGGCAGGGGGTGGGATGTTGCGGTGACAATCATCAGCGGTTCACGCGGCAGGGCCGTCACCACCACCTCGTCGGCATAGGCGGACCCGTCGAACTTGCTGATATCGCAAACGACAAGGTCCAGCGACCGGTCGACCAGACCTTGCAGCAGCACATCCGCCGTCCCGCCGGTCACGGTGACCCGCACCCCCTCATGCGCCGCCCCGAACCGCCCGATGGCGCGGGTCAGCAGCGGGTTCATCGGATAAGGGCCGGCCCCGACCCGGACCGTGCCTGACCCCGGACGGGTCAACTGGTTGGCGGCACTATCCAGGTTCCCCGCCGCGGCCAGCACATCCTGCACGGGCCGGATCAGCCGGTCGCCGGCATCGGTGGGCCGGACATAATGGGTGGTGCGGTCGAACAGGACGGCACCCAGCTCCTCCTCCAGCTTCT
The DNA here is from genome assembly GCF_052437035.1 of Niveispirillum sp. Classification (NCBI taxonomy): domain Bacteria; kingdom Pseudomonadati; phylum Pseudomonadota; class Alphaproteobacteria; order Rhodospirillales; family Azospirillaceae; genus Niveispirillum; species Niveispirillum sp. The sequence goes on from NZ_JBQVOH010000002.1 coordinate 285,447, forward strand.
GGAGGCTGCGGCTCAATGCCGATTGGGTGATGGCCAGTTCGTCGGCGGCCCGCGCAAAGCTTTGCAGACGGTACAGCGCCTCGAAATGCTGAAGCCGGCGCAGGTTCATGACGCCCCTCCGATGAAGAACCGGGTGATCCAGCCCGTCAGCCTTCCATAGGGGGCGGCGACAAGGTGGGATTGGTTGAAGCGGCCCATGCGCAGGACCGCGCGGGCATGCGACAGGCGCAGAAAGCCCTCCTGCCCGTGATAGGCGCCGGTGCCGCTGTCGCCGACGCCGCCAAAGGGCAGATCCTCCTGCCCGACATGCAGCATGGTGGCATTCACCGTCACCCCGCCCGACCGCGTACCGCTCAGCACTTCCGTCACGCGGTCGCCATCGTCGGAATAGCAGTAAAGGGCCAGCGGCTTAGGCCGGTCATTGATGAAGGCCAGCGCATCCTCCACCCGGTCATAGGGCAGGATGGGCAGGACCGGCCCGAAAATCTCCTCCCGCATGGCCATGCTGTCGGTGGGCGGGTCGATCAGCAGGGTCGGCGGGAACAGGCGCCGGGCCGTGTCGCCTGCGTCACGGTGGCGGACCACCCGGCCACCCGCCTCATCCACCATCGCCGACAGTCGGGCATGGTGGCGGTCGGTGATGATGCTTGTATAGTCCGGGTTGCCATTGATGCCGGGATACATCTCCTCCGCCCGCCGGATCAGGATTTGTGCGAAATTCTCCATGCGGTCGCGCGGCACCAGCACATAGTCGGGCGCCACGCAGGTCTGGCCGGCATTGAAGAACTTGCCCATGGCGATGGTGCGCGCCGCCTTGTCCAGCGGATAGTCGGGCAGGATCAGGACCGGTGACTTGCCGCCCAGTTCCAGTGTGACGGGCGTCAGATTGTCCGCCGCCGCCTGCATCACCGCCCGCCCGACACGGGTGGACCCGGTAAAGACCAGATGATCGAAGGGCAGGCGGGAGAATGCGGCAGCCATATCCGCTCCGCCGGTCACGACCGCCACCTGATCCTTTGGGAACAGGGTGCCCAGCAGGGTGCGCAGCAACTCCCCCGTGCGTGGTGCCAGTTCCGACGGCTTGATCATCACCCGGTTGCCCGCCGCCAGCGCATCGACCAGCGGTCCGAGCGTCAGGAAAAGCGGGTAGTTCCAGGGTGACAGGATGCCGACGACGCCCAGCGGCTGATATTCCACCCGCGCCGTCGCCGGCTGGAACGCCAGCCCCGCCATCCGCCGCCGGGGCCGCATCCAGCCCTTCAGGTGTCGGCGGACATGGCGGATACCGTTCAGCAGCGGCATCAGTTCGCCCAACTCCGTCTCCTGCCGGGCGCGGTTGCCGAAATCGGCGCTGACGGCGGTGATCAGGTCCCCCTGGTGCCGGCGGACCAGGCGCGCCAGACCGTCAAGGGCCGCCAGCCGCTCCTTCAGGTCCGGCGCACCGTGACGCTTCACCGCCTCTTGCTGGCGAGCCAGCAGGCCTTGCAGGTCCGGCACCCCGTCCATCACGTTTCCTCAAGGTTTCGTTCAATTGCTCATCCCGAACATACATGGCCAAAGGCTTGTTGATGCATCCATGGAAATCATCAGGTGATGATTTTTTGGCAAGATCACCATTGGACCACCCCGAATATCATCGCCGAAGTTGCAAGGCGGAACCCGATGACACTTCCATATCTGATTGTGGGCAGCCTGCTGTTCATCATTGTGCTGCACCACCTTCTGGGGCAGACCGCGCGGGAAGGAATGCCGGACCGTGAAGCGGCCTTGAACCGTTTTCGCGACATCCTGCCGGACGTGCCCGCTGCCGGTGCGGCCCTGTCCCGTGACGGGCTGTCGGCCCTGATCGACTTGGGGACGGCTAACCGTTTTGGCCTGCTGCTGATCATGGGCCGATACGCCACGGCGCGGGTGGTGGGGGCGGAGAGTGTGACCGGCTGGGACCTGCGGGATAATGTTCTGATCCTGTCGCTGGCCGACTTCACGGCCCCGTCCTTCCGTCTTTCCTTCGCGGATCCGGCGGAGGCGGCGCACTGGCGGGCGCTGTTTGATGCGTTGCGCAATAAATAACGACAATATCTGGGAAGAAACGATGCCGGACAACCTGAGCTATCCCGATGTCGCCACCCTGGCCAGCCCGGTTTATCTGCTGCTGCTGGTCCTTGAACTGCTGCTGATGCGCATGAACCTGCTGCGCGCGCATTATGAGACGCGGGACAGCGCCGCAAGTCTGGCCATGGGGGTCGGCTATGTCATTACCGGCCTGTTCTCCGGTCTGCTGATCGGCGGCGGCATTTCGGCCATCATGTTCTGGGTCTATGACCATCGCCTGTTTGATATCGGAACGTCCGTCTGGGCCATCGTCGCCTGCTTCCTGATCGACGACATGCGCTATTACTGGGCGCACCGGTTCATGCACCGCATCCGCTGGCTCTGGGCCAGCCATGTCGTCCATCATTCCAGCCAGCATTTCAACTTCGCCACGGCCCTGCGCCAACCCTGGACGGGTGCCATCATGGGCCTGTTCGTGCTGAAGCTGCCTTTGGCCTTCCTGGGATTCCACCCGGCCATCCTGATCTTCGCCTCGTCCCTGAACCTGCTGTACCAGTTCTGGATCCATACGGAATCCATCCGCCGCATGCCTGCCTGGTTCGAAGCGGTGATGAACACGCCCTCCCATCACCGCGTTCACCATGGCTCGAACCCCCGCTATCTGGACTGCAACTATGCCGGCACCCTGATCATCTGGGACAAGCTGTTCGGTACCTTCGTGCCGGAGCAGGATGATGATCCGGTGCGGTTCGGGCTGGTGCGTGATTTGGGTACCTTCAACCCGCTGCGTATCGCCTTTCATGAATTTGTCGGCATTGCCAAGGATCAGGCGCAGCGCGGCCTCTGCCTACGCGACCGCTTCCTGTATCTGTTCGGCCCGCCGGGGTGGAGCCATGATGGCAGCCGTGACGGCACCGACAAGATCAAGGCGGCCTTCCTGCGCCGTCATCCGGAACAGGCGGGCACGCCCGGTCTGCCGCCAGCCACCGGTGCGGGCATGCCCGTGATGGCGCGGGAGTTGGCCGATGCTGCTGGCGGTCAGTGATGCGATCCTGGCGCTGGCCTGCCTCTGGGCCGGCTGGACCCTTCTGACGGAACTGGCGACGGGTGCCGTCCGGCTGCTGGCCGCCGCGATCCTGGCCCTGGCCATACCGTCCGCCCTGGGCACTCTGCACTTTGCCGGGTGGGAGCCGGAATGGCTGACCGTCCTGTATCAGGATACGTCTGAGATTTACGCCCTGCTGGGCTTCGCCACCATTGCCATGGCCCTTTTCCTGCTGCCCGGCACGCGCCGTGCGTCCTGGGTGATGGGGATCACGGTCCTGCTGGTCGGTGGTCTGATCCTGGCAGGGCAGAAGCCCCTGGTCGGGCAGCTATCCAGCCTGTTCATCCTGGCCGGCACCCTGCGTTTGCTGGCACCAAGCAAAGGCCGGGTGCGGCTTTGGCTGGTCCTCTCCATGGTGGGCGTCGTTCTGGCCGCCCTTACGAGGGTGCCGGGACTGATGGGGCCGGATGCCCGCATCATCGGGCTGCATCTGGGGCTGTCGCTTTGGGTGGCGACTATGGCGGCGGGGGTACGGGGTTATGTATCGTCGTCGCCCAGGATTGACTGAATGTTCCGGGCACCATGCAGGATGTGAAGAACGAGTATTTTATCGGTCTCAACGCGGTAGAGGATAACGTATTTGCCGTGGGCGCATTTGCGGATGCCTTCGCGTTCATGTCCGTCAAGTAGCGGATGCCTGTGCGGATGCAGGGCAAGCGAACGGGCTTTGCCGATCAGTTCTTCAGCGAAACTCTCGGCGCGGCCTGCGTTATCAGCGGCGATGAAGTCTGCGATCTCTTCAACTTCACGACCGGAGCGCCGAGAGAAAACAACTTTTACTGTTTCTCCTGCTCTGCTGCCATTGCCGCGTATTTGGCTTTAAGTCTGGCAAGCAATTCCTCCGCAGGCTCCACCCGGCCAGCCGCAATGTCTTCCAGGCTTTCAGCGATGGCAGCTTCTATTTCAACCGAGGCATCCACCTGCTCCGTCTGATCCCGCCGGATCAGGTCACGGATATAGTCGCTGACGCTGGCATATTGGCCGCTGTCGATACGGGACTGGACCCAGTCGCGCATGCGGTCGGGCACCGAAACGTTCATGGTCGCCATCACGGTCTCCCTCTCAATTCGATCCCCATCATGCCATTTTTTGCCAAAGCCTGCCAAGACGGAGACCCTGCCTTGACCCGTGCCGCCCTGTCGCTGCGTCTGTTCGCCCTGTATCTGGGGGCCAATGGTCTGATCCTGCTGCTGGTCCCCAATCTGCTGTTGGCCCTGCTGGGACTGGCCCCGACGGAAGAACCGTGGATACGGGTCCTGGGGATTATCGTCTTCAATTTGGCGCTTTACTATCATGCCGGTGCCGACGGCGTGCCGTTTCAGCGGATCACCGTGGTCACGCGGGTCATTGTGCTGGTGGGCTTTTCGGGCTTGGTCCTGGCGGGTCTGGCGCCCGGCCTGCTGATCCTGTTCGGGCTGGTGGATTTCACAGGCGCCATCTGGACGGCACTGGCCATTCGGCGGGACCGGGCTGTTTCCCAGAACGCATCACCATAGGCATCGCAATTCCCCTAACGTCTGACGGGCAGCAACCAGGGACGGAGAAAAGCGATGGGCACGGGGGCAAGCCTGAATGCGGGAGAACGCGCCGCCAGCTTTGCCCGGCTGGAAGGCGAACTGTTCGATCTGGCCGTCATCGGCGGCGGCATTACCGGGGCGGGCATCGCCCGTGACGCGGCCCTGCGCGGCCTGTCCGTTGCCCTGCTGGAGGCGCAGGATTACGCATCCGGCACCAGCAGCCGGTCATCCAAGATGATCCATGGCGGTCTGCGCTATTTGGCGCAGGGCGACGTGGCCCTGGTGCGGGAAAGTGCCTCGGAGCGGCAGGTGCTGCGCCGCATTGCTCCGCATCTGGCACGGATCACGCCCTTTGTGATCCCCACCACCTCGCTGGCCACCCAGGCCAAGCTGCGCGCCGCCCTGTGGAGCTTTGAGAAGCTGGGCGGCGTGCCGGCGGCGGAACAGCATGAGGTCTGGGGACTGGATGAACTGGCGCGACGGGAACCGCATCTGCGCCGTGACCGGCTGAACGGCGCCGTGGCCTATCCGGAATTCCTGACCGACGATGCCCGCCTGACCCTAGCCAATCTCCGCTCCGCTGCTGCTGCCGGGGCTGTGGTCATGAACCACGCGCGGGTGGAAAGCCTGATGGAGGAGGGGGGGCGGGCCGTCGGCCTGATCGCCCGCTCCACCCTTGCGGGTGAGGAGAACGCGGCCCGTATCAGGGCGCGGGTCATCGTGAACGCCGCTGGTCCCTGGGTGGATGGGGTGCGGGCGCTGGCGGCAGGAGATGGCGACCGCCGGCTTGCCATCTCCAAAGGCATCCATATCGTACTGCCGCGCGGCATGCTGCCGGTGACGTCCACGCTGATCCTGCGCGCGCCGGACAAGCGCAATATCTTCGCCGTCCCGCGCGGGAACTTCACCTATCTGGGCACCACCGACCAGTTCCAGGAAAGTGTCGATTACTGGCCGGAGATTGGCCGTGCCGATATCGATTACCTGCTGAATGCCACCCAGGCCGCCATGGATGTGCCCGCCATCCGCGACCGGGATATCGTCTCCCTGTGGGCCGGTATCCGCCCCCTGATTGGGGAGGCCGGAAAGAAGGCGACGGAAGTGTCGCGCAAGGATGAGATGTGGGTGGGCCCCAGCGGCGTGATCGCCATCGCGGGCGGCAAGCTGTCGGCCTATCGCGCCATGGCGTCCCGCATCGTGGATGAGGTTGCGGGGCGGCTGGGCCGCCGCACGCCGCCCTGCCTGACAGCTGACCTGCCCCTGCCCGGTGGGGAGCGTGTTTTGGACGGAGATGACCGCCTTGACCGTCTTTACGGTACGGAGGCTGCGCTGATCCGTGCCGTAGGCGGTGATGTGGCGGCGGAGGCCCGACACGCCACCATGCATGAAGGGGCCGCGACGTTGGAGGATTACTGGGTCCGGCGCAGCGCCAGGGCCTGGTTCGACACCGACGCGGGCCGCGCAGCCCTGGCCCCGGCGGCAGAGGCCATGGGCCGGCTGCTGGGCTGGGATGACCGCCGCATCGCCGCCGAAATCCATCATTGCCTGCAACTGGACCGGAACAGCCGGCGGGCCTTGTCGCCCGGACCGGGGGGAGAATAACAATGACCATCGCCACCCAACTGGCCGAACGGATTGGCCGCGACAAGGTGCTGGGCGACGCCGAAACGCTGCGTGCCCGCCGCTATGACCAATGGTGTGTGAAGCATCTGCGCGACTGGCGCGGTGAGCATGTGCCTGCACCCGGCATCGTGGTCCGGCCCGAAAGCGTGGCCGATGTCCGTCAGGTCGTACTGTTCGCCAATGAACGGCGCATTCCCCTGATCCCCTTCGGTCTGGGCAGCGGTGTCTGCGGCGGGGTGGAGCCGACGCCGGAGGCCATCCTGCTGGATATGGGCGGCATGGCGTCAGTGCGGTTCATTGATGAGACGAACCTGCTGGCCAGCTTCGATGCCGGCATGAACGGGTTGCTGGCGGAGGAAACGGTGGCGGCGCATGGTCTGACCATCGGTCACTGGCCGCAATCAATCGGGATCAGCAGCGTCGGTGGCTGGGTATCCACCCGCGCCTCGGGCCAGTACTCCACCGCCTATGGCAATATCGAGGACATGATCTACGCGGTTGAGGCGGTCATGCCCGACGGTAACGTTGTCACCCTGGGAAAGGCGCCTCGCGCTGCGGCGGGGCCGGACCTGCGCCATCTGCTGATGGGGGCGGAGGGGAGTATGGGCGTGGTCACGGGCGTCACCCTGTCGCTGCGCCGGGCCGCCCCTTTCCGGCAATGTTCCGTCTTCTTCGCCAGAGACATGGAGGCGGGGTTCGAGGCACAGCGCCGGATCATCCAGGCCGATTGGAAGCCGCCGGTGATGCGCCAGTATGACGGGCGGGAAGTACGACGCCTGTTCAAGGATTTCCAGCGCGACGGCAAGTCCATGCTGCTGATGGTGCATGAAGGTCCACGCGAACGGGTGGAGGCGGAGATGCCAGCCGTGGCCGCCATCGCGACCGCGGCGGGGTTGGAACCGGGCGATCCGGCGGCGGCTGAACAATGGCTGGCGCGCCGTAACCATGTGCCCACCTGGAAGGACATGTTCGAACGCGGCTATGTGGCCGATACCGCCGAAATCTCCGGCACCTGGACTCAGATCGCCGATATCTATAACGACGTCATCCGCGACCTGAACGGGGTCGAAGGCGTCATTAATGCGTCGGCGCACAGTTCCCATGTCTACCGTTCCGGGATTAACCTGTATTTCTCCTTCGCCGCGACGTTCGAGGATACAGGCTCCATGGAACCCGCCTATTTCGAATGTTGGCGCCGCATCATGGAGGCCACGGCCCGCCATGGCGGCGGGGTGGCGCACCATCATGGCGCGGGCCGCCTGCGCAAGCCTTATCTGGCCCATGACCTGGGTGCCGGCGGCGTGGCGCTGCTACGCCGGCTTAAGTCTGCCATGGACCCGAACGGCATCATGAACCCCGGCAACCTGATCCCCGATGCCTGAACTGCTGCTGGCCCTGGACTGTGGCACCACGGGTGCCCGCGCCCTGCTGGTCGATGCGGACGGCACGGTGCTGGCCAGCGCCAAGCAGCCGATCCCGTCTGCCTTTCCCGCCCCCGGTCGGGTGGAGCAGGATGGGGAACAGGTCTGGTCCATCTGCCAAACGGTGATCGCGCAGGCACTGGATCGGGCTGGGCGTTCGATGTGGGACGTGGCCGCCATCGGCGTCACGACGCAGCGATCCAGCACGGTCCTGTGGGAACGCGCAACCGGTTTCCCTGTGGCGCCGATCCTGGTCTGGAGCGACCTGCGCGGCATGGACCGGTACAAGCAATTGCGCGCCGCCGGCTTCACGCTCTGGCCGCAGGTGCCGGCAGCGAAGCTGGAGGCGGCGCTTGATCAGGTCCCCGATTGCCGTGCCCGCATGGCGCGGGGTGACCTGTGCTGGGGCACACTGGACAGCTATCTGATCTTCCGCCTGACGGGTGGTGGGGCGCATGTCACCGATATCGGCTCGGCCTGGCTGTCGGGCTATATCGGTTATCCCGATCATGCCGGCTGGAACCCCGCCCTGATCGCGCATCAAGGGCTGGAAGCCGGTCTGTTTCCCGCCATCGCCGACAGTTGGGGTCCCATCGGGCAAACCGACCCATCGCTATTCGGCGCATCCGTGCCCGTGACGGCGGTCATCGCGGATCAGCAGGCGGGCATGCTGGCCCATGGGCGGCTGTCGGCGGGGGCCTGGAAAGCCACCTATGGCACCTCCGGCGTCCTGATGGTCTCCACCGGCGCCACCCCGGTCAGCCCGCATCGCACCATCCCCATCCAGGCCATGACCAAGGCACGGGAGGATATCTCCTGGTGCGTGGAAGGCATGGTGATCAGCTGCGGCGCCTTCCTGACCTGGCTGTGCCAGGAGATGGGCATGTTCGCCGATGCTGCCGCCCTGTCCGACGCTGCCGCCAGTGTGCCGGACACGCGCGGCGTCGTTGTCCGCCCGTCCCTGCAGGGGCTGGGCGCGCCGCACGGGCGGTTTCATGAACGCGCCTTGATATCCGGTCTGGATGCCGGTGCTGGCCGCGCCCATGTGGCCCGTGCAGCCTTGCAGGGCCTTGGCTTCCGCATGATGGAAATTGCCCGCGCCGTGGCCGCAACGCCCGGCCTTGTCACGCCCGATCACCTGCCTGTCGATGGCGGTGTCAGCGCCAGTGCCCCGCTGTTGCAGATGCAGGCGGACGCACTGGGCCTGCCCGTCCGCCGACATATTGTGAAGGAGGCGACGGCCTATGGCGCCGCCATTGCCGCCGGTTTGGGCGCCGGGGTGATTACCACGGCCGATCTGCCCCGCTTCGCCCGCTATGATGCGGAATTCACGCCGTGCATTGGCCGCGACGAAGCGGAAGCCACCTATCAGGCCTGGGCCAAGGTCGCCCTGGCCTGAACCCTTAAGCGGCCTCCGCCGGCTTCAGCACCGGTTGCAGCAGATGCAGCCAGCCCAGTGCCAGCAGGTAGGACACCGACACCAGCGCGAACATGGGGGAATAGGACCCGCCCGTCGCCAGCACCCAGCCGGCGGCTTGCAGCACCGCCATGCCCGCCAGATTGCCACACAGCGCCCCGATGGAAATGACGGTCGCGATCCGGCCTTGCGGGATGATGTCCGTGGCGGTGGCGAACAGGTTGACGGAGAAACCCTGATGGGCGGCCAAGGTCAGGCCCAGCAGCGCCACGGCCAACCAGTAATTCTGCACCAGCAGCACCAGCGGCACCGGCAGCACCAGCAGGGCACAGATCAGTAGGGTCAGCTTGCGCGCGCGATTGATGCTCATCCCCGCCGCCAGCATGCGGCCCGACACATAGCCGCCGGCCAACGACCCGGAGGCGGCGATGGCGTAGATGGTGGCCAGCGGTACGCCGAAGCTGCGCATGTCCAGCCCGAAAACACGGGTGAACAGGTCGGGCATCCACATCAAGAGAAACCACCAGACCTGATCGGAAAACACCTTCGCCCCGGCAAAGGCCCAGGTGCGGCGGTCTGTCAGGACCTGACCCCAGGACACCTTGGCCCCGCCCGTGACGGCGACAGGGGTCGGGGGTGTCTGGAAATAGGGCAGGCGGGTCAGCGCCCACCAGGCGACAACCCACACCAGCCCCAGTCCACCCATGATGTAGAAGGCCCACCGCCAGCCATAAGACAGCGCGATGACGGGCACCAGCAGGGGCGCGATGATGGCCCCGATATTGCCCGCCGCATTGACAAAGCCCAGGGCCAGGGAACGTTCATTGGCCTGGAACCAGACGGAGACGGTCTTGATGGCCGCCGGCGTGCCCAAAGCCTCGGTCGCACCCAGGGCGACCCGGACCAGCTTGAACTCCGTCAGGGTGGTGGCCATGCCATGGACGATGGCGGCAAGGCTCCACGAACCGACGGCGGCGGGATTGCCAACACGCCAGCCCATACGGTCGATCATCCAGCCGGCAAAGACGAAGGCGACAGCCGCTGCCCCCTGGAACATGGCGACCAGCGTGCCGTAGTCGGCATCGCTCCACCCCAGTTCCTTTTCCAACATGGGTTTCAGCACTGCGATGATCTGCCGGTCCGTGTAGTTCAGGATGCCCGCCATCATGACGAGCGCCAGCAGCAGGGTACGGTGAATGCCGAAACGCATGGGGGTGTCCTTGTCGCGATACGTAGGTCAGGTCGAGCCATAGGCGAGCCCTGACAGCAAAGGATTGAAAGCCATACTGTCAGGGCTCGCCTATGGCTCGACCTGACCTACAGATGCTTCACGTCACACTCGCAATGCCCGCGAACAGCGTGGCCCAAGTACTGCCCTGGCGATAGAACAGTGGTGGCTTGCCCAGCGGCGCATCTACCGTCACGCTCTGCCCGCCGGTATGCACGCTGCCGGTCCAGACCTCCACCCATTCAGTGTCGGCTGGCAAGTAGGTGCTCCACCGGTCAACGCCCGGCTGAATGACTGGCGCAACCAGCAGGTCGGCTCCGTACAGATAGCTTTCCTGTAGGGCAAAGGTCGCGGGATCGTCGGGGAAATGGAGGAACAGTGGCCGCTGCACCGGCAGGCCCGTCGCCACCGCCTCTTCCGACAGGGACCGCAGATAGGGCGCCATATGGACATAGAGGCGGGTCATGCGGGCAAAATGCGCCAGGACCTGTTCATCCTCGTCGATCTGCACATTCTCACGCGGGCGGTTGCCCTCATGCCCGCGCATTACGGCGGTGAAGGCGGCCATTTCCGACCAGCGCATGATCAGTTCCGGCGTGCGGACATTGCCGAACAGGCTGGTGTACCCGCCGATATCGCTGTGGTGATAGGCATTGCCTAGCAGGCCCGATGACAGGGCCGCCGTGATGACCGTGCCGATGCCGTCATGCCGGCTGAAATCCACCGACTGGTCGCCTGCCCACAGCAACGGGCAATGGCGCTGCACCCCGCTATAGCCGGCGCGCATGAAGAACAATGCCTCGCCTGTCTTGCCCCGGCTGGCCACGGCACGGGCGTTCACCTCCGCCCACAGCACGGGCCAGGCATTATGGGCCAGCATGCCGGGCGTGCCGTCGTGCAGCCGGACATCGGTCGGCAGATACTCCCCGAAATCCGCCATCCAGCCGGACAGGCCGAAATCCAGCATATTCTGCCCGATCACCCGTTCGGCAAACCATTCGGCGGCGGCGGGGTTGGTGAAATCCACCACGCCGCAATCGAATTCCCCGAAATCGACCGTATAGGTCTCGTCACTGTCCAGCTTCTTTGCCAGATATCCGGCGGCCTCCGCTTCCGGGAAGAAGCTGCCATCAACGCAGAGATAGGGGTTCACATAGCCCAGGAAGCGGATGCCGCGTTCGTGCAGTTCCTTGATCTTCGTATCCAGGCCCGGATAGCGCGTGGCGTTCCATTTCCAGTCCCAGAACAGGCGGCTGCCAAAGCTGGTGATGCGCAAGCCCACCCAATCCTCGCACCACAGGCCCGACAGGGCGGCGCCCGACGCGGCATATTTCTCCAGCCGTTCGAAGCTTTTCGCCCCATCCTTCAACCCCACGATGGCACCTTTCAGCACCCAGTCCGGCAGGGGTGGCTGCCGTCCGAACCGGTCGGACATGGCCGTAACCAGATCGGTGAAGGCATCGCGCGCCCACAGCTCGATGGTCGCGGGTGCCGCCCAGATCTCCAACTCATGCCAGTCCCCTTTGCGGAAATCGAAGGCGCTGTAGGCATTGGTGTCGATATGCAAGGCGTAGCGGCGCGACGAGAGGTATGTCGGCTGCGGATAGTTGGTCTTGTAGTAATCGCCGCCGGCCTTGCCCTTCTGATCGGACTGAAAGGTCAGCAGGGTGGATTTGTCCCGGCCCACGCCGGGTTCCGATGTCCATAGCGGGAAGCGGCGGCCGCGCATGTCGAAATAGGAGAGCTGTTCACCTCCACCCCAGACATGCTCCCCCTTTTCTGCCACCACCCGCAGCCACAGACGGTTGAGCGTAGGGTCGATGGCGTCGATGCGGATGCGGGCATCCTGCGTGCCGCCGGACAGGGTCAGGGTGACCAGGGGTGGCAGGGAAGGGGCGATGGACAGGGCGATGCGGGCGTTGCCATCACTGTCACGTGTCAGGGTCGCGTGGCGCAGGCCCACCCGTTCCTCGATATTATCCTCAATATCGAAGTGGCCATGATACATCTCCACGCGCGGGTCGCCCCGGCCGACATAGAGGCAGGGCGCATCGGACCGGTGGCGCAGCATCGCGCGACCTGCCAGGATCAGGTCGAAGCCGCCATCCGTCTCAACCAATTGCATGTCGTTCCCTTCCCTCAATAGTCCATGCGCGGCGGGGTGCGCCCGGCGTCTGGCTTTCTATTTATCCATACTCTTATGTCTAATATAAGACTTAAGGCATCGCCCTGTCCAGCCATCGGGTTGGGAATGAGGAAATGAGGGCGAAAAGCATAGGGAGGAACGCATGTTCGGGCTGATGCAGGACTGGCCGCTGACCGTGAACCAGATCATCGATCATGCCGCGCGCTGGGACGGGGCACGACCCGTGGTGTCGCGGCGGGTGGAGGTGTCGGCGGACGGTGCCCTGTCCGTTACGGATTATACCAGCCTGCGCGCCCGTGCCCGCCGCCTGACCACGGCCCTACGCGGACTGGGCGTGGGGCTGGGTGACCGGGTGGCGACACTGGCCTGGAACAGCGACCGGCATCTGGAGGCATGGTTCGCCATCATGGGCATGGGGGCCGTCTGCCACACCCTGAACCCGCGCCTGTTCAAGGATCAGCTGCGTTTCATCATCAATCATGCCGGCGACCGCGTGATTCTGGCCGATCCGGTCTTTGCCGGCCTGGTGGCGGATCTGCTGCCCGACTGCCCCACCGTTACTCACGTGGTTCTGTTGTGTGGGGAAGGGGATGTAGACCGCGCCCTGCTGCCACAGGCCATCGCTTATGAGGACTGGATCGCCGTGCATAACCATGACGGGCGCCCCTGGGGTGATTTCGATGAACGGCAGGCGGCGGCCCTTTGCTACACCTCAGGCACCACGGGCAACCCCAAGGGCGTGCTTTACTCCCATCGCTCTACCATGATCCATATGTGGATGACGTTGCAGCCCGATGTCATGGGACTGTCGGTGTGCGATGTGGCCCTGCCCATCGTGCCCATGTACCACGCCAATGCCTGGGGCATTCCGTTGTCCACGGCGGCGGTGGGGTGCAAGCTGGTGCTGCCGGGATCGCGGCTGGACCCGGCCTCCCTCTTGGAACTGATCCACGGGCAGGGGGTGACCTTTGCCGCTGCCGTTCCTACCATCTGGCAGGCTATCATTCAGCATCTGGAACGCCATGGCGGCGATTTCGGGCCGCTGCGACGGGTCATCATCGGCGGTGCCGCCTGTCCCGAAGCGGTGCTGCGCCGGCTGCATGATTATGGGGTGGAGGCACGCCACGCCTGGGGCATGACCGAAACCTCCCCCATCGGCACGCATTTCAAGCTGGTGCCCGAACTGGCCGGAGCGGGTTTTGATGAACAGATGCCGTATCGCATCCGCCAGGGCCGCCCGCCACTCGGCATCGATCTGGCCCTGCGCGGACAGGACGGTGCCTGTCTGCCCCATGACGGGCAGCAGATGGGCCGTCTGCAGGTGCGCGGCCCCGTGGTGGCTGGCGGCTATCTGCATGGCGATGGCGGACAGGTGCTGGATGCGGATGGATGGTTCGATACGGGCGACATTGCCGATATCGATGGCTACGGTTTCATGCGCATCGCGGACCGGGCCAAGGATGTCATCAAATCCGGGGGTGAATGGATCAGTTCGCTGGAGATCGAGAATATCGCCTCCAGCCACCCCAAGGCCGCCCTATGTGCCGCTATCGCCATCCCCGATCCGAAATGGGATGAACGCCCGCTGCTGGTGGTACAGTTGAAGCCGGACATGGATGCCACGGCGGCGGAATTCCTGGCGCATTTTCAGGGACGCCTGTCGAAATGGCAGATCCCCGACGATGTGATGTTCGTACCCGCCATGCCGCTGGGCGCGACGGGCAAGATCGACAAGAAGGTATTGCGGACCATGATCGCCCAACGCTGATAAAAAATCCCCCGGTGCCAGGGACGGCACCGGGGGTGGAGAAGGCATATTGTTGGGACTGAACCCCGGATCAGAAATTGACCCGGGCGGAGGCACCGAAATAACGCTCGGCGTCGCGCGGCGTGATCTGGCGCATGAAGGCGGTGCCGTTCGGAATACGCAGGATCACATACTGCTTGTCGGTGATGTTCTTGGCGACCAGCGACAGACGATACATGTCATCATCCGACGTCCAGGCCAGGACCGCATCCCATGTGGAGTAACCGCTCTGGACCGCGTTGGGGTTCTGGTTGATGTCGAAGCCCTGCTTGGACGTGAACTGTACCGTGTTGGACAGGTTCAGATCACCATTGGGCAGTTCCACCGGCAGGCGCCAGTCAGCCGTGACCGATCCTTTCCATTTGGCGGAGAAGGGCAAGCGTTTGCCATTGATGGCATCGGCGCAGGTCGGGTTGGTGGTCGGGCATTTGAACTTGTCGATGCGGGCCTTGGTGTAGGAAACGCCTCCATTGAATTCCAGGTCGCGGCTGGCGGCCCAGGTAAAGTCGGCTTCCAGACCACGGGTCGACACCGAACCGGCATTGGTCAGGCGGGTCACCACCTGTCCGGCCACCAGTTCCAGATTGTTGGCCTGATACCCGTCATAGACGGTCTTGAAGGCGGCCAAGTTCAGCATCAGGCCCGCCTCGGGGAAGCGGGTCTTCAGGCCGGCTTCATAGGCGTTGGACGTTTCTTCCGAGATGGGCAGCGTGTCAGTGCCAATCATGTTGAAGAAGACATTCAGCGCCGGGCCCTTATAGCCACGGGTGTATGTCGCATAGCCGATGATGTCGTCGGCGAAATCATACTGGAGGCCGGCATTGCCGGAGATGCCATCCTGCTTGGTGGTGCCGGTGGCGGCGAAGGCCGGACGCACGCCGGGGAAGGCGGCGGCGGAAGTGGAACGGCGGGCGAAGTCGAAGGAGACCTTATCCTCCGTATAGCGACCGCCCAGGATGGCGCGGAAATCATCTGTGAAATTGACCGTTGCCTGACCGAAAGCCGCGTAGTTCTTCAGCTTGGTCGTGAAATCGGCATTGCCTTCATTGGTGGTGAAGGTCGATGCGCCGGCCCGGCAGGGCAGCAACCCGTTGACCGCCGCCAGGGTGGTCGCGGTACAGGCCGTGACAGTACGGTTGAAGAAGTCCACTTCCTTTGTGGTGTAGTAGTAAACGCCGGCCACGTAATCGATGAAGTTCTGTCCCGTGGAGGCGATGCGCAGTTCCTGCGTGAACTGATCAAAGCTCAGGTCGCCCCGGTCGTGGGAGCGGACATCGCTGCCCGCCGCACCGGTGGCGACGTAAAGCGGTGCGTCGGAACGGAAGTCACCGTCACGCTGCTGATAATTGTACCAGTGGCGGTAGGCGGTGATGGAGGTGATGGCAGCCGTGCCCAGGTCGATATCGGCCTGCAAGGAGACGCCGGAATTCTTGTCCCGCGTCTTGGGGTCCAGATCGTTGTCGATATCCTTGTTCTTGGCCCCCGGCATCAGCGGGGCCAGCGAGGGCTTGAAAATCTGGTCCTGATAGGCGCCGGGGAAAACCGTGCCGATGCTGTCGGCATAGCCATTGTCGTTGCCCTTGGCATAATCGGCGATGGCCGTGAATGTCACATTCTCCGTGGCATCCAGCACCAGCTTCATGCGCGCGCCATAGCGTTCATAGCCGTTGACGTCATGGCCATTGAACACGTTCTTGCCGTTTCCATCGAAATGGCTGAAGAAACCTGTGACCAGGCCGGACAGCTTGTCCGACAGGGGGCCGGAGACGCCGGCCTTCAGGCGGTACTCGTTGCCCTCATAGTATGATGCCTCGGCAAAGCCCTTGGGCGTGGAGGAGGGCGCGCGGGTGGTGATGTTCACCACACCGGCCGATGCATTCTTGCCGAAGATCGAACCCTGCGGACCGCGCAGCACTTCAACCCGTTCCAGGTCCAGGAAGTCGGCCGTCTGCTGACCGGCGCGCGCATAGACGACGCCGTCAATGACGGTCGAAACCGACGGCTCCACACCCGACGCGAAGGAGATCGTGCCCACACCGCGGATGGAGATGGCGCTATCCTTGTTGGTGTTGCCCTTGCGGAACGTGATGGTCGGTACGCGCTGGAACAGCTGTTCTGCGGAATTAATGTTGGCCTGTTCCAGCTGATCGCCGGTCACGACGCTGATGGCGACGGGCACGTCCTGCAGGTTCTGGACGCGCTTTTGGGCCGTGACGATGATTTCTTCCAGAAGAAAGCCACCATCGGCACTGTTCTGCGCGACGGCGGAGCCGGACAGGCCCATCACCGCCATGGCAGTGCCGGCCGCAAGCCGTCTCAGATGCTTTGCATGCTGCATGTCATTTCCTCCCTGTTCAATTGTCGGCTCCCCTTGTTGGCGGGGTTGCATCATTCCTACCGCATGGTCTTGGGTAAGACAAGAGTTGTATCTTATATAAGAGTTAGAATAGATACTCGTCCAGCCCGATTATGGGGCGCCGCGACGCCCGCCACACGGAAGAAGGAAGACCGGAGATGCCGATGTCCCACCCGCTGCTGCGCCAGCAATGCCTCATCAATGGCGTCTGGCAGGATGCCATGGATGGCGCCACAATCGCTGTTTCCAATCCATCAACAGGTGATGTGCTGGGATCAATACCGCGTGGTGGCCGGGCAGAGACGAAGACCGCCATCGACGCCGCCCACCGTGCCTTTCTGGACTGGCGGACCTGGACGGCGGCGGACCGCGCCAATCTGATGATGAAGCTTCATGATGCCATTCTGGCCAACAAGGCCGAACTGGGCCGTCTGCTGACCCTGGAAATGGGCAAGCCGTTGGCCGAGGCCGTGGGGGAGGTGACATTGGGTGCCGCCTATATCCGCTGGTTCGCGGAGGAGGCGCGGCGCGTCTATGGCGATGTCATTCCGTCCCCTTGGAAGAACCGCCGCCTGCTGGCGGTGCGTGAACCGGTGGGGGTGGTGGGGGCGATTACGCCCTGGAACTTCCCCAACAGCATGATTGCGCGCAAGCTGGGGGCGGCCCTGGCGGCAGGCTGCACCATGGTGGTGAAGCCCGCGACACAGACGCCCTATTCCGCCCTGGCCATCGGGGTGCTTGCCGAACAGGTGGGGTTCCCGCCGGGCGTGTTGAACATCGTTACGGGATCGGCGGCAGAGATCGCGGCAGAAATGTGCGAGAATCCGCTGCTGCGGAAAATCACCTTCACCGGCTCCACTTCGGTGGGCAAGGCGCTGGCGGCCAAGGCCATGGCGCATATGAAGCGGGTTTCCATGGAACTGGGCGGCAATGCGCCCTTCATCGTGTTCGATGATGCCGATCTGGAATCCGCCGTGGCCGGTGCCATGCTGGCCAAGTTCCGCAATACCGGCCAGACCTGCGTCTGCGCCAACCGCATCCTGGTGCAGTCCGGCATCCATGATGCCTTTGTGGAACGCATGGCGACTGCTGTGTCGGCCATGATGGTGGGCGACGGGCTTCAGGATGGGGTGGTGCAGGGACCATTGATCGACATGGGGGGCGTTCGCAAGATCGAGGAACATATCGCCGACGCCGTCGCCAAGGGCGGACGCGTGGTGACGGGTGGGGCGCGGCATGCCCTGGGTGGCAGTTTCTTCCAGCCGACCCTGATCGCCGGTGCGACATCCGACATGGCAGTTGCGCGCGATGAAACCTTCGCCCCGCTGGCCCCCATCTTCCGGTTTGAGACGGAGGCCGATGCCTTGCGCATGGCAAACGACACCGAGTATGGCCTTGCCTCCTACGTCTATACACGGGATCTGGGCCGGGCGTTCAGGATGATGGAGGGACTGGATTACGGTCTGGTCGGCATCAATGAAGGGCTGATCACGACGGAGGTGGCGCCGTTCGGCGGGCATAAGGAATCGGGCGTTGGCGTGGAGGGGTCCCGCCATGGCATCGATGATTACACCACGCTGAAATATGCCTGCATCGGTGGGCTGGGGTAAGGTCGCCGTGGCGGAGCGGGCTGCGACGCCGTCCGCTCCGCCACCGGTCCCAAAACCCTTGATGAAATGCATCAGAACTGTTTTATCTTATATAAGTCTTATCCCGTTGCAAAGGATGCCTCCGCCTCATGGATGCCCCCGGTTACCGTCCCCTTTACCGGCAAGTGTACGACATCATTGTCAACAAGGTGGCGGAAGGCGTCTGGCGGCCGGGCGAGGCCATTCCCAGCGAACATGCGCTGGCCCGCGAACTGGGCGTCAGCCAGGGCACAATGCGCAAGGTGCTGGATGCGCTGACGGCGGAGAAGCTACTGGTCCGGCATCAGGGCAAGGGCACCTTCATTGCGGAAAATACCCAGGAACGGTCCTTGTTCCGGTTCTTCCGCATGGTGCGGCCCGGCGGTGAACGCGTCACCCCCACCATGGGGGAGCAGAGCGTGCGCGTGCGCGCGGCCCGCGTCGCCGACCAGCAGAAGCTGGATCTGGCCAAAGGCGCCAAGGTGGTGGAGATCAACCGCGTTCGGCTGGTCGATGGCAAGCCCACGATCCGGGAGAGCATCATCCTGCCCTCGGCCCTGTTCCCGAAGATCGAGGACCGGATGCCGCTGCCCAACACGCTCTATTCGCTTTACCAGACTGATTTCGGCATCAATATCGTCTCCGCGAACGAAGAACTGCGCGCGGACCTGTCGACGCCCGACGACCAGCGCCTGCTGAACGCCCCCGTCGGCGCGTCGATCCTTTGCATCGACCGCGTGGCCCTGTCACTACAGGACCGCCGCGTTGAATGGCGCCTCAGCCGCGTCTACGCCCGCGACCTCACCTATTCGGTGACGTTGAACTGACCTACGCCCGATTTTGATCGCCGCTATCTGCACGTCGTTCCATTTGGCTTTTGCGTAGTGCGGATTAGGCGTCAGCCGTAATCCGCGCTACGCTTTGTAAACCCCTGCCAGTGCTGTGAATTCCGCGACCTGCGCTTCCACCCATGCCTGATCGCGGCCCAGTTCGGCGGCCAACACCTGCGCGACTGCGGGGACGGCGGCAACAGCAGCTTCGGCGTTCAGCAAAAGGGCACGGGTGCGGCGGGACAGGACGTCCTCCACCGTGCGGGCCATCAGGTAACGGGCGGCGTAGGCGGCTTCGCCCAGGGCATAGGGCAGGTCTTGATGCATCGGGGCATCCCAGCCGGGCTGTTCGGCCAGCACGGCCCGCACCCGGGGCGCGTCGGCGCCATAGGCGGCCAGCGGGTCGCTGCTGTCGATGCCGTCGCGCGGGGCCCAGCCGTGCAGGCGCAGGTCCCTGGTGGGGCTGGACGTTGGGGTGAAGCCGGCCACCTTCGCTGCGGCGTCGACCGTCTGTTCGGCCATCTCGCGATAGGTGGTCCATTTGCCGCCCGTGATGGTGACAAGGCCGCTGTCCGATACCATCAGCACATGGTCGCGTGGCACGGCGGAGGTACCCGATGCGCCTTTCACCTTTACCAGGGGGCGTATGCCGGTAAAGATCGACAGCACATCCGATCGGGTGGGCGCACGGGTCAGGTACTCTGCGGCATGGTCCAGCAGGAACTGGATTTCCGCCTCCTGCGCCCTCGGCTCCAGACTTGCCGTCTCGATGGGCGTGTCGGTGGTGCCAATCACGGTGCGGCCCAGCCAGGGCAGCACAAACAGCACGCGGCCATCGGCGGTCTTGGGGATCAGAATGGCGTCATCACTGGCCAGGAAACCGGGGTCCAGGACGATATGGATACCCTGGCTCAGCGACAGACCCTCGGCCAAGTCGGGCCGGTCCATATGCCGGATATCATCCATGAAAATCCCGGCGGCATTCACCACGGCCTTGGCCTGGATGCTGTATTCCGTGCCCGTTTCCATATCCCGCGCGGTCACGCCTGCGATGCGGCCATCCTCTTTCAGCAGGCCCGTGACGCGGACATAGTTCAGCAGGGTGGCGCCATGGTCGGCGGCACTGGCCGCGATGGTGATGGCCAGACGGCTGTCGTCGAACTGCCCGTCATAATAATGGATGCCGCCGACCAGACCCTTGGTCTTCACGGTGGGCAGCCGCCGCATCACCTCGGTTCGCGACAGCAGGCGGGAGCGGCCCAGGCCCAGTTTCCCGGCCAACAGGTCATAGGCGAACAGGCCGGCCCCATAGAATGCCATGTCCCACCAGCGGTAGCAGGGCACGACAAAGCCCTGCCGCCGCGTCACCTGCGGCGCGTTGGCCAACAGCCGACCGCGTTCATGCAGGGCGTGGCGGACCAGGGGGATGTTCCCCTGCGCCAGATAGCGCACACCGCCATGCACCAGCTTTGTGGCGCGCGACGAGGTGCCCTTGGCGAAGTCATGCCCTTCGAGGAGAAGCGTACGGTACCCGCGCGCGGCAGCATCCAGAGCCGTGCCCAGACCCGTGGCGCCGCCGCCGATGATGACAAGGTCCCAGATGCCGCCAGCGGCCAGGGCAGCGATCCCGCTTGCCCGGTTCAATCCCATGTTCATGCCACCCATCCGCGTGATTTCTCCACGGCCCTTGTCCATTGCGTGTAAAGCCGCTCGCGCTCTGCGGTGCTCATCCCCGGCTCAAACCGGCGGGCCAGTTTCCAGGTGGCGCGGATTTCGTCGCGGTCCTGCCACAGGCCCGTAGCCAGCCCGGCCAGATAGGCCGCCCCCAGGGCCGTCGTCTCCGACACGCGCGGCACCTCCACCGGTACGCCCAGAAGGTCGGCCTGGAACTGCATCAGGAAGCTGTTGCCCACGGCCCCGCCATCGGCGCGCAGTTCGGTGAGTGCGATGCCCGTCTGCGCCTCGATGGCGTGGGTGACGTCGCGGGTCTGATAGGCCATGGCCTCCAGTGCGGCGCGCGCCAGATGCGCCCGGCCCGTGCCGCGCGTCAGCCCGGCGATCAGGCCCCTGGCATACGGGTCCCAATGCGGCGCGCCCAGGCCCGTCAGGGCCGGCACGAAATAGACCCCGTCATTCTGCGGGATGGAGCGGGCCAGTTCCTCCGTCTCCGCCGCCGCCGCGATCAGGCCCAGCCCGTCACGCAGCCACTGCACCGCCGCCCCCGTGACGAAGATCGCCCCCTCCAGCGCATATTCAAGCGGCTGATCCCCGATGCGCCAGGCCACGGTCGACAGCAGCGGGCCAGGATCGCGCAACGTACTGGACCCCGTATGCATCAGCAGGAAGGACCCGGTGCCATAGGTATTCTTGGCCAGTCCCGGCCCATGGCAGGCCTGACCGAACAGGGCCGCCTGCTGATCCCCCGCCACGCCGGCAATGGGAATGCCGCCGGCGCCTAGGAACCCGTCCGCCGTCGTATGGCCCAGCACAGCCGACGATGACCCCACCTCCGGCAATCCCCGCGCCGGCACATCCATCAGGGAAAGCAGCTCATCATCCCAAACGCCGGCATGGATATCGTAAAGCTGGGTCCGCGCTGCGTTTGACGGGTCGGTGACATGGGCGACCCCGCCCGTCAGGTTCCAGATCAGCCAACTGTCGATGGTGCCGAACAGGATATCGCCCTTCTCCGCCCCCGCCCGCAGGCCGGGCACATTCTCCAGCAGCCAGCGCAGCTTGGTGCCGGAGAAATAGGGATCAATGACCAGTCCGGTCTTGGCGCGCACCATCTCCGTCACGCCCGTGCGCGACCGCAGATCGTCACAGAAGGCCGCCGTCCGCCGGTCCTGCCAGACGATGGCGCGGTGCGCCGGTTCGCCCGTATGCCGGTTCCAGGCCAGCACCGTCTCGCGTTGGTTGGTGATGCCGATCCCGCGAAGGTCCCGCGCCGACAGTCCGGCAGAAGCCAGCGCCCGGCCCGCCGTATCCAGCGTCACCCGCCAGATCTCCGCCGCGTCATGCTCCACCCAGCCAGCCTGCGGGTAGTGCTGCGTGAACTCGGCATAGGCCCGCCCGACAATATGCGTTTCGCGGTCAAAGATGATGACGGTCGTTCCCGTCGTCCCCTGGTCAATGGCCAGGATATGGTCGGTCATGGTCGTTCCTCCCCTTTGCCTGTCCCTTATACGCTCAACTTACTGTCTCTTCCCGCAAGGTCTTGCGTGCCATCCAGAACAAGGTGGAGGCCAGAAAGCCGAACAGGGTGAAGATCACCAGCGACCAGCGCACGCCCTCCGCCTTGCCCAGACCCATTGGTCCGCTCAACAGATCCGACACGGCGCCCACGCCGAGAGGACCCAGTCCCAACCCTACAAGATTGATGATCAACAGCAGTACTGCCGTGGCGGTCGCCCGCGTCTGTGGCCGCACCAATCCCTGCACAGCCGCATATCCCGGCCCGTACCAAAGCGTGTTCAACACGGGTGGAAAGGCCAGCATGATCAGGGCCAGTGTCGTATCCTCCACTGTCAGGCCGACCATATAGAAGGGGATGCCCAGGGCCGTCGATACGGCGGGGATGGACATATAGGCGCGCAGGTCCTTGGCCCCATGCTTGTCCGCCAGATACCCGCCCAGCCAGGTGCCGACGGCACCGGTCAGGCCCAGGATAAGCCCAAGGGCCACGCCCAGGAACCCCGCCACGCCCAGCCCGAAACCATCGGCCATGTCGGTCAGGCTTTCGGAATGATTGCGAAAGAAGAAGGGGGCCAGAAAGGAGGCGGCGCCATAGCCGATGAAGGCCTTGATGGCGGCCCCGAAGGCGATCAGCCAGAAGGCGCGCTTGCCCTTCAGCTCTACCAGCGCCTCGCGCAGGCTGGGTGCCGATGCCCGCCGGGCGGCAAGGTCGGCGGCCAGCATCTGCCGGCGCGGTTCACGCAAGGTCAGGGCGGCGACAATCGCCATCAGGATGCCCGGCGCGCCGGCCACCAGAAAGGCTGTGCGCCAGCCCCAGGCATCGCCGATCAACCCGCCCAGCACCATCCCGAACAGCCCGCCCAGCGGCGTGCCCAGCGAATAGAAGGCCAGGGCCGACGCGCGGCGTTCGCGCGGCGTATAATCGCTGATCAGGGAATGGGCGGGTGGGGTGCATCCGGCCTCTCCCACCCCGACACCGACGCGGCACAGCACCAGCTGTACGAAATTCTGCGCGAAACCGCAGAGCATGGTGAAGCCGCTCCACGTTCCCACCGCCGCCGCGATGATCAGGGGCCGATTGCCGCGTTCCGCGACGCGCGCAATGGGAATGCCCAGGAACGTGTAGAACAGGGCGAAGGCCAGCCCCGTCATCACGCCAAGCTGCCAATCGGCCAGATGCAGTTCCTGCCGGATGGGTTCGGCCAGGATGGCGACGATCTGCCGGTCCAGGAAGTTCAAGATATAGATGATCAGCAGCACCCAAAGCGCGTAGCGCCGGTACCCGTCACTGACGGGCGGGGGCCCGGCCTGTTGGCTCTGCTGCACGTTTCTGCCTCCCGATGATTTTTATTTATATCGTTCAGAATTCAGCCGATCAGTTCGATCCAGCCCAGCACGAACAGGGCGATGAAGGCGGTCTCTGCCACGACCATGGCAATGGCGGCGCGGCCCACCTCCATGATGTCCTTGGCCGATGTCTTCATGCCCAGCGCCGCGACCGAGATCAGCAGCAGCCAGCGCGACAGTTCCGTCAGGACCGACGTGACCGGTGCGGGTACCCAGCCCGTGCCATTCAGGAACGCCAGCACAACGAACCCGATCAGAAAGCCGGGCAGAGGGGTCACCTTGGCCTCGCCATCATCGGCGGTACGGCGGCGGGCGGCCAGCAGGGTGATGGCGATGACGACGGGCAGCAGCATGGCGACCCGCATCAATTTGACCACCGTGGCCGTATCGCCGGCCTGCGGTGACTGGCTGTATCCGGCCCCCACCACCTGCGCCACGTCATGGATGGAGCCACCGAAGAACCGGCCTGCCTGTACCGCATCCAGTCCCAGCCAGCCGCCGATGGCCGGATAGGCCAGCATGGCCATGGTCGACAGGCTGGTGATGCAGGCGATGATGACGACGGTATCCCGCTCGCTATCCTTGCGTGGCCAGGCGGCGGCGATGGCCATGGCAGCAGACGCACCGCAGATACCCACGGCCCCGCCCGACAGCACGCCGAACCGCCCACCAACCCCCGTCAGTTTTGACAGGACCCAGCCGAAGCCGATGGTCAGTGGCACGGCGCAGGCCACCATGGCGGCCGTCGACCAGCCCAGGTCACCGACCTGCGCGAAGGTGATGCGCAGGCCCAGCAGCGCCACCGACAGGCGCAGCAAGGTGCGGGCCGACAGGGCAATGCCGGGCGCATAGCGTGGTTCCCCCGGCAGGGTGTTCAGCGCCATGCCAAGCAGCAGGGCAAAGACCATCGATGGGGCGTTGTAATGGTCGGACAGGTAGGTGGCCGCCAGCGCCACAACGATGGTGGCGATCAGACCGGGCAGGACGCCGCGCGCCCAGGCCAGCCTGTTACTGGCGGCGGGGCCTGCGGCCACGCTCATGCCCCCAACTCTTCCAGCACCGCACGGGCTGTCACCTCACTGACGCGGGCATTGCTCTCATCCGTGACGCCGGCAATGTGGGGCGTCAGGATCAGGTTGGGCACATCCTTGAATATCGCACCCGATACGGCGGTGACCGGTTCGGTGGCGAACACGTCCAGGGCGGCCCCCCCCAGCGCTCCAGCTTTCAGCGCGCTACACAGGGCCGCCTCATCCACCACGCCGCCGCGCGCCGCATTGATGAGGATCGCGTCCTTCTTCATGCGTGCCAGGGCGGCGGTGTCGATGATGTTGGTGGTGGACGGGGTCAGCGGCACATGCAGGCTGACAACATCGGCGGTGGCCAGCATTGTTTCCAGCGACTGCCGTTCCACCTGTACCCAGGCCGGGTGCTTTTCCGGCAAATGCGGGTCATAGGCGGCGACGGAAAAGCCCAGGGCCCGCGCCTTCTGTGCCGTCAACCGGGCGATGGCGCCATACCCGACCAGTCCCAGCCGCTTGCCTGCCGCTTCTCGTCCCATCAGGTCGGTGCGCGGCCATTCGCCTGCTGCCACGCGGGCAGACGCGAACCAGGACCGGCGCAGAAGCATCAGCGCCGCCGTAATCACATATTCGGCCACCGCCAGATCATTGGCGCCCGTCGCGGGTCGCACAATGATGTTGCGCGCGGCACAGGCGGCCATGTCGATATTGTCCAGCCCGACGCCCAGCCGACCCACGACCTTCAGCTTCGGCGCCTGATCCAGCAGGGCCGGACGCACCTGCGTGCGGTTGCGTACCACCAGGGCACGGGCATCGGTCAGCGCGGCGGCCAGCCTTTCGGGCTGATCCACCAGCTTGGGATCATACAGGACGTCGTGGCCCGCCAGGACATTGGCGATGGCATCCTCGTCCATGAATTCGGTGATGACGATGTCGGGCATCTTTGCCTCTCGATATTGTGTTCGAGCGGGGTACTCCCTCACCCTCCCAAGCCTTCCGGCTTGGACCCCTCCCTCTCCCGCTAAGCGGGCGAGGGGCGAAATTGAACCCCTCGCCCACGAAGGTGGGAGAGGGAGGGGCCCATTGACGCTGGTCAATGGGAGGGTGAGGGTTACCCCACCAGCCCCAAAATCTCTGCATGCAGGGCCGCCGGGATGGTCACCCCGTCTGCCGCTGCCTTCTGCCGCAATGCCAGCCGCCGGTCGCCCGGCAGACGCGCCGGGGCCTCACCGGCGACCGTCAGCAGCAGATGCGCCATCTGCTCGGCATAGCCGTCACCACCGAAACGGGCCGGGTCCAGCACGATCAGCAACTGGCCCAGGTCGGGCGGGCCGCCATCGCCATCAAAGAAGCCGCTGGCGTTCCAGCCGAAATTGCCACCGACCAAGGCGGCGCAGATCACCTCGATCATCAGCGCCAGGGCCGCCCCCTTGGCCCCGCCGATGGGCAGCAGCGATCCGGCCAGTGCCGCCTTGGCATCCGTGGTCGGGTTGCCATCGGCATCCAGGGCCCAGCCTTCGGGGATGGGCTTGCCGGCCTTGGATGCCGCCATGATCTTGCCGCGCGCCGCCACCGACAGGGCCATGTCGATGACCAGCGGGGCCCGCCCCGGCACGGGGGCGGCAAAGGCTATTGGGTTGGTGCCCATTAGCGACCGCCGCCCGCCGGGCAGGGCCATGGCCGCCGGCGTATTGGCAAACGCAAAGGCTACCAGCCCCTGTTCGGCCAACCGTTCGACATGCCGCCCGGCCTGTCCGAAATGGTGGGAACGGTGGACGGCTGCCGCAGCGACACCAGTCCGTGCCACCAGCGGCAGCAGCCGTTCAATGGCCAGATCGACGGCGGGATAGGCAAAACCATGGCCCGCATCAATGCGAACCCCGGCTTCTCCCGCCGCCAGGGCCACCGGCACGGCAAGGCCATCCACCTTCCCGACCCGCGCATGCAGCGTGTAGGAGGGGACGCGGGACAGGCCGTGACCGGCCTGTCCATCCACCTCCGCCGCCACCAGTGCGGTCGCCGTGGCCGCCGCACTGGCTGGGGAAACGCCGGCCTTTACCAGCGCCCCCATTGCCAGACGGTGTGCTTCTTCCAGGCTGAGCGTAACCGTGCTCATGCCGACCGGTACAGCTTGGTCATCACGAACTCCTTATGCCCCAGGGCTTCCGCCGCTGTCAGGCGACCGTTGGAGGTTCGGGCGATCATGTCGATCAAGGCGTCGCCCGCCTGATCGATGGTCATATCACGGCGCACAATGCCGGACACGTCCACGTCCACATGCTCGCTCATCAACCGCACGGTACGCGGGTTGCCAGTGATCTTGATGACCGGCATGATCGGGTTGCCGATCACATTGCCCTGACCCGTGGGGAAGCAATGGACGACATAGCCGGCGGCGGCCTGCAACGTACAGCATTCGGCGGCGGCGGAAGAGGTATCCATGAAGTAGAGACCCGGCCCCTTGGCCGGTGCCTCCGCCGGTTCCAGCACGTCGATATAGCTGGTCTTCTTGCCGATCTTCTCCAGGTTGCCCAGGGCCTTTTCCTCAATCGTCGTCAGGCCGCCGGCAATGTTGCCCTTGGTCGGCTGGCTGTCGGACAGGTCGGACGTCTTGTGCGCCTCGATCACGTCATCCTGATAGGATTGCCAGGTCTTCATGAACTTGGCGGCCACTTCCGGATTGGCGGCGCGGGCGGCGGCCAGATGCTCGGCCCCCGTCAGTTCCGACGTCTCCCCGAAGCAGCCATAGAGCCCCAACTCCACCATCTTGTCATACATATTGCCGACGGTGGGGCACGACGCCAGACCGGTCGTCGTATCGCTCTCCCCGCACTTGGCCGCCACCCACACCTCTGACAGCGGGCATTCGGTGCGGACCCGTTCAGAGGCCCATTGCGAGAATTCCTTGGCCTTGCGGCTGGCTGCGGCGACGGTGGCGATATCGCCATTGCCTTCGATCCAGAAGCCGGCAACCGGCTTGCCCGTGGCGGCGATGCCGTCCACCACCTTCTGGGTCCAGCCTTCCTCGATCCCGATCACGACACAGGCCGCGACATTGGGATTGGCGCCGGTGCCGATGATGGTACGGAAATGCAGGTCCAGGTCGGCGCCGAACTGCAACCGGCCGTAGGAATGGGGCAGGGCGATGGTGCCCTGGATATGGGCGGCCACCGCCTCGCATGCCGCGTTGGAGATATCGTCCAGCGGCAGGATGGCGACATGGTTGCGCACACCGACGCGGCCATTTTCGCGGCGGTAGCCCCAGATCTTCAGATCAGCATAGTTCATGATCCGGGTTCCCTTACCAGCGCTTGGTTTTCAGATTATGGGTATGGACATGGGCGCCCTTGGCGATGGGCTGCACCACCTTGCCAATATCCTCACCATATTTGATGACAGTGTCGCCGACTGCGAAATCGCGCAGCGCCACCTTGTGCCCGATCTGCACGTCCTGATTCACGATCGTGCGAAACTCGCTGTTATCCTCGGTCACGACGCACAGCATGTCGGTGCCGGCTTTCAACCCCTCCACAACCACGACGCCGACATTGTCGCGCCGGTCATGGACCAGAAGATGTGGTGCGCCCACTTGGAGCCTCCCTTGTTCGTTGGCGGTATTCGCTGGAAATCTGAAGTCTTATATAAGACACATATGTTCACAAGGTCGCCTTCTTGGCAAGGGACCTTTTTAATGATTTTCAGGAATGGCGGTATTCCGCCGATTTTCGCATTGACTTTGCCCTGGAAAGCGTCCCTTCTGTCAGCGGTCTTATATAAGAGCTGGTGACATGACGAACCCGCCATCCGACCCAAAACGCCCCTTGCGCAGCGCCCGCTGGTTCGCGTCCCCCGACATGCGCGGCTTCGCGCATCGGCAGCGGACGCAGCAGATGGGGCTGCGGCGTGAGGAGTTCATGGACCGCCCGGTGATCGCCATTGTGAACACCTGGAGCGAGATGAGCCCCTGCCACATCCATCTGCGCGATGTCGCCGACGCCGTGAAGCGCGGGGTGCTGCGTGCCGGCGGCTATCCGGTGGAACTACCGGCGCTCAGCGTGGGGGAGGTGATGGTGAAGCCCACCACCATGCTCTACCGCAACTTCCTGGCCATGGAGGTGGAGGAGCTTCTGCGCTCCCACCCCATCGACGGGGCCGTGTTGCTGGGCGGGTGCGACAAGTCCACGCCTGGGCTGCTGATGGGGGCGATCAGTGCCGGGCTGCCAGCGATCTATTGCCCCGCCGGTCCGATGGCCAATGGGCAATGGCGCGGCACCAAGACGGGGGCGGGTACCCATACCAAGAAGTATTGGGATGAGCTGCGTGCCGGAAACATCACGCCTGCCGACTGGCTGGACCTGGAATCGCGGATGACGCGGTCCATCGGCACCTGCAATACCATGGGTACGGCATCGACCATGACGGGCATCGCCGACGCGATGGGCATGACATTGCCCGGTGCGTCGTCGATCCCGGCGGTTGATAGCGGTCACCGCCGCATGGCGTCCCTGTGTGGCGAACGCATTGTGGCGATGGTGGATGAGGACCTGACGCCACAGAGGATGCTGACCCGCGATGCCTTCATGAATGGGGTCGTCGCCTATATGGCACTGGGCGGGTCCACCAATGCCGCTGTCCATATGATGGCCTTGGCAGGCCGTGCGGGGGTTGCCCTGTCGCTCGACGATCTGGCCGCCGCCGCGCGGCGCATCCCTGTCTGCGCCAACCTGTTCCCGTCGGGCAATGCCCTGATGGAGGATTTCTTCTTCGCCGGCGGGATGCGAGCCCTGCTGTGGAAGCTGCGCGACCACCTGTCGCTGGAATGCCTGACAGTGACGGGCCGCACGCTGGGGCAGGAGATCGCGGAGGCCGAATGTTACGATGATGATGTGATCCGCGACGTGTCCAACCCTGTGGTGCCGCTGGAACGCGGGGCCAGCCTGGCGCTGCTGCGTGGCAATCTCTGCCCCGATGGCGCGGTGATGAAATCATCGGCGGCTGATCCCCGCCTGCTGTGCCATACAGGCCGGGCCATTGTCTTCGACAGTAACGCCCAGATGCTGGCCGCGATTGACGATCCGGCCCTGGATGTCGATGCCGACAGCGTCATCATCCTGCGCAATGGTGGGCCGGTGGGTGCACCCGGCATGCCGGAATGGGGCAATCTGCCCATCCCGAAGAAGTTGCTGGCCCAGGGCGTGCGCGACATGGTGCGCATTTCCGATGCCCGCATGTCGGGTACCCATTACGGTGCCTGCATCGTGCATGCCGCACCAGAGGCGGCGGTGGGCGGCCCGCTGGCGTTGGTTCAGACGGGTGACCTGATCCGGCTGGATGCCGTGGCCGGCACGCTGGACATGCTGGTCGATGAGGATGAACTGACCCGCCGCCGTGCCGCCTGGACCCCGCCGGCAAACAGCTATGAACGCTCCTACGCGGCCCTATACAAGGCGCATGTGACCCAGGCGCCGCAAGGCTGCGACTTCGACTTCCTGGCCGGTACCGCCAAGGTGCCGGAACCGCCGATCTATTGAGGGACCTGATGCACGAACCCCTGAATCCGCTGAAACGGCAATTGGCCGACATGTCCCGCCTGCTGACGGGAACCTGGCTGATGTCGGGCGCGCCCAGCACGGCGGAAGCGATGGGACATTGCGGCTTCGACTTCCTGGTCGTAGATATGGAGCATGTGCCCATTGAGATGCCGGATCTCGCCAATCTGCTGCGCGCCATCGAATGCACGCCGGCACAGGCCATCGTGCGGCTGGCCTGGAATGATCAGGTGCTGGTGAAGCGGGTGATGGATGCCGGCGCCCGTACCGTGATGCTGCCCTTTGTGGAGAATGCAGACGAGGCGCGGGCCGCCGTCTCCTATACCCGCTATCCGCCCGACGGCGTGCGCGGGGTGGCGGCGGTGCATCGCGGGTCACGCTATGGCCGCGTGCCCGATTATCTGAAGCGCGCCAATGACGAGGTTGCTGTCATCGTGCAGTTGGAAACGCCGGGCGCCGTCTCCCGCGTGGCGGACATCGCCGCCGTGCCCGGTGTCGACGCCCTGTTCCTGGGGCCGGGCGACCTGTCGGCCGCCATGGGTCTGATCGGACAGGTGGGTCACGAGGAGGTGCAGGCCAAGATCGCGGAAGCCGCAACCCTGGCCAAACAGGCGGGCAAGCCCATCGGCATTGTCGGGCCTAACCCGGAGATGGTGGGGCGCTTCGTCGGTTACGGCTACAGCTTCGCCGCCGTGGCGTCGGACATCGCCATGATGACGGGCCGCGCCGTTGAATGGCAGGCGGCCCTGCGCGGACAGGCACCGACGGCCCCGGTCATCACAGGTCCCTATTGACCATGGCGGCGATCATCACCCTGGCGGCGGGCAGCATGCGGGCGGAAGTGGCGCCCTCCATCGGTGGTGCGCTTGTGTCGCTGTCGCGTGATGGTGCCGATATCATGCGGCCCACGCCTGCCGATGCCGTGGCGACCGGGCAGGTGCGGCGCACCGCCTGCTATCCCATGCTGCCCTATGCCAACCGCATTGCCGATGGCCGCTTTCTGTTCGCCGGTCGCTGGCACCACGTCCCGCGCAACACGCCCGATATCACCCACCCGCTGCATGGGCTGGGTTGGCAGCGTGAATGGGCGGTGGATGAACGATCCGACACCCATGTCCGCCTGCGTCTGTCGTATCAGCCGGCAACGGATGGGCAGGGCGACTGGCCCTATGCCTTCACCGCGCGGATGGCGTACCGGCTGGACGATACAGGCCTGGAAATCGGTCTGGACCTGACCAATGATAGCCAAGGCATGGCCCCGGCTGGCATGGGCCTGCACCCCTTCTTCCGGCGGGTTGCGGGGACGATGTTGCGCTTTTCGTCCCTGTCCTACTGGCGCAGCGGGGCCGATGGCTTGCCGGATAAGGTGGTGATGCCACCGGACCCCGATTTCCGCCATGGCCGGCCCCTGGATGACAGCGTCGTGGATGGTGATTTCCCCGGCTGGGCCGGCATCGCCCATATGACGGGATCGGTGCCCGGCCTGTTGGTCAGTCTGCGGGCCGACCGGATTTTCGGCACCTTGCGCGTCTATACCCCGGCGGGCCGTGACTTTTTCGCGGTGGAGCCGGTGACACACGGCGCCAATGCCCTGAACCAGCCCGAACTGCCGCCCATGGCCATCCTGGCCCCTGGTGCCAGCCTGTCCGGGACCGTTCGCATCAATGCGGAGCCTTTGGCATGAGTGAATTTACCCCTGTGCTTCCCCTGCGTACCCGGCTGGGGGAATGTCCCGTCTGGGATGGGGGGGCGGGCATCCTGTCCTTCGTCGATATTCACGGGCGGCTGCTTCACCGCTACCACCCTGCCGATGGGGCCCTGTCCAGCCTGGACCTTCCCGAACATCCTGGGTGTGTCGTGCCGCTGGCCGGCGGTGGCTATGTCGCCGCGATGCGGACGGGTATCTATCAGCTGAATACGGATGGGAAGGTGGGGCCGATGCTGGCGCCCAACCCGACCGATCCCGCCGATACCCGCTTCAATGATGGCCGTGTCGACCCGGCGGGCCATTTGATCATCGGGACCATCGATGAACCGAAATCCGGTTCGCGCGGGGGCCTGTACCGGTTGGAAAAGGCGGGTCTGCGCCTGCTGTTCGGCGGATTGCTGACCTCCAACGGTCTGGCCTTCGCCCCCGATGGGCGCACGCTGTACCATGCCGACACGCCGCGTTTCGCCATCCATGCCTATGATTACGACCCGGCCAGTGGTCAGGTCGCCAACAAGCGGCTGTTCGCGCAACTGGACCCTGAAGCCCCCGACCGGGGCCGTCCCGACGGGGCGGCGGTGGATGCGGATGGCTGTTACTGGACCGCGCTTTATGCGGGCGGGCGGGTGCAGCGCTATGATCCTGACGGGCGGTTGATGGCGGAATACCGCACCCCGGCCCGCTGCCCCACCATGCCCTGCTTTGGTGGCCCGGACGCCAAGACCCTGTATGTCACCAGCGTCGCCGCCGGCTTTGAGGGGCCGATGGATGGCGCGCTTTTCGCCATGCCGGTCGATGTTCCTGGCCTACCCAATACGCCCTGCAACCCGGAGAGCCTGCCATGAATGTGCGCTATCACAGCCTGGAAGGCCGTTCCGTCCTGATCACTGGCGGCGCATCGGGCATCGGCGGGGCGATGGTGGAGGCGTTCGCGGCCCAGGGGGCACGGGTCAGCTTCATTGATATCGACGCCAATGTCGGGGCAGCCATGGCGGACCGTACCGGTGCCCGTTTCGTGCCCTGCGACATCACCGATATTGCTGCCCTGCGCGCCGCCATCGCCGATATCGAACAGTTCAGCGGCGGAATCGACGCCCTGATCAACAATGCCGGCAAGGATGACCGGCAGGTGGTGGGGGAGGTCGAGCCCGAAAGCTGGCGGCGCATGCTGGCGCTTAACCTTGACCATCAGTTCTTTGCCAGCCAGGCCGTCGCCCCCGCCATGATGGCGCGCGGGCAGGGGGCGATCATCATGCTGGGCAGCATTTCCTGGATGCGCGGGCGGCCCGGCATGGTCAGCTATACGACATCAAAGGCTGCCATCAACGGCCTGACCCGGACGCTGGCCCGCGAATATGGGCCGGGGGGTGTGCGGGTGAACTGCATCGTGCCGGGCGCCATCCTGACCGACCGTCAGGCAGCCCTGTGGTTGACACCGGAACTGAACCAGCAATTCATTGATCTGCAGGCCCTGAAATTCCGCCTGACGGCAGATCATGTGGCGGCCATGGCCCTGTTCCTGGCATCGGACGAAAGTGCCGGCTGCACGGGTGCCAACTTCATTGTCGATGCAGGCCTGACGCAGAACTGAACCGCCGTCAGGACCCTTCGCGCATCTGATAAAGGCTGGGCGGCACGCCGAAGGTACGGTGGAACATGGCGGTAAAGGCGCTGGGGCTGTCATAGCCGACATCGAAGGCGACCAGCGTCACGGGCCGCCCGCTAGCCAGCAGCGACAGCGCCTCCATCAGCCGCACCTGCTGCCGCCAGACAGCGACGCCCATGCCTGTTTCCTGCTTGAACAAGCGGGTGAAGGTACGCCGGCTCATCCCTGCCAGCCGTGCCCAATCATCCAGGTCGCGGTTGTCTGAGGGTTCGGCCAGGATAGCGCGGCAGACGCGCAGCAGCCGTTCATCCACGGGCATCCGCACCTCATAGGGCGCGTTGGGCATCCGCTCGATCTCGTCCAGAAGCAGGGCGACGATCCTACCCTCCCGGCCTTCCAGATCATAATCAGGTGGAAAGCTGGCCGTTTCCAGAATCAGGGCGCGGAGGAAGTCCGACACCTCGATCACTCGGCACCCGTCCGGCTGCCGGTCGCGCACCGGGTCGATATAGAGGGTGCGCAGCGACACCGGCCCCCGGCACGACACTTCATGCGGTGTGCCCGCCGGCAGCCAGAGCGCGCGTTGCGGCGGTAGCACGAAGGAGGTGCGGTCGGTCACCACCGACATCACCCCGGCGGATGCATAAAGCAGCTGCGTATGCTGATGGCTGTGGAACGGATCGACGAAACCGGCAGGATATTCGTCCTGAAGCGCGATCACGGGCCGCTGGGTGGTCAGATAATCGGCACTGCGTTTCATCTTCCTTCCCTGAATGATGGCCCGGACACGGTAGAAGAATGGGCATCATGGCATGCGGGTCAAGGTCACCTGCTTTGAACGGCCCGTTCGCGCCAGTGATTGGCCCGCCCCGGCAAGCCGTGGCGATGCCGGCTCCCGTAGCATTCGGTCCATGCCGACAGCCGGGAGTTTGGTTTGTGAGTGAAGTGATCAAGGCCGCCGACGATCTGGACCCCGATATCCGTCGTTTCCATCAGGCTATCAGCAGCGGCTATGCTGCTCACCCGGCGCTGCCGGGTCAGACGCTGGTCGACAGGCGGCAGGTGGCGGAGACGGTTCGGGCACCCTGGACGAAGGGTGGCCCCGTCATGGCCCGGACGCGGGAAATGCGTCTGGGGGATCGCGGTGTGCGCGTGCGCATCCACGAACCGTCTATCGGTGCCGACCTTCCCGTCATGTTTTACATCCATGGCGGTGGCTGGATGCTGTTCAGCCTGGATACGCATGACCGGCTGATGCGCGAATATGCGGCCCGTGCCGGGGTTGCTGTCCTCGGTGTGGATTACAGCCTGTCACCGGAGGCGAAGTTCCCGACCGCGCTGGAAGAGATTGTGGAGGTTGTGGACGCGGTCCGCGCCGGTGCCGCCGGACCCGGCCTTGACCCCGCCCGCATCGCCATCGGTGGCGACAGTGCCGGTGCCAATATGGCGGTGGCTGCCAATCTGATGCTGCGGCGGCATGGCAAGCCGGTTCTGGATGCCATGGTCCTGAATTATGGTGCCTTCGATCATGCCGTCACGGCGTCACACGAACGGTATGGTTCGGACGGCTACATGCTGAACAGTGCCGAAATGGTGGTGTTCTGGGATGCCTATCTACGCGGGGCGGCGGATTATGACAACCCGCTGGCGGCACCGCTGCGGGCCGATCTGTCGGGCCTGCCGCCCGCCTTTCTGTGCATCGCGGCTTGCGACATCCTGGTGGATGGCAATCTGGCCATGGCCGCCCGTTTGCGCAGTGCTCGCGTGCCGGTCAGCGCCAGCCTCTATGACGGAGCCAGCCACAGCTTCCTGGAGGCGGTTTCCATTTCCTCGCTTGCCGACCGCGCCTTCACAGAGGCGTCGGCCTGGCTGTCCCGGCGCCTTTGCCGGTCCTGACGCGTTGCAGCAGGGGGATGCCACGATCCGGCGTGGTATCCAATGAAATCAAAGCTTTATCAATCCTGTCGCCCTGCGACCGGTGAGGGCATCTGCATACTGCAACGCCATATGGCGGCCGGATACAGATGTTTCCCAATTGGCCCGAACGCGAGAGTAAATGACCTACGCAGGTGTGCCGGGCCGCCGGGAAGGGCATAGGCTGAAACATGAAGAGAGGCCGGCTACGGCCCTGACCATGAACAGAACAGGGATCCTCGACATGACCAATAGCCGTTGGTACCGCACCCTCATCCTGTCCTGCACCGCCGCGCTGGCGCCCCTGGCGGTGATAGCACAGGAGGCAGCCACCACCGATAAAAGCATTCTGCTGGAAGAAATCATCGTCACCGCCACCAAGCGGCAGCAGAGCGTGCGTGACGTTTCCGGCTCCGTTTCCGCCGTGTCCGGCAAGCAGTTGGAAGCCATCGGCGCGCAGAGCTTCGCCGACTATATCCAGCGCACGCCCGGCGTGGTGTTCAACGAGTTTCAGCCCGGCACGTCGCATGTCGTGATCCGTGGCGTCGCCACCAATTCTGGCAATGTGCAGGGGCAGGGCACGACGGGTTACTACATCAACGAAGTGCCGCTGACCGAACCCGGCTGGACCATTGTCATCCCGGATATTGACGCGTTCGACGTGGACCGGGTGGAGGTGATGCGCGGGCCGCAGGGGTCGCTGTTCGGGTCAGCCTCCATGGGTGGTGCCGTCAACTATATCGCCAACAAGGCCGATGCGACGAAGGCGGACGCCGCCATCGAAACCACATTGTCGCGCACCCGCAATGCCGATATCGGCTGGACCGGCAAGGCCATGCTGAACATGCCGCTGGTGGAGGATAAGCTGGCGGTACGCGCCGTCGGCACCTTCCGCCGCGATCCAGGTTATTTGGACAATGCCGGCACGGGGGAGAAGGGGTCCAGCGATATCGATGTCGGCGGTGGCCGCCTGTCGGTTGTCTGGACGCCCGATGACCTGACGGAGGTTTCCTGGCTCAGCCTTTATCAGAAGACGGCGGCGGATGATGCGCCCTATCGAAACCCGGCCTATGGCAGCTTCGGTCGTTCCAGCGCCCTGCCGGAAACCAACGATACCAATGTTGAAATTCACAGCCTGCGCCTGGACCGCGATCTGGGCTTCGCGACGCTAACGGCGCTGGGGGCGTATCAGAAGAAGAACCAGGGCTTCGTCTTCGACTTCACCCCCTATCGCGCCGCCTATAATGCCGATCTGGGCCTGAACATCACCAACCCGCTTTATGTGCGGTCGGGCGGTGACAGCGACGGCAAGTCAGCCGAACTGCGTCTGGCGTCTAACGGCGATGGGGCTTTTGAATGGCTGCTGGGAGGCATGTATTTTGAAAGCGACAAGCATCTCTATGAACAGCTGGGTGCCAATGGCGCCGCCGCTGCCTTCGATGCCTCGCCCAAATATGGCCCTGGCAAGGGGGCGATTATCGCGCCCGATGGCAGCATCTTCAACGCCTTCTACACCGACCTGAAGGGGGAGGAGAGCGCCCTGTTCGGTGAAGCCTCCTATTCCATCACACCGGAACTGAAGGTCACGGCAGGGGGCCGTCTGTTCAAGACGGAGGTGATCAGCACCTCCACCACCATCGGCTTCTCCACCTACCCCGGCAATCCGCTGGTGGAAAGGACCCAGACCAAGGAAGACGGTTTCTCCCCCAAACTCTCCATCACCTACAAGCCCAGCGAAACGCTGATGGTCTATGGTCTCTATTCAGAGGGTTTCCGCTTCGGTACACCCAACGGGTCCGGCCTGTCCGCCTTCCCGATCCCCAGCGGATCGAAAAGCGACAGCCTGAAGAATTATGAGGCGGGCCTGCGCGCCACCCTGGCCGATGGGCAGTTGCTGCTGGATGCCACGGCCTTCTATGTCGACTGGACCGATATCCAGTTGCGCCTACTGACGCCGGACAATTTCAACTATGCCTCCAACGGGGCCGCCGCCTCCATCAAGGGGCTGGAAATGTCGGCCACCTGGCAGGCGACAGCCAACCTGGATATCCAGAGCAGCGTCACTTACATGAAGGCCCGGCTGGACGAGGATCTCTTCATTCTCTGGTACGGCACCGCGCCCAAGGGGTCGCGTCTGGCCGGCTCGTCGGACTGGTCCATTGCCAATACCGCCATCTACACGTTCGATGCGGATTATGATCCGACCGTCACCTTCGCCCATCGCTATCTGTCCAAGGGGATCAGTGACATGAACTCCGCCGTTCCGGGTGTCGCGGTGAATGGGCAGGGTGGCTATAACCTGTTCGACCTGCGTCTTGGCGCCACCTTCGGCACGACCAAGGCGACGGTCTTCGCCAACAATATCACCGACAAGCGTGGTGTGACCCGTACCCTGCCGGAGGCTAATGGCCTGAGCCAGGGTCTTGTGCGGCCCCGCACCTACGGTGTCACGCTGCACTGGTCGATGTAAGGGGGAACCGTATGGGGAGCATGATGATGCAGCGTCGTTCATTCCTGATGGCGGCCGGCGTCGCCCTGCTCCCCCTGCCGGGCGTCGCGGCGGACGGTCCCCCATCCCCGCCGCGCCCGCCAAAGCGACCCAAGCGCATTGTTCAACTGGGCCGTACCCGTATCGATTATTACGCCTGGCTGCGCGATCCCAACTGGGCCAGGGTTTCCCGCGATACTAGCCAGATGGACCCGGAAATCCGCGCCCATCTGGATGCGGAAAACCGCTATGCCGACGGCATGCTGGCTCCCACGGTTGGGATACAGGGTGATATCGTGGCGGCGATGCAGGCCCTGACCGGCGCGGAGCAGGCGGCACCGCCCGTGCCTGACGGGCCATGGGATTATTACACCTATGTCCGGGCCGGCCAGGATCACAAGGTCTATGCCCGCCGCCCGCGCGGCGGCGGTGCCGAACAGGTTCTGCTGGATGGGCAGGAACGGGCCAAGGGCCATGCCTATTTCCGGGTGACGGAAGCGGAGCACAGTCCCGACCACAGGCTGTTCATGTGGGCGGAGGATGTGGAGGGCGGGGACCGTCACCGCATCTGTGTGCGTGACCTGGAAACCGGTGCGGTCAGCACGACGCCCAATGCCGATGCCTATGGCTGGCACGGCGTCGCCTTCTCCCCCGACAGCCAGTATGTGTTCTGGATCTGGCGCGATCCCCTGTCGCGGCCCGTGAAGGTGTTCCGCCGTCCTGCGCGGGGTGGGGATGATGTCCTGGTCTATACCGAACCCGATCCCGCCCTGTTCATGGGCTTGTCGCGCACGGCATCCAACAGTCATGTCGTGATCCATATCCTGGGGCCGGATGTGGATGAGGTGCGGCTGATCCCAGCCGCCGACCCTCTGGCCGAACCGATGCTGGTGGAGCCACGTCAGCCCGGCCTGCATTACCGGGTTCAGGAATGGGCAGGCGACCTGATCATCCTGACCGATGCCGACGGCGCCCTGGATGGCAAACTGATGCGGGCCAGCCTGACGCAGCCGGTCCGTGCCCATTGGCGCGACTGGGTGCCCCACCGTCCCGGCTGCCATATTCTTGAGACCCTGTCCTTCCGCGACCATTTCGTGCGGTTGCAGCGGGTGGAGGGCCGACTGGAGATTGTGGTCACGGGCCGCGACGGGCGGGAAAACACCCTGTCCTTTGATGAAGCGGCCTATGCCATCACGCTCGCCCCGGTGCAGGAACCGGACGGCGCCATCCTGCGCCTGATCTATGAAAGCCCGCGCACCCCACGCCAATGGCTGGACTACGACATGGCCTCTGGCACCCGTCGCATCGTGCAGCAGCAGGCGGCGGGCAAGAGCTTCGATCCCGCGCGCTATGAAGTGCGGCGACTGATGGTGCCTGCGTCCGATGGGGAACAGGTGCCCTTGACGGTGCTGATGCGCAAGGGCGTGAAACTGGACGGATCGTCACCGCTTTTGCTTTACGCCTATGGCTCCTATGGGGTGCCATCGGAAGCGGAGTTTTCCGTTCCTGCCCTGGCCCTGGTGGACCGTGGCTGGATCTACGCCATCGCCCATGTGCGTGGCGGGTCGGAAAAGGGGCGGCGCTGGTTTCTGGACGGACGGCGCTTCAAGAAGAAGAACAGCTTCACTGACTTCATCGCCTGTGCCGAGCATCTGATTGGCCAGGGCTACACGGTCCGCCGCCGCATCGTGGCCTATGGCCTGTCGGCGGGCGGGCTGCTGATGGGTGGGGTCACCAATCTTCGACCCGATCTTTGGGGCGGGGTGATCGCGCAGGTACCCTTTGTTGATATGCTGAACACCATGAGCGATGGGGACCACCCGCTGGTCCCGGCCTTCCGGCCCGACTGGGGCGATCCGCTGGCCGATCCGCAGGCCTATGATTACATCGCCTCCATCTCCCCCTATGAGAATGTACGCGATGCCGTCTATCCGCCCGTGCTGGCCACGGCGGGCATCCGCGATGACCGCGTCTCCTACTGGGAGGCGGGCAAATGGGTGGTCACGCTGCGCGACCATAACAAGGGTCCGTCACCCATCCTGTTCCATGTCGACATGGAAGCCGGGCATCAGGCGGGGGCGGGCCTGACCGACCAGTTCAAACAGATGGCCCTGTTCTGGGCCTTTGCCGAACAAAGCCTGATCTGGAGCAAGGGGCTGAAATGAAGTTGTCGGATGCCATCGCCATTGGCCGCCTGGACGCACATGCCCAGGCGGGTCTGGTCCGGTCGGGCGAACTCTCGGCCCCCGAACTGACCGAAGCGGCGATCTTGCGGATTGAGGCGCTGGACCCCGCCTTGCAATCGGTCAGTTGGCCTTCCTTCGATCTGGGCAGGGCCCGGGCCGCGGGGCCGCTGCCCGATCATGCTCTTGCCGGTGTGCCCTATCTGCTGAAGGACAGCCTGGATTATCCGGGTCTGCCCAGCCGGGGCGGATCGGCGTCCAAACCGCTGACCCCGGTCACCATGGGCCATGAGTATGTCCGACGGCTAGATCAGGCGGGGCTGATCCCCGTGGGCAAAAGCGCCATGCCGGAACTCGGCCTGCTGGGCGTGACGGAGCCGATGATCGGCCCCGTCACCCGCAACCCCTGGTCCGCCGCCCATTCACCGGGCGGGTCCAGCGGCGGGGCAGGGGCGGCGGTGGCGGCGGGTCTGGTGCCGCTGGCCCATGGCAGTGATGGGGCCGGCTCCATTCGTATTCCCGCGTCGTGCTGCGGCATCGTGGGGCTGAAACCCGGACGCGGTACCACCGTCCGGGTCCGTGCCCGGCATGTGGTGGAGGACCTGCTGGTCGGCGACAGCCTGATGGCGCGCAGCGTGCGCGACGTGGCCGCCGGTTTCGCCCTGGCCCATCCGGCGCGCCCCGCACCGGTGACGGGACCGTCTGCCCGGCGTCTGCGCATCGCCCTGATGCCCCGGACGCTGTCCGGCAGGCAACCGGATACTGCCTGCGAGGTGGCGGTGGAGGGGGCGGCGGCACTCTGCCGTGCCCTGGGCCATGATGTGACCATCACCGATTGGCCGTTTGATGGTGTGGCCGCGATGCGGGCCGAACGCACCTTGTGGTGCCATATCGGTGCCGATTGCGTCGATGCCGTGCGTGGGCGCGGGGACGATCCCCAACAATTACTCGAACCCTGGACCAATGCCCTGGGCCGTATGGCCGAGGCCCTGTCCACCGACGATCTGGAACAGGCCTGGGGGCAGGTGGCGGTATTGCCGAAGCGGCTGTCGGCCTTCTTCCAGGATTACGATGCCATCCTGACCCCGACCCTGGCCGCGCCCCCGCCCGAACGCGGCTTCATGGCGCCCAACCTGCCGGGGGATGTGCTGATGGAACGGATGTTCGGCTGGCTGGATTACACACCGTTGCAGAACCTGTCGGGTACGCCGGCCATCTCCCTGCCGCTGTCCTGGACAGCGCAGGGACTGCCCATCGGCGTCATGTTTGCCGCTGATCGCGGGCAGGAGGAACTACTACTGGCCCTGGCCTTTGAATTGGAACAGGCACAGCCATGGGCCGGGCGCTGGCCCGAAACGGCCGTGAACAGGTAAGCAGGACATGTTTGAGCAATACGCCGCCGATGATCTGCGGGACCTGATCGCGCAGTTCCCCCTTGCCTGGGTGACCAGCAAAGACGGGGAAGAGGCCAGTCTGTTACCCCTGGTGGGCCGGTTCGATGCGGCGGGCCAGCTGACCGAACTCATCGGCCATCTGGCGCTTGCCAATCCGCTGCGGGCGGCACTGATCCGCGATCCGCGCGCCCTGATCCTGTTCAAGGGGCCGGATGCCTATATCTCGCCATCGCATGCGGGGCGGCGGGATTGGGGCCCGACCTGGAACTATGCGCAGGCGCGGGTCTGGGCGGAGATCACCTTTGATCCGGACCTGACCGGTCCCTCCCTGGAGCTGCTTGCCGACAGGGTGGAGCATTTCCGGGAACATCCCTGGCACCCGGCGGAACTGGGTGCGCGCTATCAGCAACTGGCCCGTCACATCATCGGTTTTCGCGCCCGCGTCACCCGCGTGAAGGCGAAGTTCAAGCTGGGTCAGGATGAACGGCTGGAAACCCTGCATCATATCCTGGACAGCCATTCCGATCCTGCCCTTCTGGAATGGATGCGGCGCTTCAATCCGGGACGGCTGCCCTAACCGCGTGGTGCGGGACCGGAGGATTCGCCCGGCACCAGGGTCAGGGTCCGGTGCAGTTCGGTTTGCGTTGGCATGTCCTCAATCATGTTGATCAGCCAGGCGGTGGCCAGTTGCGCCATCTCCCCCAATGGCCGGTGGACCGTGGTCAGGGCCGGCGTCAGCATCTGGGCCAGGACGCTGCCGTCAAAGCCCACGACGGACAGGTCTTGCGGTACCGCGATCCCGCGCGCGGCGGCGGCCTTCAACACGCCGGCGGCCATGATGTCGTTGGCGGCGAAAATGGCGGTGGGCATTGGGTCCAGCGTCAACAGCCGTTCGGCGGCGGCCACGCCCGATGCAAAACCGTAATCGCCTTCCACCTCGCCGATCAGGCCGCACCCGGCCTCCATCAAGGCCGCCACGAAGCCGGCACGCCGCTCCTGCGCTGACCGCGCCGATGACGGGCCGGATACCAGCGCGATGCGGCGATGGCCCAGCCCCACTAGATGGCGTGCCACATCGGCGGCACCGGCCCGTTCGTTTGAGACAAGGAAGCCGGCGAAACCGGTCAGCGGGGTAGGCGACAGGGCGATGGCCGGCACATCCGCTGCTGCCAGCGCCTCTGGCAGGCCAGCCACTGTGGAGACGGGCGACAGTACGACGACCCCGTCGACCCGCGACCGCCCCACGAAATCCAGCACATTTTCCACCGGTCCCTGATGGCCGGCGGGGGCCGGGTGGATCACAATCTCGTACCCGCGCCGTGTTGCCTCATGCACCATGCCGCGCTGTACCGCGTCCAGGACCAAGGCGTTTTGGTCATTATGGACCATGCCGATCAGGAAGGACCGGCCCGTGGCCAGACCACGCGCCCGTGCGCTGGGCCGGAAGCCCAGGGCGGCAATCGCCTCCTCCACGCGCTCACGCGTCAGGGCATTGACCTTGGTGGACCGGTTCAGCACGCGGGATACGGTGCGGATGGAAACACCCGCCCGTTCGGCAACGTCGTTGATCGTTATATCCACAATGACGCGTTCCGCCGC
Organism: Niveispirillum sp.; assembly: GCF_052437035.1. NCBI lineage: Bacteria > Pseudomonadati > Pseudomonadota > Alphaproteobacteria > Rhodospirillales > Azospirillaceae > Niveispirillum > Niveispirillum sp. The sequence goes on from NZ_JBQVOH010000002.1 coordinate 328,582, forward strand.
TGGCTGGGGTGAATGATATTATCCTACTTATCAAACCATGCCCGCTTGGCAAGCGCTTCGCACCCCCCCTCGTCACGCCGGACCAATATCCCTATATGGATTTGCGAGGCTGCCCGATGGGTGGCGATGATCGATCCCTGACGGGCCAGGCGGACACGCGGCCCTGGAGACATGGTTTGGTTGATTTTTCGATTCTGGAACTGGGCCGCGTGCGTGAGGGCGGTAGCCGCCGCGACGCGATGGATGAGGCCCGGATACTGGGGCAGCATGCCGAACAGCAGGGCTATAAGCGCCTGTGGGTGGCCGAACATCACAATATGCCGACGGTGACGACGGCGGCGACCTCCCTGATCATCGCCCATATCGCGGCTGGTACCCACCACATCCGGGTGGGGGCGGGCGGCATCATGCTGCCCAACCATTCGCCCTATGTGATCGCCGAACAGTTCGGCACGCTGGCGACGCTGTTTCCGGACCGCATCGACCTTGGCCTGGGCCGTGCGCCGGGGACGGATCAATACACCTTGCGCGCGTTGCGTCGTGACCCGGCCAGTGCCGAGAATTTCCCCCGCGATGTGCTGGAGCTGCAGGCCTATCTGGCGCCCGCCACTCCGGGACAGCCGATTGAGGCGGTGCCGGGGTCCGGCACGGAAGTGCCACTGTGGATTCTGGGCTCCAGCCTGTTCGGGGCGCAGCTGGCCGCCGAACTGGGCCTGCCCTTTGGCTTCGCCTCCCATTTCGCCCCCGGCTCCCTGGATCAGGCCCTGGCCATCTATCGCGACCGTTTCCGGCCATCGGCGCAGCAGCAGCGGCCCCATGCGCTGGTCGGCGTCAATATCATCGCGGCGGAAAGCGACGCGGAAGCCCAGTATCTGGCAACCTCACAGCAGATGTCCTTCACGCACATGGTCAGGGGGACCCGCCGTCTGACCCAGCCGCCCATCGCCGATATTGAGACCTACTGGTCCCCGCGTGAGAAGATGCATGTTCAGCAGATGCTGGCCTGTTCCATTATCGGAGGGCCGGAGACGGTGCGCCGGGGCGTCGATGCGCTGCTGGAACGGACCCATGCCGATGAGCTGATGATCGTGTCGGATATGTTCGATTTCGGCAAAAGGCTGCGCTCGTTCGAGATTATTGCGGGCCTGATGCGCTGACACCGGTTGCTGTCTTACGACCTATCCGAAAAGACGACTGGTCAGCGCCTCACTGTTCACCGACAAAATGATCCGCATATCATGGTGTGATTTTCAGAACGTTTGAGGGATGCCTTTGCAAACCGACCTCCTTGGCAAAGTGTCAGAAACCCTGGGTTCCGCCCGCACCGTGGAACAGCTGACCCGGCCCCTGCTTGAACTGCTGGAACTGGTGACGGGTCTGGAAAGCACCTATCTGACCCATATCGATACCGGCGCCGGGATGCAGACCATCCTGTTTTCCCGCAACAGCCGGACGATGCAGATAGCCGAGGGACTGTCGGTGCCCTGGGACGACACGCTGTGCAAGCGCGCGCTGGAAGAAGGGCGGTCTTACACGGAGGATGTCGCCGCCTGCTGGGGCGATTCCGACGCGGCCAGGGCGCTGGGCATCCAGACCTATGCCAGCACGCCCGTCTATCTGGGCAGCGAGCACCTATATGGCACGCTCTGCGCCGCCAGCAGTGACCGCCAGCCCCTGACCCCGCAAGGCAAACAGGCCTTGTCGCTTTTCTCCACCCTGATCGGGCAGCAGCTGGAACGCGAACGCCTGCTGGCGGATTTGCAGAAAGCCAATGCGGCGCTGGAGACGGAGTCTGCCACCGATGCCCTGACCGGGCTGCCCAATCGCCGCTGCACCCTGGCGGAGCTGGATCGACTGTTCGCGCTGGGGCGGCGGACGGGGCAGCGGGTATTGGTCGTCTTCATCGACCTGGACGGGTTCAAAAAGATCAATGACACCCATGGCCATGATGCGGGCGATGTCTTCCTAGTGGAGGTTGGGTGCCGTCTGTCCAAGGGGCTGCGCGCGGGCGACATGCTGGGCCGGCTGGGCGGTGACGAATTTGTCGTCATCGGGCTGACGGCACCCAGCGATGGCGAAAATGACGAGGCACCGCGTCGCCGTCTGGCCCCGCTGGTTCAGGGACGCTACGATCTGGGTAAGGTGGTGATCGACTATCCCGGTGCCAGTTTCGGTGTCGTGCATGCCGACCCGCACCGGTCCAACCCGGACGAGGCGCTGCGGGAGGCGGATGCGCGCATGTATGAGAATAAGCGCAGCCGCCGCTCGTAAGTGATAGGCCCGCCCCTGACCGTTGTATTGCCATAAAGCTGTTGGCACTCTCCTTTCCGGACGTTTCGGGGAGGGGGAAAATGCCGGTGTCGAAGCGTGTCGTCCTGACGGCTATCGCGGTGCTGTCCTTGGGGGCCGTTGGCTTTGCCGGATGGCAGGCGCTGCGGCCAGCGGACAGGATGGCGGCGAAGCTGGACCCGCCACCGGTGACCGCGACACAGCCGGTGACGGCCAGGACATTGCCGCCCGCAACCCCGGATGATCGTGCCTTCCGCTTTACCCGCGTGACGACAGAGGCTGGTGGCACTGTCGCGGAGGCCTGTCTGGTCTTCAACAAGCCGTTGGACGAGACGGGTACCGTCAATTACGCCGATTATGTCGAGCTGCCGGCTGACACGCGCGCGGCCTTCCGGGTGGCGCGGGAGAAGCTGTGCCTGTCGGGCCTGACCTTCGGCACTGAGTATCAGGCCACCCTGCGCCCCGGTCTGCCGGCGGGTGCCGGCGCCGGCACGCTGGAGGCGGCGGCCACGGTGACACTGGCCCTGACCGACCGGCAGCCGGCTGTGGCGTTGGGCCAGGGCTTCATCCTGCCGCGTGAAACGGGCGACGGCCTGCCCATCACCACCGTCAATGTCGACCGGCTTGCCATCAAGCTCTACCGTGTCGGCGACCGCATGCTGGCCCGCATGCGGCAGGATTTTGTGGATGAACGCAGCTTCTACCCCTACAGCGCGAAGGAGGTGGAGCAGGATGAGGGGCGGCTGGTCTGGCAGGGCGAAGTGACCGTGACGGGTCCGCGCAACAGTGCCGTCACCACCCTGTTCCCCCTGGCCGATGCCATCGGCGAGACCGAACCCGGTGCTTACCTGCTGGTAGCCAGCAACCCCGATGCCCCGCGCCAGGACGGGGAGGATAATTACTATTATTCCGACGATTACCGGCCCCAGGCCGGGCAATGGGTGGTGCAGTCCGACCTGGGCCTGACCAGCTTCCGAGGCGCGGATGGCCTGACCCTTTCGGTGCGATCCCTGTCCAGCGCCAAGCCCGTCGGCGGCGTGCGCCTGTCCTTGATCGCCCGCAACAATGATGTGCTGGCAGAGGCGAAAAGCGACGGCAAGGGGCTTTTCCATTTCGATGCCGGGCTGCTGCGCGGCGAGGGCGGTCTGGCGCCCGTCATGGTCATGGCCTATCGCGAAGATGGCGATTTCAACTTCCTGGACCTGCGCCGGCCCGGTTTCGATCTGTCCGACCGAGGTGTGGAGGGACGCCAGCCGTCGGCGGCGGCGGATGCTTTCCTTTATACCGAACGCGGCATCTACCGTCCCGGGGAGACGGTGGAACTGACCACCCTGCTGCGCGATCCGCAGGCCCTGGCCCTGCCGGGCCGGCGTCTAACCATCAAGCTGAAGCGGCCCGACGGCAAGGAGCATCAGCGGTTCGAGATGGCTGATGACGGCGGTGCGGCGGGCCACCTGTCCATCACCCTGCCGGCCAGTGCCAACCGGGGGCAGTGGGAAGCGGCGGCCCATGCCGATCCTGCTGGCCCCGCCATCGGATCGGTACGCTTCCAGGTGCAGGATTTCGTGCCGCAGCGTCTTGACGTTGCCATCGACAACAAGCCGGCCCGGCTGGCCCCAGGTGAGGCGGTGGTCCTGAATGTCAGTGCCCGGTTCCTCTATGGTGCCCCCGGTGCCGCCCTGGCCGGTGAGGCGCGGCTGACGCTGGAGCCGGACCCGGCCCCGTTCCCCCGCCACAAGGGTTATCAATGGGGAACCCCGGCGGACAGTTTCGATGTGGAGCCGGTGGACCTGACGGTGGCGGAGACGGATGCGGCGGGTAAGGCGCAGGTGACGGGTACGGTCCCGGCGCAGGTGCCGGGGACAAGGCCGCTGCGCGCCGACATCTATGTCGCCATCCGGGAACCGGGTGGGCGGGCGACCGCCGAACATGTCTATGTGCCTGTCCTCGTCACGCCGCTGTCCATCGGCATCCGCCCGCAGTTTCACGACGCGGTGCCGGAGGGCGCCAAGGCGGGGTTTGAGGTCATTGCCGTCGATGCCGATGGCAACCCGGTTGCCGCCAAGGGCCTGTCCTGGCGTTTGATCAAGGATACCTCCACCTGGCAATGGTTCCGCAGCGGGGGAAGTTGGAAATATCAGCGGGTGCCGCGTGAGAAGCTGGTGGCCAGCGGAACAATCGATATCGCCGCCGACAAACCGTCGGTCCTGTCGCAGGCCGTGACCTGGGGCGGATACCGGCTGATTGTGGCCGATAGCGCCAGTCCGGCAGCCACGTCCGTCGCCTTCTCCAGCGGCTGGTATGGCGAAAGCGGGCCGGACCGCCCCGACCGCCTGAAACTGGCTGCCGACCGTGCCGGCTATGCCCCCGGCGACACAGCCCGCCTGCGCATCGACAGCGAGGTGGCGGGGGAGGCGCTGCTGGTCATCGCCAATGAGACAGTGCATGAGACGCGCAGCATCGCCGTGCCGGCGGGCGGTGCCGATGTCGATGTGAAGGTCGGGGCGGATTGGGGGCCGGGCGCCTATGCGCTGGTCACCCTCTACCGTCCGCTGAACGCCTCTCTGGGCCATGCGCCGGTGCGGGCCGTCGGGGTTGCCTGGCTGGGCATGGATGCGGCCCGCCGCACGCTGGATATTGCCATCGCCGCCCCGGATAGGGTGCTGCCGCGCCAGACCATCACGGTGCCTGTGGCCGTGAAGGGAGCGGGGGCCAAGGCGCATGTCACCCTGGCTGCCGTCGATCAGGGCATTCTGGGCCTGACCCGCTTTGCCACGCCCAAGCCGCAGGATTACTTCCTGGCTAAGCGGCAATTGGGCGTGTCGATGCGCGATGATTATGGCCGCCTGATCCGGGCGCAGGCCCAGGGTGATGACCAGGGCGGCGACGGGTTCGGCGGGCGCGGGCTGGACGTGGTGCCGACCCGCACCGTGGCCCTGTTTTCCGGCATCGTGGCGCTGGATGCGGCGGGCAAGGCCGATATTCCCCTGACCATCCCGGATTTTCAGGGCGAGCTGCGCCTGATGGCCGTCGCCTGGGACACGGACAAGCTGGGGTCGGCGGAAAGGCGGATGACGGTCCGCGATCCCGTAGTGGCGGAGGTGATCCTGCCCCGCTTCCTGTCCCCGTCGGACAAGGGCCGTGCGACCGTCCTGATCCATAATGTCGAAGGGGCCGCGGGTTCCTACCGGCTGGCCCTGGGCGCCAAGGGCGCTGTCGCCGGTGGCGAGGCGGCGCGGTCCGTCACCCTGGCACAGGGGGAGCGGCAGGTCTTCACCGTACCGCTGGATGCGACCGAAGCCGGCATCGGCACCGTCACCCTGTCGGTGGCTGGGCCGGGCGGGTTCCAGGTGGAACGGTCCTGGCCCATCCAGGTGCGTCCGCCGCAACTGCCCGTCACGCGGGAGATGGTGGCGACCCTGGCGCCGGGGGAGAATGCCGTCCTGCCCGCCGACCTCCTGACCGGGCTGGTGCCGGGGACGGAGGCGGTGTCGCTGTCTATCTCCCGCTGGCAGGGTATTGACGTGCCGGGCATGCTGCGCTGGCTGGACCGGTACCCCTTCGGCTGTCTGGAACAGACGGTCAGCCGGGCCATGCCCCTGCTCTGGTTCAACGATCTGGCCCTGCTGGCCGGCACGAAGCAGGACAAGGCCATTGCCGACCGGGTGCAGGACAGTATCGACCGCGTCCTGTCCATGCAGGACCCGGAAGGGGGCTTCCGCATGTGGGGCCAGTATGATGACGCTGCCGATCCCTGGCTGTCGGTCTTTGCCATGGACTTCCTGGAACTGGCCTCCGACCAGGGCTTTGTGATCCCGGCGGATGCGCTGACGCTGGGCCGGCAATGGCTGGGCGATGCGTCCAGCCGATCCTATCCGCCGGCAGTGCGGGCCTATGCCGCCTGGGTTCTGGCCCGCAAGGGCAAGGCCAATGTCGGCGACCTGCGCTATTTCCATGACAGCAAGATGCCCGAACAGGCCCTGGCCGCCGCCCATCTGGGCGCAGCGTTGGATGCCGTGGGTGAGCGGGCGCGGGCGGGCCAATCCTTTGATGCCGCCCGCGAGAAGCTGGCCGACTGGGCCGCGAAGGAGGCGGAGGAGGATGCAGCGCGGGAAATGGCGCGGCGGACGGGCAAGCGCCCCAAGCTGCCGGTCCGCACCGACACCTATGGCAGCCGCCTGCGCGACACCTATGCCATCGCCAGCCTGATGGCGGCGGGCGGGCGCGGTGTGGCGATCCCCGCCCTGCTGGACACCGCACAGGTCCTGGATACCCGCGCGGAGGAGACGAACACCCAGGAAAAGGCCTGGATCCTGCGTGCCGCTGCCGGGCTGGCCCCGAAGGGCGCGAAGCTGGCCGTCAGCCTGGACGGGGCTAGCGTCGGCACCGGCGATCCGGTATCGGCCAGCATCGCCCCGGACCGGCTGCGCGCCGGCCTGACGCTGGCCAACCAGGGCGATACCGGGCTTTATCGCACCCTGTCGGTGGAAGGCGTGCCGGTGGACCCGGTGCCGGCGGTGGAGGCCGGGATCGCCCTGCGCAAGAGCCTCTATACCGCCGACGGGCAGCCGGTCGATCCGGGCAGCATCAAGCAGAATGACCGCATCATCGTGGTGGTGGAGGGCAATGCCGGCATGGCGGCCGTTCCCGGCGACTATGCCATCCTGGACCTGCTGCCCGCCGGGTTGGAGATCGAGGGCGTGATCAAGCCGGAACAGGCCGGCTATGGCTGGTTGGGCGCGCTGTCCGGTACCAACATTGCCGAGGGGCGTGACGACCGGTTTGTGGCGGCCCTGTCCCTGCCCGCCAACCGGGAGGGGACACAGGGTGCCGCCGGCATTTCCGGCTTCAAGATCGATCCCCGTTGGGGCTTCCGGGTGGCCTATGCCGTCCGCGCCGTGACGCCGGGGTCCTTTGCCCTGCCGGCGGTGGCGGCGGAGCATATGTATGTGCCCAAGGTGAAGGCCCGGACGGCGATGGGCCGGATTGAGGTGGCGGAGTGATCAACGGGCGCCGGCGGCGGGTGCTGGCGGCGGTCCTGCTGGCCCTGACCGGGCTGGCGGTGGCTGCCGACCTGGCCCTGCCGCCCGATATGGGCCGCTGGGACGGGCGGTCGGCGGAGGTGCTGGACAGCGAAGGCCGGCTGCTGCGTGCCTTTCCAACGGCGGAGGGGGCATGGCGGCTGGCGGCCGACTCTGCCCGCGTCGACCCGCTTTACCGCGCCATGCTGCTGGCCGTGGAGGATCGCCGCCATGGCTGGCATCCCGGTGTTGATCCGCTGGCCATCGTGCGGGCGGTGGGTCAGGCGGTGAGGCATGGGCGGGTCATTTCCGGCGCCTCCACCCTGACCATGCAGGCGGCCCGCCTGCTCTCGCCGCAGCCGCGCACCCTGTCGGCCAAGGTCACGGAAGGGCTGCGGGCCTTGCAGTTGCGCCGCCGGCTGGGCGGGGACGGCGTGCTGTCGCTCTATATGAGCCTTGCGCCTTTTGGTGGGCCGCTGGAGGGGGTAAGGGCGGCCTCGCTGGCCTGGTTCGGGCGGGAGCCGGACCGGCTGACCCCGGCGCAGGCGGCCTTGCTGGTGGCGCTGCCGCAATCACCGGAAAGGCTGCGGCCTGACCGGTACCCGGACGCGGCGAAGGCGGCGCGGACCAAGGTTCTGGACCGGGCCGTGGCGGCGGGCCTGATCGCGGCGGATGTGGCGGCGGCGGCCAATTCCGAGCCGCTGCCCACCACCATGCTGCCCCTGCCCATGCTGGCCCCGCATCTGGCCGAACGGCTGGTGGCAGGTGTCGGTCCGGGGTCCATCATCCGCACCGGTGTGCGGTCCGACCTGCAACGCGCGCTGGAGGCCGTGGGCCGGGCGGAACAGGCGCGGATGGAGGCGGGGGGCGACCTGTCCGTCCTGGTCATCGCCAACCAGGACCGCCGTGTCCTGGCCCATCTGGGCAGCGGAGACTGGCGCGTGCGGCAGCTGGACCTGTCACGGGCCGTGCGGTCGCCGGGATCGGCGCTGAAACCCTTTATCTATGCCCTGGCCTTCGATGATCTGTCCCTGCATCCCGGCACCCTGATCGATGATGCCCCGCAGCGGTTCGGGGATTGGCTGCCGCGTAATTTCGATGACGGCTTTCACGGCGTGGTGACAGCGCGCGACGCCCTGCAACGCTCCCTCAACATCCCCGCCGTGCGGGTGCTGGAACGGGTGGGGCCGGCGCGGCTGGCGGCACTGTTAACCATTTCGGGAGCGGAACTATCCTTGCCACCGGCGGCAGAGCCGGGATTGCCATTGGCCCTGGGCGGTGTCGGCATCCGGCTGACCGACCTTGCCATGCTCTATTCCGCGCTAGGTGATGACGGCGTCACCAGACCGTTACGGTACCGGATTGATATGCCGGAGGCCCCCGCCAGTGGCCGGCTGGTCGGGGCTGCGGCGGCGCGGGCGGTTCTGGCCGTGCTGCGCGACAGTCCCGTTCCCGATGGTCTGGCCGGGGGGCAGGGGATTGCCGGGCGACGGCGGGTGGCGTTCAAGACCGGTACCTCCTTTGGCTTTCGCGACGCCTGGACCGTCGGTGTTTCCACCGATTACACCGTGGCCGTCTGGGTTGGGCGTGCCGATGGCGCGCCCCGGCCCGGAGCGGCGGGACGGCAGGCGGCGGCCCCGTTGCTGTTCCGGGTGTTCGACCTGCTGCCCCCCGACGGGCCGACAAGGCCGGTGCCGGAACCCGACCATGCGCTGCTTCGTACCACGCCGCCGCCGGGTCTGGCCCGGCTGGATGGCGGCGGGCCGGTGGCGGCGACGCAGCGTGGCGAACGATTGCGCATCCTGTTCCCGCCCGACGGGGCGGAGGTGGAAGCGCTGGCCGATGGCGTCTCCCTGTCGGCGGCGGGCGGACGGCCACCTTACCGCTGGGTCGCGGATAATGTGCCGCTGCCCGATGACAGCCGGTTCTGGCGCCCGACCGGCCCCGGCTTTTCCCGCCTGACCGTCATGGACAGCACCGGCCAGCGCGCCAGCGCTGCCATCCGGGTGCAGGTGCCGGGGCCGCCGGAAAATTAACCCTGTGAAACATTGTTGAACATGGTGTCGGCGATGTTCCGAAAGCCGCGGGTCGTAGCACGGATTATGGCTTCGCCTAATCCGCGCTACGCAACCAAGTGAAACACAAAATCGATGTGCGTTTCAGGAGCGCATGGCACTCCAACTCCGAAAGCCATGCGCTCCGAATTCATGCAGTCACAATCCTGGCGTTGATGCGGACAGCATAACAGGAACCGCGCGGAAAGTCAGCATTCCGGGATGTTCACGGCCAGCCCGCCCAGGGATGTTTCCTTGTAATGTTCGCTCATATCGGCGCCGGTGCGGCGCATGGTTTCGATGACGCGGTCGAGCGAGACATGGTGGGAGCCATCGCCCATCATGGCCAAGCGGGCGGCGTCCACTGCCTTGATGGCGCCCATGGCGTTGCGTTCGATGCAGGGGATTTGCACCAGGCCGCCGATCGGATCACAGGTCAGGCCCAGATTATGTTCCATCCCGATCTCGGCGGCGTTCTCGATCTGCGCCGCTGTGCCGCCCAGCGCCGCAACCAAGGCACCGGCGGCCATGGAACAGGCGACGCCCACCTCCCCCTGGCACCCGACCTCGGCGGCGGAGATGCTGGCATTGCGCTTGTACAGGCCGCCGATGGCGGCGGCGGTCAGCAGGAAGCGGTGGCGGCCCTCCCGGCTGCCATTGCAGAACCGGTCATAATAGCGCAGCACCGCCGGCACCACGCCCGCCGCGCCATTGGTGGGTGCCGTCACCACCTTGCCCCCGGCGGCATTTTCCTCATTCACGGCCAGGGCCCAGAGGTTGATCCAGTCCAGCACCGACAGGGGATCGGTTAGCATGCGTTCCTGACGCGCCACCAGATCGCGGTGCAGGCGCCCGGCCCGGCGCTTCACCTTCAACCCACCGGGCAGCAAGCCGTCCTGGCGCATGCCACGGTCGGTGCAGGCCTCCATCGCGGCCCAGATGGCGTCCAGGCCAGCGCGCACGTCGGCTTCCGGCTTTGACGCGCATTCATTGGCCAGGATGATGTCGGGGATCGACAGGCCCGTCGTCGCCGCGATGGACAGCAGGCCATCGGCGGTTTCGTAATAATGCGGGGGCGGGGTGGGGCCGTCGCTGCCGCCATCGCCCTGGTTCTGCCGCGCCTCATCCTCGTCCAGGACAAAGCCGCCACCGATGGAATAATAGGTGCGCGCGGCCACCAGCGTGCCATCGGCATCAAAGGCGCGCAGCAGCATGCCGTTGGGGTGGAAGGGCAGGCGTTCTGATCCGCGCCATTCGATATCGCGTTCGGGGTCGAAGGTGATCTCCTTCACGCCGCCCAGGGCCAAGCGATGATTATCGGTCACCGACCGGACCAGCGCCTCTGCCGCGTCGGGATCGACGCTGGCCGGCTGATACCCAGCCAGACCCGTGATGGCGGCACTGTCGGTGGCATGTCCGCGTCCCGTCAGGGCCAGCGAGGCATAGAGCGTGACGCTCACCCGCTCCGTATGGGCCAGCCACCCGGTTTCCGCCAGCCGGGCGGTGAAACGGAAGGCGGCCGTCATGGGGCCCATGGTGTGCGAGCTGCTGGGCCCCACGCCGATCTTGAACAGGTCGAAGACGCTGATGGTCATGATGGATCATTCCGGGGGATGGGCGTACAGGTCCGAGCGGCCGACAACATGTGAGCCGGTCGGTACAGGGCACGCTGAAGATCGGTTCAAGATGAGGTGCTGAGCCTTTCCATCGCCAGGGCTTCCAGCTCCGGCGACAGGGGGTACATGTGCTTATATTGTACTATCTGTTTGCATATCAGGGAGATACGACTGTCCATCGAGGGGATGGTCAACGCCTTCATCAAGGGCTGATTGAACGGTTCGACTTTCGCCAACTGAAACTCGAACGCGATGCTGACCCGTGGTTCAGTTGCGCGCGGTGAGCTGCGCGCACCCCAATGCAACACTGCCTGATTCCAGCAAAAGACATCTCCCGCTGTGGCGGGCAGCGCCCGGATATCCGGCAGGTGAGGCGCCCATTGCCATTCATTGTCCGTGTGATAGGTCTTGTCCCGGTCCGCCGGCAGCACATACATGCAGCCGTTCAACGGATTGGCATTCGACAATGGCAGCCAGATCGTGAGGCTTTTCGGTGTGCCATCAGGGAACAGGGATCGCTGGCCCTTGTCCCGATGCGGCGACCATCCCGCCTCGCCTGCCCGCGGATCGACATGCCAGGCCCAGAAGTCCGGCAACAACATGTAGTCATCGCCGAGTATGGCCTTTATCAGATGATGCAGCCTCGCGAAGATTACCCAAAATTCGTCGTAAGCATAGGCAAAGACCGGCGATAATCCTCGATCTTTCAGATGACCCACCGCATTGCGCATGGCTTCGATCGACAATCGCCATGGAATGGGACCAGGCAAATGGAAATACCCTTCGCGCACAACCAGTTCCCGTGCCTTACGAGCCAAATCGGCGCCGATATTGAAAGGAGTGGTGGCATTGATGAACGGCAGGTCCATCACATGCAGGTCTGGATTGATTGCGAGCCAGAAATCCGGCGTCACAAGATCCTGTGCGGTCAACGGGCTGTTCAGTACCGCAACGTTCATCGTGTCATTCTTTCCTCATAAGCCACCGCTCGTCCGATGCGGCGCCCGGTATGCACGCAACATAGAATAACGGCCTTATTTTTGGAAAGTAGTCGCCGGGTCCGGCGTCCAGGCGGGCATATAAAACAGGCGACAGGCATGGCTTCCCTCTCCCACCGCTTGGGTGGATGGTGCATGCCCCATCCGTATCTGGGCCTGAGAGTTTCGCCATCGGTGCGGCATGCGCCGGCGGCTTTCTCCTTCGGCGGGGCGGGGTGGCATTGCCATCCCGCCCACTCTTCGGATGTCATCGGCCCCATGCGGTTCGGGTGCCTGAGAGATTCCGGGGCGGTTGCTCCTTCGGCGGCGGCTTTATCCGCGCTCTCCCGCATGGGTGTGGGCATGATCTGGCCTGACTGCCCCCTCCGGGTCAAGTGGTTCCGTCAGGGGATCGTTTGGCGCCCTGCGGTCCCTGTTTAACCACCAGGAGAAGGGCATATGACCATGTTGCCTTGACGAAGCGACCGGTCACGGTTGTACTGGCTTCCATACTGGAAACAGGGTTAACGGGGGTGCTGTATGGAGGGGATCAGCAAACTGGCCGGTGAGGAACGGGCCGCCGCCTTCTGGGGACCGGACCCGATGCCACCGGTCAGTCCAAAAACCCTGGATGTCCTGTTCCTGCATCCCAAGACCCTTGTCGATAGTTGGCCCATCCCCGTCGATACACTGGGCGAGATGGTGAAAATGCCCAGCGCCGTCTATCCCATCCTGGTTTCCTCCATCGCCGACCTGTCCATCGATTACGAGATTTTCGACGGCTATGTGGCGCGCGATACCTTCGCCGCCTATAAGCGCCGGCTGGCCAAGCCCGACATCATCTGCGTCAGCGTGATGACATCGCTGAAGGCCATGGATACGGAAATGACCATCCGTCTGGCCCGCGAACTGAACCCCAAGGTCAAGATCATCCTGGGCGGCAACCATGCCAGCGCCTGGCCCGAACGCTGGCTGGCGCTGGGGGCGGATTACATCGTGGTGAAGGAGGGGGAAATCCCCTTCCGCCGTCTGATCCAGCATCTGACGGGCTGGCAGGTGGACTTGGTTGATGTGCCGAACCTGTGGTGGAAGAATGCGGATGGGGCAGCACAGAAATCCAACGCGCAACTGCCCCTGATCGACATCAACAAGGCACCGGTGCCGGATTGGAGCCGGTTCGATTTCGCCCCCTATGGCATGGGCATGACCAAGGGCTTTGCAGCCGCCGTCGAAATCTCCCGCGGCTGTCCGCAGCGCTGCGACTTCTGCAATATCAACAAGTTCTGGGACTATAAGCAGCGCTACAAGTCGGTGGAGCGGGTGCTGGAGGAACTGACGGCCCTGCATGCCAAGGGAGTGCGGGAATTCATCTTCACCGATGATAATTTCGGCGGCGATCATCGCCACACGATCAAGCTTCTGGAAGGCATGGTGGAGCGGGGGCTGGACATGCGCTGGGGCAGCTTCCTGCGCGGTGATACGGTGACCAAGACGCCGGGGTTCGAGGTGCTGGCGGCCAAGGCCGGCCTGCGCTTCTGCATGATGGGCATTGAGAGCCTGGACCCGGCCTGGCTGAAATCCCACCGCAAGGGCGTGCGCGCGTCTGACGTGGTCGGTATGTACTCGGATGTCTATAAGCGGCTGAACAGCCAGGGCATCTATGTCGTCGGTCTGTTCATCTCCCCGCCGCAGGGTGAACGCACCGACTTTTCCGGCACCGGGGCCTGCGGTGTCGTCTGTGATTACCATTACTCGGCCAACCTGATCGCCCAGAAGGGCAGCCTGCTCTATGACGAGTATCTGGCGCGCAATGCCGTGGGCAAGGACATGTTCTATCATGACTGGAACCTGTCCAGCATCGTGTTGAACGACGGGCGCGTGCAGAAGAACCAGAAATCGTTGTGGGATGAGGTGAAGGAGGCCTTCACCGGCTATGGCATGCGCTCCGCCCTGTTTGGATCGCGCTTTGCCCGGCGCTTCCGCTGGCGTCCCATCTTTGTGGTGGGTGAACGCATGCTGTGTACGACGCCGGGCGACCTGAAACGCTGGCGGTTGGCGCGGGACAAGAGCTTAGGCTTGCAGGAGCGGCAGGACCGCATTCTGGAAACGGCGCTGGGGGATGAGAAAATCCAAAGGCTGGCCAAGCGGCGGTTCTGGATCAGCCCGCTTAGCCTGCGCACGGGCCTGTGGCGGGGGCGGGCGAAGCGGGCTAGGCTGCCCCCATCCATCTGACCTACGGAAGATCATCGCCATGACCTTCGAAAAGCTGCGGTTTGAGCGTGAGGGGCCGGTGGCGTTGATCACGCTCAACCGGCCGGAGGCCCAGAATGCCATTGACCGGGCGCTGAACGCCGAACTGCATGCGGTGTGGGAGCAGTTTGCCCGCGATGACGGGCTGGATGTCGCGGTGCTGACGGGGGCGGGCAGGGCCTTTTGTGCGGGGGCCGATCTGGCCGATTACATCCCGCAATTCCTGGATGGCGACATGCTGACGGTGCGCGCCAATGTGCCCACGGGTCTGGGCGGCATCACGCGGGGGCAGCACCGTCTGGCCAAGCCGGTGATTGGGGCCGTCAATGGCTGGGCGCTGGCGGGCGGGTTCGAACTGGCGCTGGCCTGCGATATCCGCATTGCGGCGGAAGGGGCGAAGTTCGGGTCCTATGAAATCCATCGCGGCTTCCATCATGGCGATGGCGGCATCGTGCGCATGGTGCAAAGCATCGGGGTGGCGCGGACCATGGATATCGTCCTGACAGGCCGCGATGTGACGGCGGCGGAAGCGCTTTCCATCGGCCTGATCAGCCAGGTGGTGGCACCGGAGATGCTGCTGCCCACGGCGATGGAACTGGCGGGCCGTATCGCTTCCAAAAGCCAGGTGGCCATCCGGTCGGCCAAGGAGACCATCCTGGAAGTCGCGGGCCGCACCCTGGATGATGCGCTGCGGCTGGAGGCGCTGTATGGCTATTCCAGCGGGGATGTGCGGGAAGTGAAGCGCGAGTTGGAGCAGTTTTTCGCTAAGTCCCGTGTCAGCAAGACTTAACCTGTCCATTCTTTGATAGCGGGCTATGCCATCCTGTCTTGCAACCTTTGACATGTCATGTTCTGATACATCCAATGATATGACAGACCGGGATAAGGTCGGGGTGGAACGGGCATGGCGCCGTCGGAATCGCCGCTGAAACTGTCGGACGAGATACAGCGCGATACGCGCACCATCCTGTTTCGCGGCACCTATGGCGCCGACAGCCAGCCCGTGCGGGTGCGGGTGCCGGCCCTGCGGCAGGCCCGCGATATCGCAGCCATCCACCGTGAACATGACATGCTGGCCCGGTTCGGATCGGCCCGCATTGATGCGGTTCTGGCCCTGACCGAATCTGCGCATGGGCCGACCCTGGTGCTGGCCGACCGGTCGGAGACCTGTCTGGGCGACCTGATCCCTGTGGGCGGCATGCCGCTCGACCGGTTTCTGCCGCTGGCCCATGACATGGCCGTCGCGGTGGAGGAGGTGCATGCCGGCGACATGGTACACCGCGATATCCGGCCCGCCAGTTTCTGGGTGGCGGATGCCGACGGGTCCGTCCGGCTTGGCAATTTCTGCCGCGCCTCCCTGGTCCCGAACGAGGCGGCGCTGGGCCTGGGGGCCGGGCGGCTGGATGGTGATCTGCGCTATCTGTCGCCCGAACAGACGGGGCGCATGAACCGCGTCGTTGATTACCGCAGCGATCTCTATTCGCTGGGGCTGTGTTTTTACGAGATGCTGACGGGGCAACTGCCCTTCAATGCCGGCGATGCGGTCGGCTGGGTCCATTGCCATATCGCGCGGGAACCACGGCCCATCCGCGATCTGCGCCCCGACCTTGCCGAGCCGCTGGCCGATCTGGTCATGCGTCTGCTGGCCAAGGCGGCGGAGCAGCGGTACCAGCAGGCGGCCACCCTGAAATCGGACCTGGCGACCGCCATGCTGGAATGGCGGGCCACGGGCCGGATCATCCGGTTCCAACCGTCACGTGGCGACCGCCCGCGACAGCTGGTCCTGCCGCAGCGTCTGTTCGGGCGCGACCAGGAGGTGGGGCAACTGGTCGGCGCGTTTGAGCGGACCTGTGAGGGGGATGTCGAACTGCTGGCCGTGGCCGGCGGATCGGGCATCGGCAAATCGGTGCTGGTGCGCGAGGTGCAGCGGCCCCTGACAGCGCGGCGCGGCTATTATGCCGAGGGCAAGTTCGACCAGCTGCGCCGCGACGTGCCCTTTCTGGCCCTGATCCAGCCCTTGCGCGATCTGGTCAAACAGGTGCTGACCGAACCGCCGGAGGTGCTGGCCCATTGGGCGGCGCGGCTGTCGCGGGCGCTGGGCCGCAATGCCGCCGTGCTGGCGCAGGCGCTGCCGGAACTGGAACTGGTGCTGGGTCCGCAGGGGACGCCGCAACCGCTGCCGCCCATCCAGGCGCAGAACCGGTTTCAGCAGACGGTATCGGCCTTCCTTCTGGAATTTGCCGGGGCGGAGCATCCGCTGGTCCTGTTCCTGGACGATCTGCAATGGGCCGATGTGGCCTCGCTGAAGCTGCTGGAAAGCCTGCTGGTTGATCCGGAGGCGCATCACCTTCTGGTGATCGGGGCCTTCCGGGATCAGGAGGTGGATGGCGGCCACCCGCTGACCCGCATGCTGGATCTGGTCGGGCGCAGCATCAATGTCACCACCATCGTGCCGCAACCGCTAGGCAGCGACCATGTCCGCGCCTGGTTGGCTGAGGCGCTGGGTAGCGACGATGCGGAATTGGGGCAACTGGCCACCCTGCTGACGGCAAAAAGCGGGGGGAACCCGTTCTTCCTGGGACAGTTGCTGACGGCGCTGGCCGCCGCCCATGTCATCCGGTTTGATGCGCAGGCCGGATGCTGGCGGGGGGATGTGGCGGCGGTGGAACGGGCCAGCCTGCCGGACGACGTGGCCGATCTGTTGGCCGCTCGGCTGGGCCTGTTGCCCGATCAGACGCAGGATGTGCTGCGGCTGGCCGCCTGCATCGGCAACCGGTTCGAACTGGGCCTGCTGGCCACCATTTGCCGGCTGTCGACGGAATTGTGCCTGACAAGGCTGGAACCGGCGCTGCACGATGGTTATTGCGTGCTGGTGGAGGATGAGGGCGGGGCGGCCAGCATCTACCGCTTCACCCATGACCGGCTGCACAAGGCGGCCTATCTGCTGACGCCGGAGGCCGAGCGGGCGCGGGTGCATCTGGAACTGGGCCGGCGGCTGCGCGATGATGCGGCACTGGCGGCCCGCCTGCCGTTCGAGGTGGTGCGCCACCTGAATCTGGGCAGCGACCTGATCACCCAGGGGGAGGAGCGGCGGGGGCTGGCGCTGCTGAACTATGGTGCCGCCATCAAGGCCCGCGCCTCGGCGGCGTTCGACATTTCCCACGGCCTGTTCCGCATGGCCATGGCCCAGTTGCCGGATGGCGATGCGGACGCGCGCTGGCGCCTGTGGATGGATGCGGCGGAAGGTGCCTATCTGGCCCAGGATTTCGAGGGCTTTGAGGCGTTGCGGGCCCAGTTGGAGACCATGGCGCCCGACAATCTGCGCCGGGCGGAGCTGTGTGAACTGGTGGTGCTGGCCAATGAGGCGCGGAACAGTTTCAACGAGGCGCTGACGGCGGCCATCCAGGGCTTGCGGCTTCTGAACCTGCCCCTGTCGGCGGACAATGCCAAGCGCGACACGCTGCGCCTGATCGCCACGCTGTTCTGGCGGATGGGCCGGCGCAGTGCGGATGAGCTGGCGGCACTGCCGGCGATGGATGATCCGCGCATGTTGCAGGTGATGCGCCTGCTGGCATCGGCCATCCGCACCGCCTATTCCCTGGCCTCGCCCTTGCTGCCCATCCTGTCACTAACGGGCGTGCTGCTGTCGCTGAAACATGGGATGACGGCGCATGCCACCAACTGCTTCACGGGCAGCGCCGTCATCTTCATCGGCGCGCTGAACGATATCGCGCGCGGCAGCCGCCTGGGCGAGGTGGCGATGCGGCTGGGGGAGCGGTTCGGCACTGTGGTGCATGTTCCCAATCATGTGGTGGTGGTGCAGCATTGGACAGCACCGGTGCGCGACATGGCGGTGCTGGCCGGTGAGGTGTCAAAGGACCTGCTGGCCAACGGCTTTTACGACCGGGCCGGCCTGTGCGCCATGGCGGAGATGACCTGTCATACCGTCAGCCGCGTCAGCCTGGAGATGGAACTGAAATCTACGCAGGCGGCCATGGCCTTTGCCATGCGCCGCAATCTGCGCCTGATCGCGGAGACGGCACGCAATCCGCTGCTGCTAATCGAACGGCTGCGGCGGCCCGAACTGGGGGGCTTGAGTGAAATTCTGGCCTATGAGGGCACCGCCGATAGCCGCACCGGTGAGGTGGCCTTCAAGATTCGCCAGCTTTATGCCCTGCTGGTCTTCGACCGGGCGGATCTGGCCCGCACCCTGGCGGCGGAGGTGCGGCACGACCTGCGCTCCGTCCTGGGGTCGGCCTGGGTGGCGCCATTTCACTGGTATGAGGCGTTGGCCTTGCTGGATGGTCTGGCCAGTGGCGCCAGCTGGCTGGATAAGGCGGCGGCCCTGAAACGGGTCAGGACCAACCTGAAACTGCTGCGGCGCTGGACGCGGCACGCGCCCATGAACCATGCCCACCGTGTCCGTCTTCTGGAGGCGGAACTGGCGGCGCTGATACCGGAAAGGGACGGGGTGTCGGCCAAGGCGGTCGCTGGTTTCGCGGATGCCGTCGATCTGGCCCTGGCGGAAGGGTTCGTAGGGGATGCTGCCCTGGCCGCCGAACGGCATGGCCGTGCCTTGCTGCGCCTTGGCCGCGAACGGCAGGCAGCATCCCAGATGCGCGAGGCCTGGCTGCTCTATCGCCGCTATGGCGCTTTGGGCAAGGCTGCACAGTTGGCCGGGGAGTTCCCCGACGCGCTGGAAGGACTGTCTGCGGAGGGCGGAGGGGACGAGACCGTTGGGCAGCAGGCGCTGGACGTGTCCACCGTCACCAAGACGGGGCAGGCCATCGCGGGCGAGCTGGTGCTGCACCGGCTGACGGGCCGGGTGCTGGACCTGGCCATGGAGAATGCCGGTGCCCGCTATGCGGCGCTGACCTTGACCCAGGATCAGGGCCGTATCCTGGCCGCCGAACGCTGCCTGGGGGATGGGCATGCGGAGGAGGGGCCGGTGGCGGTCGGGGTGCGGCTGCCGGAACCGCTGCTGCTCTATGTTGAACGCACATTGGAAACCGTGCTGATCGAGGATGCGCGGGTGCAGACCCGGTTCCCCAGCCATCGCCGCTGGGACCGGGCCGGCGCGGTATCGGTACTGGGCGTGCCTGTGGTGCATCAGGGCCGTTGCATTGGGGTTCTGTATCTGGAAAACGACCTGACGGCAGGCGCGTTCACGGCGGACCGGGTGGAGCTTTTGCGCGTGCTGGCGGCGCAGGCGGCCATCGCCATCGCCAATGCCCGTCTGTTCGATGAGCTGGACCGCGCCCGCACGGCGCTCCAAGAATATAATACCCGCCTGGAACAGGTCGTGTCCGACCGCACTGCCGATCTGGCCCGCCGCTCCGCCGCCCTGGAACAGTCGCTGGCCGAGTTGCGGGCCACCCAGGCGCAGTTGGTGCAGAAGGAAAAGCTGGCCTCGTTGGGTGGTCTGGTGGCCGGTGTCGCGCATGAGATCAACACGCCGCTGGGCGTGGCGCTGACGGGTGCCAGCTTCATGGAGGAGAAGGTCACAGACCTGATCGGCCAGATCGCCGACAAGCGCCTGACCCGTACCAGCCTGGACGAGTTCATCGAGGATGTGGGCGACACGGCCCGCACCGTCGTCAACAATCTGCGTCGGTCAGCCGATCTGGTGCAGAGCTTCAAACAGGTGGCGGTCAGCCAGTCTGACGAGCAACAGGAAGACCTGGATGTGGCGCAATATCTGCGCGAAATCCTGCCCAGCATCGAACTGCTGCTGCGGGGCCGCCCCATCCGGCTTGAAACCGCACTGGAGGATGGGCTGTTCCGCCGTGCATCGCCCGGCGCCATCGCCCGTAGCGTCACGCATCTGGTGCAGAATGCCGTGATGCATGCGTTCGACGATGTGAAAGACGCTGAAATCCGGCTGGAGCTGAAACGCGACGGGACGGATATCCTGCTGCGGGTCACCGACAATGGTCAGGGTATGGACGATGCTGTTCGGGAGCAGGCCTTCAACCCGTTTTTCACCACCCGCCGCAATATCGGCGCGGCGGGCCTGGGTCTGCATATCGTGCATAACCTGGTGACAGGGACATTGGGCGGGACCGTCGAACTCTTGACCGCACCCGGTAAGGGGACCGTTGTCACCCTTCGCCTGCCCTTGGTCGCATAAGGGGAAATTTTTTCCATTCATTCTCCTCCAGAAGTTGGCCCGCCCCTTGCATGGTGGTTCCAGTTGGAAATCCGAATGAATGAAAGAACCAGAATATGGTTGCGATCAATTCCATTGGCCCGATCAGCGAACTGACGACGAAGAAGATGGCGGCACTGACCGCTGATCAGATCCGTTCCTTCTCGCTGAGCGATATCGGCCAATTGACGAAGACGCAGATCGCAGCCGTGTCGGTCAAGCAGATCAGCGGGTTTTCTGCCGAACAGATCGGCGCCTTGAACAGCAGCCAGATCGGTTTTACCGCCGCACAGCTGGCCGCGATGAATGACGATCAGTTCAATGCGTTCGAGGCCGAGGATATCGCGGCCATGAATGTGGCGCAGATACGCGGGCTGACACCACGGGAAGTGTCGCTTCTGACCCCGGAAAAAATTGCCGCCCTGTCCGCGGCCCAGATTACCGCCTTCACCGCCCCGCAGATTAAGGCTTTCCGCACCGATCAGCTGGACGGGTTCAGCACCGATCAGATCGGCGCCTTTTCCGGCGCGCAGCTGGCGGCTATGACCGGTGACCAACTCAACAGCCTGTCCGAACCGCAGCTGAACGCCGTTTCCACCACGAAGCTGAAAAGCCTGACGACGGCGCAGCTGCGCCTGCTGAACAGCGATACGATGGGCCGGCTGACCACCGCGCAGGTGACGGCCCTGACCGCCAATCAGGTGAAAAGCCTGTGGCCGGAACAGCTGAACGCGCTGGATAGCGTGCAATGGACGGGCTTCACGGCCTCGCAGATCGGCAGCCTGACCGCGACCCAGCTGAAGGGCCTGTCGACCGACTCTGTGTCCGGCCTGTTGAGCAGCCAGTTGAAGGGCCTGACCGCCACCCAGATTTCATCGCTGAACACGACGCAGTTCGCCGCTTTGTCGGGTGAGCAGGTGGCGGAATTCAGCAGCGCGCAGGTGAAAGGCATCAACCAGGCGCAGTTCGCCGCCATGACGGATGAACAGCTGGTCTCCTTCTCCCCCTCCCAACTCACGGCCATGACGGCGGCGCAGGTGAAGTGGCTGTCGCCGGAACAGCTGTCGACCCTGTCGACCGATCAGATCGCCGGCTTCAACGCCACGCAGATGGCGTCGCTGTCCACGGCACAGTTCGCGGGTCTGAACGCCGACCAGATTGGCGCCCTGACCCCGGCACAACTTGCCTCCCTGTCGGCGGCAAAGATCGCCACCCTGACAGGCGCCAAGCTGTCGGCCATGAGCACGACGCAGATGGCGGGCCTGACGGCCAACCAGATCCGCGCCTTCACCGCCGATCAGTTGTCAAACCTGACCGATGATCAGTTCGCGGGCATGGGCAAGGCGCAGATCGCCGCCCTGACCACGACCCAGATCAAGTCCTTGGCGGAAGGCCAGCTTGCCGGTATCACCACGACCCAGATCGCGGGCCTGTCCGCCGGCCAGATCGGCGCAATGACGCCGGAGCAGGTGTCCGGCCTGGGGGATGCACAGGTTACGGCGCTGACGCCCGAACAGCTGCGTGCCCTGACCACGACCCAGCTGAACGCCCTGGGCAGCGAACAGATCGGTGCCCTGACGGCGCGGCAGGTCGCGGCCTTCAGCCCCACCCAGGTCCGGGGCCTGTCGCAGGACCGGCTGGTCGATCTTTCAACCACGCAGTTGAATGCCCTGACGGCGGCGCAGCTGGCCTCCCTGACCGCAACGCAGATGGGATCGCTGACCGATACGCAGCTGGCGGGATTGACCACCACGCAGCTGCGCAACTTCACCGCCACGCAGGTTGGCGCCCTGACGCCCGAACAGATGGCGACGCTGGGCACCACCACCCTGGCGGAACTGAGTGCCGCGCAGGTGCGGGGCCTGTCGGGTTCCCAGGTCATGGCCATGAACAGCACCCAACTGTCGGCCTTGACCCGCACGCAGGTCGCCAGCCTGACGGCGACGGCCCTGTCCGGCCTGACCAATGCGCAGATTTCCGTCCTGACGGCGGAACAGCTGGCAGGGCTGACCACGACACAGATGGCCGCCCTGAATGACGGGCAGGTGGCGGGCCTGACCGCCGACCATATCGCCAATTTCAGCAATGATCAGGTCAAGGCCTTGTCGCCGGCGGCCCTGGCGGCCCTGTCGGCGGATCAGGTGGCGTCCTTGTCCGCCACACAGATCGCCACCCTGTCCGGCACCCAGGTCAAGGGCATGACCGCCGATCAGATCGGCAGCCTGACGACAACGCAGCTGGCCGGCATGACCACGACCGGCATCAGCAGCCTGACCACCACCCAGATATCCGCCCTGACTGGCGACCAGATCGCCAGCCTGTCGGCGGCCCAGATCAAAAGCCTGTCATCGGCCCAGATCGCGGTTCTGCAGGCCGAAGAGATCACGGCCCTGACGCCCGAACAGATCAGCCAGATGTCGGTGGCTCAGGTGAAGGGCCTGACAACCGATCAGATATCGCTGCTGACCAATGATCAGGCCGCGGGCCTGACCCCGGCGCAGCTGGCCGAACTGTCGGCGACGCAGCTGAACGCCATGAATGGTGAGCAGCTGGCGGCCCTGACGCCTGAACAGATGATGGGCCTGACAGGGACGCAGCTGGCCGGACTTTCCGAGGAACGTATCGGCCGTCTGACGCCGACCCAGATTGCCGACCTGTCGACCAATCAGGTGAAGGCCCTGACGGTCGGGCAGCTGAACAGTCTGGGCGAATTGCAGATAAAGGCCCTGCGCCCGGAACAGATCGCGGCCATGTCCACAGGCCAGGTGGCGGGGATGAACGGCCTTTTCCTGTCCACCCTGTCTGATGAACAGTTCGGCGGCCTGACCCCGTCGCAGATTTCGGGCCTGACGGTGGAGCAGCTGAACGCCTTCACCGACAGCCGCTTTGCCGGCATTTCCGCCGATCAGCTGAGCAACCTGACCCCCGCCCAGATTGGCGGGTTGAGCCTGAACCGCATCTCGGCTCTGGGCGCGGAACAGTTCGGCAGCCTCAGCGTGGCGCAGTTGCGCGGGTTGAAGGCTGATCAGCTGTCCGTTCTGCATACCGGCCATATCAATCAGCTGACCGTGGCAAAATTTGCCGAGCTGTCGCCCAGCGCCCTTGGTGGCATGACGGCGGACCAGTTGCGCAACCTGAACCCGGAACTGTTGAGCGGGATGACGGCACCACAGATTGCCGGCCTGTCGCCGGACCAGATGGATGCCCTGTCGCGCGAACAGCTGGGCGGCCTGACGGCAACGCAGATGGGCGGTTTCACGGCGGCACAGCTGGCCTCCCTCAGCCCGGATCAATTGTCGGGGTTCCGCCCCGATCAGATCGGATTGCTGCCGACAGCGGCCATTGCCGGCCTGACAGCGGGGCAGATCGGGTCCCTGTCCGCCGACCGTTTGCAGGGCTTGACCCCGTCACAGATCAGCGTGCTGACCACGGCACAGATGGCCGGTTTCGGCAGCGAACAGGTGGACGCCCTGACGGAAGATCAGGTCAAGGCCCTGTCGCCGGCGCAGTTCGCCGCCATCGATCCGGTGACCATGCCGATGCTGCGTGCTGACCAGATCCAGGCGATGAGCGTCGGACAGTTCGCGGCGCTGGGCAGCGCCCATATCGGCAGCTTCTCGGAGTTCCAGTTCCATGTGATGTCGCCGGCTCAGATCGGGGGGATCAGCACCGCTGCCGCCGCCGGCCTGCGTCACCCGCAGCTCAACAACATGACCTCCGCACAGATCGGCGCCCTGTCAGCCGCCCACATCAAGGCCATTCCGGCCTCGCAGCTGTCCGGCATGGATAATGAACGGCTGATCATGCTGAGCGCCACCCAAATGGGGGGCATGACCGCCGCCCAGGTGAACGCCCTGTCCACCGACCAGATCAGCCGGCTGTCCAATACCCAGATCGCCGCCATTCAGCCGTCGGTGATCAGCGGCATGTCGTCGGGCCTGCTGAACGCCCTGTCCACCACCCAGATCGCGGCGTTGAGCACGCAGCAGGTGGCGGCCCTGACGGCGGATCAGACAGCGGCGCTGGATGCCACCAAGTTCCACGCCATCGCCAGTGGCCGCCTGTCCTCCATGACGGCGGGCCAGATCGGCGCCCTGACGCAGGCCCAGATCCAGGCCTTCACCACCACGGAGATCGCCTCCCTGACCTCCACGCAGCTGGGCGGCCTGACGGCGACGCAGGCGGCCTACCTGAGCAATGACAAGGTTGCGGTCTTGGACGCCAACCAGATCAAGGGCCTGTCCGCCGGCTTTGTCGCTGCACTCAGCACGCAGCAGGTGGGTGTGCTGTCGGGATCGCAGCTGAACGCCCTGACCAGCACACAGTTCGGCGCCGTGACCCCGACCCAGATCGCCGCCCTGTCGCCGGCGCAGTTGGGCCAGTTGACGGCCAGCCGCCTGAACGAGATGAGCGCCACGCAGCAGGCCTCCATCACGGGCCTGCAGTTCGACCAGCTGTCCAGCACCCAGCTGTCGGGTCTGGCCACCACCTTCCTCAGCCGCATGACCTCCACACAGCTGGGGTCGATGCTGACCACCCAGATCTCCGCCCTGTCGGCGGATCAGCTGGGGGCGCTGGCGCCGTCGGCGCTGGCGGGGCTCAGCAACGGTCATATCGCCGTGCTGTCTTCCACCCAGGTGGCGAGCATGAGCAATGCCCAGCTTCAGGCCCTGTCGGTGGAACAGGTGCAGTCGATGACTACGGGCGCGGTCGGCGGCCTCAGCGCCAGTCAGCTGTCGGGCCTGCTGCGGGTGCAGCTGCGCGGCATGACGAACCAGCAGATTGCAGCCCTGTCGCCAGGGCAGATTGGCGGGATCAGCAATGCCCAGGTCGCCAACCTGTCGGGAACGCAGCTGCAGTCCCTGACCACCGCACAGTTCGCACAGCTGACGCCGGGGCAGATCGCCGCCATGTCCACCACCCAGACCGGCAGCCTGACCCCCGCACAGGTGGGGCAGTTGAGCGCCCTGCAGATCACCGGTGTGACGGCGGCGCAGGTGGCGGGTCTGACCAGCGGTCAGATTGCGTCCCTGTCCACCTATCAGATCCACTCCATGTCCACGACCCAGATTTCCGCCTTCACCCCGGCCCAGGTGTCGGGCATGACGGCGGAGCAGCAGCAGGCGCTTCAGGACGCGGTGGCGTGATGTGAAGAGGCCCTTGAAGCCGCTAAATAGCGGCGCGGCGGGCGAATTCGGTGCGCTTGGCTGCGACCTCCATCTGGGCGCGCTGCAACGCCTCCAGCTCCGTGGCGGTCAGCAGGTTTTCGATGACGGTACCCAGATGGTGATGCATGGCGGCGCGGGCCTTGCGTGGGTCGCGGCTGCGCAGCGCATCGACAATATCGCGATGGTCATCGATCAGGGGGCGCACCCCCACCTCACGCGACCGCTCCAGCATGGTCCGGCACAAAGGTGACTTGTCACGCACATCCCACAGGGTTTCGACCACCAGCGTGATGGCGCTGTTGCGTGTACTTTTGGCGATAGCGACATGGAAGCGGCGGTCGGCCTTTTCGCCCGACACGTTTTTCAGATTTTCGTCGGCCATGTCGGCCAGGATGATGTCCAGCTCCGCCAACTCCTCATCCGTGATGGTGGTGGCGGCCAGTGCCGCGGCTTCCCCCTCGAACAGGCGCCGCGCCTCGGTCAGTTCGAAGGCGCCGATATCCAGGTCCTGGGCGGCGGCGGCCACCGCCCCCTCGGGCCGGCGGTTGGTGACATAGATGCCCGACCCGTGACGTGCCTCAATCAGCCCCATGATGTCCAGCGCGATCATCGCCTCACGCACCGTGGGGCGGCTCACCTCGAACTCCTCCGCCAGATCACGCTCCGGCGGCAGGCGCTGACCGGGCTTGTAGGTGCCGGACTGGATGGCGGTGGAGATGGCCGTGACGACTTTCTGGTAAAGCTTGCGGCCGTCGTTCTGCGAGATCATGGCGATAGGGGCTTCTGGTCGATGGGGAGCAGATGATAGCGCAACCAGCAGGCGGGCGCCAACCGCATTGGTTAATGTCCTGACCAATGCGGTCATGCCAATGCCGAAGCGTCAGGTGACGGGCATCCCGGTCAGACCGCGATGGGCCACGACGCGGCGCAGGGCCGCCTCCATCGCGGCTTTTTCCTCCGCCGTCAGGATGGCGAAGAACTCCGCCTCGTTCTGGTCGGCCAGCCGGGCCAGGGTAGGCACCAGGGCACGGCCGGCATCGGTCAGGGAAAGGGTGTGGGCGCGGCCATCATCGGGGTCGGCGGTGCGGGCCAGCAGCCCCTTCTCCAGCAGCCGGTCGGCCAGCTTGGAAATGGCCCCGCGCGTCATGCCCATGCGGTCGGCCAGCCGCGACGGGGGCAGGGGATCGGCGCCATGCAACTCCCTCAGCATCACCCATTCCGCTACCGTCACCCCCTGTCCGTCCAGCCGGCGGGCAAAGGCGGCGGAAACATGGTTGGAGACCAGCCGTAGCCAGTAACCCAGATGATCCTGCAAGCCGGCAGGGGCCTTATCGGTCGGCATCGCATCCTCCTTGTTGACAAGGAAACTAGCCGTCTGGCCACGCCCGATCAACCGCCCTGTGCGGCGACGGGGGGAGCTGTTATCAAGAAAGCCGTCGCCCACGCCCACCCGGAAAGCCCGCCGCCCATGCCGACCCTGTTCGACCTTCTGCCCTTTGACACGATGGTCACCTTCGTCACGGCGGCGTTGCTGCTGGCCTTTGCGCCGGGGCCGGACAATCTGTTCGTCCTGACGCAATCGGCGCTGAAAGGGCCGTGGAAGGGCGTGGTGGTGACCTTGGGCCTGTGTACCGGGTTGATCGTGCATACGGCGGCGGTGGCGCTGGGCGTGGCGGTGATTTTCCAGACCTCGGCCCTGGCCTTTACCGGCCTGAAGATCGTGGGCGCGCTCTATCTGCTGTACCTGGCCTGGGGCGCGTTTCGGGCCAAGCCGGAAGCGCTGGGCGAGGGCGCGGCGGAGGCACCGGGCGAATGGGGCCGGCTGTACCGGCGCGGCATCCTGATGAACATCACCAACCCCAAGGTCGCCATCTTCTTCCTGGCCTTCCTGCCGCAATTCACCGCCCCCGACCGGGGCAGCGTGACGGTGCAGATGTTCGCGCTGGGCGGATTGTTCATCCTGTCGGCCCTGGCCGCCTTCTCCACCATCGCCTTTGCCGCCGGCGGGATCAGCCGCTGGCTGCGCGCATCCGACCGGGGGCAGGTGCTGCTGAACCGGGTGGCGGGGCTGGTCTTTGTGGGGCTGGCCGTGAAGCTGGCGATGGCGGAGCGGTGACATCATGGGAGGGGGTCGGTCCAGACCTTGAACCCGGCTAGCGTGTTGGCCCCGAAGGTGTGGGTCAGGGGGACGTCGGCGGCGTCGCGGCCCGTGGCGATCAGGATGCGGCCGATGCGCCGTTGATTATTGCGCGGGTCGAACACATGCCAGCGCCCGCCCAGATACACCTCTATCCAGGCGGCAAAATCCATCTCCGCATAGGGCGGCGGCTGTCCGATATCGCTGATATAGCCGGTGCAGTAACGGGCGGGGATGTTCATGGCGCGGCAGAAGGCGACCGCCAGATGCGCATAATCCCGGCAGACGCCGCGACGCTCCGCATAGGCCTCCGACGCGGTGCGGGTGGGGCGGGAATGTTCATAGCCGAAGCGGATATGGTGATGCACAAAATCGCAGATGGCCTGCACCCGGCCCCAGCCCATGGGCGCGCCGGCGAACAGCCGCCAGGCCTCCGCCGACAGATTATCCGTCTCGCAATAGCGGCTGGGCAGCAGATAGAGCAGCGTGTCGGCGGGCAAATCCTGCACCGCATGCTGCACGGCGGAATAATCGACGGGATCGGGCAAGCCATCATCGCGGATCACACTGTCGGTGCCCAGCACCAGCCGCCCCGCCGGGGCCAGCAGGCGCGAACACCAATTGCCGAAACTGTCACGGTACGACGTGATGGGCACCGCCGGCTGGGTGATCAGGTGATCGGGCCGCTCCAGCTGCGCCACGCGCGAGTAATGCACGTTCAGCATGACGATCATGGCCGTTTCGTGCGGGAAATCATAGGTCAACTGGCAACCCAGATGGATGCGCGGCATGCCGCCCCCTTGGTCGGAAATGTCTGCCGGACAAGCGGAAAGGTTCCCCCTGCTGTCTTGATGACCGTTCCCCGCGCAGGGCACGATGACCGCGCCCGACCCGACCAAGGGCGCAAACACCATGCTACGCCCCATGTTGCACTGCGGCCATGGTTAAAGCGGGGGAGCCGTGGGAATTTGGTGGGAGCTTGGGTGCGGCGGGCCTGTGCAACAGTGTGAAACACGATTGCGGGTGCGGTTTCGCGGACGGCGGTGGGCGGCGTCTGCGCAACGCTGTGAAACATAAAATGCGTCTCTGTTGCGGGGCGGGTGAGGCGGATGGGGGCGGGACGGCCTGCCTGCGCAACCCTGTGAAACATGCCGAGGCCCGATGTTGCACCGGACGCGGCGAGGTGGGTGGGGCCTGTGCAACATTGTGAAACACGAATTCTGTGTCTCACCGGTGGGGTGCAGCGGTTCCTGCGCAACGCTGTGCAACATGCCGTGAAGGGATGTTTCACTGCGGATGGGGGTGCGGGTCGCCGGGGTTGGATGCCGCAATGCGGGGTGATGGGGTGGGGGTGAGGCGGCTTGCATGGGTGTAGTGCCGGAGTGGTTGATAGGATGAAAAGCCTATCATGGATGGGGTGGGGCGGACAGAGTCAGGGCGGGCGGTGGCTTGACCTTTTTCGCCGCTTGTCGCCTATGATGATGCATGGACGCCAACACCCACCCGATGGACCGCGACGAGGTCCTGAACCGCCTGCGCCGGCATCAGCCGGCGTTGCGGGCGCTGGGCGTGCGCCATCTGTCCCTGTTCGGGTCGCTGGCCCGGCGGGAGGCAGGGGCCGACAGCGACGTGGATGTGCTGCTCGATATCGACCCCGCCACGCCCGTGTCACTGCTGGGCATCGTCCGCATCCAGAACGACCTCTCCCGCCTGCTGGGCCGCCCGGTCGATGTGGCCGAGGCGGCGGCGATGAAGCCGGAGATGCGGGAACGGGTGCTGCGGGAGGCGGTCAGTGCCTTCTGAACGGCCCCGGCAGCGGTTTCAGGATATCATCGACAATATCGACCGGATCGACAGCTACATCGCCGGGATGGATGCGGCGGGCTTTCGCCAGGATCAGAAAACAATCGACGCGGTCGAACGCTGTCTGTCCCGGATCAGCGAGGCGGCGGTAAAGCTGGGGGACTTGGCCCCGCAGCTTGTACCCGAAATGCCCTGGGCCGATATCAGGGGTATCGGCAACCACCTGCGCCATGGCTATGACGCCATCAGCCCTGATCGTATCTGGCTGACCTTGAGCAGTGATTTACCGGCGTTGCGGGCGGCTTGTGTGAGGGTGGTCGGGACGCTGGGCGGGTAAGCGGGTGAGTGCCGCAGTTTGGCGCGGTCATTGCCCGGACTCCCACCGTTTCAACTCTTCCAGGTCCATTGGTTCCAGAAAGTCCAGGGGCGTGCCCGGCTTGCCTTTCAGGAAGCCGATCTTGAAGGTGGGGGCGGGTGGGGCGGTGGTTGTCCCACCGCTGTGCAAGGGTGGGGTGTTTTGATGCGTCGTATCATCCATGATCCGCCCCCGCCCATATCCTGTCGCAAACCGGGATAGGGTGGCAGACAGGACGGGAGAGTGGAAGGGCCTTTGCCGGGCTGCCGTCAACATGCAATAATGAATCAATTAACAACCGAAGGGGGTAATGGTGATGCAATTTGGGCCGATTTTGGGCCATCTAGGGTGGTTTGGTTTGGCGATCAATGAAAAATTGTAATATCTTCGAAAACATTATATTGGTTATCGTGAAAGAGATTTATTCTGTGGAGGCTGTTGTGGTCAAAAATCGATCCAATATTCAGTCTGATCAAACTCGTTGTCTTTCTGGGTTTGAGGCGGCGAATTTAAAGGTGGCAAGAGCCAAGCGTCATTACGAAGAGCTTCACGGTATCTTGTCGAACTATGTGGCTTCGTCTCCCTTTAGGCTGCGTGTGTGTTATGATAACGAAAAGGAGAATACAATAGTTAAGGCACACTTGCTGTCTCCAATACCCAGTGCTGTTTCAGCAGTAGTTGGCGACATATTTCACAATATTAGATCATCTCTTGATGTAGCAATTTACGGAGTCCTTGAAAATAGGGTTGAAAACAGGAGAAGTATACAATTTCCATTTTCGGCCGATGAGTTAAATTTGAAGTCAAGGATGCAAAAGTGTGAAATAGACAAAGGGCCAATAGAGCTATATAATTTTATTGTATCAACTCGACCGTTCAAGTTAGGTAATGAGGTTCTATGGTCTGTTAATGAGCTAAACAACCTTGATAAACATAGAATGATCTTGCCAGCTCTAACAATTACATCTATCCCCGTAAATATATTGCATGATATTCACCCTGCAATTCCAGATATTATTGGGGGTGCAGTATTTATTTGGTCTTCCTCTGAAATTTTTCGTATACCATTGAAAAATTTGAATAGAGTTGGTCGAAGAATAGAGAGGATCTATCACCGAGATATAAGAAATGATAACTTATTCAAATTGTCAATAGAATTACCTAGCGGGCGCTTTGTTGATTTCCTTGAATTTTTAGATAATTCAATAAATGAAATTTCGAAAACCTTACAAGACATGAAAAAAATTTGTGAAGTACTATGAATATTATAATATAAAATCCAATATATGTAATATACTTAAAATTTAATACCTTGCAAAATTATTCTAATTTTACTTACTTCTACGCAAACAACCGCCGATCAAACGGCACCCGCATGGCCTCTTCAATCCTGAACCCGCCGGCGTCTGCATGCAGTGGGTTCAGGAGCAGGTTCCAGACGCCGGGGATGATGGCGCTGGGGACGCGCAGCAGACAGGTTTCGCCTCTGGCGAGCCATTCATCCCCAACCCGCCGTGTGACCGCCGAGTTCTCCACCCAATTGTCGGGCAGGGCGGGGCAGTCGGTGATGGGGGCGTCGCCGACGACTTTCAACAGGGTGTAATGGGTGGGCAGGTCCTCGACCCGCGTGACCTCAATATGGACCAACACCTCCAGCAAGGCGCCGGGCTGGCTTTCGGCCAGATAGACGATGGGGCGGCCCCGGCTGTGCCAGCGGCCAGCGGCTTTCAGGCCGCCGATGCCGCGCAGGTCGGCATGGTTGCTGATCCGCCAGAGGATCACGCGAAGTAGCCCTCGTCGATGCTGTAGAGCAGTTCTTCCACTGCCCGCGCACCGGGTTCGGTGTCGAGAAGGTCGATCGGGGCCTCGTTACCCAGGCTGCGCTTGGGGGAGGTCAGCCAGGACAGGGCCTTCTGCCGGTCGCCCATGACGGTTTCGGCCAGGGCCAGAATGCTAGCGACGCGGTAGGCGCGTTCGCTTTCTTCCTGGGTTAACGGCTCCTGCCGCTGGCGGCGATGTTCCAGGGTGCGGCGGGGGATGACGCGGTGCAGGATGCCGAAATCAATCCCGGCCCGGCCCAGGCGGGCGATGACGTCGGGGGAGAAGCGGTTGCGGACCAGACGCATGGCATCCAGGTCAGATGCCGGGCGTTCGGCCAAGCCCAAGAGGCTGCCGACGATTTCCCATTGGCGGTCCTGAAGTGTCAGGTCGGTCATGGTCTGCCCCTCCGCAAATTGCGCTATGCAATATGGCATCTTGCGAGGTGAAGGACAAGGTCCGGGGCGGATGGGGCGTGTGGACGGGGACAGGAGTCATGTCGGCGCTGATCGCGCCTGACGCTGGGTCCCGGCTTATCAAGGGGATGACGGTTGGTAGTGGGGGAGGGTGTAGGAGGTTGGGGGGCGGGGTTCCCTCACCCTCCCGTCGGCGGGCGCCGACGGGCCCCTCCCTCTCCCACTTTCGTGGGCGAGGGGCGGAAAGTGGTGCCGTGGGGGGCTTTACGCCGCCGTCACCGCTGCCCGCTCCGCTGCATCCGGGTCGTAGTTCAGGTTGGGGGCCAGCCAGCGTTCCATGTCGGGCAGGCTCATGCCCTTGCGGGTGGCGTAGTCGGCGACTTGGTCGCGTTCGATTTTGGCGACACCGAAATATTTGGCGTCGGGGTGGGCGAAGTACCAGCCGCTGACGGCGGCTGTCGGCAGCATGGCGAAGCTTTCGGTGAGCGTGATGCCGGCGATGTTGGTGGCGTCCAGCAGGCGGAACAGGGTGGATTTTTCCGTGTGGTCGGGGCAGGCGGGGTAGCCGGGGGCGGGGCGGATGCCGCGATATTCCTCGGCGATCAACTGCTCGTTGGTCAGGGTCTCACCCGCCGCATAGCCCCACAGCTCGGTACGCACGCGTTCATGCAGGCGTTCGGCGAAGGCTTCGGCCAGACGGTCGCCCAGGGCCTTCAGCAGGATGGCGCTGTAATCATCGTGCGCGGCCTCGAATTCTTTGGCGCGTTCGTCCAGGCCGATGCCGGCGGTGCAGGCGAAGCCGCCGATCCAGTCGGCCACACCGCTGGATTTCGGTGCGATGTAATCGGCCAGCGACAGGTTCGCCCGCTCCCGGCCCGGATCGCGGGCCATCTGCTGCCGCAGCATGTGCAGCCGGTCCAGCACCTTTGTGCGGGTGGCGTCGGTGTAAAGCTCGATATCGTCGCCCACGCTGTTGGCGGGCCAGAGCGACACCACGGCGTTGGCGCGCAGCCATTTTTCGCCCACGATCCGCTGCAACATGGCCTGGGCATCGGCCCAGAGCGCGCGCGCACTTTCGCCCACCTTGTCATCGTCCAGGATGGCGGGGAAATTGCCGTGCAGTTCCCAGGCCTGGAAGAAGGGCTTCCAGTCGATGCGGGCGACCAGTTCGGCCAGATCGTAATCGTCAAAGACCGTCACGCCGGGCTTCAACGGCTGGGGTGCGCTGTAGCCGGCCCAGTCCAGCTTCAGGGCGTTGGCCTGGGCCTGGGTGAAGGGCAGGCGGCTGCGGGTCAGCTGGCTGGCGGCGTGGGCCTCGCGCATGGCGGCGTAATCGGCCTTGGTCTTGGCGGTATAGACGGGGCCGTTGGTGGGGTTCAGCAGGCTTTGCGCCACGCCGACGGCGCGGCTGGCATCCAGCACATGCACCACGGGGCCGTCATAGTTGGGGTCGATCTTGACGGCGGTATGGACCTTGGACGTGGTGGCCCCGCCGATCAGCAGCGGCATCTTCATGCCGGTGCGCTGCATCTCGCGCGCCACATAGACCATTTCGTCCAGCGATGGGGTGATCAGGCCGGACAGGCCGATGACGTTGCACTTATGGGCCTTGGCTTCCTCCAGGATACGCGCGCAGGGGACCATGACGCCCAGGTCCACCACCTCAAAATTATTGCACTGAAGCACCACGCCCACGATGTTCTTGCCGATATCATGGACGTCGCCCTTGACCGTGGCCATCAGGACGCGGCCCGCCGGTTCGGACTTGGCGCCATCCTTCTCCGCCTCGATATAGGGCAGCAGCCAGGCCACGGCCTTTTTCATGACGCGGGCGGATTTCACCACCTGCGGCAGGAACATCTTGCCGGCGCCGAACAGGTCGCCCACCACGTTCATGCCATCCATCAGCGGTCCTTCGATGACGTGCAGGGGCCGTTCGGCGGCCAGACGCGCTTCTTCCACGTCGGTATCGATGAACTCATCAATGCCATGGACCAGGGCGTGGGCCAGACGTTCCTTGACGGGCAGGCTGCGCCAGGACAGGTCGGCGGCTTTCTTCTTCTCGCCGCCCTTATATTTGTCGGCCACCTCCAGCAGACGGTCGGTGGCATCGTCGCGGCGGTTGAGGATCACATCCTCCACCCGTTCCCGCAGTTCCTCTGGGATATCGTCATAGACGGGCAGTTCGCCGGCATTGACGATGCCCATATCCATGCCCGCCGGGATGGCGTGGTAGAGGAACACGGAATGCATGGCGGCGCGCACGGTATTGTTGCCGCGGAAGCTGAACGAGACGTTGGACAGGCCGCCCGATATATGGGCGCCGGGGCATTCGCGGCGGATGTCGCGCGTCGCCTCGATAAAGTCGACGGCGTAGTTATTGTGCTCCTCGATGCCCGTCGCGACGGCGAAGATGTTGGGGTCGAAGATGATGTCTTCGGGCGGGAAGCCGACCTTGTTCACCAGCACATCGTAGGAGCGCTTGCAAATCTCCAGCTTGCGGGCGCGGGTGTCGGCCTGGCCCTTTTCGTCAAAGGCCATGACGACGACGGCGGCGCCATAGCGGCGGATTTTCTTGGCCTGGGCGACGAAAAGCTCCTCGCCTTCCTTCAGCGAGATGGAATTGACGATGGGCTTGCCCTGCACATTCTTCAGGCCTGCCTCGATCACGCTCCATTTGGAGCTGTCGATCATCACCGGCACGCGGGCAATGTCGGGTTCGGACGCGATCAGGCGCAGGAAGCGGACCATCGCCGCCTCACTGTCCAGCATCGCCTCGTCCATGTTGACGTCGATCACCTGCGCGCCGTTGGTCACCTGTTCGCGCGCGACGTCGAGTGCGGCCTCATAGTTCCCGTCCAGGACCAGCTTTTTGAACTTGGCCGAGCCGGTGACGTTCGTGCGCTCGCCGATATTGATGAAGCTGGCGGTGCGGGGGGCGGTCATGATTTGGCTCTGTCGCTGAAAGGGAAGGGCAGGGGCGGGGACGGAAGGATGGATCAGAAGGCCGGCATCGTAAACGGCTCCAGGCCCGACAGGCGCATGGAGCGTTCAGGGTTCGCCGGCTCACGCGGCGGCAGGCCCTTTACCGATTGGGCGATGGCGCGGATATGGTCGGGCGTGGAGCCGCAGCAGCCGCCGACGATGTTGACCAGGCCATCCTTGGCCCAGCCTTGAAGGTCGGACGCCATATGTTCGGGCTTTTCGTCATACTGCCCGAACTCGTTGGGCAGGCCGGCATTGGGGTAGGCGGAGACGAAGACGTCGGCGATGCGCGACAGTTCCTGGATATAGGGGCGCATCAGATCGGCACCCAGCGCGCAGTTCAGGCCCACGGAGAAGGGCTTCACATGGCGCAGGCTATTCCAGAATGCCTCCGTCGTCTGGCCCGACAGGGTGCGGCCCGAGCGGTCGGTGATGGTGCCGGAGATCAGGACGGGCAGGTCCAGGCCCTTTTCCTCCAGCACTTCCTCAATCGCGAACAGGGCGGCCTTGGCGTTCAGCGTGTCGAAGATGGTTTCGACCATGAGAAGGTCGGACCCGCCATCGATCAGGCCCGCCGTCTGTTCCTTATAGGCCAGACGCAGCTCATCAAAATCGACATTGCGGAAGCCGGGGTCGGTGACCACGGGGCTGATGCTGGCCGTGCGGTTGGTGGGGCCAAGGGCACCGGCGACATAGCGCGGCTGGGTCGGGTCGGCGGCCTCTGCCACGTCGGCGGCCTGGCGTGCCAGCTTGGCGCCTTCGAAATTCAGCTCGTAGGCCAGCTTTTCCATGCCGTAATCGGCCAGTGAAATGCTGGTGGAATTGAAAGTGTTGGTTTCGATGATGTCGGCGCCGGCATCCAAATACTGGGCATGGATGTCATAGATGATCTTGGGCTGGGTCACCGACAGAAGGTCGTTATTGCCCTTCACATCATGGGCCCAGTCGGCAAAGCGCGTGCCGCGGTAATCTTCCTCTTGCAGATTATGCCGCTGGATCATGGTGCCCATGGCGCCGTCGATCACCAGGATACGCTGGCGCGCAATGTCGCGCAGCCGGGACAGCCGTTCAGCCCTGGTCATCTTATAAAGCCCTCCATCATGCAACACCCAAACCGGCGGGCGCAGGCGCAGCACCCCTGGCATTGGTTCTACCGCCGGGGCATCACCCATGCAAACATAAAGATATCTTTATGTGATGATGGCTGACATGCCGGCAGCGCCCACGCTGGGGATGGGGGGAGGGGAGGCTGCCTCTGCCTCCGTCCGGGGGGTGGCGGGTAGGCGCACCTGCACCAGCGTGCCGCCATCCGGGCGGTCGGTCACCGATATGGTGCCGCCCAGGGGGCCGGCCACCAGCGTATAGACCATGTGCAGGCCCAGGCCCGTGCGCCCATCGGCGCGGCCCGTAGTGGTGAAGGGTTCAAACAGGCGGGGGCGGATATCGGGATCAATACCGACGCCATCATCCTCTACCAGCAGATCGACGGCGCCATCGGGCGTCAGGCTGGCCGCCACGCGGATCATGCCGGGGCGTGCGCCGGGGAAGGCATGGTCCATGCAATTGGACAGAAGCTGGCCCAGCACCTGGGTCAGGGCGCCGCCATTGGTTTCCAGCACCAGACCCGGCTTGCTTTCCATCACAAAGCGCACATGCGGCGCATCGGTCCGCACCTCCATTGCGGGGCGCAGTTCCATCAGCAGGTCGTGCAGGTCCAGGCGGCGGCGGGTTTCATCCGAACGTTCGGTGGCGATCTGCTTGAAGCTCTGCACCACGGCGGCGGTGCGTTCGACGGTGGTGGTCAGCAGGTTCGCCGCCTCCTTCACCTCCGTCAGGAAATCAGCAAGCTGCCGGCGCGTCATGGTGCCGGCGGCCATCGCCTCCTCGGCTGCTTCCACCTGCTGTGCCAGATGGGTGGCGGTGGTCAGCGCGGTGCCGACGGGGGTGTTCACCTCATGCGCGACGCCGGCGACAAGGCGGCCCAGGCTGGCCAGCTTTTCCGACTGGACCAGCCGATCCTGCGCCAGTTGCAGCCGGTCAACGGTTTCCGACAGATGCTTTGTCCGGTCGGCGACCTGATCCTCCAGCGCGCCATTCAGGGCGGCCAGACGGGCGTTCGACTGTTTGGCCTGATCCAGCATGTGGCGCAGCCGGTCGATCAGTAGGGCCGCCTGCAGGAACAGCATGAAGCAGTATCCGGCCTCCATGATGCCGGTGAAGCCGACGCGGTGGACCAGGGCCAGATTGGAAACGCCCAGCACGGTCCAGGCGATGGCCATGGGCAGGGCCAGCGGCTGCCGCTGCTTTGCCGCCGTGCCCGTGGCGGCGATCAGGGTCATCAGGGCCAGGATCAGGCCGATGGTGGCCGTCCAGGTCAAGAGCCAGGGGAATTGCAGGGTCCAGAGGCTGGCCACCGGCACTGCCAGAATGAACAGGAAGGACGGCCAGGCCAGACCCTTGCGCAAGGAGCCGGGGAACAGCAGGGCCGCACTGGCCAGACAGGAGAGCCAGACGAAGGGGAACATCACATTGTTGAGGAAACCCAGCAGCTGCCCCGGCAGGGAATACAGCACCTCGCTGCCCAAGGGCGTGTTGGAGGTCAGCTGCACCAGGGCGATGGCCACCGACATGACGGCAAAGACCAGACATTCCCGGTCACGTGGGCGCAGGACATAGAGGATCAGGTACAAAACGCCGATGGACAGGCAGACCGACAGGAAGGCCGTGCGGAAGGCCAGTTCCTGCTGCCAGTCGCCATACATGCTGTCGGCATCACCCAGCAACAGGGCGCGCGGAATGCCGCCATAGCCGCCAAAGGCCGCTACCTGCACCGTGATGTCCAGCACCCCATCGATGGGGCCGACGGCGGAGATGGCCTTCTGCCCCGCGCTGTCGGTGCTGTCGGCGTCGGTGCCGACATTGCCGGCATAGACGGAGCGCTCGCCATTGACCAGGACGTTCCAGGCCACAAACCGCTGATTATGGCGCATGGCAAGGGGCGGCGCATCCTTGGGCAGCAGCACGCGCAGGTGATAGGTGCCGATACCTTCGGCATTCAGCGGTACGCCATTCACCTTCTGGCTGGTCCAGCGGCCGGGCACGTCCAGCAGGGCGGGCGGCGGGGCGGAGCCGTCGGTGATCTCCGCCGGATTGACCAGACGGTCGCGCCAAAACTGCCAGTCGCCTTCCAGGAAAATCTGCCCGTCATGGCGGAAATCCCAGCCGCGCAGATCCAGCACGCCATCCACGGCCAGCGGACGTTGGGTCAGGGCGGCGGACAGGCCGACCCACAGGGATGAAAGGATCAATGTCGCGACAAGAGGCGCCCAGAACCAGCGCATCATACCGGAATGGCCCAAATAACGCTGCACGGCCATATTTCCGCACTATCCCGCAAAAGACGTTTCCTGCCTGTGACTTTGCGACAGTCGCGGCGGCGTTGCAATCGGCGCGAACGCCGGTACCGCCATCCATTTACAGAAAATACACCATTTTCCGGGCCGCCGGTTGCGCAGGCCGGGGGCGCTGCTTATTTTCATGGCATGAACAAGACCAACCCGCCACCTGTACCCGCCGCCACCCTGAAACATCTGACCGGCCTGCTGATCGCCCTGGTGGTTGGCGCCGGTGGGGCCATGGCCGCCTGTACCGATGCCGCCGCCGATGGTGTCAACTGGCGCCGCTGCTACATGGATGGGCGTGATCTGAAATCCGTGTTGCTGTCCCATGCCATGCTACGCGAGGCGACGTTCCAGCGCAGCGACCTGTCGGGGGCGACCCTGACCGGTGCCGATGCCTATCGCGCCAAGTTTCTGTCGGCGCGGCTGGACCGGGTGGTGTTGGACGGCGCCCGCCTGATCGAGGCGGACCTGACGCGCGCCGACCTGTCCGGGGCCAGCCTGAAGAATGCCGATCTGCGTAATGCCAAGCTGGTGGGCGCCATCATGAAGGGGGCGGACCTGACAGGGGCCAAGCTGGATGGGGCCGACCTGCGCAATGCCGATCTGGCGGGTGCCCGTTGGGCCGATGGCCGGCTGTGCGGTGAGGGGTCGGTCGGGCAGTGCCATTGATCAGGGGTCCCTGATGTCTCACGGCAGCAATGCGCATAATATATTACCGCTAACTTTGACAAATTGGCTGGTCTGAGCAATCCTCCCGACGCTTTCGGATGACGCGGGACTGTGTTGATGTTTTCTGTCGGCTTTCGTGCAGGATTTATTACTGTCTCAAGACAGAATGATGTCATTGCCTTGCTTGTCACGGGTGAAGTGATGCCGGCCGATGTCGATCTGGCCATTGAGATCGGGCATGAATTGGGCATCTACCGTGGCTGCCGGTCTGTTCTGATTGATCTGCGCCGATTTGTTGGTGTTATTGACTGGGGCGTTGTCCGCCGCATGGGTCGGTATGCCCCCTGGGTGCATGGGGCGGGCACGAAGCTGGCTTATCTGTTGCGGGAGGAGGGTTTGGCCCTGATGGCTGTTACAGCCTGTCATTATCCCCGCGCCCATCATAATGCCTTTCGGGATGAAGGGGCGGCCCGCGCCTGGCTGCGGGGTGATCCGCTCCTGCCACGGAATCTGGCCGCGTGACAATTGACTCGTCGGAAATCCGAAGCGAGTTTCAGGAATGATCGTATAATTTATCCACGCCGTTATTGACGTATTGGGTGGTGGAAGTCATAGTGCGCGCCGCTTTTCCGGTCAGCAGATTGCCCTGGCATGTTCTCCGTAGGTCACCGATCAGGCTACATCTCCATCGCGTTGAGCGAGGGGTTTCTCTGTTTCCTCTTGGCAGGTGATGTGCCGCCGACGGATATCGAGATGGCCATGGAACTGGCGGTGGAGGATCGGCTGCTGCGGCCAGACAACCGTGTCCTGGTGGATATCCGCCGGTTCACGGGGTCCGTCGATTGGGGCATGATCCGCGATCTGCGCCGGCATGCGCCCTGGACCCTGACGAACCAGCAGAGCGTGCGCTGCGCCTATCTTCTGCCAGACAATTATCCTCGCTTCCTGGTCATCTTGGCCAGTTTCTATCCGGGTGCCAAGCATCGTGCCTTCAAGGACGAGGCCTCGGCCCTTCGCTGGCTGGTGCAAAGCCCGGCCAGCGCCTGTGCTTGAGGATGTTCGGGCATGGCGCCCCTGCCGCCGATGAGGCTGGCGGGCGGCGCGGCGGACCGGTAAAAGGTTGGACAGATTGTTGAAATCCCGTCCGGAACCGACCGACATGGCCCTGATCACCCCCCGCACCCCCGCCGGCACCATGGAATTGTTGCCGCGCCGTCAGGTCACTTTCCAGCGCATGCTGGACACGATCCGCCGCAATTACGAACGGTTCGGCTTCATCCCGCTGGAGACGCCGGTATTCGAAGTGGCGGACGTGCTTCTGTCCAAGTCGGGCGGGGAGACGGAAAAGCAGGTCTATTTCGTGCAGTCGACGGGCGCCATCGAACAGGGGCACAAGCCCGATCTGGCCATGCGCTTCGACCTGACGGTGCCCACGGCCCGCTATGTCGCGCAGTATGAGCGCGAATTGGCCTTCCCCTTTCGCCGCTATCAGATGCAGCGCGTCTATCGCGGCGAGCGGGCGCAGAAGGGCCGGTACCGCGAATTCTATCAGTGCGATATCGACGTGATCGGCAAGGACAGCCTGCCCGTCGCCTATGACGCGGAAATGCCCGCCGTGATCTATTCCGTGTTCACGGAACTGAATGTCGGGCCGTTCCAGATCAACTTCAACAACCGCAAGATCCTGCTGGGAATGTTCGAGGCGTTGGGGGTGACCGACCCCGGCATCCGCATCCTGGTGCTGCGGCAGGTGGACAAGCTGGACAAGCTGTCGCGCGAGGATGTTCTGAACCTGCTGACGGCAGACGGGATTGCCCTGTCTGCGGCGCAGGCTGCCAGCGTGCTGGACATGATCGGGTTCAGCGGATCGTCGGCGGACACGCTGACCCATCTGGACCGTCTGGGCCTGGACAATGAATTGTTCAAGGAAGGGGTGGAGGAACTGCGTCAGGTGGTGGCCGCCCTGATCGCGTTCGGCGTGCCGGAGACGCATTGGCGCATCAATCTGGCCATTGCCCGTGGCCTGGATTACTACACCGGTACCGTCTATGAGACGTTCCTGACCGATCACCGGTCGCTGGGTTCCGTCTGCTCCGGCGGGCGGTATGAGAATCTGGCCGGGCTTTACACCAAGTCGAAGCTGCCGGGCGTGGGCATCTCCATCGGCCTGACGCGCCTGTTCTATGCGCTGGAACAGGCCGGGATCGTCAAGGATGGCGACAGTTCCGTGCAGGCCCTGGTCACGCAGTTCGATCCCAGCCTGCTGAACGACTATCTCGCCATCGGTGCCGCCCTGCGCCAGGGCGGGGTGAATACCGAGATCTACCTGTCGCCCGACAAGCCGGCCAAGCAGTTCAAATATGCCGACAAGGCCGGTATCCGTTATGCGGTCATCATGGGCAGCGATGAGAAGGCCAAGGGCGAGGTCCTGGTGAAGGACATGGTGGCCGGTACGCAAGTTGCCGTGAAGGTCGAGGAACTGGTGGGCTGGTTCAAGGGGGCGATTGGGTGAGGTGTTGCGCGGATTACGGCTTCGCCTAATCCGCGCTGTGGATGGTGGTTTTCGCCACTTCGTCGCCATATTTCGCACCGACGAACCCTATCCCCCACCTATTTCCGCCGTTTTCCGGGTTGGCACGGGTGTTGCTGTATTCAGGTCAGAACCAACCGATCAAATCGGAGCCTGACCATCATGTCGCTGAAAGCCGCCCTGTTCGCCTCTGCCCTGACCCTGACGGCCTTGCCGGCGCTGGCGTTCGGGCCGCAGGATTATGCCGCCCGTGAGGTGACGGTGCAGGATGTCGTGGGCCGGCTGGAGGTGAAGGTGGATGCCGGCGCCTCCAAGGTGACGGCCAGTGTCACCGGCCCCGACCACTGGGTACAGCTGGTTGAGGTGAAGAAGGAAGGCGACGATCTGGTCATCCATCAGAAGGACAGCCCGCGCGACCGCCGCTGGCGCGATAAGGATGACTGGATCACCGTCACCCTGACCGTTCCCGCCGGCACCAAGCTGGAGATTGATGGCTTTACGGGGGAGGGGACGGTCGGTGACCTGCGCGGTGCCCTGTCCGTTGACGGTATGAATTCCGGCACGCTGAGCGTGGGCCGGGTGTCCACGGCCAGCATCGGCATCGACGGGTCGGGCGATGTGAAGCTGGGCGATGTCGATCGCGATATCGAGGTGGAGATCAATGGCAGCGGCTCCGTCATCACGGGGCGTACCAGCGGCAAGACGGCGCTGGAGATCAACGGGTCGGGCGAGATCACGCTGGCCCATGCCAATGGCCCCATCAATGCCGAGATCAACGGGTCCGGCGATATCCGTATCCAGTCCGGCGTTGCCGATCCGCTGGCGGTGGAGATTAACGGTTCCGGCTCGCTGCTGCTGGACGGTGTTGCCCGCAATCAGAGTATCGATCAGTCCGGTTCCGGCAATGTCCGCGTGACGGGCCGGAGCAGTTAAGGTCGCCTTTCTATCTCGCAGTGATTGAGCCATCCCGCCGCAGACGGTGGCGGGAAACGGGGAAGTTTTGCCCACAACCTGGGCCGTGGGGGGCCTTTGATCATGCGTAAATCCGCTTTCATGCTTTTTGCCGGCATCGCCCTTGGCGCCCTGACGGGGGCCGCACAGGCGGAAACATCCGAACCGCAGCGTTTCGATGGATCGACGCTGATCGTCCGTGATGTGATCGGGGATGTGAAGGTGACCGTCGATCCCTCCGCCAAGGGCATGACCGTCACCATTGATGCCGATCCCGCTGAGTTCCCGCTGCTGTCGGCGCGGGCGGGCGAGGGCGGTGTCGTGGTTGCACGGTCGCGTCCGGCGGAAAAGAAACGTGACTGGAACGTGGACGATCATGATGTCGTCATCACTATCACCCTGCCCAAGGGGGCGTCCATTCATGTCGATGACATGATCGGAAAGCTGGACGTGGGGGACCTGGATGGTGCGCTGACCGCGGATATACGCTCGGCGGCAGACATCAAGACCGGCCGGCTGACCAGCGCCCGCATCGATGTGGCGGGGGCCGCCGGCATTCATACCGGCGATATTGCCGGCAAGCTGGACCTGAACATCGCCGGAGCGGGCGATATTGATATCGGCACCGTGCGACAGGGCGCAGATATCAGGATCGCCGGTTTCGGCAATGTCGATGTCGCCGGCGTCAATGGCCCCGTCTCCGTGAGGGTCAGTGGCGTCGGCGATGTCGATCTCAATGACGGCAAGGTCGATCTGCTGGACGTGTCGGTGTCCGGCCTCGGCTCCGTCAATTTCGATGGCGAGGCCAAGGACCGCCGCATCAGCTCTTCCGGGCTGGCCAGCGTGCGGGTCAATGGCAAGAAGATTTCCGGGTAGGCCGCGACCAGCCAGTCCGGAACAGCAACGGTCGGGTGTCGGGGGACGCCCGACCGTTGTTTTTCTGGTGACTATTCAAGTAGCAATTTTCGTCATCCCGGCGAAAGCCGGGACCCAGGGCCACAGGACCAGGGTTCGATACTGAGTTAACAGACGCCGCCGATAGGTCGGGCGCTTGGCCCCTGGTTCCCGGCTTTCGCCGGGATGACGATATGAGGATCAGCTAAACAGCCGCGCGAAGAAGCCCTTGGGCTTTTCCGGTGCCTTACCCGCCTGCTTGTTGGGCGCGCTGGAGGGTTTACCCAGCACATATTCGTTGCGGAACCGTTCAAAGTCCTCCTTGCGGCCGAACTTGAACAGGACCTTCAGCACATTGCTGCGCAGGCCGGTATCCACGCTCATTTCTTCCTGCATGCCCAGGAATTCCAGGGCCCAGAGGCCCTTGATGTTGGCGTTGATCCAGTCCTCGGCCTTTTCCATGTCGCCACGATTCTTGAACTTCATCGTGGTTTCAAAGCTATAGCTGCTCATGTCGTCAGCCCCTTTCAGCCGAACAGGTGGGACAGCACGACAAGCACGACGATGGCGCCGATCAGCGACAGCACGGGGTTGTTGCGCACGAATTCAGCCAGCGGCTCCAGGAAGGCCGGGGTGCCGGGCGGGGGCGCGGCGGGGGCCGTACTGGCGGCGGCGGGGGCCGGGTCGGCATCACGCGGCGGCGGCAGGGCTGCACCGGCCCCGGCGATCCGGTCTTCCAGTGCGGCCAGTCGGGCCTCTATCCGGTCCAGGCGGCTGGTTTCAGCGGCGGGATCGGGTTGCAGGGTCAATTCACTGTCACTCATCGCGCCAACCGCCTGTGATTGTCATACTGTTGCCATGGCAGGAACCAAGATAAACGTTTCGCATCCGCGATAGGAAGGGGGGATGGCATACCCCCATCCGATGGAGATAAGCCCGTTGCCCCCGCTTCCCCTGAACGGAGTAGTTGAATGCCGCGTCCCCTTCTGCGTCTGCCCGCCGCGCTGTTCCTGGCGCTGACGCTGGCCGGCTGTGCCATCGGTCAGGATGGGCCGCCCAGCACGCCGGTGGTTTTGCTGGAGGAAACGGCGGCACCGGTGCGGGCGGGGGAGCTGGTCTGGCGCGGGACCCTGCATCTGCGTGATGCGAATCCAGATTTCGGTGGCCTGTCCTCCCTGCGCGTCAGCCCGGACGGGTCGCAGTTCGTGGCGATCAGCGACCGTGGCCGGCGCATCGCGGGGCGGTTAGCCTATGGTTCGGCGGGGGAGTTGGTCGCAGCAGGGAGTTACAGCATCGATCCGCTGCTAGGGACCGACGGGCAGGCGCTGCCGGGTTTCTTCAACGATACAGAGGGTCTGGCCCTGATCGGGGAT
Source organism: Niveispirillum sp. (assembly GCF_052437035.1). Lineage (NCBI taxonomy): Bacteria > Pseudomonadati > Pseudomonadota > Alphaproteobacteria > Rhodospirillales > Azospirillaceae > Niveispirillum > Niveispirillum sp. Next base: position 373,437 of record NZ_JBQVOH010000002.1, read on the forward strand.
TGGCCGGGCGATGGTTGGGCCGTGTCGATGGAACGGCGGCATTCCATCCTGCGCTATCCGCCGGCATTGGCCGGGTCGGCGACGGTGGAGCTGCCGGTGCCGGATGGGTTTGCGGCACTGCCGTTCAATGCGGGGATCGAAACGCTGCTGTCGCTGCCCGACGGACGCCTGCTGGCCATTGCCGAGGATGGGGACGGGCAGGGGCGGCACCGGGCCTGGATCGGCGGGCCGGGGGCGTGGGGTGAATTCACCTATCAGGGAATGCCGCCCTTCCTGCCGGTGGACGCCGCACGCCTGCCCGATGGTGGTATCCTGGTGCTGGAACGCCGTGTCGGGCTGATGGGCGGCTGGGGCAGCCGCATCGTACGGGTTGATGCCAGGGCCGTGAAGACCGGTGCGGTGGTGCAGGGGCGGGAGATCGCCCGGTTGCAGCCACCCATGGCGACGGAGAATTACGAGGGGATCGACACGCGACCCCTGCCCGGCGGCGGGGTCGCGGTCTATTTGGTGTCCGACAACAACTTCAAACCGATCATTCAGCGCACGCTGCTGACCATGTTTGAGTGGCGGCCATGATGGTGGATCACTCCACCACCCGCACCTTCACATAGGAACCGGGGGCCGGTTCGATCGGCGTCAGCTTGCCATCGCCGGGTTGCCGTGCGGGGACCTTGGGGCCGGCATATTTCTGCACCCACTTGGCATATTCGGGCCACCAGCTTCCCTCCACCTGTTTGGCGCCGGCCAGCCATTGTTCGGGGTCCTTGGGCAGCTTGGTGTTCAGGAAGTGGCTGTACTTGTTCGCCGCCGGCGGGTTGACCACGCCGGCAATATGGCCGGATGCGGCCAGCACGAACTTCACCGGGCCGCCATAAAGCTGTGTGGCGGCATAGGTCGACTTCCAGGGCGTGATGTGATCCTCGCGTGTGGACAGCATGAAGGTCGGGGTCTTGATCTTGCCCAGATCGATCTGGACACCTTTCAGCGACAAGGCGCAGGGCTTCACCAGCAGGTTACGCTGATACATGTTGCGCAGATAGAAGCTGTGCATGGCGGCGGGCATGCGGGTGGCGTCGGAGTTCCAGTAGAGCAGGTCGAACGGGAACGGGTCCTTGCCCAGCAAGTAGTTATTCACCACGAATGACCAGATCAGGTCGTTGGCGCGCAACATGTTGAAGGTGGTGGCCATGGACTGCCCGTTCAGGTAGCCCTGGCTGTTCATCTTCTCTTCCAGGGCTGCCAGCTGCTCCTCATCAATGAAGACGGACAGTTCGCCCGGTTCGGTGAAGTCGGTCAGGGTGACGAGATAGAGCACGCTCTTGACCCGGTCATCGCCCTTTTCCGCCATATAGGCCAGCGTTGAGGCCGTCAGCGTACCGCCGATGCAGTAGCCGACCATGTTGATCTCCCGCTCCCCCGTCGCCTGTTCGATGGCGTCGATGGCGGCGAGCGGGCCGGCGGTCATGTAATCTTCCCAGGTCTTGGTCGCCAGATGTTCATCCGGGTTGACCCAGGAGACGATGAACACCGTATGCCCCTGATCGCACAGCCATTTCACCAGCGAATTGGCGGGGCGAAGGTCCAGGATATAGAATTTGTTGATCCAGGGCGGCACGATCAGCAGCGGGCGCTTATGCTGCTGCTCCGTGGTCGGGTTGTACTGGATCAACTGCATCAGTTCGTTCTGATAGACGACCTGACCGGGCGTGGCGGCAATGTTCTTGCCCACCTCGAACTTCTTATAGTCGGTCATGGAGATGGCGAGCTGGCCCTTGCCGCGCTCCAGATCGCCCAGCAGGTTTTCCAGGCCCTTCACCAGATTCTCGCCGCCGGATTCGATGGTGGCGCGCAGAACCTCCGGGTTGGTCAGGACGAAATTGCTGGGCGCCATGGCGTCCACGAACTGACGGGTATAGAAGTCCACCTTCTTGGCCGTTTTGTCGTCCATCCCCTCCACCTCATGCACGGTGGATTGCAGCCAGCGTGCCGTCAGCAGGTAGGACTGCTTGATATAGTCAAACAGGGCGTTTTCATCCCAGGCGCTGTCCTTGAAGCGCTTATCCTCCTTGGCCGGCGCCACCACGGGGGCGGCTTCCTGGCCCAGCAGGCGCTGGGTTGTGCGCTGCCACAGGGACATATAGTCCTGCCACAGCGACATCTGCGCCTGCATCAGCTTGGCCGGATCGGCCATCAGGCGGGCCGTCATCTCCATGAAGGCAGCACCGATATGCATCATGCCCTGGGACGCAGACGCGTCACCGCCGCCATTCTGCCGTTGCAGGAAATCCGACACCAGCCGCTGGCTCTGTTCGGCGATGCGCGCCATGTTGCGCGACATTTCAACCGGATCGGGGATTTTGATCTCGGGGCTTTGCGGCTCGGCCATGCTGACTTCCTTGACGTCACGTTTCCCAGGTGCGGGGACAGCGCCGATTCTGCATCACCCCGGTATGGGGCCGTCGGCTTTGTCCAGGATCGGTCCCGCATGCCAGCCTGTCCGATGGCGGTATGGCGGGCGGGTTGCCGTCCCGCTTTTTTTCATACACGATCCCTTCATGATTTTCACCGCTGCATACGTATCGCTCCGACATCTTCGCCTGGCCGCCATTGCCGCCATGCTGGGCCTGTCGGCCTGCGCCCAGGTGCCCGTGCCCGACATCGTGTTCGATGATGGACCGGCGCCCGCGAAACCGTCGGAAATCACCGATGCCGACCCCGTGAAGGCCCTGACGGGCGCCCGGCCCATCCGCCGCGCCGACCCGTCGATCAAGGGCCGGGCCAATCTGGGTTCCGTCCCAGCCCGCCCGGAGGAGTTTTCCAACCCCATCGAACGCCAGGCACTGATCGACCGGTTGCAGGCCGACCGGGCCGAGGGAGAGGCGGCGGGCGACGCGCTGCGCGCCCGCTCCACCGATCCGCGTGGCCGGCCGGAGGATGTGCCCGATGTGCCCGACGCACCACCGCCGGTGCCGCAGGCGTTGCCGAGGGTGCCGGAGGACGGGTGAGGGTTTGGGGATGTTGTTCCCTCACCCTCCCAAACGCTGACGCGTTCGGGCCCCTCCCTCTCCCGCAAGCGGGCGAGGGGCGGAATTTTTATACCCTCGCCCACGAAGGGGGGAGAGGGAGGGGCCCAAGCCCGCCAGGGCTTGGGAGGGTGAGGGCGCAACATAAGCAGTTTGTCCCCCGCCATCCCGCCCGCTCATGGCAGATTGGCGCGCATCCCGCGCAAAATCATGTCGCGGGGGGCTGTTGCGGTGCGCTACATATTTCGCCCCTTTCATTTTCAACCCGGTGCCCAGGTCCATGAGCGACACTGAATTCCACCGCATCAAGCGGCTTCCGCCCTATGTCTTCGCTGAAGTGAATGCGATGAAGGCGCGAGCTAGGGCCGCCGCGGAGGACATCATCGATCTCGGCATGGGCAACCCGGACCAGCCGACCCCGCCGCATATCGTGGCGAAGATGATCGAGGCGGTCCAGAACCCCAAGACCCACCGCTATAGCCAGAGCCGCGGCATTCCCGGCCTGCGCAAGGCGATCAGCGCCTATTACAAGCGCCGCTTCGATGTCGATATCGACCCGGAAACCGAAGCCATCGTCACCATCGGTTCCAAGGAAGGCCTGGCCAATCTGGCGCAGGCGATCACCAGCCCCGGCGACGTGATCCTGGTGCCGAATCCGTCCTACCCGATCCATCCGTTCGGCTTCATGCTGGCCGGGGCCGCCCTGCGCCACATTCCGGTGAATAACGGCCTGGATGATTTCGTGCCGGCCCTGGAACGCGCCATCAAGCATTCGGTGCCCAAGCCCACGGCCCTGATCGTCAGCTTCCCCGCCAACCCGACGGGGCAGACGGTGACGCTGGACTTCTATCGTCCGATTGTCGATCTGTGCCTGAAGCACGGCATCTATATCCTGTCCGACATCGCCTATGCCGAGATCTATTTCGACGGCAATCCGCCGCCGTCGGTGTTGCAGATCCCGGAAGCGCGCGACATCACCGTTGAATTCAACAGCCTGTCCAAGACCTACAACATGCCGGGCTGGCGTGTCGGTTTCGGTGTCGGGTCGAAGAAGCTGGTGGGCGCGCTGGCCAAGTTCAAATCCTATGTGGATTACGGCGCCTTCACGCCCATCCAGGTGGCGGCCACCGCCGCCCTGAACGGGCCGCAGGATTGCGTGCTCGAAATCCGCGAGATGTACAAGCAGCGCCGTGACGTGCTGATCAAGGGCCTGCATCAGGCCGGCTGGATGGTGCCGTCGCCCAACGCGTCCATGTTCGTCTGGGCCGAAATCCCGGAGCCTTTCCGGCATCTGAGCAGCCTGGAATTCGCCAAGGTCCTGATGCAGGAGGCCAAGGTCGCCGTCAGCCCCGGCATCGGGTTTGGCGAGTATGGTGACACGCATGTGCGGTTCGGGCTGGTGGAAAACACCCAGCGCATCCGTCAGGCCACCAACAATATCAAGCTGTTCCTGGACAAGGCGCGCAAGATCAACGCGCCCATCACGTCCGAACCCGCCGCTGTCGAGTGAGGATCAATTCTGATGGTTGATGGTAAACCGTTGCGCATCGGCGTCGCCGGCCTTGGTACGGTCGGCGGCGGGGTTCTGAAGCTGGTATCGGCCAATGCCGAACTGCTGTCCCGGCGGACGGGCCGCGCCATTCAGGTGGTGGCCGTTTCCGCCCGTGACCGCAGCCGCGACCGTGGCGTCGATCTGTCCAATGTCCGCTGGTATGAGAATGCCGCCGATCTGGCCGTTGATCCCGATGTCGATGTGTTCGTCGAACTGATCGGCGGGTCGGACGGCATCGCCAAACAGGCGGTTGAGGCGGCATTGGCCGCCGGCAAGCATGTGGTGACGGCCAACAAGGCGCTGCTGGCCCATCATGGCGCGGCCTTGGCCCAAAAGGCCGAGGCCGCCGGCCTGACCCTGGCGTTCGAGGCAGCAGTGGCAGGCGGCATCCCCGCCATCAAGGGACTGCGCGAAGGTCTGGCTGCCAACAATATCCGTGAAGTTCACGGCATTCTGAACGGCACCTGCAATTACATCCTGACCGAGATGCGGACCACGGGCCGCGATTTCGCCGATGTTCTGGCCGATGCCCAGCGCCTGGGCTATGCCGAGGCGGACCCGTCCTTTGACGTGGATGGCGTGGATGCCGCGCACAAGCTGGCGGTCCTGACCGCGGTCGCCTTTGGCGCGCATGTCGATTTCAAGTCGGTGCATATCGAGGGCATCCGCCACGTCTCCGCACTCGACATCAATTATGCTCAGGAATTGGGCTACCGTATCCGTCTGCTGGGCATTGCGCGGCGGACGGAGGATGGGATCGAGCAGCGGGTCCATCCCTGTATGGTGCCGATCACCAGCCCCTGCGGTGCCACCGATGGCGTGTTCAACGCCGTCGTCGCCGATGGCGATTTCGTGGACAAGGTGGTGCTGGTGGGGCGCGGTGCCGGTGCCGGCCCGACGGCATCCGCCGTTGTCGCCGATCTGGTGGATATCGCCCGTGGCCGTTCCACGCCGACCTTCGGCGTGCCGGCAGCAGCACTGGAGCCTGCCAAGGCCGCCCCGCTGAGCCGCCGCCGTGGCCGCTACTATGTCCGCCTGATGGTGGTTGACCGTCCCGGTGTGATCGCCGAGATCGCGGCCACGCTGCGCGACCAGAATGTCTCCATGGAGGCGTTCCTGCAGCGCGGTCGGGCACCCGGTGAGGCGGTGCCCGTGGTCTGGACCACCCACGACACGGACGAGGCCGCCATGCAGCAGGCGCTCGCCACCATCGCGTCGTTGGACAGTGTTCTGGAACCGCCGCGCATGATCCGCATCGAGGATTTCTGATACACACTCAACCCAGGAACGGCGCAACCGACAAGACGCCGATCTCAGCCATAGGGGAACGATAATGAGTGAGAAGAGCAATCCGAAGGGCGATTTCTCCCTGGTGATGGATCGCAATCTGGCGCTGGAAGTGGTCCGCGTCACCGAGGCGGCGGCCCTGTCCGCCTCGCTGCTGATGGGCCGTGGCGACGAGAAGGCCGCCGATCAGGCCGCCGTGGACGCCATGCGCAAGGCCCTGAACAGCCTGTCCATCGACGGTACCGTCGTGATCGGTGAGGGCGAGCGCGACGAAGCCCCGATGCTGTATATCGGGGAGAAGGTTGGCACCGGCAACGGTCCCAAGATCGACATCGCGTTGGACCCGCTGGAAGGCACCACCATCTGCGCCAAGGGCGGCCCCAACGCCCTGGCCGTTATCGCCATGGCAGAGGCCGGCGGCTTCCTGAACGCGCCCGACGTGTACATGGAAAAGATCGCGGTGGGCGGTGGCCTGCCGGGCGGCGTGGTCGATCTGGATGAGAAGGTCGAGACCAACCTGCGCAACCTGGCGCTGGCCAAGGGTGCGGACGTGTCGGAACTGGTGGTCTGTATTCTGGACCGTCCGCGCCATGCCGAACTGATCGCCCGCGTGCGTGAGGCCGGTGCCCGCATCATGCTGATCGGCGATGGTGACGTGTCGGGCGTGATCGCGACCGCCCAGCCCAATGCCGGTATCGACCTGTATATGGGTTCCGGCGGTGCGCCCGAAGGTGTGCTGGCCGCTGCCGCACTGCGCTGCATCGGCGGGCAGTTCCAGGGCCGCCTCATTTTCCGCAACGATGCCGAGCGGGAGCGCGCCAAGCGCTGGGGCGTCACCGATCTGGACAAGAAGTACAGCCTGTACGATCTGGCCAAGGGTGACGTGATGTTCTGCGCCACCGGCGTGACCACCGGCCCCATGCTGGATGGCGTTCGCCGCTTCCCCGGCGGGGCCATCACCCATTCCGTGGTGATGCGGTCCAAGTCGGGCACGGTTCGCTATGTCGAGGCGCACCACAATCTGCGCACCAAGACCAGCATGATCCCGGAAGCGAAGCGGTAAGGGATTTCCCTCACCCTCCCACCGGCTGACGCCGGTGGGCCCCACCCTCTCCCACTGCCGTGGGCGAGGGGCGCAAGTTAGATTTCGCCCCTCTACCGCTTGCGGGAGAGGGAGGGGGTCCGCGCCTGCGAAGGCGTGGGAGGGTGAGGGATCGTTTCACGCTCATCACCCGACGGGTACCCCCATGACCATCCCCGCCTTACTTGGCGTTGAAAGCTCCCTGACCGGCCGCCGCTGGAAGGCCCGCAACAGTGACGACCGGCTGGCCCTGACGCTGGCGCAGGCGCACGGGTTGCCGGAGCTGGTGGGGCGGCTGCTGGCCGGGCGTGGGGTGGCGGTGGAGGAGGTGGAGCGGTTCCTGTCGCCCACCTTGCGCGCCTTCATGCCCGACCCGTCGGTGCTGCGCGACATGGACAAGGCCGCCGACCGCGTGGCCCGCGCCATCCGCGACGGGGAGAAGGTGGCGGTCTTTGGTGATTACGACGTGGATGGTGCCACCTCCACGGCCCTGCTGAACCGGTTCTTCCGGGCCGTGGGCCGCACCTTGCGCGTCTATATCCCCGACCGGATCGAGGAAGGGTATGGCCCGAACCTGCCGGCCCTGCTGCGGCTGAAGGAAGAAGGCATCGATCTGGTCGTCACCGTCGATTGCGGGGTGACCAGTTTCGATCCGTTGCATGGGGCGGTGGCGGCGGGGCTGGAGGTGGTGGTGGTGGACCATCACAAGGCCGAACCGCGCCTGCCCGAGGTGACGGCGGTGGTCAACCCTAACCGCATGGATGAACCGGCGGGCGGGCCGCTATCGACGCTGGCCGCGGTCGGCGTCACCTTCCTGCTGATTGTGGCGGTCAACCGGCTGCTGCGCGGTTCTGGTTTTTACAGCAATGGCAGGGCGGAACCCGACCTGATGTCCTGGCTGGATATCGTGGCGTTGGGCACCGTCTGTGACGTGGTGCCGCTGATCGGGCTGAACCGGGCCTTCGTGGCGCAGGGCCTGCGCGTCATGGGCAAGCGCGCCAATATCGGCATTTCGGCCCTGGCCGATGTGGCGGGCGTAAACGAGGCCATGGACGCCTATCACGCCGGATACATTATCGGGCCACGCGTGAATGCCGGCGGGCGCGTGGGGCGGGCCGATCTGGGCACGCGGTTGCTGGCCACGGAGTCGCCTTCAGAGGCTGCCGATTTGGCCAAGGAACTGCACGCGTTTAATGCCGAGCGTCGCGCCATTGAGGCTTCGGTGCTGGAAGATGCCATGGCCATGATGGAAACCAGCGTGGATGACAGTCCCGAACTGGTGCTGGCCGTGGGGGAGGGGTGGCATCCCGGCGTCATCGGCATCGTCGCCTCGCGCCTGAAGGACCGGTTCAATCGCCCGGCCTGTGTGGTGGCGCTGGATGGTACCCTGGGCAAGGCGTCGGGCCGGTCGGTGCGCGGTGTCGATCTGGGGTCGGCCATCATTGCCGCGCGCCAGGCGGGGCTGCTGGTGGCTGGTGGCGGCCATGCCATGGCGGCGGGCTTTACCGTTGAGCGAGAGAAGATCGACGATCTGCGCGCCTTCCTGCGGGAGCGGATTGCCAGACAGCTGGAGGATATGGGGCCGCTGGTGCCGTCCTTATCGCTGGATGGTGCCCTGTCGGTGCGCGGGGCCAATACTGATCTGATGCGGCATCTGGAACGGCTGGCCCCTTATGGCACCGGCAATTCCGAACCGCGCTTCGCCGTCACCGATGCCCGCATCGTCAAGGCCGATGTCGTGGGCGGGGAGGGCAAGCATGTGCGCTGCATCCTGACGGGCAATGATGGCAGCCGTTTGAAATCAATCGCCTTCCGCGCCATGGACAGCGACCTGGGCCCCGCCTTGCTGCAAAGCGGTGGGCGGCCCATGCATCTGGCCGGGACTTTGCGGCCCGACCGCTGGAACGGTAATGATGGCGTACAGTTATTGATTGATGACGCGGCGGTTTCCGGCAACGCCGGCTAAAGGAAACCTGAGCGACTATTCATTCATTCGCCACGGGTCTTTAATAAATTATTGCCAAATCGTTAAAGACAGCTATCCCCGCATAGCATATAGTCACCCATCGCCCAGTTGCCGCTTGCATCATCACTGCCGGGGCAGGGCGGTCGCGTTGGTTTTGTGCGGGGCGATCGGTGTCATGAATGTACGCGCGGCGGGTGCGCCGGTCGAAAGGCCGGAAGCGGGCAAGATGAAGGAAACGGCGGTCGCGCCGCCTGAACCTACTTCCGCCGTGTCGAAGCTTCAGGCCCATTTCGAACAGCTGGATGAGAATTCGCTGCTGCGCGTGGCCCGCGCGGTGGAACTGGCCCGTGCCGCCGAACGCCGCGACCCCACCGATGAACAGATCCTGGAGACGCTGCGTCCGCGCCTGCGCAACCTGCGCCCGGCCCGTGTCCCGACGTTCCAGCGTTCCATCTGCATGGCGCTGGAGATTTTCCTTTATGACGGCGACCTGCATGAGGAAAAGCGCAAGGGTGCGCTGGCCCGGCAGGTGCTGAACCCCTGGTGGCGGGTGCTGCTGGCATCGCCACACCGCGCGGCGCTGGCCGCGCTGGAGGGGGAGTATGGCAAGGCCGTGCGCGAACAACGCTGGTCCGACCTGCCGGCCATTGCCGACCGGGGCGTGATTGCGGCGGCCGACGCGACGAACGCCCTGCTGGCCGAGGCGCAGAAATCCTATGGGCGGCGGGGGGAGCTGTCCTCCATGCTGGGCGGTGACCGCGCGTTGGAGGATATGCGGGAGATCGGGGTGCTGCTGGGCCTGCACAGCCAGCTGACCCCCGCGCTGGAACGCGTGCGCCGCATGGCCGGGGTGGAAGGGGCGGGTCGCATCGCCGATTTCACGCCCGCGTCGGTGGTGGCGGCGCGCACCGCCTATATGAACATCCATGATCGGGGTGCCGATCTGGTTGAATATTTCTTCTTCGGGCTGATGACCCTGCTGATGCAGCCGTTCCAGGCGCTGCGCCTGGTCCGCATGCTGTCGCAGGATCTGAGCCATGTGTCGGGCAACCATCCGGCCCGCCTGATCCCCGCCCGCCTATTCTCCGACCTGACGCGGACATTGTCGGAGATCGGCAAATCATCGGCGGGGCCGGTGATGGCGCGGCGCGTCTGGCTTTTGACCTGCGCGCGGCTGGTGTCGGATGCGCAAATGATGATCAAGGGGCTGGCGGAAGAGGTTCAGGTGGAGCCGAATCCGGAATGGCAGAAGCTGCTGACCGAGGCGCGGGGCCGGGTGATGCAGGCCGTGGACACGTTCCTGGCCGCCGCCATCCAGGATTGCGCCGTGGTCCTGCCCGTGAAGCCGCTGCAAGAAAAGAAGGGCGTGGAGGTCCGGCTGGAGCCCGACATGGCCCATATCCCGACGGAGGAGGAGGTGGGCATCGCCCAGGCCGCCACCGTCCTGTTCACGGCGGTCAAGAAGCTGATGGAACAGGAAGGCCAGGACCGGCTGATGCGGTCCAAGGAGGCCGATCTGGAGCAGCGGCTGGAGATCGGGATCAATTTCCGCGTCGAATATCTGCGCGCCCGGCCCAAGCACATGGTGGCGCTGGCCCATCTGCGCGGTGTGCAGAAGGTGCTCAAGGGCCTGCCCTCGTTCAACATTATCCGCGACCTGGAATATCGTGTCGAACGGACCCTCGATCGTTATAAGAATTGATCGAAGTTGGGTCGGGCATGGGCGTTATGCAAGAAAGTGAAAAAAAGTGCTTGAACAGCCCGGCGGGTCCGGCTAATTAACCGCCCACCGACGACGTCCCCATCGTCTAGAGGCCTAGGACACCAGCCTTTCACGTTGGTAACACGGGTTCGAATCCCGTTGGGGACGCCACCTTCCAAGACACGAGTTCTTGGTTTCCGGTGGCGGTGCCGGATGGATGACTTGAGCACCATTTGGCGGATACGGAAAAAGCCCCGCGCCGAAAGGCCGGGGCTTTTTCGTTGCCAAACCAGCATTAGCTTTTTCAACAAGGGATTGATCATGCGTTCTTTGGAAGGACAGCGCAGCGACAACCGGCCCCTGAAGCGCAACGATGACGAAAAGCGCCGGGCCCTGTTGCAGCTGGAAGCGGCCTATGCCGCGCTCGGTCCGAAGCCGACGCCGGGCCTGAAAGAAACGATGGCGGAGCGTATCCGCGCCTTGAAGGCCGAAATCGCCGAGGGTGCCGCCAAGCCGCCGCGCCGCGAACGGGATCGCGACCGGGGCTGAACAACAGCAACCCAGAAAAAGGGCGGGCACTGCCAGACGGCGGTCCCGCCCTTTTTTCATGGCGGCATGAAACGCTGTTATAGGCCGCTGATTGGCCTTGCGCATGCCGCCGCCTGGTACCATCTTCGGATGGTTGCTTCCAAAGGCAGGGCCATGCGCCGTATCGCATCATTCTGGACAGGGTTACTGAAGGCGGGTGCTGTGGCACTGGTCCTGGCCCTGTTCGGCTTTGCGACGGCATCGGCGCATGAGAATCACGACGCCCACCAGCCGGTATCGGCGTCTGTACAGACGGCGGCGCAGACCGATTGCCACGAACAGCAGGGCGTGCAGAAGGCCGCCGCCACCACCCATGACCATGCGCACAAGCATGGGCAGGGGATGGCGGATGATTGCTGCAAGGATGCCTGCGCCTGCGGCTGTGCGGCCAGTTGTGCTGCCCATGTCGGGACCGGTTTGCCGGTGGCCACGGCACTGACGCTGCCGGTGCCGGCGGGTCTGCTTCTGCCGGGCCGTGCCATTGATCCGGCAAGCCTGACCACGCCGCCCGATCCGCGCCCACCGCTTACCATCTGACACGCCCCGCCGCACCTGCGCGCTTTTCGCCGCCGGTGCCTGTTCTGCGTTGTCAGATGGAATCATCCCATGAAAATCCTGTCGCGCCTGTTGCTGGCGGCGGCCCTGTTCCTGGTCCCGGCCCTGGCCGTATCCGCCCATGAAGGGCATGACCATGGCACGCCCGATGCCGCCGCCACCCCGGCCCCGTCCCCCACCGCTGTCCCCACGCTTGAGGCCGATGGCGGTGATGTGCAGATGGTTGCCCTGTTGCAGGGCGGGACCATCACCCTGTTCATCGATCTTCTGTCCGATAACAGCCCCGTGACGGGGGCTGCCGTCACCATGTCCGCCGATGGCGGCAAGCCGGTTGCTGTGCCGGCGGCCCCCGATGGCACCTACCGCGCGCCGGCCCCCTGGGCCAATCCGGGTGAGCATGCCCTGAATTTCACGGTCACGGGCGACGGGGTGGCCGATCTTCTGGTCGGGACCCTGACGGTGCCGGCGGCGGCCCCGGTCGCGGCGGCGTCTACTGGCTGGGCGGCGATTCTCTGGGCCGCAGGCGCGCTGATCGTGGGCATGGCGTTGGGGACGGGGCTGCTGTCGCTGCGCAGGCAAAGGGCGGTGCCGGCCCTGCTGCTGCTGGCGGCGTTTGCCCTGCCGACCGAGCGGGTGCTGGCCCATGAAGGCCATGACCATGGTGCGCCGGCCCCGGAACCGGTGGCGGGCAACAATCCCCGCCGCCTGCCCGATGGCGGCCTGTTCGTGCCCAAGGCGACGCAGCGCCTGCTTTCCATCCGCACCCAGGAACTGATCAGCGGGGAAGTGTCGCCCACCGTCACCCTGACGGGCCGGGTGATCAATGATCCCAACCGGTCGGGCCGGGTGCAGGCGCCGCAGTCGGGCCGCCTGATGCCGCCCGATGGCGGCTTCCCCCTGCCGGGCACGGTGGTGAAGGCGGGACAGGTTCTGGGCTATGTCGAACTGGTGCTGCGGGCCGAGGATGGCAGCGGCATTTCCCAGCAACTGGCGGCCCTGGACAAGGATGTCCGGCTGGCACAGCAGCAATGGAACCGCCTGTCCAACCTGAAAGGGGCCGTGGCCCAGGCGGAGATCGACGATGCAAGCGCCACCCTGGATGGGTTGATGCGCGAACGCGAGGTGATGGCGCGGGCGGTGGCCAAGCGGGTGCCCCTGACATCCCCCATCGACGGGGTGATCAGCAGCAGCAATGCCGTTCCCGGCCTGATGATCGAGGATCGCGATATCACCCTGGTGTTCGAGGTCACCGAACCGGGTGCCGTGATGGTGGAGGCCTTGTCCTTTGACGGGCCGTTGCCGGACGGGGCAATTGTGACGGCAAAAGTGGGGGGCAAGATTGTTTCCCTGGCATTGGCGGGGCAGGGCGTGGCCCAGGTGCCGGGTGCAACGCGCCTGCTGCTGCGCGCCAGGGATGGCGCCTGGGGGGCGTCGGTACCGGCGGTGGGGACCATGCTGACCCTGTCGCGGCCCGCCGGTGCGCCCGTGGCGGGGCTGCTGGTTCCGCGTGACGCGCTGGTGCGCGGGTCGGATGGTTTGCCGGCGGTGCTGATCCATGAAACGGCCCAGCGTTTTGTCCCCCGTACCGTGCAGGTGGAGCCGGCGGGGGCCGGTGCCGTCCGTCTGGTCGCCGGGGTTGAGGCGGGGGCACGGGTCGTGGTGCGCGGCGCCAATCTTCTGAACCAGATCCGATAGGGGGCGGCGATGTTTACGGCAATCGTCTCCACCTCGCTGCGCAACCGGCTGATGGTGCTGGTCGCGGCCTTGCTTCTGTCGCTTTATGGCGCGTTTACGCTGGGCCATCTGTCGGTGGATGTGTTCCCCGACCTGAACCGCCCCACCATCACCTTGATGACCGAAAGCCCCGGCATGGCCCCGGAGGAGGTGGAGCGGCTGGTCAGCTTCCCCATCGAAACCGCCATGAACGGTATGCCGGGCGTGGAACGCGTCCGCTCCACCTCTTCTGCCGGCCTGTCGGTGGTGACGGTGGAGTTCGGCTGGGGCACCGAGATTTATCGCAACCGGCAGCAGGTGACGGAGCGCCTGTCGCTGCTGACGGGGCAGTTGCCGCCAGGGGTCGTGCCGCAGATGGGCCCCATCTCCTCAATCATGGGGGAGATCATGCTGGTGGCTCTGACGCCGGCGCAGGGTGCCAGCATCGACCCGATGCGGCTGCGCGATGTCGGCGACTGGACATTGCGTCCGCGTCTTCTGTCCATTCCCGGCGTGTCGCAGGTCATCCCCATGGGGGGGGAGGTGCGGCAGTTCCGGGTGGCCCCCGACACGGGCCGCATGGCCCTGCTGGGTGTCAGCCTGGAACAGGTGCGCACGGCCCTGGCCGACTATGGCGCCAATGTCGGCGGTGGCATCGTGGAACGGCGGGGCGAAGAACTGCTGGTGCGCGGCGTTGGCCGGACCAGCCGGCTGGATGATCTGCGCAAGCTGCCCGTGGCTACTGTCGATGGCGCCACCATCGTGCTGGGCGATGTGGCGGCTGTTGACCATGCCGCCCGCCCGCGCCGGGGCGATGCCGGCCTGAACGCGGCCACCGCCGTTCTGGTGTCGGTGCAAAAGCAGCCGGATGCCGATACGCTGACCGTCACCCGCGCCGTGGAACGGGCCTTGACGGAGCTGACAGCCGGGTTGCCGGAAGGGGTGGCTGCGCCCGTCGTGGTGTTCCGTCAGGCTGATTTCATCCAGAACAGCGTCGATAATGTCGAGCGTGTGCTGGTGGAGGCCGGCATTGTCGTTGCCGTCATCCTGTTCCTGTTTCTGGGCAATTTCCGCACGACCATCATCAGCCTGACGGCCATCCCCATCTCGCTGCTGGTGGCGGTACTGGTGTTCAAGGTGCTGGGCCTAACCATCAACACCATGACATTGGGCGGGCTTGCCATTGCCATTGGTGAACTGGTCGATGATGCCGTGGTGGATGTGGAGAATATCTTCCGCCGCCTGCGGGAGAATGCGCTTCGCCCCGAACCGCTGCCCGTTCTGTCCATCGTGCTGTCGGCCAGCACGGAGGTGCGGTCGGGCATCGTCTATGCGACCGCCATCATCGTTCTGGTCTTCGTACCCCTGTTCGCGCTATCGGGCATTGAGGGGCGGTTGTTCGCGCCTCTGGGCATTGCCTATATCGTGTCGATCCTGGCCAGTCTGGTCACGGCCATTACCGTCACGCCGGTGCTTTGCTACTACCTGCTGCCGAAACTGGCGGACAGTGCGGAACATGATGGCTGGCTGGTCCGTAAACTGAAGGCGGGCAATGACCGGCTGCTGGAGTGGGCCTTTGCCCACCGCTTGCTGGTGATGGGAAGCGTGGCGGGGGCGGTGCTGGTGGCGCTGATCGCGGTTCCCTTCCTGCCGCGCGCCTTCCTGCCGGATTTCAACGAGGGCACGCTGACCATCAGCATGGCGATGCAACCCGGTATCTCGTTGGAGCAATCATCAGAGGTCGGGCGTATGGCCGAACGCTTAATTGCCCAGGTACCGGAAGTGACGTCGGTTGCCCGCCGCACGGGCCGGGCGGAGCTGGACGAACATGCCATGGGGGTGCATTCATCGGAGATCGACGCCCATCTGAAGCCATCGGACCGGCCCAAGGCCGATATCTTGGCCGATGTCCGCGCCCGCCTGTCCAGCCTGCCGGTGACGGTGAATATCGGGCAGCCGATTTCCCACCGTCTGGACCATATGCTGTCGGGCGTGCGGGCGCAGTTGGCCGTGAAGCTTTATGGCGATGACATGGTCGCGCTGCGGGCCATGGCGGGCGGGTTGCAGCAGAAGCTGTCCACCGTTCCCGGTCTTGTCGATTTGCAGATCGAAAAGCAGGTGCTGATCCCGCAGCTGCGTGTCGATGTTGATCCCGACCAGGCGCGTGCCCATGGCATCACCCCGTCTGCCGTTCTGGCCGCCGTGCAGAGCCTGTCCAGCGGCGAGGTGGTGACGGAGATCATCGAGGGCGACCGCCGCCACGATCTTGTCCTGCGCATGAAGGATGAGGCGCGGGACCCGGCGGCGCTGGGCCGGGTGCTGATCGACACACCCGTCGGACCTGTGCCCCTGTCACAATTGGCGGAGGTAAGTGAGGGTGACGGCCCCAACGAGGTGATGCGCGAGAATGGGCAGCGGCGTCTGGCCCTTCTGGGCAATGGCGATGGCAAGCGCGACATGGCGGCCATCGTGGCCGATATCCGCGCCGTCCTGGATGCCACGCCGATGCCGGCCGGCACCCATGCCAGCCTGGAAGGCACCTTCCAGGCGCAGGAACAGGCGGCGCGCACCATCGCCGCCCTGTCGGCGGTGTCGTTTGCCCTGATCTTCCTGGTGCTGTACAGCCGCTACCGCTCCGCCGTGCCCGTGCTGATCATCATGGGCACGGTGCCCATGGCCCTGGTCGGGTCGGTGGCGGCCTTGTGGCTGGCGGGGCTGCCGCTGTCGGTGGCCAGCATGGTGGGCTTCATCACGCTGGCCGGCATTTCCACCCGCAACGGCATCCTGAAGATCAGCCATTACATCAATCTGTGCCGGATCGAGGGGGAGGCGTTCGGCCAGGCCATGATCCGGCGCGGCAGCCGGGAACGGCTGGTGCCTGTGCTGATGACGGCCCTGTCGGCGGGTCTGGCCCTGATCCCCCTGCTGGTCGGGGCCGATGCGCCGGGCAAGGAAATCCTGCACCCCGTCGCCGTCACCATTTTTGGCGGGCTGATCAGCGCCACGCTGCTGGACACTGTCCTGACCCCGCTTCTGTTCGCCCGCTTTGGTGGTCCCGCCGTGCAACGGCTGCTGGCCACCACCCCATCCACGCCCGGCCAGGTTGCCGAGGCCTTTTAAGGAGTGATGATCATGAAGTTCAACGCTGCCACCCTGGCGCTTGCCACGTTTCTGACCCTGGCCCCCGCCGCCGCCTTTGGCCATGCCCCGCCCGTGGGCGTGCATGGCGGGATGCAGGTTCATGCAGGCCCCCTGCACCAGGAACTGGTGATCAAGGACAAGGTCCTGACCGTCTATCTCAACACCATGGAAGACAAGCCCATCGATACCGCCGGTGCCACGGGCAGCGTCACCTTGTTGATCGAAGGCGCCCCGGTGCAGGTAACCCTTGCCCCCGCCGGTCCCAACAGCCTATCGGGCAAGATCGACCGCGAGGTGCCGGTGGGCACGCGTATCGCCACCATCGTCACCCTGGCCGGCAAGGGGCCGGTGCAGGCGCGGTACGAGTGGAAGCCGGCGGCACCCGGCGGGGAACATGCGGGGCATTAAGGGGAGAGGGACAAAAACACTTCCGACATCGGATGATATCCCCTTGACGGCAGGTCCAACCTGACCCATCTTCATGCTGTTGTTTCAACATACAGAAAGGAGGTGATCCGATGTCTCGTTCCACTTTGCGGACCCGCGCGGATCTCTCCGGCATCCGGTCTTTCGCCGGCTGATCGGAAGATGTCCGCTGGCGGGGTCCACCGCCAAAGCGGATCGTCCATGCGTCATCATGGAAGGCAGGGCCGGTTCCCCGGGGGACCGGCCCTGTTTTATGTGGAAAACCGTGATGGACGCCCCGTTCCTTGGTTCCGTTTTGCCAGCGGGCTTGCTATCAAGGCGCAAGGCATAAGAGTTCCACCAAAAATCCGGGTCCTTTTGATGAATCGCCAAGATCGCCGCCGTCAGCTTTCCGATTTGTCCAAGTCGGATGCGATGTATTCCAGCTTCCCGTCCGATATGCGGGCGGCGACGGAGCTGCATCGTCAGGGCCGCATGAAGGAAGCGGCGGATACGCTGCGCAAGATCACCAAGGTCTATGCCGACCACCCGGATGTGCGCGTCGCCTGGTCCAACCTGGGCGCCACGCTGCAGGGCATGGGCAAGCTGGACGATGCTGTTGCGGCCCTGAAGAAGGCCCGCGCGCTGAAGCCGGATCATCCGCCGCCGCACCATAATCTGGGCATGGCGCTGGCCCAGCAGGGCAAGCTGGACGAGGCCATCGAGAGCCTGCAGCGCGCCTGCGAGCTGGACCCGAATTTCCGCGATGCCTGGGCCGGGCTGGCCCTGGTGCGTGAACAGACGGGCGAAATCCCGCTGGCCGCCGAGGCATGGCAGCGCGCGGTTCAGGCCGATCCCAACGCGGTGGAGCCGCTGTTCAATTTCGGCAACTGCCTGTTCCGTCTGGGCATGCTGAATGAGGCCGCCAGTGCCTTCCAGGGCTGTCTGGCCCGCCGGCCCAACATGCCGGAAGCCGTCTATGCCCTTGGCCGCGTGCATGAAGAGGCCGGCAGCTTCGACACCGCTGCCGAGGCCTATCTGGCCGCCACCCGCATCGCCCCCCAGGTGGGCCAGGGCCATGCGCAGCTGGCCGGGCTGATCGTGCATATCGCGGGCAGCGATCTGGCCAAGGCGCAGGGCCTGGCCGATACCTACCGCCAGACCCACCCCGACAGCCCCATCGTGCCGCAACTCTTCGGTCGCCTGGAAGAAATCGCCAAGGCGGCGGCGGATGCACCGGCTGCTGCTGAGACTGTCGAAGAGGGTAAGGCGGACGCCTGATCCCTTCGCTAGGGTCATAAAAAAGGGCGGCGCGGAGATGGTCCGCGCCGCCCTTTTCACATTGCGGTGCTTACTTCTTCTTGGCCTTCAACGCCAGCTTGGCCGCGCGGTAGCGCGACGCCCAGCCGGGCTTTTCCTCCTGCGGGGCGCGGGATATCGACAGGGCGTCGGGGGCCACGTCGCGGGTCACGACCGTGCCTGCCGCTGTGTAGGCGCCATCGCCCACCGACACCGGGGCCACCAGCGTGGAATGGGTGCCGATGAAGACGTTGGACCCGATGCGGGTGCGGTGCTTCAGCACGCCATCATAATTGCAGGTAATGGTGCCGGCCCCGATATTGGACCCGCCGCCAACATCGGCATCCCCCAGATATGTGAGGTGGTTGGCCTTGGCCCCGGCCCCGAACTGGGTATTCTTCAGTTCCACGAAATTGCCGATATGGGCGCCTTCGCCGACATCGGTGCCGGGGCGCAGGCGGGCATAGGGGCCGATGATGGCGCGGGCGCGGACGATCACGCCTTCCAGATGGCTGAAGGGCTTGATCTCCACCCCGTCCTCCACCGTCACGCCGGGGCCGAACACCACATTCTGGCCTACCGTCACGTCGCGGCCCAGGACCGTATCGGCGGCGAAATAGACGGTATCGGGGTCCAGCAGGGTGGCACCATTGGCCATGGCGGCCTGACGCAGGCGGTTCTGGAAAATCTTCTCGATGTCCGCCAGCTCCGCCCGGCTGTTCACGCCGGCGGTATCGTCAGTGGGACCTTCGACCACGGCGCAGGTCCAGCCGCTGGCACGGGCTACGGCCACGGCATCGGTCAGGTAATATTCGCCCTTGGCGTTATTGTTGCCGATGCCGGACAGCAAGGCCACCATCCGCGCCCCGTCGAATGCCATGAAGCCGGCGTTGCAGAGCGTGACGGCGCGTTCATCGGGGGTAGCGTCCAGGAACTCCACAATCTTTTCCAACCCGCCATCGGCCCCCAGGATCAGGCGGCCATAGGCGCCGGGATCGGCGGGCCGCATGCCCAGCACCACCACTGCGGGGTCGCCGGCCCCATTGCGGGCCGCGACCATCTTCGACAGGGTGGACGCGGTGATCAGGGGCGAGTCGCCGTACAGCACCAGCACATCGCCAGTGAAGCCCGCCAGTTCACTCAGTGCGGCCTTCACCGCATCGCCGGTGCCAAGCTGGTTTTCCTGTACCACGGTCGGGTACGGGGCGACGGTGGCGGCGACATTGTCCATGCCGGGGCCGACCACCACCACGATCTTTTCCGGCGACAGGCTCTGTGCCGCCGCCACGACATGGCTGACCATGGGCAGGCCACCCAGCGGGTGCAGCACCTTGGGCAAGGCGGATTTCATGCGTGTCCCCTTGCCGGCGGCAAGGATAATGCAGGCGAGGGGGCGATGGGACATGGTGGCAGGCCGCATGGCAGTTTGTCTAAGCTGGCCCCCTGTATCATACAGACAAACCCGAAAGCCAAGCGGAAGCGGCAGTGACAATGAGCATCCTGGAACGGTTCCCCGCCCTGATCTTTGATTTCGACGGAACCCTGATCGACAGCGCGCCCGATATCGCCCTGGGCCTGAACCGGCTTTTAGCGGCGGAAGGCCGGCGGGAACTGCCGCTGGCAGACGTGCATCAGATGATCGGGGATGGGGCGGGGCGGCTGGTGGAACAGGCCTTCGCCGCCACGGGCACGGCCCTGACGCCCGATGAACGGGGGCCGATGACCGAGCGATATTTGGCGATCTATGGCGCGCTGCCCGTGGACCGGGCCTGTATCTATCCGGGCGTGGTGGAGACGCTGACCGCGTTGAAGCAGGCGGGCCATCGGCTGGGCCTTTGTACCAACAAGCCGGCGGGGATCAGTCTTGATCTGCTGCGCGAACTGGGCATGGGCGCGCTGTTTGATGCGGTGGCGGGCGGAGACAGTGTGGCGCGCAAGAAGCCGCATCCAGACCCGCTGGTGTTCGTCATGGAACGGCTGGGCGTTGGGGCCGGCGGGGCCGTGATGGTCGGCGACAATGCCAATGATGTCGCGGCGGCGCGCGGGGCCGGTGTGCCGGTCGTGGCTGTCGCCTATGGCTATCCGCGCATGGCGCTGGAGGATCTTGGCGCCGATATTATCATCGACCGGTTTGCGGATTTGCCGGGGGCGTTGGCGCGGTTGGGGTGAAGGTCAGCCGGCCTTGACACTGGCCAGATGCACCTTTACGGCGCCCAGCGGGCTCTCCATTTCCAGGCGCACAGGCACGGGCGGGCCGCCGGCAATGGCGGGGGCGATGTAGAGCGTGACGGGTACGTCCTTGCGCTTCGCCCCCTCCCGGTCGCGGTCGCGCTGCCGGTTTTCCTTCCAGCGGCCGGCCAGCGGCTTGTACTTCACCGAACAGGCCGTGGCGGGGCCGGCATAGACGGACAGGTCCGATGCCTCCAGCGTGGCCGGGCCTTGCGTGGCGAAGATCAGATCGTAACGCTGCCGCCCGTCATAGACGGGGACGGTGATATCGCAATCGCCCTTCTTGGCCACCTGATCCAGCACGGCCACGATGGCGGAGACGGGATCGACGGTGCCCAGACGCAGGTCGGCGGGTACGGGCTCCCGGTCCTTTTCCGGTTCCGGATTGGCCAGCGTCAGGGTGGGGGTGCCGTCGGGCGTGTAATCGACCGTGGTCAGGCGCGGCTGATCACGCCAGCTGCCATGGGCCGTGAACTGACGCGGGCGGGGCAGGGGGCCGGACAGGTGACCCTGGGCCCGCACATCGGTCTTCCATTGCGCTACCCGGCCCAGGAACCCGTCGGTTTCCATCTTCAACCCGGCGCGGTAGCCATCGGGACCCAACGCCATATCGGCATTGGCATCCAGCACATGCACCCCGCCAATATGCACGCCATAGGTCAGGGACAGATCATCCGCCATTTGCGCCATGGCCGGCGATGCGGAGACCAGAAGGGCCAGCGGCAGGTAGCTCAGAGCGCGCATAAGGGTCGGCCTTCCCATGGTGATGGCGGCATGCATAGCGGCAATGTGGGTTGGAAAGCCGCAGGCCACAAGGCTTTCGCGGCATGGTCGGAAAAATTTCCGGCGCTCATCGCTTTTTCCCTTTGACAGGTCGCCGCCAACCCCCTAAAACCCCGCTCCACCGACGACGGATGGGCGCGTAGCTCAGCGGGAGAGCATCGCCTTCACACGGCGGGGGTCGCAGGTTCAATCCCTGCCGCGCCCACCATCCTCCGGTTCCTCAAAAAGCCCCTGGCCACAAGCCGCGGGCTTTTTGCGTTTAGGCCCAAGGGGTTGGGTGGGCCGGTCAAGATTCACGGCCTTATGTTGGCTACCCAACAAAACTAACTTATTGCCCCCCCGCCTTCTTCGGCTTGCGCATCTCGTCCAGCTTCTGTTCGGTTTGCCGCGACCGCCACAGCCAGGGTGGCTCCACCCGACCGCCCCAGAGGCCCCGGCGGAAGGAGATGGCCCGTGCTTCGATGCTGACATAGTCAAAGCTCAAAGGGCGGTAGGCCAGCGCCATGCCGCGTTCGACCATGGCATAGGCCAGGTCATCACCATTTTCGGCCCGGCAGATGGCCAGTTTCGGTCCTGTGGCGGGGGACTGTCCGCGCGGGGTGCATTCGATCTCGCGATTATTGATCAGCAGACTGAGGATGCGAGTGGCGAGCGCATGGCAATCATATTGCTGCCCGCGCACATTCTCGCAGGTCTGGCCCTTATCGGGCGCGTCGATGCCGAACAGGCGGAATTCCTGGCCCTTCACGGTGACCAGATCGCCCTCCTTGGCGGCCCCCGGTCCCTTTACGGGCGTCTTGTTCGCCTGGGCCAGGGCGGCGGGGGCCAGAGCCAGGGCCAGCAGCAGGGCCGCAGCGCCCCTCACAGCAGGCTTCCCATGGCCGGCGCGGGGGCTGCATCCGGCTGATAGGGGGCCAGAAGGTCGGCATTGTCGTTGCGCACGGTATTGACCAGCGGCGTGACGGGCCTCAGCACCAGCGCACCCGCAGCCGGCGCGCGCATCAGACCATGGCGTACAATCTCCGGCGTGTTGGGGGACAGCCAACTGTCCACTGCCGCCGCATCCATCAGCATCACGGGCGTGCGCTCATGGATACGGCCCAGTTCGTCATTGGCGGGTGCCGTCAGGATGCAGCAGGTGAAAAGCGGCCCGTCCTCCCCCCCGCGCCAGATATCCCACAAGGCGGCGAACCCCATGGGGTGCCCGTCGCCCCGTGCAATGTACCAGGGCTGTTTGCGGTCGCCGGTCTGTGGCCATTCATAGAAGCCGTCGGCGGGGATCACGGCCCGCCGCTTCTGCCACGCGTCACGGAAGCTGGGCTTTTCGGCGGCGCTTTCGCTGCGGGCATTGATCATGCGCGCGGCACCCGTGGCATCATTGGCCCAAGAGGGGACCAGACCCCAGCGCATGGATGTGACCGTACGGATGCCGGCGCGGTCCAGCCCGATGACGCCGATTTCCGCCGTTGGCGCGATGTTGAAGCGCGGGTCCAGCATCCGGGGTGGCAGGTCATGGCGCAGACGCGCGTCGAACGCGTCGGCCAGATCCTTCAGGTCCTTCTGCACAAACCGTCCACACATGCCCGGCCATCATCCTGTCAGTTCAAGAGCATCAGTCTACAGGCCCCGGCGCCCGCCCGGAAGCGGGGTTAACACCTTTGCCCCCTTGTCCGCCCGACAGGTGTTTCCAATATGAACCGTGAAGGAATGGTCACCGTGAAGTCACAGGGCGGACCCGGAACCTTCCCTTATCTTTTCCGTTGGGGCGACAGGGGCACGAACAGGCCGGCAATGGTGCCGGCAGGAGGACGCGCATGTCATGGCCACACGGAATGCTGATAACACCTGCCGAACGGGCGGCCTTGCTGGGTCTGGACCGCCCCGAACCGGTGACCACGGCCAACCTGTGGCAGGTGCGCCGGCCGCGCGGTGTTGACCGGCGGGAGGTGACCTTGCGGCTGGATGGTGATCTGATCGACTGGTTCCGCCGTCATGGCGGCGGCGACCGGGCCATGCAGGCCCGTATCAACGCTGCCCTGCGTGCCTATATGGCCGACCATGATGACGGGGAGTAAGCGGGAAGGTTGCTCCCGCCGCGCCATCCCCTATGATCGGGCGATCCTTCGGCCAGGAGCGTTCGCCCATGACCAAGTTCGGTATCGGACAACCCGTCACCCGCAGTGAAGATACAAGGCTGCTGCGCGGGGCCGGGCGTTATACGGATGATGTGCGCGTGCCCGGCCAGAAGGTCGGCTATGTCCTGCGCAGCCCGCATGCCCATGCCGCCATCCTGTCCATGGATACCGCCGATGCCGCATCCATGCCCGGCATCCACGCGATCATCACCGCCACCGACCTGAAACAGGCCGGTATCAAGGACATTCCCTGCGTCGTGCCGCTGCGCGTGCGCGCGGGCACCACGCTGCATATGAAACACCGGCCCGTCCTGGCCGATGGCTTCGTGCGCCATGTGGGCGAGCCTGTGGCCTTTATCGTGGCCGACAGCCTGTATGAGGCGATGGACGCCGCCGATGCGGTGATGGTCGATTACGACATGCTGGACGCGGTCGCCGACACGGGCGCGGCCCTGTCCCACCCTGCACAGGTGCATGGTGATGTGCCCGCCAACCTGGCCTATGACTGGGAAAAGGGGAACCGGGCGGCGACTGACGATGCCTTTGCCAAGGCCGCGCGCGTGGTCCGCCTGGATCTGATCAATAATCGCCTGTCGGCCAACCCGCTGGAAGGCCGGGCCTGTCTGGCCGACCATGATGCCGGGGCCGATGTCACCCGCCTGACCGTGGGCAGTCAGGGCGTGCATGATATGCGCGACATGCTGGCCGGTGTGTTTGGCGAGGACCCGGCCCGGTTTCATGTGCTGACGCATGAGGTTGGGGGCGGATTCGGGATGAAGCTGTTCTGCTATCCCGAATATGTGCTGGCCTGCTTTGCGGCGCGGAAGGTGGGCGCGCCGGTGGCGTGGACCAGCAGCCGGGCGGAGGCGTTCCTGTCCGATGATCATGGCCGCGACAATGTCAGCGTGGCCGAACTGGCGCTGGACACCGATGGCCGCATTCTGGGCTTGCGCGCGGATATCATCGCCAATATGGGCGCGTACCTGTCGAACTACGCCACCTATATCCAGACCGATGGCCAGACCAAGATGCTGTCGGGCGTCTATCAAATTCCCGCCATCTATGCCCGCGTGCGTGGCGTTTATACCCATACGCAGCCCGTCGATGCCTATCGCGGGGCGGGGCGGCCAGAGGCGGCCTATCTGGTGGAACGGCTGATCGACAAGGCCGCGCGGGAGATCGGGCAGGACCCGGCCAGCTTCCGCCGCCTGAACATGATCCCGCCTTCCGCCATGCCCTATCGCACGCCCATGGGCCATATCTATGACAGCGGCGATTTCGCCGGCACGCTGGACGCAGCATTGGAACGCGCCGACCGGGCGGGGTTCCCGGCACGCCGGGCCAAAGCGCGGGCCGAGGGGCGGCTGCTGGGCCTTGGCATTGCGACCTATATCGAGGCCTGTTCCGGTGGTGCGCCGGAGTCGGCAGAACTGCTGGTGAAGCCGGACGGGTCCGTCCTGCTGCTGATCGGCACACAGTCGAACGGGCAGGGGCATGAGACGGCCTATAAGCAGCTCATCGCCGAGGTTCTGGGCATCGCGCCCGAGGCCATTGCCATGGTGCAGGGCGACAGTCAGCAGGTGAAGACCGGTGGCGGCACCGGCGGATCGCGGTCCATCCCCACGGGTGGCGTGGCCGTGCGCGAGGGGGCGGCGGATGTCATCACCCAGGCAAGGCCCGTGGCGGCCAAACTGCTGGAGGCGGATGAGGGGGCGATCCGGTTTGAGGTGACGGGGGAGGGCGGGGGCTTTGCCGTCGCCGGCTCCAACCGCTTCGTACCGTTTGCGGAGGTGGCGGCGGCGGCCACGCCGGATGGGGACGGCAACGTCTTCCGGGGCACGGGCAAGTACAGCCCGCCGTCAAACACCTTCCCCAATGGCACGCATGTCGTTGAAATCTCGGTGGAGATCGATACCGGCGTGCCGCGCATCGAGCGTTACACCGTGGTGGATGATTTCGGCACGGTGCTGAACCCGCTGCTGCTGGAGGGGCAGGTGCATGGCGGTATCGCCCAGGGGATGGGGCAGGCACTGCTGGAACTGATCCGCTTTGATACGGATTCGGGCCAGTTGCTGACCGGGTCCTTCATGGATTACGCCATGCCGCGCGCCGACCATCTGCCCATGATCGATTTCTCCCTGCGGCCTGTGCCCTGTACCACCAATCCCCTGGGCCTAAAGGGGGCGGGGGAGGCTGGCGCCATCGGTGCCTGTCCCGCCATCATCAATGCCCTGGTCGATGCCCTGGCGGACCACGGTGTCACCCATGTCGATATGCCCGCCACGGCGCCCGTGCTGTGGCGTCTGATCCATTCCGCCACCGCCGCGAATGCGGCGTAGTGAAAGCCAAGGCCGCTGCTGCGGCGTGATGAGAGTTTGAGAATGCTGTCCTCCGAAGAACTGGCGGCCCTGCTGCCCGCCGTCCGTGCCGCTGCCGAACAGGCCTCCGCCGCCATCCTGCGCCATTATGAGGCGGGGGCGGAGGCAACCGCGAAGGCCGATGGCAGCCCCGTGACCGCCGCCGACAATGATGCCGATGCCATCATCCTGGCAGCATTGCGCCAACTGACCCCCGACATCCCCGTGGTAACGGAGGAGGAGGTATCGGCGGGCCGCATCCCCGATATCAGCGCCGGCACCTTCTGGCTGGTCGATCCGCTGGACGGGACCAAGGAATTCATCAAGCGCAATGGCGAATTCACGGTGAATATCGCCCTGATCCAGGGGGGTGAACCGGCGCTGGGCGTCGTCATGCTCCCCGTCGGCGGCACAATCTATGCCGCTTCTGGTCCCGGCACCGCCGTGCGCGGGGGCAAAGCGCAGAAGGATGAACCGATCCAGGTGCGGGCCGTGCCGGCGGTGGGCCTGACCGTCCTCACCTCCCGCAGCCATGCCGACAATGCGGCGGTGGATGAGTTCCTGACCGGTCGCCGCGTTGCGGCACGGGTGGCGGCGGGAAGCTCCCTGAAATTCTGCCGCGTTGCGGAAGGGGTGGGCGATGTCTATCCCCGCCTGGGCCCCACCTGCGAATGGGATATCGCGGCGGGCCATGCCGTTCTGATCGGGGCGGGCGGGTCGCTGACCCTGCTGGATGGCGAGCCGTTCCCCTATGGCAAGGCCCCGACCTTCCTGAACCCGCATTTCGTGGCCTGGGGTGGGGTGTGACGTCTGTCGCATGCGGGCATTCGCCCTTATGCGACCTACAACAACATCGTAGGTCGCATAAGCGCAGCGCATGCGACGTGACCTTTTCCTTACCCCCTCCGGCTTCCCATATCTCCTGAACCCTTTCATCCACAGGAACCGTCCCCATGTCCCAGTATGATTTCGACCTGTTCACCATCGGCGCCGGCTCTGGCGGGGTGCGGGCGTCGCGCATTGCGGCGGGGCATGGGGCGCGGGTGGCGGTGGCGGAGGAACGCTATTTCGGCGGCACCTGCGTCAATGTCGGCTGTGTGCCGAAGAAGCTGCTGGTCTATGGCGCTGAATATGGCCAGGCCTTTGCCGATGCCGCCGGGTTTGGGTGGAGCGCCGACAATTTCCGCCATGACTGGAGCGCCCTGATCGCGGCCAAGGATACGGAGATCGCCCGCCTGAACGGCATCTATCGCCGCCTCCTGGACGGGGCCGGCGTCACCATCTATGAGGGCCGCGCCACCATCGTCGATGCCCATACGGTGGAGGTGAATGGTAGCCGCGTGACGGCGGAACGTATCCTGATCGCCACCGGCGGCTGGCCGGAACTGCCGTCCGAACCGGGTGCCAAGGAATATGGCATCACGTCGAATGAGGTCTTCTATCTGAAGACCTTCCCGCGCCGTGTCGTCGTGGCCGGTGGCGGCTATATTGCGTTGGAATTTGCCAGCCTGTTCAATGGGCTGGGTGCACAGGTGACGCAGCTTTACCGGGGCGCACAGATCCTGCGCGGATTCGACAAGGATGTGCGCGATTTCGTGGCGGATGAGGTGCGCAAGGCCGGCATCGACCTGAAGCTGAACACCATCATCAGCCGCATCGAAAAGACCGATTCCGGTCTGCTGGCCCAACTATCGGATGGGAGCGTGCTGGAATGCGACGCGGTGGTCTATGCCATCGGGCGCAAGCCCATGTCCTATGGTCTGGGGCTGGAGAATGTGGGCGTGGAGACCGACAAGACCGGAGCCATTACCGTCAATGACCAGTACCAGACGTCGGTCCCCTCCATCTATGCCCTGGGCGATGTCACCAACCGCGTGAACCTGACGCCGGTGGCCCTGGCGGAGGGGCATGTGTTAGCCGACCGCCTCTATGGCAACCGCCCGCGCGATGTCAATTACGACAATATCCCTACCGCCGTCTTCTCCATCCCGCCCGTGGCGACCGTGGGCATTACCGAGGAACAGGCCCGCGTGACCCTGCCCGGTGGCGTGGACATCTACCGCACCAATTTCAAACCCATGCGCCATCAGCTCTCGGGCCGCGATCAGCGCACCTTCATGAAGCTGGTCGTGGATCGCGCCACGCAGAAGGTGGTGGGGTGCCACATGGTGGGCACCGACACGCCGGAAATGATCCAGGGCATCGCGGTTGCCATGAATGCCGGGGCCACGAAGCAGGTGTTCGACAACACCATCGGCCTGCACCCGACCGCGGCGGAGGAGTTTGTGACGATGCGGACGAAGGTGCCGGACCCTGTTTGAGGGGGTCGTCGTTCCCTCACCCTCCCAAGCCCTGGTGGGCTTGGACCCCTCCCTCTCCCACGAACGTGGGAGGGTAAGGGTGTAACGCCTGACAAAACCGCAAACACAAAAAGCGCCGCCAGGATGCCCCGGCGGCGCTTTTCGTTTGCCTTGCGGCCAAGCTGATTACTTCAGGCCGAAGCTCTGGAAGCGCTTGTTGAACTTGGCGATCTGGCCGCCGGTGTCCAGCAGCTTCTGCACGCCCGTCCACGCCGGGTGGGACTTCGGATCGATGTCCAGACGCAGCGTGTCGCCGGCCTTGCCCATGGTGGTGCGGGTCTTGAAAGAGGTACCGTCGGTCATGACAACGGTGATCTCGTGGTAGGCGGGGTGGATATCAGGCTTCATGGTCGGCAGTCCCTAAATCGAAGCCGCGCTTATATACAAAGCCTGGGGTTAAGGCAACCCCATCCAACCTTGCAAGGACGCAAGGCTGGGCTGATCACATTCGGCGCGGCAGCTATGTCAACGGGGCGTTGTTATTGCCCTGACGCGGCCATGCGGTTACCACGGGAGTGCATGGATTTCCACCCGCTTTCTCACTCGCGGAGCAACTTCCTTGGTCTTTCGTGACAACAGTGCCGAACGTGCCGCCTCTGACGGTCGCCAGCGCCGCGATTTGAAGCCTTTGCGCATGCTTTGGCCGTTTTTGAAGCCCTATCGTGCCCGGATTGCCGGCGCCACGGCGGCGCTTGTGGTGGCGGCGGGCACCGTTCTGGGCCTGGGCCAGGGCTTGAAGGCGCTGGTTGATCATGGATTCGCGGCGGGCAATGCCGATCTGCTGAACCAGGCGCTGCTGGTGCTGCTGGTCGTCATCGTGCTTCTGGGCGTCTCCACCTTTAGCCGATTCTACCTTGTCTCCTGGATCGGGGAGCGGGTGGTGGCCGATATCAGGCGCAAGGTCTTTGATCACCTGGTCACCATGTCGCCCGCCTTTTTCGAGACGACGAAGACGGGGGAGATCCTGTCGCGGCTGACCACCGACACTACTTTGCTGCAACAGGTGATCGGCACCAGCGTGTCCATCGCGCTGCGCAATTCCCTGATGCTGGTGGGCGGTCTGGCCCTGCTGCTGCTGACCAGCCCGAAACTGACGGGTCTGGTGCTGCTGGTGGTGCCGCTGGTGGTGGCGCCCATCGTGATCTTCGGGCGCAAGGTCCGCACCCTGTCGCGCGCCAGCCAGGACGCGGTGGCCAATATCGGCACGCGCGTGGATGAGGTGCTGGGTGGTATCCGCACGGTGCAGGCCTTTGGGCGCGAACCGCTGGAGATCGACCGGTTTGCCGTGTCGGTGGAGGATACGGTCAAGGTCTCGCTGCGCCGGATCAAGGCGCGGTCCTGGCTGACCATGCTGGTCATCATGCTGGTGTTCGGGGCCATCGGTACCGTCCTGTGGATCGGCGGGCATGATGTCATCGCGGGCCGGATCAGCGGCGGGCAACTGTCGGCCTTCATCTTCTATGCCGTCATGGTGGCCGGTGCCGTGGGTGCGCTGTCAGAGGTCGCCAGTGATCTGGCCAATGCCGCCGGGGCCACGGAACGGCTGTTCGACCTTCTGTCCAAGGTGCCGGATATCCGCCCGCCCGCCCATCCGCTGCCCCTGCCCACGCCCACGAAGGGTGAGGTGCGGTTTGACGGGGTGCGGTTCAACTACCCCTCACGGCCCAAGGATAGCGCGCTGGACAGGTTGAGCCTGACCGTGCGGCCCGGTGAGCGCGTGGCCCTGGTCGGCCCCTCGGGGGCGGGAAAGACCACGATCTTCCAGTTGCTGCTGCGATTCTATGATCCGCAGCTTGGCTCCGTGCGGCTGGATGGGGTCGACATCGCCCAGGCCAGCCCTGCCGACCTGCGCTCACGCATCGGCATCGTGCAGCAGGATTCGGTGATCTTCTCCGCCAGTGCCATGGAGAATATCCGCTATGGCCGCCCCGATGCGTCGGATGCCGACGTACGGGCCGCCGCCACGGCCGCCCATGCGCTGGAGTTCATTGAGGCGATGCCCGAGGGATTCGATACGTTCCTGGGCGAAAAGGGCGTGCGTCTGTCGGGCGGGCAGCGTCAGCGCATTGCGATTGCCCGCGCCATCCTGCGCGATGCACCTGTCCTGCTGCTGGATGAAGCCACCTCGGCGCTGGATGCCGAAAGCGAGCGGGTGGTGCAGGAGGCGCTGGAAACCCTGATGAAGGACCGCACTACCCTGATCATCGCCCACCGTCTGGCCACCGTCGTCAACGCCGACCGCATCGTCGTGCTGGACGGGGGCAAGGTGGTGGAGGAAGGCACGCATGAGGAGTTGCTGCGCCAGGAGGGGCTGTATGCGCGGCTGGCGGCTTTGCAATTTGCGTGAAGGGTGGTTCACTCACCCTCCCAAACGCTAACGCGTTCGGGCCCCTCCCTCTCCCACGTTCGAGGGCGAGGGGTAGAGTTTTCGTCCCTCGCCCGCTTGGCGGGAGAGGGTGGGGCCCGTCGGCGTCAGCCGATGGGAGGGTGAGGGAGCGACGCCCCCAGACCCTCACTCCCCCGCGATCACCGTGTTGAACGCCTTCACCGCCGCCGCCGGCCCATCCTTATATCCCCAGACCCCGCCGCTGACGGCCAGGAAGTCGGCACCGGCATCGACCAGGACGCCGCAGTTTTCCACCGTGATGCCGCCGATGGCCACGCAGGGCACTTCCATCATTTCCTGCCACCAGGACAGGATCTCCGGCTCGGCCCGCGCCTTGGGGTCCTTGGTGGCCGTATCGAAGAAGGCACCGAAGGCGACGTAATCCGCCCCATCCTCACCGGCCACCATCGCCAGATGCCGGCTGTCATGGCAGGTGACGCCGACGATGGCGTCGCGGCCCATGAGCTTGCGCGCCTGGGCATAAGGCGTGTCTTCTTGTCCGACATGCACGCCGTCACAGCCGCCAGCTGCCGCCAGATCGGGGCGGTCGTTCAGGATCAAGGCCACCTCGCGGCCCTGAACCACGGGGCGCAGCGCGTCGATGGCGCGGCGGATGACATCGTCGCCCACATCCTTCAGCCGCAACTGCACGCACGCCACATCACCCGCATCCAGCGCCGAGGCCAGCAGGGCGGGGAAGGTGGAGAGATCAATCTTAGGCGGGGTGATCAGGTAGAGGCGGCAGTCGGACATGGTTTTCTCTGAACAATAAAGAAAAGGCCCGGCGGGATGAACCACGCCGGGCCCCTTGTTGGGCACTATATAGCAAGGGTCAACGGTCTTGACCCCTGCTATCCACGCCGAGCGGCGCAGAAGGGAACGGGGGCCAACCCTTATTCCTTGTTCTGGTAGATGCGCACCAGCTTGTCCAGCAGGGCCAGCGCGTCCTCGCGGCTACGCTGGAAGGCGTTGCGGCCGATGATGGAGCCGTTGCCGCCGCCGTCGCGGATGGCGCGGGCATCCTCATACACCGCATCCTCGCCCTTGGCGGCGCCGCCGGAGAAGACGACGATGCGGCGGCCGTTGAAGCAGGCCTGGGTGATGTGCTTCACGCGGTCGGCCAGCGTGTCGCGCGGGATATTGTGCTTTTCATAGATTTTGCGCGCCTCGTCCTGTTCCAGGTCGGCGGTCGGCAGCTTGACCTTGATGATGTGGGCGCCCAGCAGGGCCGCCATGTGGGCGGCATAGGCGTCGACGTCCAGCGCCAGCTCGCCCTTCTTGGAGATGTCGCCGCCGCGCGGGTAGGACCAGATGACGGTGGCGATGCCCTTGGACTTCGCCTCCCGCGACAGCTCGCGGATTTCCTCATACTGGCCGAACATGGCGTCGGAGCCGGGATAAATGGTGAAGCCGATGGCCGAGCAGCCCAGGCGCAGCGCGTCGTCGACGCTGGCGGTCACGGCCTGATCGGCGGCTTCCTTCTGACGCGACAGGCTGTTGGCGCTGTTCATCTTGAGGATCAGCGGGATGGAGCCGGCGAAGGTGGCGGCACCAGCTTCCAGCGGGCCCAGCGGGGCGGCATAGGCCGACAGACCGGCATCGATGGCCAGCTGGAAATGGTAATGCGGGTCATAGGCGGCGGGGTTCATGGCGAAGCTGCGGGCCGGCCCATGTTCGAAACCCTGGTCGACGGGCAGGATCACCAGCTTGCCGGTGCCACCCAGGCGGCCTTCCATCAGGATGCGGGCGAGATTGGCCTTGGTGCCGGGATTGTCGCTCTCATACCAGGAAAGGATTTCCTTAACGCGGCGGGTCAGCTTCATCTTCGTTTTCCTGCCATTTCTGCGGGGCGGCGGCCCCTATGTCGGTGCGGGTTTGATATCCCACAGACGGGTGTAAAGCAACGTGACGGCGTTACGGGGTAATCTCTGAAATTCCGTTACATTTATTTGAAATCAAGGACTTGGGTCAGGTGTTGCCGTAGGGTGGCACCACGGTTGCGCCGCCAGCACACCTCTGTCACAGGCTGGGACAGACGGTGCAGACGGGCCCCATGCGCCTCTGTCAACGATGTCAGACGCGTGTCAACGCTGTCACCGATTCCGGGTCCGGGCGAAATGGCGATGTCGGTACAGCCGGCGCGCAATGCCCCCAGCACCAGACCCGGCAGATCGGCGCAGTCCAGCACGGCCAGGAAGGGGCCGGTTGCAATATTACCCCACGCGTTCTGCAGCCCCGCCCACCAGCCGGCCCCGGCCAGCCCCGTGATGCCCGGTGTGGAAACCAGCCGCACGGGCCGCCCGTCCGCGATCTCCAGCACCATACGCCCGGCCTCCAGCCCGTCCACGCGGATGGCGGGGGTCTGTGACCAATCGATGTCGGGCCGTGTCATAGGGTCGTTCCAGGGGTGGCGATGCGTCCAGGAAAGGACATTGCCGCGAAGGATGCAAAAAAAATCGCTGCCCCTGTCGGGAAGGGCAGGGCACCATCGTCCTTGGGGCTGGGTCAAACAACGCGGTGGGAGGTTCCTATGTATGTCGATGGTTTCGTGTTGCCGGTGCCGAAGGACAAGATCGATGCCTATAAGGCACTGGCGACGCTGGCGTCCCAGGTCTGGATGGAGCATGGTGCCCTGTCCTATGTCGAATGCGTCGCCGATGATGTTTCCTATGGTGAGGTGACGTCGTTCCCCCGGTCGGTTCTGGCCAAGGAAGATGAGATCGTGATCCTGGCCTGGATCACCTATCCATCCCGCGAGGTGCGCGACGCCTGCAACGCCAAGGTCATGGCCGATCCGCGCATGCAATGCGATGTCGGCTCCGCGCCGTTCGACACCAAGCGCATGTTCTTCGGCGGATTCACGACGCTGGTGGTCGCTTAAGGATATTGTCCGGCCCCTGGACCAGCCGCCCCGTTCGTTCTACCTCCTGATGTGGAGAGAAGGGCAAGCAAAGGGGGCGGCATGGTCCGGGGTTTGGGATTGCTGGCCGGTATCACGGCCATGGCGTTGGCTGGGCCGGCGGCGGCGCAGATCGTGGTAGGCAAGCCCACCAAGACGGCGACGGTGCGTCCGCGCGCCCTGGAGACAGCTCCGCAGGAAAATACCGGCGGCAAGCTGCTGGCGACCGGCGGTGTGACGCAGGTTGAAGGGGCGGGCGGTGGCGGCCTGACGCCTTGGGCCGTCATCACCGGCTATGGTACCGATGATCAGGTCGGGGCCAATGCCTTCCTGACCAAGGTCTATGCCGATGATTACCGCCTGACCGCCTATGGTGGCGCCATCGGCCTGTTCGACCGGGTCGAACTGTCGGCGGCCAAGCATGTCTTCGACACGCGCCAGGTGGGCGCCGCCCTTGGCCTGGGCAAGGGGTATGAGTTCCGGCAGACGGTGCTGGGCGCCAAGGTGCGGCTGTTCGGCGATGCCATCATCGACCAGGATAGCTGGGTGCCGCAGGTATCCGCCGGTATCCAGTACAAGGACAATGAACGCGACAGTCTGTTGAAGGCCATCGGCGCGCGCAGCGGCAATGGTACGGACTTCTATGTCTCGGCCACCAAGCTGCTGCTGGACTATAGCCTGCTGCTGAACGGTACCGTCCGCATGACCAAGGCCAATGAGATCGGCATTCTGGGCTTTGGCGGCACCGGCAATGGCTATGAACCGATGCTGGAAGGCAGCGCGGGGTATCTGATCAACCGCAACCTGCTGATCGGGGTGGAATATCGGTCAAAGCCGGACAATCTGGCCATCGTCAGGGAAAGCGACTGGGTTGATGTGTTCGTGGCCTGGGTGCCGACCAAGAACGTCTCCCTGACCGTCGCTTATGCTGACCTGGGCACCGTTGCCATCCGGGACAAGCAGAAGGCGCTTTATCTTTCCCTGCAAGTGGGGTTCTGACGCCATGGCAAACCTGAAACACCTGCTGTTGGCCGGGCTTCTGGCGTTCTCCGCCCCGGCCCTGGCCGCCGACACGGCCGCCTTTGATGCCTTTGGCGGCAAGGCGGGGATCGACCGCCTGGCTACCGATTTCGTGACGCGCATGGAGCAGGATGCCAAGATCGGCGCCTTCTTCAAGGACAGCAATCCGGAACGGCTGCGCAAGATGCTGGCCGACCAGTTCTGTGCCGAACTGTCCGGCCCCTGCACCTATACCGGCCAGACCATGCAGCAATCCCATGCGCGGTTCGAGATCCGGCGGGAGCATTTCAACCGACTGGTGGAGATTTTGCAGGATACGATGAACGTGCAGGGCGTGCCCTTCTGGGCGCAGAACAAGCTGCTGGCCAAGCTGGCGCCTATGGCACGTGACGTCATGCATAATGCCGAGCGTACGGGCCTGCCGGTTGCCCCTCTGGCACCGCCGCCCAAGCCGGAATGAGATGATGGCGCCGTTCCCGGTGGGGATGGCGCCATTTTTCGGGCCCGTTATTTTTGATTTGACTTAATTAAGTAAATAACGAAATATCATCCCATGGACAGCTTCACCGCCCTTGCCGACCCGACACGCCGTTCGATCCTGGAAATGCTGGGGCAGCGCGCCCTTGCCGCTGGGGATATCGTCAGCCGGCTTCAGGCCCAGGGCAGCATCAGCGCCCCCGCCGTTTCCCAGCATCTGAAGGTGCTGCGCGAAGCGGAACTGGTGCGGGTGCGGGTGGAGGGGCAGCGCCGTATCTACAGCCTGGACCCGGCGGGACTGGACGCGATGGATGCCTGGATCGCGCGGCTGCGCGGTTTCTGGGCGTCGCGGCTGGATGCGCTGGAACAGGCACTGCTGGAGGATCAGGGAGATGAGTGATTTTGGCGTGGTGACAGAGGCGGGTGCCGTACGGTTCGAACGGCTGCTGCCGGGGCCGCTGGAAAAGGTCTGGTCCTTCCTGACCGACAGCGAGAAGCGGGGACGCTGGCTGGCCTTCGGGGAAATGCAGGGCAGGGTGGGCACCCCTTTCCGCCTGGAATTCCACAATACCAAGCTGGGGCTGGGCGATACCGACATCCCCGCCAAATATCAGGATAATTGCCAGGATGGCGTCTCCACCCATGGCCGCATCCTTGCCTGGGAACCGGGGCGGCTGCTGTCCTTCACCTGGGCGGAGGACAGCCAGCCGTCGGAGGTGACAATCGAACTGTCGTCCGTGGGGGACAAGGTCCGCCTGATCCTGACCCACCGCCGCCTGGGTGGGCATGGCATGATGATCAGCGTGGCCGGCGGCTGGCACACGCATCTGGAAATCCTGGCCGCGCAATTGGAGGGGCAGCTGGCCCCTGGCTTCTGGACCCGGCATACGGCGCTGGAGGCTGAATACGACCGCATGCTTGGTGGGCAGGGTTGAGGGGTCGCGCCATGCGGTGGGTGGGCGGCTGCCATCGGGACAGGCTTGATGTGCAGTGCGGCGGCCGGTGCTTTAATTAATGCACCGCCCGGTACCAACCGGGTGATCGGTTCAGGATCAGCACATCATGCGCAGCGGTGACATCGGGAACATTCCCACCGAACAGGCGGCGGGCGGACAGGCCATTGCCGTTGGCGGCGGGTTGCCGCCCGGCACCAGCTTTACATGGTTCGTGGTGGTCATGGGCTTTCTGACCATGTTCGGGCCGATGGCCATCGACATGTATCTGCCGGCCCTGCCATCCATCGGCGCTGATCTGCATGCCGATCAGGCGGCAGTGCAGATGACCCTGTCGATTTTCCTGATCGGTTATGGTGCCGGACAGTTGCTGTGGGGCCCGCTGGGCGACCGTTATGGCCGCAAGGGACCGGCGGCGATTGGCGTGGCTTTATTCATCCTGGCCAGTGCCGGCTGTGCCCTGGCGCCCGATATCTGGTCGCTGACGGCGTGGCGTTTCCTGCATGGTGTCGGGGCCTGCGCGGCGCCCGTCATCGCGCGGGCCATGGTGCGCGACAGTTTCGACCGTGACCGGGGCGCGTCCGTCATGTCGCTGATGATGCTGGTCATGGGGGTGGCCCCCATGCTGGCACCGCTGGCGGGCGGGCAGGTGCTGGATCATGTCGGCTGGCGCGGCATATTCTGGTGCCTGTGCGTTTTCGGGCTGCTGGCGGGGCTGGGCCTGCTGACGGTCAAGGAAACGGCGCGGCCTGTGGGCTACCGCTCGGGTGGCCTGCTGTCCAACTATGCTTTGCTGCTGCTGGACCGGCGGTTCATGGGCTATGCCCTGTCGTCGGGCTTCGTGTTTGCCGGGATGTTCGCCTATATCTCCGGCACGCCGTTTGTTTACATCGAACATTTCGGGGTGGCGCCGGAACATTTCGGCTTCCTGTTCGGCATCAATGTCGTGGCGCTGATGATCGCCAATGTCGTGAACAGCCGGCTGGTCCTGCGGTTCGGTGTGGACCGCATGATGGGCTGGGGCATTCTGGCCACTGCCGGCATCGGCGCCGTTCTGATCGTCACCGGCGGGTTCGGCATTGGCGGCGTGTTCGGCGTGGCCATTCCGCTGTTCTTCTATCTGGGTGCGCTGGGTCTGGTGGGGGCGAACGGCATGGCGGGATCGCTGGCCGCCTTTCCGCACATGGCAGGCACGGCATCATCCCTGTCGGGGGCCTTGCAGCTGACCATCGGTGCCGTCGCGGGCGGCATCGTGGGGGCGCTGTCCACCGGCGGCTCGCCCCTGCCCATGTGCGCCGTGCTGTGCGGCTGCGCCCTGGCCGGGCTGGCGTCCGACCGGCTGCTGAAACGCTAAGACCGGTTCCATTGGCATGATCTGCCAATTGTGGGAGAATGGGGCCTGATACGGAGGTGCCCCATGCCCACGCGCAATGTCGTCCTGACCGACCATCACGAAAAAGTGATCGAGGAACTGGTGCGTTCTGGCCGCTACCAGAATGCCAGCGAGGTCCTGCGCGAAGGCATCCGCCTGATCGAACGGCGCGAGGCGGCGGACAAGGCCAGGCTGGAGGCGTTCAACGCCGCTGTGCAGGCGGGGTTGGACGATCTGGAGGCCGGTCGGTATGTCGAGTTCGACAATGTCGACGATCTTGACGCCTACTTGGAGCGCCTTGGCGAAGAGGCCTCCGAGCGGGCAGCTACCAGATCCCAGTAGTCGACAATGAAGCGGTATAAGCTTACCGAACTGGCGGCAGGCGACATCAAGGGCATTTCTGACTATACCGGTGCCAACTTTGGCAATCCGATGCGGAAAACCTACAATGAGCTAATCCGACTAGGTGTCGCCAGCATCGTGTCAGAGCCGCGCCGGCGTGGTGTGACGGTCGTTCGGCATTCGGGAGAGAGTTTGCTCACTTATCACCTGCGTCACGTTAAGCAGACGCAGGTAAAGGCCCCCCGGCACCTGATTGTTTACCGCCTGTCGGCGAATGGCTTCATAACGATACTGCGCGTCCTGCACGAAAGCATGGATATCAGCCGCCACGTGGATAACGACAATTGACCGGTGATCTGCTTTCCGGGGTGATGGCGCCATCGGCGCGCGTGCGGGTGCAGCTGCCCTTGCCGCTGCCTGAACCCTATGATTACCGCGTGCCCGGCGACATGGCGCTGGTGCCCGGTTCCTATGTGGAAGTGCCGCTGGGGCCGCGCCGCCTGTTCGGTGTGGTCTGGGCCGATGGGGATGGGCAGGGAGAGCGGGTGGAGGAGCGCAAGTTGCGCCCCGTCATGCGCGCCATCGACCTGCCCCCCATGCCGGAGATCACGCGGCGGTTTGTGGAATGGGTTGCGGCCTACACGATGTCGCCCGTGGGGGCCGTCCTGCGCATGGCCGTGTCGGTGTCCGCCGCCCTGGAGGACCCGCGCGCCCTGACCGCCTATACGCGCAGCGATGCCCCGGTACCGGACGACCTGCGCCTGACCCCGGCCCGCAAGCGCATCCTGGAAATCCTGTCCGACGGGCCGCCGCGTCTGGCCGCCGATGTGGCGGCCGAGGCCGGGTGCGGAACGGGTGTGGTCAGGGGGCTGGCGGAGGCGGGTGTGCTGACCACCGTTCCTATGCTGGCCCTGCCGCGCTTTCCCCGGCCCGACCCGGATGCCAATCCCAAGACCCTGTCGGGCGCACAGCGTCTGGCCGCCGATGATCTGTCGGCCAAGGTGTCGGCCGGTGGCTATTCGGCGACGCTTCTGGACGGGGTTACCGGATCGGGCAAGACCGAGGTCTATTTCGAGGCCGTGGCCGCCGCCCTGCGCACCGGCAAGCAGGCGCTGGTCCTGCTGCCGGAAATTGCCTTGTCGGCGCAATGGCTGGACCGGTTTGCGCAGCGGTTCGGGGTGCGCCCCGCTGAATGGCATTCGGAAATGGCCCCGCCGCTGCGTCGCCATACCTGGCGCGCGGTCGCCAAGGGGGAGGCGCGGGTGGTGGTGGGCGCGCGGTCGGCCCTGTTCCTGCCCTATCCCGATCTGGGCCTGATCGTGGTGGATGAGGAACATGAGGCCGCCTTCAAGCAGGAAGACGGTGTCATTTATCATGCCCGCGACATGGCGGTGGCGCGCGCCCATCTGGGCCGGTTTCCCATCGTCCTGGCATCGGCAACCCCGTCGCTGGAAACGCTGGTGAATGCCGAAAATGGGCGCTACAGCCGCATCGACCTGCCGTCGCGCCATGGCGGGGCCAGCATGCCCGATGTCACCCTGATCGACATGCGGCGCAAGGAACAGGCACCGCCGGCAAGACAATGGCTGTCGCCCGTACTGCGCGAGGCGCTGTCCCAGACCATGCTGGCCGGCGAGCAGGGGATGCTGTTCCTGAACCGGCGTGGCTATGCGCCTCTGACCCTGTGCCGCGGCTGTGGCCACCGGCTGCAATGCCCGAACTGTACCGCATGGCTGGTCGAACACCGGCTGACCAAACGCCTGCAATGCCATCATTGCGGTTATCAGGCAAAAAGCCCAGATGCTTGCCCGGAATGCGAGGCGGAAGGCAGTTTCGTGGCCTGCGGCCCCGGTGTGGAGCGGGTGGCGGAGGAGGTGGCGGCCCTGTTCCCCGATGCCCGCATCGCCATGATGACCTCCGACACCCTGTCCGGGCCGCAGGCTTTGCGCACGGTGATTGAGCAGGTGAAGGAGGGAGCCGTCGATCTGCTGATCGGTACCCAAGTCATGGCCAAGGGCCACCATTTCCCCATGCTGACACTGGTCGGTGTGGTCGATGCCGATCTGGGGCTGGCCGGGGGTGATCCGCGCGCCTCTGAACGCACCTTCCAGTTGCTGCATCAGGTGGCGGGACGGGCGGGGCGCGAGGAACGGCCCGGTCGGGTCATGCTGCAAACCTATATGCCGGAGAACCCGGTCATGCAGGCGCTGGCCAGCCATGACCGCGACAGTTTCCTGGCGGTGGAGGCCGATCAGCGCCGGCAGCTGGAGATGCCGCCGTTTGGCCGCATGGCCGCGCTGATTGTGTCGGGTGAGGATGAAGGGGCGGTGGACGCCATCGCTGCCGCCCTGGGCCGGGCCGCACCGCGCGACCGGGAGGATCTGACGATTCTCGGCCCTGCACCGGCCCCGCTGGCTATCCTGCGCGGGCGATACCGCCGCCGGTTGCTGATCAAGGGGCCGAAAACGCTGTCATTGCAACCTGTCCTGTATGATTGGCTGAGCAGGGTCGAGGTGCCCGCATCCATACGTGTGCAGGTTGATATTGATCCTTACAGTTTCCTCTAGCGCGTGTGCGCGGCCCTTTACCGGGTGGCGGGGAATATTCTACGCTCCATTTCAGTTCAAGGCGTTGGGGAACGCCACAGAAACGGGGAGTGGGAATGCGTGGATTGTGGGGTGCGGCCCGGTTCGCCGGTGCGCTGCTTGTCGGGCTGTATGGTGGTGCCGCACTGGCGGAGGCCGTACCCGAAATCCCGGTGGATTTTTTCGCCCACCAGCCCGTGATGGCCGATGTCGACATGTCGCCCGACGGCAGCCATGTCGCCTTCCTGGCCCCCGTCAGTGGCCGCCAGCATCTGGTGGTGCGCAAACTGCCCTTGACCCCGGGGGAGAAGCCCGCCGTCATCGGCCCGTCGGATGCGGAGATCATCGGCTTCGACTGGATCAGCAATGAGCGCCTGCTGGTCCGCATCCTGACGACCGAGAAGATGAGCACCAGTGACGGTCGCAAGCCCCTGCGCTTTACACGCACCGTGTCCATGTCGCGCGATCTGAAGGAAATGAAGGTCCTGTTGCAGCGCCCGCCCGACAATGGCTATTTCCTGCAGCACACGCCGATCCTGCAATTCATCGATGATGAATATGTGCTGGCCGCGTTTCCCACCGATGATGGCCCGTGGCCGGGTGTGGTGAAGCTGAACGTGATCACGGGTGCCTTTACCCGCGTGCGTCGCCCCATCCGGAACGTCACCGAATATATTCCCGACCCCACGGGCGAAATCCGCATCGCGGAAACCTATGACGACCGCAGGCTGGAAAGCCGGTACCTGCGCCGCGTCGCGGGCGGCGATTTCGAATTGATGATGAAGAACAAGGTGCTGGAGGATGATGGCGGCTTCGGCATTCTGGGCTTCGATGCGTCGGGCCAGAATCTGTTCGTGGCGTCCCGGCATGAGGGCGACCGTTCCGCCGTCTATAAATATGATCTCACCAATGACCAGATGGGGGAGAAAGTCGCCAGCGATCCGCGCTTTGATGTGAGTAGCGCCGTCGTTCAGCGAGGCGCCGTGGTGGCTATCGCCTGGATGGACGATCTGCCGCGCCGGCAATGGCTGGACCCCGCCGTTCAGAAGCTGCAGGACGCGCTGGACAAGGCGCTGCCCGACAGCCGGGAGATCGTGATCGACACGGCAGCCGACGGCAACCTGATCTTGGTCGCCAGCTATGCCCTGAACGCGCCGACTACCTATCGCATGTTTGATCGCCGAACCAAGGAATTCTCGCTGTTCGGTGACACCTATCCCGCAATTCCGCAGGAAAGTGTCAGCAAGCGGCAGCCCATCACCTACAAGGCCACCGATGGCACGGAGATCCCCGGCTATCTGATCCTGCCGGTGGGGGTGGAGGGCCGGAACCTGCCCTTCATTATTATGCCCCATGGCGGGCCATTCTCCCGCGATGACGGCACGTTCGATGTGATGGCGCAGTTCCTGGCCAATCGTGGTTATGGCGTGCTGCAGCCTAATTTCCGTGGCTCCACCGGCTATGGCGCCGCCTTCAATGAGGCGGGTGAAAAGCAGTGGGGCGGCTTGATGCAGGATGATGTCACCGATGCCACCAAATGGGCCGTTGCCCAGGGCTATGCCGACCCCAACCGCATGTGCATCCTGGGATGGTCCTATGGCGGCTATGCGGCGTTGATGGCGGCGGTGAAGACGCCCGACCTGTTTAAATGCGCCGTTGCCACGGCACCGGTGGCCAATCTGGAACGGCTCTATGAAGAGGTGAAATCGTCAGGCTTTGGCAACATCACGCGCGGCCTGTATTTCGGCGACAATCCCGACGCGCTGAAACCCATCTCCCCCTATCATCAGGCCGACAAGATCAAGGTGCCGATCCTGCTGGTGCATGGCGATCTGGACTATCAAGCCTCCGTCGCCCACAGCCGCGACATGCGCCGCGCCCTGGAACGGGCCGGAAAGCCAGTCGAGTATGTGGAGATCAAGGGCATGGACCATTCGCCCATCGTCACGGCACAGATGAAGACCGTGCTGGAGGCGTGGGAGAAGTTCTTGAAGACGCATCTGGGGAAGTAAGGGTATGGACTATATCCAAGCTTGCCTCATCGGATAATTTGATTCAAAAATATAAACCTGAAGTCAGTTCGACTGGCGGTCTGATATCATCAACCTGTTCTATGTGGTGTAAGAATTATGGAAATGCAGGACAAGGTTCGCAATCTGGTTGGTAGAATTGAAAAGCATCGTGGGAGTATTCTTACCGAAGAAGCATGTAAAACTGCATTCGTAATGCCGTTCCTGAACATGCTTGGGTATGATGTTTTTAATCCAGATGTGGTTGTGCCCGAATTTGTTGCGGATGTTGGGATAAAAAAGGGTGAAAAAGTCGATTACGCTATCCGTGTGGGCGGACAGATATCGATCCTAATTGAGTGCAAGTGTTCTTCTGCAAATTTGAAGGAAGTCCACATGTCTCAATTGTATCGGTACTTTCATGTCACGGAAGCAAAATTTGCAATTCTTACCAATGGAATTGAGTATTGGTTTTATACGGATATAGATGAACCCAACAAGATGGATCAGATACCATTCTTCAAATTTAACTTCCTGTCTCACAGATCGGCAGATGTACTTGAGCTTCAGAAATTTTCCTCAGATCAGTTCAATGTAGACAACATTGTTTCGACCGCGAATAATCTTAAATATAGTTCTGCATTGAAGAATGAATTCTCTAAAGAAATAACGAGCCCGTCTGACGAATTCTGTAAGATTCTTGTATCCCGTATTGTCTCTGGTAGCATGACAAGTAAGGTTAAAGAAAAATATTATGGACTTGTAAAATCAGCAATAAATGATGCGCTGGCAGATATACTAAGCGACCGAATTTCCAGCGCTCTTGACATGACTTCAGGCGCGGCAACTTCCTTGGCGCGTAGCGGTTTTGTCGAGCCGGTGCCTCAGCCGGTGTCCGCTCCCACTATTGAGGTGCCCCAGAAGTCAGAAGGTGAGGAGGAGGTAGTTACGACCCAAGAAGAGTTGGAGGGTTACTACGTTGTGAAGGCGATTGTTAGGAATGTGATTTCCGGTGAAAGGGTCAGTATCAGAGATGCCAAAAGTTATTGTGCCATTCTGGTTGATAATAACAACCGTAAGCCACTGGCTCGACTGCATCTGAATAGCAAATCTGTGAAATATATCGGCCTGTTCAGGGGTAAG
The DNA here is from genome assembly GCF_052437035.1 of Niveispirillum sp. NCBI lineage: Bacteria > Pseudomonadati > Pseudomonadota > Alphaproteobacteria > Rhodospirillales > Azospirillaceae > Niveispirillum > Niveispirillum sp. The sequence goes on from NZ_JBQVOH010000002.1 coordinate 416,799, forward strand.
GATGAAGAGAAATTTAAGATTGAGAACATTGATGATATATATAAGTACGACGAAATGCTGCGTGAAACAGCCCGGCAATATGTCTAAATTCAGCTTCTGAACCTATAAAACACCCTGGCGTCATCGCCGGGGTGTTTTTCATTTTACCGCCGCCGTCAGCGGCACCAGCTGGAACCCCTTTTCCGACAGGGTCGGTAGCCATTGGGTCAGTGCGGCGATGGTCACGTCGTGGGGATGGCCGATGGCAATGGCGAGGCCGTTCTTGCGGGCGATCTGTTCGACCTTGGCCAGCGATGCCGCCACACCCTGTGCCGTCATCACATGGTCCAGGAACACGTCGCGCGACAGCATCGGCACCTGATAATGGGCCGACAGGGGGCCGGCGGCGGTGTTGGCGGTGGTGCGGCTGTCCAGGAACAGCAGTCCGCGCGCACCCAGTTCCGCCATCACCACGGCCATGCCCGTGCTGTCGGCGGTGAAGCGGCTGCCCATATGGTTGTTGATGCCGACAAAGCCCTGGAAGGATGACAGGTTGGTGGACAGGCGCTGACGCAGCGTCGCCTCGTCCAGGCGGGTCAGCAGGGCGCCAGGGCCGGGATCATCCTTGCCGGTCGGTTCCATGGGCATATGCACGATCAGTTCATGGCCATGCGCGCGGGCCTTTCCCGTCTGCTGTGGCAGGTCGCGGGCATAGGGCAGCCAGGCCAGGGTCAGGGGGCCGGGCAGGGCGGCCACCTTTTCCGACCGGTGCCGGTCCACGCCCATATCGTCAATGACGATCACGATGCGCGGATGACCGTTGGGGGTGGGGGCCGCCACCGCGAAATGTTTCCAGGCGGGCGTACCGGCGGGTGCAGCCACCAGCGGGGGCAGGGGGCGTGGCAGTGCGGCGGGAAGGGCGGCCACCTGTGCCGGCGGGGCGGCGGGGGACGTCGCTGGTTCTACCGATGCCGGCGGCTGTGCGGGGAAACTGGGCGGCGCGACCGGCACGGTCGGCGCGGCACCGGGGCGGGTGGGCAGGTCGGCGGTTTCCGCCGCCTCCTCATCGCTGGCATCCTCCGGCTCGTCAGCACCGCTGGCGTCCGCCTCTTCCTCCATCGGGGTCAGGGCAGGGCCGGCGGCCACGGGGTGATAGCGTTCCTGGCCCAGCAGGGCCGTCATCCCCCCCGCCACCAGCACCAAGGCGGCCAGCGCCAGGGCGATGCGTCCGCCTGTACCCAGGCGTGACAGCCAGAGCAGGGCCAGACGCCGGGCGCGGACCACGCTGTCCCGGCCACGCTTCACGGCACCCGCCCCAGTGCGCACGCGCGGGCGCTGCGGCCCTCTGCCGGTGCGGGGACGGTTGCTGTTTCCGGCGGGTCGGGGCTTCTGGGGCGGCATGGGGCGAGCGACCTTGGCAACGGGAACTGGAACGATTTACTGCTACAAATACGGGACCCGGCGCAATGCCCCTGCCGCAATGCCGCCCGCCGCCGGGGACAGGGCTGCACAGGCTGGAAATCATCGCTGTCAGTCTGTAGGCTTCGCGGTCCAAGGCCTTGGGGGCCGATAGCGGAATAGAGCCATGCTGCTGTTCATCGACAATTACGACAGTTTCACCTGGAACCTGGTGCATTATCTGGGCGAATTGGGCGCTGAGATGGCGGTTTGGCGTAACGATTCCCTGTCCGTGGATGAAGCGCTGGCCTTGAAGCCGGAAGCCATCGTCCTGTCGCCCGGCCCCTGCGACCCGGACCGGGCCGGCATCTGCCTGCCCCTGATCCATGCGGCGGCGGAACATAAGATCCCCCTGATGGGCGTGTGCCTGGGCCATCAGGCCATCGGGCAGGCCTTTGGCGGCAAGGTCATCCGCGCGCCGGAGCCGATGCATGGCAAACTGTCGGACGTTTTCCATGAAGGGCGCGGCCTGATGGCCGACCTGCCCAGCCCGTTCAAGGCCACGCGCTACCATTCCCTGATTGTGGAGAAGGAAACGCTGCCCGATTGCCTGGAGGCGACCTCCTGGCTGCCGGACGGGATGATCATGTCCTTGTCGCACAAGATCCTGCCCATCCATGGCGTGCAGTTCCACCCGGAAAGCATCGCGTCCGAACATGGGCACAAGATCTTCGACAATTTCCTGAAACTGGCCGGCGTGACCCGTGGTCCGCAGCTGCGCGTGGCGTGAGGGCCGGATGTCAGGGGATATGGGAGATTTCAAGGCGCTGCTGGCCAAGGTCGCTACCGGCGCTACCCTGAGTGATGAGGAGGCGGAACACGCCTTCGCCATCATCATGTCCGGCAATGCCACACCGGCCCAGATGGGCGGGTTCCTTATGGCCCTGCGCGTGCGCGGCGAAACTGTGGGGGAGATCACGGGCGCGGTGCGTGCCATGCGTGCCAAGGCCCTGAAGATCGAGGCGCCGGACGGCATCATCGATACCTGCGGCACCGGCGGGGATGGGGCGCATACCTATAACATCTCCACCGCCGTGGCCTTCGTCATCGCGGGCTGCGGTGTGCCGGTGGCCAAGCATGGCAACCGGGCGATTTCGTCCAAATCCGGGGCGGGGGATGTGCTGTCGGCGCTGGGCGTCAATCTGGATGCCGATTTCACGCTGGTGAGGCGGGCACTGTTCGACGCCAATATCGGCTTCCTGCTGGCCACCCGTCACCACACCGCCATGCGCAATGTCGGGCCGACGCGGGTGGAACTGGGCACGCGCACCATCTTCAACCTGATGGGCCCGCTGTCCAACCCGGCGGGGGCGCAGCGGCAGCTCATGGGCGTCTATGACGCCAAATGGGTGGAACCGCTGGCGCAGGTGCTGCGCAACCTGGGCTCCACCCGCGCCTGGGTGGTGTCGGGGGCCGACGGGCTGGACGAGATCACGACCACTGGCCCCACCCATGTCGCCGAACTGCGCGATGGGCAGGTGCGGCGGTTTGAGGTGACGCCGGAACAGGCGGGCCTGACCCGCGTCACCCTGGCCGACCTTCGCGGTGGCACGCCGGAGGAAAATGCCGACGCATTGCGCGCGGTGCTGTCGGGTGCCACAGGGCCTTATCGCGACATCGTGCTGCTGAATGCGGCTGCTGCCCTTGTCGTGGCCGATGCCGTGCCCGACCTTAGGGTGGGCGTGGCCAAGGCCGCCGATTGTATCGCATCCGGTCAGGCCAGTCTGGCGCTGGACCGGCTTGTCTCCATCACCAACACACCGTTGACGCTATGAACAGCCAACCCGACGTCCTGGCCCGCATCAATGCCGATAAGGCCGAGCATGTGGCCCGCGCCAAGGCGGCCCGCCCGCTATCCGTGGTGACCGACCTTGCCAAGGCGCAGGCCACCCCGCGCGGTTTTGCCAAGGCCCTGGAAAACACCGTCGCGGCGGGCCGCTGGGCCCTGATCGCGGAGATCAAGAAGGCCAGCCCGTCCAAGGGGCTGATCCGGGCGGATTTCGACCCGCCAACCCTGGCGCGCGCCTACCGCGACGCCGGCGCCACCTGCCTGTCGGTGTTGACCGATGTACCCTATTTCCAGGGTGATGACGGGTTCCTGGTGGCGGCGCGGGCGGCGGTGGACCTGCCGGCGCTGCGCAAGGATTTCATGATCGATCCCTATCAGATCGTGGAAAGCCGGGCGCTGGGCGCTGATTGCATCCTGCTGATCATGGCCTGCCTGGATGATGTCCTGGCCCGTGAGCTGTATGACGCCACGGTCGAACTGGGCATGGACGTCCTGGTGGAGGTGCATGACGAGGCGGAGATGGAACGCGCCTTGAAGCTGCCGGGCGGCCTGCTGGGCGTGAATAACCGCAATCTCAAGACGCTTGCCATCGATCTGGCGACGACGGAGCGCCTGTCGGCCATGGTGCCGGCGGGCCGGCATCTGGTGGCCGAAAGCGGCATCCACAGCCCCGCCGACCTGACCCGTCTGGCCCAGGCCGGCGCCCGCCGCTTCCTGATCGGTGAAAGCCTGATGGCCAAGCCGGACGTGACGGCGGCGACCAAGGCCTTGCTTTCCACCCCCATGATCGAGGCGGCATGAACAGCCCGCTCACCCATTTTGATGAGGCTGGCAACGCCGCCATGGTCGATGTTTCGGCCAAGGATGAAACGGTGCGCATCGCTACCGCGCGCGGCCATATCGCCATGAAGCCGGAAACCCTTTCCCTGATCCGCGATGGCGGCATGGAAAAGGGGGACGTGCTGGGCGTGGCGCGGCTGGCCGGCATCATGGCGGCCAAGAAGACGCCCGACCTGATCCCGCTCTGCCACCCCCTGATGTTGTCCAAGGTCGCCGTCGATTTCACCATCGACGAGGCCGGGTCCAGGGTGGAGATCGAGGCGACGGTGAAGCTGAAAGGCCGCACCGGTGTGGAGATGGAGGCATTGACCGCCGTGTCGGTGGCCGCACTCACCATCTATGACATGTGCAAGGCAGTCGATAAGGGCATGGTGATCGGCGGCGTTCACCTGTCCTACAAGGAAGGTGGGAAGAGCGGGACCTATGTGGGGGCGGGGGCCTGACCGCCCCCCCATCGGCGAAATATCGCCTTTCCATCACCCTTGCCCCGTTGCAGGGCGTGATATATGCCCCAATATGTCGCGTCCATCGACAGACGGAGCCTGTGATTTGATCCCGCTTTCCGAGGCCCGCGCCCGCATCCTGGCGGCGGCGAAGCTGTTGCCCGCTGAACAGGTGCCCATCACCCAGGGGTTGGGCCGTGTTCTGGCCGCCGATGTCGTCGCCCGCGTCACCCATCCGCCGACGGCGGTCAGTGCAATGGATGGCTGGGCCGTGCGTACCGCCGATATATGCGCCTTCCCCGTTACCCTGACCCGTATCGGGGAGGCGCCGGCGGGCCGGCCCTTCGCGGGCATGGTCGGGCCGGGGCAGGCGGTACGCATCTTCACGGGCGGGGCACTGCCTGATGGGGCCGATACGGTGGTGGTGCAGGAGGATGCCGATGATCATGGTGCCACCGTCACGTTAAGGGACGGTGGGGGGCCTGGCCGTTGGGTGCGTCCGGCGGGGCAGGATTTCAGCGTCGGGGATGTCGGTGTGCCTGTGGGGCGCCGCCTGACGGTGCGCGATCTGGCGCTTACCGCCTCCATGAACGTGCCCTGGCTACGCGTGCGGCGGCGCCCGCGTGTCTCCATCCTGGCGACCGGCGATGAGGTGGTGATGCCCGGCGATACGCTGGCCGCGGGGCAGATCGTCAGTTCCAATTCGCTGGCGCTCTGCGCCCTGGTGCGGCAGTTGGGTGGGGAGCCGGTGGATCTTGGCATTGCGGGTGACAGCGCCGACAGCCTGTCCACCCTGGTGGCTGCCGCGTCGGGCACCGACCTGCTGGTCACCATCGGCGGCGCGTCGGTGGGGGAGCATGATCTGGTCCGCTCCGTCTTAGGCGCCGCCGGACTGGAGCTGGATTTCTGGAAAATCGCCATGCGGCCGGGCAAGCCACTGATGTTCGGGCAGATGCATGGCGTGCCCATGATCGGTCTGCCGGGCAATCCGGTGTCGGCCCTGGTCTGCGCCTGGCTTTTCCTGCGCCCGCTGCTGCTGGCCATGCAGGGGCTGCCCAGCGATGATGAGGTGCGAGACGCGGTGCTGGCCCGAGATATGGGCGCCAATGACAGCCGCGCAGATTTCATCCGCGCCAAACTGTCGACCGACGGTGAAGGGCGGCTGGTCGCCGAACCGTTCCCCAAGCAGGATAGCGGTATGTTGAGCCGTCTGGCCTGGGCCGATTGCCTGATCCTGCGCGCGCCTCACGCCCCGCCGGTCAAGGCCGGGGACCGGGTGCAGGTGATGCCGCTGGACGCGCTGTAACGGCGGACGAGGTTATGCCCCGATCCGCGCCGCCTCCTGCGCCGCGCGGTTCATGTTGGCCGACATTTCGCCGGCTACCGCACTTTGCTGTTCCACGGCGACGGCGATGGAGCCGACATAGTCATTCACCTGCCCGATGGCACCCTGAATGCTGCCCAGGGTGCTGACGACTTGACCGGCGGTATCGCGCAGGCCGGCAATATCATCAGCGATGCGGTCGGCGGCGGCGCGGGCCTGGGTGGCCAGGCTTTTCACCTCCTGCGCCACGACGGCGAAGCCCTTGCCGGCATCCCCGGCGCGCGCCGCCTCGATGGAGGCGTTGAGGGCTAGCAGGTTGATCTGCCCCGTGATGCCGGTGATCAGGTTCACGATATCGACCATGCTGTCCGACAGGTTGGTCAGGCGCGCGGTCACCGTGCCGGCGTCATCAACGCGGCGGTTGGCGGCCTCTGCCTCGTCGCGTGACTTGCGCATGCTGTCGGCGATCTCGCGGATGGAGGCATTCATCTCCTCCGCCCCGGCGGCCACGCTTTCCATCATGCCGCGCACATATTCGCTGCGCTGCCGGGCCAGCACCTGCCGCGTCACGTCGGTGGCATATTTCACGACCTTGTAGGGCTTTCCATCCAGCCCCAGGATCGGGTTATAGGACGCCTGAATCCAGACATCATGCCCGTCCTTGGCGCGGCGACGGAACTCGCCCGCCTGATATTCCCCCTCGGCCAGCCTCTGCCAGAAGGCACGGTAGTCGGCGCTGTTCCGCTCCCCCTCCGGCATGAACAGGGAATGGTGGCGACCTTCAATTTCCTCGGCCCGGTAGCCGAGTGCCGACAGGAAATTCTCATTGGCGGCGATGATGGTGCCGTCCAGCGTAAACTCGATCACCGCCTGACTTTTGGAGATGGCCTTCAACTGGCTGGCCCGGTCGCTGTTCAGGCGCTTCTGTTCCGTGATGTCGGACGCAAACTTCACGACCTTGGCAACATTGCCGTCGGCATCCAGAATGGGGGTGTAGGTGGCCTGGATCCAGATGTCGCCGCCATTGCGCCGAACACGGCGGAATTCCCCCCCGAAGAACTCACCGGCGGCAAGCCTTTCCCAGAAACGGCGATACTCCGATGTTTCCCGGTCCTCTGTCGGCATGAACTGTCGATGATGCTTTCCCTCGATCTCCGACAGGGAATAGCCCAGCGCGTTAAGGAAATTCTCGTTCGCGGTCAGGACCTCCCCCTGCGGGGTGAACTCGATCACGGCCTGGGTGCGGTTGATGGCGGCAATCTGGCCGGCCATGTCGGCATTGCGGTGAACGGCGTCTGTGATGTCACTGGCCAGCTTCACCACCCGGATCACCCGCCCGGCACGGTCCAGGACAGGGTTGTAGGTCGCGCGGATCCAGACATCCCGGCCCTGCCGGTCAATCCGGCGGAACACGCCCGATTGAAACTCCCCGCGTGCCAAATGATCCCAAAAATCCTTGTAGCTTTGCTGTTGGTGATCGCTAACTTTCAAGAACATGCGATGGTGTTTTTTAACGATATCGGCCAGGGAATATCCAAGCGCATCGAGAAAGTTCTGGTTGGCATCCAATATCACGCCGGTTGGATCAAATTCGATAATACATTGAGAAATATCTATTGCTTTATGCAAGGCTGAGAGTTTTGCAGCCTGATTGCTACGAAATGAAAAAGACATTCTGATTTTTCCCGTATTTGAGAATTCGAATTGTCGGTTATAGCTGAGTTTTGGCCCGAAACCGGCAATACCAACGAGATTTATCTATAAAGGGCCTAAAGGATTAGACGTTATCGACGCTTAGCCTTCATCGGGATGGTTGTTAACCTGAACTATCTGTGATGTCCATATAACGTTCGGAATAGTGTGATTATTAGCAAAGGATAATTATCCCGAAAGGTTGTAGTCAGCTTGGCCGATCCCCATCCTGCAACGTGCAGCTGATGCGAACCAAAATAGAACATTGCTTGGCGTTCCGTTATTGTTCTATAGTGATGTCGGTCACAATGACGGTGCCGGATGGGCGGTCATCGTCGCGGGTGAGGGGATGTCATGCTGACGCGCAAGCAACAGGAACTGCTGTTCTTCATCAATGAACGCCTGAACGAGGGCGGGGTTTCGCCTTCTTTTGACGAGATGAAGGATGCGCTGGGCCTGAAATCTAAATCCGGCATCCACCGCCTTATCACTGGTCTGGAGGAGCGTGGCTTCATCCGCCGTCTGCCCCACCGCGCCCGCGCGCTGGAGGTGCTGCGCTTGCCGGAAAAGCCGATGCCCAAGGCCAAGGTAGCGCCCGCCGCCCCGGTATCCGCACCGGCACCCGCCGCGTCGGACGTGTCGCCACGTTTCAAGCCCAACGTCATCAAGGGCGATTTCCGCAACAGCCTGCCCGGTCGTCAGGCCAGCAACGATGCCGAAGCGGTGGCCCTGCCGCTTTATGGCCGCATCGCTGCCGGTCTGCCGATTGAGGCGATGCGCGACAATTCGGTGACCATCGACATCCCGGCCTCCATGCTGGCGGCGGGTGACCATTACGCACTGGAAGTGGCCGGCGACAGCATGATCGAGGCCGGCATCCTGGATGGAGATACCGTCATTATCCAGCGCTGCGAAACGGCGGAGAATGGCACCATCGTGGTGGCCCTGGTCGATCAGCAGGAAGTGACCCTCAAGCGCCTGCGCCGCAAGGGCAATTCCATCGCCCTGGAACCCGCTAACCCCAATTATGAAACCCGCGTCTTCGGCTCTGACCGCGTCAATGTGCAGGGCCGTCTGGTCGGCCTGATCCGTCGGTATTGAGCGGGCATCACGCGCCTTAATCCGGTCATGGGCCGGCCCCGGTTTCGCCGGGTGCCGCGTCCAGATTGGGGATTGTTGTCCCTGTCTGGAATGGTGCTGCCCGATGCATGTCCTGGCCCTGTCACCCTGGCGGCTGCTGCCGCTTGCACCTTTGCTTGTGCTGCTTTCGGCCTGCGCCAGCCCATGTCAGCGCATTGATAATGAGCTGCGGCAACTGAATGCCGATACGATCCGCGATCCCGCCATGGCATCCGATGGCCGCTATCTGTCCCGGTTCCAGGAACTGGCCGCGCAATCGGTGGAAAAAGGCTGTCTGGGTGGACGGTAGGCGCCGCCCGGTGGCGGCGCTTGCCCTTCATTCCGTCGGGCGCTGATCAAAGCCGGTCAGGCCGGGATCGGCGCTTTCCGCAACCTTCACATTGATGACGATGGCGTTGGGCGGGCCTTTCCAGCAGGCGTCCAGCATGGCATCGACATCGGTGCTTTGGCCTGCAAACAGGGCCTCCACGCTGCCATCGGCGCGGTTGCGGACCCAGCCATCCAGTTGCCGGGCACGGGCCTGTTCCACGGTCCAGCCGCGGTACCAGACACCCTGGACACGGCCCGTCACAATGACGCTGACGGCGCGCCTGTCTTCCATGGGATTTGTCATGAATGTCTCGCTCTCTTTGGACCTATCCAGCCCAAGCGGGCGGCACTTGTCAATCACCCTCGCCAAGTCCACGTTTCTGGGGCAGCATGGATCGGCCCGGTTTTCGAGTGACTGCAAATGGCGGCGACGCCTTGGGGGATTGTAAGACCTGCTCTCAGCGCCGACAGTCTGTGCGGCTTAGAGCAGGATGACCTATCCGGAGGGGGCATGACCGCCAGCCTGATCCGTCCCGCGACTATATCCGATGCCCCCGGCATCGCGCATGTGCATGTCGAGAGCTGGCGATCCACCTATCCCGGCATGCTGCCCGACCGTTATCTGGTTGGCCTGTCCACGGCAACCCATGAAAAGCGCTGGCGCGGGCTGCTGACCGGTGCGCCGCCACGGGGCCGCCGCACCTTTGTCGCGTCCAGCGCGGGGCGCATCGTCGGCTTTTCCTCCTGCGGACCGCAGCGCACGGGCCTGCCGGGCTTCGACGGGGAGTTCTACGCGCTCTACCTGATCGATCAGGCCCAGGGCATGGGGATGGGCCGCCGCCTGCTGGCCGCCATGGCCCAGCATTTCCTGGCCGCCGGCACCCAGGCGGCCATGGTCTGGGTGTTGCGTGAGAATCCTTCACGCTATTTCTATGAACGGCTGGGCGGGCAAATGCTGGCCGAACAGCCGATCAGTTTTGCCGGTGCCCACCTGATGGAAGTGGCCTATGGCTGGACCGATCTGGTCCCGCTGGCCCGTCTCGCGGCGGACCCCCCTGTGGAAGGGTAGGTCACGCCTGTCCGCGCGCAGGAAGCACCATCACGCATCCGGCGTCGGGGTGACCAAGACCTTGTCGATGCGGCGCCCATCCATGTCGACCACTTCGAAACGGTAGCCGTCATGGTCGGCATATTCGCCGGCGGTGGGGATGCGGCCCAGCTTGAACAGCAGAAAACCGGCCAGCGTGTGATAGCCGCTATCCTCGTCCCGCAGGCTTTTCAGGCCCAGATGCGCCTCCACCTCTTCCACGGCCATCATGCCGTCGATCAGCAGGGACCCATCAGCGCGCCGAACAATGTCGCTGTCTTCGCCGCCATCATCGGGCAGTTCGCCGGCAATGCCTTCCAGCACGTCGGTCAGGGTCGCGATGCCCTCCACGGTGCCATATTCGTCCACCACGATGGCCATATGCTCACCGGATTGCTTGAACAGGTCCAGCAGGCGCATGACCTCCGTGCCGTCATGCACGATCAGGGCGTCGCGCACGACCTCGCGCAGGTCGAACTTGCCACCCTGCAAAAGGCTGTGCAGCAGGTCCTTAGTATGGACCACACCCATGACATCGTCGAAATCGCCGCGGCACACGGGGAAGCGGCTGTGTCCGGCCTCCCTGATCTCGCGCTTGATATTCTCCGGCTCGTCATCGATGTCCAGCCACATCACCTCCGGTCGCGGGGTCATCAGTGAGCGGACGGTGCGGTCGGCCAGACGCATGACGCCTTCGATCATGCGCTTTTCGCCGGGATCAAACACGCCGCTGGCCGTGCCCTCGGCGATCAGGCTTTTCACCTCTTCTTCCGTCACCGTCTGCTCGGCCTTTTCCGGCACGCGCAGCAGCTTCAGCATCGCTTCCGTGCTGGCGCCCAGCAGCCAGACGAAGGGCGCGGTGGCGCGGGAGAGGGAGCGCATGATGGGGGCCGCGAAGCAGGCGATGGCCTCCGCCTTGTTCAGCGCCATGCGCTTGGGCACCAACTCGCCCACGATCAGCGACAGGTAAGTGATGATCATGACGACGATGGCGATGGCCAGCGTCTCACCATATCCAGCGAATGCCGGGATGGCTTCCAGCACGGGGGACAGGCGTTCGGCCAGGGTGGCACCACCCACGGCACCGTTGATGACGCCGATCAGCGTGATGCCGATCTGCACCGTGGACAGGAAGCGCGAGGGGTCTTCCTGCAAAAGCAGTACTGCGGCGGCACCCCGGCGCCCTTCCTCCGCCATTTGCTGTAGCCGGATTTTCCGGGCCGAAACAACGGCCATTTCCGACATGGCGAAGAACCCGTTCAACAGGATCAGGAACAGGACCGCGGCGAGTTCGAGCGAAACCATCTTCTCTGTTATGTGACCTGGGCCCAGTGCGGCCCGCGCCACATCCTATCGCATTGCACGCGAAATGCGAGTGGTCATCATTGCCTGTCGTCGTTTCGTAACGAAAGTTCGGGTGGTGACCGCTGTCACTTGCCGCGGGGCGGTCCTCCATTACATCAAGGCCCATGACCTGGTGCGCCGCCGCAATGGCCATGACGCGCCGCAACCTTCCCCAAAGGGGCCTTTTGAAAATGAGCAAACCCGATCTTTTGTCGCCCTTCATGCTCGGCGATGTCGAGCTTCCCAACCGCGTCATCATGGCGCCGATGACCCGGTCGCGCGCAGGAAAGGGCGATGTCGCCACTGCCGCCACCGCAAAATATTACGTACAGCGGGCCAGCGCGGGCCTGCTGATCACCGAAGGTACCCAGATCACGCAGCAGGGTCAGGGCTATGCCTTCACGCCGGGCATCTACAGCCCCGAACAGGTGGCCGGATGGCGTGGCGTGACCGATGCGGTTCACGCCGCCGGCGGACGCATTGCGGCCCAGCTCTGGCATGTGGGTCGCCTGTCGCACCGGGTGCTGCAGCCGGGCGGGGCGCTGCCCGTGGCCCCGTCGGCCCTGAAGCCGGATGGTCAGGCCTTCACCCCGCAGGGCATGCTGGATTACGAGACGCCGCGTGCCCTGGAAACCGACGAGATCGCGGGCATCGTGGCCGATTTCGCGAAAGCGGCTGAGAATGCCAAGGCCGCCGGGTTCGATGCGGTCGAACTGCATGGGGCCAATGGCTATCTGATCGATCAGTTCATCCGCAGCGGCACCAACCTGCGCACTGACCGTTATGGCGGATCGGTGGAGAACCGCAACCGCTTCATGCTGGAAGTGGTGGCGGCCGTCACCGATGTCCTGGGCAGCGGTCGCGTCGGCATCCGGTTCAGCCCGAACGGCGCCTATCACAACATGTCGGACAGCGATCCGGCGGCCACCTTCGGCTATGCGGCCGAACAGTTGAACCGCTTCAATCTGGCTTTCCTGCATGTCATCGAACCGCTTGTCGATGACCACAACATGAGCCCGCCGCCGGGCGCCAAGCGGGTGGCCGGCCTGCTGCGCCAGACCTTCAAGGGGCCATTCATCCTGAATGGCGGCATCACGCGGGAGGTTGGTGACCGGCTGATCGCTGACGGGGCGGCGGATGCCATCGCCTTCGGCGTGCCCTATATCGCCAACCCCGATCTGGTGGAACGGTTCCGCCGCAATGCCCCGCTGGCCCAGGCCGACCGCGCCACCTTCTATGGCGGGGACGAGCGGGGTTATCTTGATTACCCGGCGCTGAACGCGGCGTAACACGGAAAAGGGGGCGGTTATCCGCCCCCTTTTTTACTGCTTGCCCGTCAGCCGCCGCAGCAGGTTGCCGATGGGATCACCGCCTTCTTCCGATGCAGGCGGTTCGGGCGGCGGGGTGCCTTCGGCGGTCTGCATGACGGTGCCATCGGCGGGCACCTCGCTGGCCACCGGCATGTCGGGGGCGGGCGGAAGCTCATTCGTGGTGGCGGGGCTGCCGTTCAGGCCGGGCAGGTCGCGCGGCGGCAGGCCCTGATGCGCCTCCATCATGATGGCATGCCACAGCTTGGCCGGCAGGCCACCGCCCGTCACCTTCTTCATCGGCGCGCCATCGTCGTTGCCTAGCCAGACGCCGCCCACCAGATCGGCGGTGTAGCCCATGAACCAGGCATCCTTGTAATCCTGGGTCGTGCCCGTCTTGCCCACCGTGGGGCGGTCCAGATTGGCGGCCTTGCCGGTGCCACGGATGACGGGACCCAGCAGCAGGCGGTTCATCGCCTCCACATCCGGGGCGGCAACGGCATAGCCGGCGGATGATCCCTGACGCTGGTACAGGATGCCGCCATTCATGTCGCGGATTTCCAGGATGCCATAGGGGATCACCGCCTCCCCGCCATTGGCCAGCGTGGCATAGGCGCCCGTCAGGTCCAGCAGGGTGACTTCCGAGGTGCCCAGCGCCAGCGACAGGTCGCGGCGCATGGGCGTGGTCAGGCCCAGACGCTTTGCCGTCTGGCGCACATTGTCGATGCCCACCGCCTCGGCCAGCCGGACGGTGGCGGTGTTCAGCGAATTGGCCAGCGCGTCACTCAGGCTGACATCGCCGCGGAACTTGCCGTCATAATTGCCGGGGTTCCATTTGCCCTTGCGATAGGGGGCGTCCAGGATGGTGCTGTACTCGTTCCAGCCTTCTTCCAGCGCCGTCAGATAGACAACGGGTTTGAAGGCGGAGCCGGGCTGGCGCAGGGCCTGGGTGGCGCGGTTGAACTCGCTGCTGGAATAATCCTTGCCACCGATCATGGCGCGGATCGCACCCTCCGGCGTCATCACCAGGGCGGCGGCCTGACTGACCTTGGCGTCGGCCCCCGGTCCGCGCAGCATCTCCGTCACCTTCTGTTCGGCGGCGCGCTGTAGGCCGGGATCAAAGGTGGTGTAGACAATAAGGTCGCCATGATCGGCCCCGACAAAGGCAGGAAGCTGATCGGCCACCCAGCCGGCGAAGTAACGGCCATCGCCATCCTCGCTCTCCTTGCGGGGCGGGGGCGGCGGGGCGGCCATGGCGGCGTCGAACTGCGCCTGATTGATATAACCTTCGTCCAGCATGGCGCGCAGCACCACGCCCATGCGCTGTGTCGCGCGGTTCAGGCTGGCCGTGGGGGCATAGCGTGACGGCGCCTTCAACAGGCCGACAATGATCGCCGATTCGCGCAATGTGAGGTTACGCGCCGATTTGTTGAAATAGGTGCGGGCGGCGGCATCCACGCCAAAGGTGCCGGCCCCCAGATAGACGCGGTTCAGATAGGCGGTGAGGATCTGTTCCTTGCTGTATGTGGCCTCCAACTGCACCGCCAGCAGCGCTTCCTGCGCCTTGCGCTTGAAATTCTGGTCAGGCGTCAGGAACAGGTTCTTGGCCAGCTGCTGCGTCAGGGTGGACCCGCCCTGAACCGTGCGCCCGGCGCGGTAGTTAGAGTAGGCGGCGCGCAGGATGCCGACCGGATCGACACCGAAATGACTGAAGAACCGCCTGTCTTCAGTTGCAATCAGGGCCTGCACGAAATGCGGCGGCAACTGGCTGACATCCAGCGTTTCACCGCGCAGGTCGCCCAGGCGCTGAAACTCCGTCCCGTCCAGGGCGACCAGGGTGATGGCGGGCCGGCGCGATGCCTCCGCCACCTCGGAAATGGCGGGCATGTCGTGGGCGACATAGGCGACTGTGCCCGCCGCGACGATGACGCCCCAGATGCCGGTGACGATCAGGCCCGATAGGATACGCTTGCCCCAGCTTTTGCGGGGACCGCCTTTGCGCGGCTTCTTGTCGCCGCTGTCACCACCATTGCCCCCGCCCGGCGGGGTGGGGCCGGACGGGCCGCGCTTGGCCGTGGCGGCGGCAGGGCGGAAACGGGTGGGCGCGTTCAGGCTGCTCAAGGCATCAGGTCCGGCAAGGGGCTTTATCGGGATTGGTGGCCAGGATAGGGCCGGGCCACCAACCCCACAAGCTGATGCACCCCCATTGCGGCGATTTCAGGGATGATGCGGCGGCATGTGTGGGGCTTACCCCCCGATCAACACCGCCCATTCCTCCTCCGACAGGATGGTGACGCCCAGTTCCTGGGCCTTGGCGGCCTTGGACCCGGCATCGGCGCCGACGATGACATAGTCGGTCTTGGCGCTGACCGATCCGGCGACCTTGGCGCCCAGGGCCTCTGCCTTGGCCTTGGCCTCTGACCGTCCCATGGTGGTCAGGGTGCCGGTGAACACCACCGTCTTGCCCGCGACGGGGGAGGTGGTGGCCGCTGCCGGCGGCACATATTCTTCCGGTTTCACCTGCGCCAGCAGGGCGGCGACGGCGTCCAGATTATGCTGTTCGCGGAAGAAATCGGTCAGGTCGTCAGCCACGCTGATGCCGATCTGTTCGATGGCGCACAGCTCGGCATAGGCCTCGCCCACCAGTTCCGGCTTCTTCTCGTCGCGCTTGTCCGCCCGTTCGGCGGCGGCGGCGACCATGCGGTCACGCCAGTTTTCCGCCGTGCGATAGGCCTTGGCCAGCAGCTTGGCCGTGGCTTCCCCGATCTGGCGGATGCCCAGGGCGAAGATGAAGCGGTCCAGCGCGATGGTCCGACGCGCCTCGATGGCGGCGAACAGCTTCTCCACCGACTTCTTGCCAAAGCCGGTCATGCTGATCAGCCGGTCCAGGCGCTGTTCTTCGCGTGCCTCCAGCGTGAAGATATCGGCGGGCTGTTTGACGCGGCCCTGTTCAAAGAACAGCTGGATACGCTCAATCCCCAGCCCTTCGATATCAAAGGCATTGCGGGATACGAAATGGCGCAGCCGCTCCACCGCCTGCGCCGGGCAGATCAGGCCGCCGGTGCAGCGGGTGACAACCTCGCCTTCCTCCCGCACCGCCATGGACCTGCATTCGGGGCAGCAGCCGGGGAAGGCGAAGGGGAGTGCGTCGGCGGGGCGCTGTTCAGGCACGAAGCCCACGATCTGCGGGATTACGTCGCCCGCGCGCTGTACGATGACCAGATCGCCGACGCGGATATCCTTGCGCTCGATCTCATCCTTGTTGTGCAGGGTCGCGCGGCTGACCACGACGCCGCCGACATTCACCGGCTCCAGTTCCGCCACGGGTGTCAGGGCGCCCGTGCGGCCCACCTGGATGCTGATGGCCTTCAGGCGGGTGGTGGCCTGCTCCGCCGGGTACTTATGCGCCGTGGCCCAGCGCGGGGAGCGGGAGATGAAACCCAGGCGTTCCTGCAGGGCCAGGCTGTCGACCTTGTAGACGACGCCGTCAATGTCGAAGGGCAGGTTGGGCCGCTGCTGTCCGATCATGCGGTAATAGGCCAGCAACGCCTCTGCGCCGGTGCACAGTTCGGATGGTGAGGACAGGGTGAAGCCGAAACCTTCCAGTCGCTGCCGGCTTTCCCACTGCGTCGTGCCCAGCGGTTCCGACAAAGCACCCCAGGCATAGGCGAAGAAGCGCAGGGGCCGGCCCGCCGTGATGGTGCTGTCCAACTGGCGCAATGATCCGGCGGCGGCGTTGCGGGGGTTGGCGAAGATCTTGTCGTTCTTTTCCGCCTGTGCCCGGTTCAGGTCCAGGAAGTCCTCGCGGGTCATGTAGACCTCGCCGCGCACCTCCACCAGATCGGGGAAGGGGGCCTTCAATTCATGTGGGATGTCGCGGATGGTGCGGACATTGGCCGTCACATCCTCCCCCTCCGCCCCGTCGCCACGCGTGGCCGCCTGCACCAGCCGGCCCTTCTCATAGCGCAGGGACAAAGACAGGCCGTCGATCTTTGGTTCGGCGACGAAGCTTATGGGCGTGTCGTCGGACAGGTTCAGGAAGCGGCGGATGCGGCCCACAAAGTCGCTGACATCCACATCCTCGAACGCGTTGGAGAGCGACAGCATGGGCACGGCATGCTTGACCTTGCCAAAGCCGGAGGAGGGAGCGGCACCCACCGTCTGTGTCGGGCTGTCGGTCGTTACCAGTTCGGGGAACCGCGCCTCAATGGCGGCCAGACGCTGTTCCAGCCGGTCATAGTCTGCGTCCGAAATCTCCGGATCGGCCTTGTTATAGTAACGTTCGCGGTGATGCCCGATCTCCGCCGCCAGGGCCGCATGTTCGCTGGCCGCGTCCTCCAGGGTCAGGGCATCGACGGCGATCAGGCGGTGAGGGGAGGACATGGCGAAACGCTCTCTGTCAAAGGGGGCGGTTGGCGTCCCTTGTACGAGAGGCGGCGGCGGCGGGCAATGGGGGCTTAATTGTCAGCAGGGCAAGAGATTGGCCGGTTCCACATCGCGCAAGCCACCGGAGGGAAGGCTGGCAGTCTGGTAATAGGAAACGGCGAAAAGATCGAGTTCCAGCGACAGGCTGCGCCGGCCACAACGGCGGGCGACATTGGCAACCAGGGTTTCCAGGCTGACGCCTTCTTGAAGGCTGATATCCTCCAGCGCGTTCCAGCATTCCTCGCTGACACACACACTGATCCGGCGGCCATCGACGGTGATTTCCCGTCGCCGCTGTTCGTAAGAGGTCTGCCCCAGAATGCGCAGAAGATTCTGCACGGGTCGCCCTGGCTCAGTTGGTTAACTCAACACCCATTTATATAGGCATGGGGGGCGGAATGCAAAAGCCCATGCGACGATTCCGTATACATTCCGTATGGTTGAGCCACGCGCCAAGCGCAGAGGTTGCAGTCAAGCCCTTCAATTGCCAGCGCCCACATCCGTGGGCTCGGCTACGCCGCATGACCGTCGGTATCAGCGGCCGTCCCGTGCCTCACGCAGGCCGTCGCGGGCCAACTGGTCGGCGCGTTCATTCTCCACATGGCCGGCATGGCCCTTGACCCAGTGGAATTCCACCTTGTGGCGGGCGACCAGATCGTCCAGGCGCCGCCACAGATCCTCGTTCTTCACAGGGTCCTTGGACGCGGTTTTCCAGCCGTTCTTCTTCCAGCCATGGATCCAGGTGGTGATCCCGTTCTTCACATATTGGCTGTCGGTATGCAGGCGGATGGGAACGGAACGCTTCAGCGCCTCTAAAGCACTGATGGCGGCCATCAATTCCATGCGGTTATTGGTCGTGTCGGGCTCCCCACCCTTCAGTTCCTTCTCAGTCCCGTTCCAGCGCAGCAGCACGCCCCAGCCGCCCGGACCGGGATTGCCGGAACAGGCGCCGTCGGTGAAGGCATCGACCACGTTCCCGTTTTCGGTCCCCTCGCTCACGACCGGTCCAGCCCGTAATCGGCGATGTGGCGGATCTGCTGGTGGAAACGCAGTTTATGCAGATATTCCAGCGGGTCCTTGCGCTTTACCATCGCGCCCGCCGGCGTGTTTAGCCAGTCATAAAGGCGGGTCAGCAGGAAACGGATGGCGCTACCGCGTGCCAGGATGGGCAGGGCCTCACGCTCTGCCGCCGACAGGGGGCGGATGCGGTCATAATTGGCCAGCAGCAGCCGGGCCTTGGTGACATTGAAGGCGCCATCCGCCTCAAAGCACCAGGCATTCAGGCAGATCGCCACGTCATAGGCGAACTGGTCGTTGCAGGCGAAATAGAAATCGATCAGGCCTGACAGCTTGCCATCGGCGAAGAAGACATTGTCGGGGAACAGGTCGGCATGAATGATGCCGGCGGGCAGATCCTTGGGCCAATGGGCCTCCAGATAATCCAGCTCCTCGCCCAGGGCATCGGCCAGACCCGGTTTTACCTCATCCGCGCGCCAGCGCGACGCCTCGAACAGGGGGCGCCAGCCGCCGACCGACAGGGAATTGCGGCGCGTCAGGGTGAAGCCGTCGCCAGCCAGATGCAGGCGGGCCAACCCTTCGCCCAGGCCGGCGCAATGATCGGCCAGGATGCGGCGCGGCCACATGCCCTTCAGGAAGGTGACGATCACCGCCGGGCGGCCACACAGGCTGCGCAGGGCCACGCCATCGGTGCCGGCCACGGGCTGCGGACAGGTCAGGCCGTTGGCGGCCAGATGATCCATCAACCCTAAGAAGAAGGGCAGGTCCGCCGGGTCCACCCGCTTTTCATAAAGCGTGAGGATATAGGGACCCTTATCGGTCACCAGCAGGAAGTTGGAATTCTCCACGCCCTCGGCGATGCCCTTGCAGGACACCACGTCGCCCAGATCATACTGGGCAACGAACGCGCGGACATCTTCGTCGGAAACTTCAGTATAGACGGCCATGGCGGGATGGGTAACCGGTTCCGGCACGCCGGTCAATCGCGCATGAAAGCCCCGCACGACCGTTCCAATCGCAACAAATTCTGGCGCGATGGTAGTTTTCGCCACTCGATGGTGGAATTTGCTATCGACCAGATCGGGGGTGGGTAGGCGCAAAATTAAGAATGGCAGAAATCAGCCATTTTTGAGGTCTCCATGGCACTTGGCACGGTGTTTGCTTTTATGTCGGCATGGCTGAAACGGCCACCGAAATTCGAACCCGATGGAGACGATAATGAGCACGATGACCTTCTTCGCCAAGCGCGCCGCCCGCACCAACAAGGTCACCGGCGACCTGAACATCTCCAGCCTGACCGAAATGGTCCCGGCCCTGGTTGTCGCGGTCGTCATGGTCCTTATGCTGAACATTCTGGTCTGATCAACGCTGCTTCCGCCAACCCGACTATCCCACCTGTTTCAGAAGGAGCCCCGAAAATGGGCCTGATCGACCGCCTCGGTGATGTCATCAATGCCAACCTGGCCAGCCTGCTGGACCGGTCGGCGGACCCGGAGCAGACGCTGAACCAGGCGATCCGGGAGATGGAAGACACCCTGTCCGAAGTGCGCTGTGGCACTGTCCGCATGATTGCGGAAAAAAAGGAACTGGCTGCCAACTGGCGCGCTGCTGAGTTCGAGATGCTGGAATGGGAGCGCAAGGCCGAAATCGCGCTGGCCCATAACCGCGAGGATCTGGCCCGCGCCGCTCTGGCGGCCAAGGATGAAATCCGCCGCGCCGCTGCACCGGCCGAGGCGGAGATCAAGGCCCTGGAAACGGCCATCGCCCGGATGACGGAAGATGCCCGCGCCCTGGAGGACAAGCTGGCCGAGGCGCATGCCCGCCGCCGCAGCCTTGCCACCCGCTACCGCGGTGCCGTCGACCGGCTGCGGGCCCGGACCAGCCTTTATGATGGCCGCCTGGACGAGGCGCTGGCCCGGTCCCGTGAACTGGAACGCGAGATCGACCATGTTGAGGCCGCCGGCGATGCCATGGCCATGGGCCGGCCCCGCACGCTGAAGGACGAGTTTGCGACCCTGGAGGCCCGTGGCCGGGTCGAGGATGAACTGGCCGCGCTGAAGAAGCGGGTGGCCGAGCGTGGGTCCGCCGCCTGATTTGAGTTGCACTTCACCCCTGGCGCCGGGATGGGCGACGGGGTTCTGCCAAACCGATGGAACGATGGAGAGAAACGTGAGCCGCTACAACCGCCATTTCGACCGCTTCACCAGCCGCTTCCAGGGTGGGAAGCTCTATAAGGACAGCACCAACGGCATCCTGTTCGGCGTCTGCGCCGGGGTGGCCGAATGGCTGGGGATCAGCCGCCTGTGGGTGCGTATCGCCGCCATCCTGTCGATGATCTTCCTGGGCGGCACCCCGATCCTGGCCTACTTCGTGGCGGCCCTGGTCCTGTCCAACCGCCCCGCCGGTCGCCATGACCGTTACGACCGCTACGCCCGCGCCTTTGGCGAGGATTACCGGGAGTGGCGCCGCTAAGCCAGCGGCGCCCGCTTCGGGGGGAGAGACAGGCGGGCCCGGGGGGACCCGCCTGTTTCGTATTATCCCTCACTCCGCCGCCTTCACCGCCTCTCGTACCGCCACGTCCTTCTTGAACGCGATGGTGACGGTCGCCAGATGGATGCCGAACTTGCTCATGGTGGCACGGTTCAGCAGCACGCCGTCGGGCATCAGGAACATCCAGTCGTCGAAACGCACCTTGGTCCGGCTGCCATCCATTTTCAGGTTGAAGTCATAGACCATGTTATAGGCATTACCGGACACGCGGCCCTTGGCGGGGCCGATGGCGTCGGCGGTAGTGCCGGTCCAGTCGTTGGGGGTGGGGCCGTCACGGGTCAGGCGCCAGATGCGCTGTTCCAGCTCCCCGTCATTCCACACGAAATCTTCGGTCAGGATCAGGACCTTGCCGTCCCATTCGCCCTTGATATCGACGGTGAAGGTGCGGCGGACATTGCCGAACCGATCCTCCACGATGCCATAGGCACGGGTATGGCCGTCGAAATATTCTTCAAGGGCCAGGGCGGGTTTCTGATTGGCGAATTGTTCCGGTTTCATGTTGGTGCACCCGGATAGGGCCAGACAAAGGCCGGCCAGGACGAACAGGCGGCGAAACATGGCGCTCTCCGCGTCGGGTTTCGGGGAAGGAAATTCAGGTGCGGGCGGCGATGCGGGCGCGCAGGCTTGCCTGCATGTCGGCATCGATGGGCCAGTGCCAAAGAAGGGCGATGGCGAACAGTTTGAAGACCACCGGAACCAGGGCGTACAGCCACAGCAGCGCTGTCTGCCCCATTTCCGTTCCGCCCGTGGCGGGGTCGAAACCGAACAGGCCCGCCACAGTCAGGCCCAGGGCGGCTAGCGCGGTTGCCAGTTTGGTCGCCAGGCCCCAGAAGGCGAAGTAAAGACCCGTGCGGGCCCGACCGGTGCGGGCCGTGTCCATATCCACCACATCGGCCTGCATGGCCGATGGCAGGATCAGATCGGCCCCCAGCGACATTCCCGTCATCACACAGATGACCAGGAACGCCGTGAAGTCGCCCGGCCCCAGCAATGGTACCGCCAGGAACCAGCCGATGTTCCAGAACATCGCCCAGCGCCAGACGACATGCTTGCCGTATTTTCCGCTCAACCACAGCCACAGTGGCACCGCCAGAAGACCAGATGCGAAATAGGACAGCAGCAGCAGGCCGGCACGTTCCCCTTCCATCAGCAGATGCTGAACGAAAAACAGGAAAAGTTGTGCCGGCAGGCCGTTCGCCACACCATTGATGACATAGGCCGCGATCAGTTTCCGGAAAGCCCCGTTGGCGAAAATCACTTTCATCCCGCGCCGGAATTTCAGCCGCGACTTGGCCGGCTGCGGATATTCGGGAACGCTGACGAGCGCGATTACTGTAAACAGGGGCAAAATCACAAGCAGAACAAGGGCCAGCAGGCGCAGGGCGTCGCGTTCCTGCCCGGCTGCCCCCACGCCCATGGCAAAGGGCAGGGTCAGGGCAAGCACGGTGCCGACAATGGCGGCGCCTTCGCGGAAACCCGCAATGCGCGTGCGCTGGTGATAATCACCGGAAAGTTCTGCCCCCCAGGCTGTCAGCGGCACGATCATCATGGTCCAGCCCAGGAACAGGGCAAAGGACCAGCCCAGCAGATAGGCCGGCCCCACCCCATCATCCGGCACCATAAGGAACCAGAGCGACAGCAATGTCAGGGGCAGGCCTGCTGCGATCCAGGGCTTTCGCCGCCCAAACCGGGTGACGGTGCGGTCGGACAGGGCACCAACCAGCGGGTCCGTCACCCCGTCCCACAGCCGGGACAGCAGCAGGACGATGCCGATGCTGGCCAGCGGCATTCCCGCCTGGGCATAGGCCGAAGGCAGAAACACATAGACGGGCAGGACCAGGATGGCCAGCGGCAGGGCCGGCAATGCATAGGGCAGGAGGTGGCGCAGGGCGACGCGCATGGCGATGTCCTCAGCCCTTCGAAATCCCCACATGCACAAGGTCGATGGTGCCGACCTTGAACCCCGCCTCGCAGTACCAGAGATACTGTTCCCACATACGCTTGAAACGGGTGTCGAACCCGTCCTTCAACTCCGGCCAAGCCGCCTGGAACGCCACCTGCCATTCGCGCAGCGTGCGGGCATAATGCAGGCCATAGCTTTCGGTGCTGTCGAAACTCAGACCTGCTCCCTCGACCTCTGCCTTCAGGCGGGTGGGGCTGGGCAGCATGCCGCCGGGGAAGATATAGCGCTGGATATAGTCGGCACCCTTGCGATAGCCCTCGAAATGATCTTCACCGATGGTGATGATCTGCAACGATGCCTTGCCACCCGGCTTCAACCGGTCGCGCAGCGTGTTGAAATAGGTGGGCCAATAGCGTTCGCCCACGGCTTCGAACATCTCGATGCTGGCGACGCGGTCAAACTGTTCGGTGATGTCGCGGTAATCCTGCAACCGGATATCGACCATGTGCGACAGGCCCGCCCGCTCCATGCGGGCCACGGCATAATCATGCTGGGCCTTGCTGATGGTCACGCCGGTGACGCGTGCGCCCACCACCTTGGCCGCATATTCCGCAAATCCACCCCAGCCGCAGCCGATTTCCAGCACATGTTGCCCCGGTTGCAGATCCATGCGGGCGGCGATGGCGGCATATTTGCGCTGCTGCGCCTCGTACAGCGGCTCGGCCTTGTCCAGGTCGGCATAGACCGCCGCCGAATAGGTCATGGATGGGTCCAGCCAACGGGAATAGAAGCTGTTCCCCAGGTCGTAGTGATAGGCGATGTTGCGCTTGGAGCCTGACTTGCTGTTCGGCTTGGCCGCGTGCAGCAGGAAATTCAGCGCCCGGACCCAGGCCTTGCCATTCATGGCGCGGTCCAGTTCCGTCTCGTTCAGCAGCGCCATCTCGAACAGGGCAGGCACATCCGGGCTGGTCCAGTCGCCATCCAGATAGCTTTCGCAAAAGCCCAGCTTGCCACCCAGCAGCATGCGCCGAGCCAGCCGGTCGTTGCGGACATACAGCACGCCATGCGGGCCGGGGGCCGTGCCGTCAAAACGGTGGCTGCGCCCGTCGGGCAGGACAATGGTCAGGGAGCCAACCCGGATCGAGGGGGCCAGCGAGATCAGCAGCCGCATCATGCGCGACGGGCGATAATGGATGGCCGTCTGGCCCAGGCCCAGGAGATGGCTTTCGGTCTGTTCGGTCATGGTTCCACCATTGTTTGGCCGGTGGTTGAAATGGATCGGGCGGGTCGTTCGGCAAGCGGCTTAAGACGAACGGGCGGTTCGGGGCGGCGGTGGAACCGCGCGCCCTTGCGCCACAGCTTCAGCGCTTCCCAATGGATGCCGGCGATGACTTTCAGGGTGACCAGCGGATGGCGCGCGATGGCCGCCCACAGGCTACGGGTGGTCAGTTGGTGGCGTTCACCCGTCTGGGTCGCCACCAGCAAATCACCCTGATCATCGCCATAACGGATATCGATCCCGATCCTGTCGCCCGGCAGCGACAGGCGGAACCGATAGCCACCTTCGAGATCGAAGAACGGGGAGACGTGGAATTCCTTGGCGTGCGCGTGGTCCGCAAGGCCGCCCGGTGTGGGGATCACATAGCAATGCTGATCGCCGAAGGTGTTCTTCACCTCGTACACCACCCCGCGCAAGGCGCCGTCCGGTCCATAGCCGTAATAGACGGACAACGGATTGAAAGCATAGCCCAGCACGCGGGGAAAACAGAACAGAAGGATGCGCCCGCCGTCCAGATGGACGCCCTTTTCTGCCAGCATCCGCTCCACCCAGGGGCGCAGGGGCGACCCGTCGCGCCGTCCATGATCGCGGTCCTGGATGGACAGCAAGCCGGGGCGGTTATGGGTCAGCGGCTTTGGCAGATCGTGCAGCCGGTCGATATCCAGCAGCAGCGACCAGACGCGGTAATTGAACGCGTGCCGGAAGGGCCGGTACCGGGCGTGGAACACCCGGCAATGGTACAACGCGTGGGATTGGCCATCCTCTCCCGTCATGCCCGTCACTCCGCCGCCGCCTTGAAGGGCTTCAGCGGCTTGGCATTGCGCCCGGCGGGAGAGACGTCGGTGGTGTTCCAGGGCCGCTTGGCGCCCAGCGCCTCTGCCACCGCCAGCCCCGCCGACAGCCCATCCTCATGGAAGCCATAGCCAAGATAGGCACCGCAGAACCAGGTGCGGCGCACGCCCTGGATGCGGGCCATCTCACCCTGCGCGCGGATGGCGGCGGCGTCGAACATGGGATGGTCGTAGATGAATTCCTTGATCTTGTATTCCGGGCGCGGCGGCTGGATCGGGTTCAGCGTCACGAACAGGGGGTTGCCCTCATCAATGCCCTGCAACTCGTTCATCCAGTACGTGACGGCCACCTTGGCATTGCGGTCGCGGGTGCCGTTGGCCAGATAGTTCCAGGCCGACCAGGCCTTTGGCCGCTTGGGCATCAGGGCCGGGTCACGGTGCAGATGCGCGCGGTTCAACTGATAGCGGAAGGCGCCCAGCACGCGCTTTTCCTGTTCATCGGCGTCGGTCAGCATGGCCAGCGCCTGATCGGCATGGGCACCGATCACCACCTGATCATATTGCGTCTCCTGCCCCTCCGTATCGCGCAGCCAGACACCGGTGGGCGTGCGGCGCATGGCGATGATGGCGCGGTCGGTATGGAACCGTCCGGCCAACGTATCGGCCAGCACCCGCACATAGGAACGGCTACCCCCCTTCACGGTGAACCATTGCGGCCGGTTCTTGATCTTCATCAGGCCATGGTTCTGGAAGAAGCGCACAAAGCTATGGGCCGGGAAGGCCAGCATCTCCGATATGGTGGACGACCAGATGGCCGCCCCCATGGGCAGCAGATGGTCATAGATGAAGCGGTGGCCATAGCGGCCCGCATCCAGATATTCGCCCAGCGTCTGGTTGATGGCTGCGGGATCGCGCAGCAGCTTCGGCGCCTCGCGGTAGAAGCGCACGATGTCGCGCAGCATCAGGTGATAGCTGGGCGACAGCAGGTTACGCTTCTGCGCGAACATGCCGGCCAGATTGCTGCCGGAATATTCCAGGCGGCCCCGGTCCAGGCTGACGGCAAAGCTCATGGTGCAGGGCATGGAAGGCACGCCCAGATGCGCGAACAGGGCGATCAGGTTGGGATAGGTCGCCTCGTTGAACACGATGAAGCCGGTATCGACGGGGATATTCTCCCCGTTCTTGCCCGTCACATCCACCGTGTTGGAATGGCCGCCCAGATAGTTGTTCTGTTCAAACACCGTCACGTCATGGCCGTGACGGTTCAGCAGCCAGGCAGCGCTGAGCCCCGAGATGCCGGCACCGATAACCGCGATTTTCATAGGTCGTCCTTCCTTCAGGCCGGGATCGCCGGATCGCCGCCACGCATCGTGGCAAAGGCGTCCAGCGCGCGCTGCCGGCCCAGCGCATGATCAATGATGGGGGCGGGATAGTCACGGCCAAGGTTTACACCGGCCCCGTGTAGCACCATCGGCGGTGCGGTCCACGGGGCATGAATATATTTGTCCGGCATATGTTTCAGTTCGGGTACCCAATGGCGGACATAACGACCGTCGGGATCGAATTTCTGTCCCTGCAGGACGGGATTGAAGACCCGGAAATAGGGTGCGGCGTCGGCCCCGCAACCCCCGATCCATTGCCAGCCAGCGGCATTGTTGGCCAGATCGGCATCAACCAGCGTGTCCCAGAACCAATCCTCTCCCGCCTGCCAGGGCAGCAGCAGATGCTTGACCAGCAGGGACCCCACGATCATCCGCACACGGTTATGCATCCAGCCCGTGGCCCAGAGCTGGCGCATGCCGGCATCGACGATGGGATATCCGGTCTGTCCCCGCTGCCACGCGGCAAGGGCCTTGTCGTCGCGGGTCCAGGGGAATGACTCGAAAGCCGGTGACAGGGGGCGTTCGGGCAGGGTGGGGAAATGGTACAGAAGGGAATGGCAGAATTCCCGCCACCCGATCTCGCGCAGGAAACTGTCTATCTGCGCCTTGAACGCCTCGCTGCCCCGATCGCCTGCCAGCTTTGCAACGTGCCAGACCTGACGGGGGGAGATTTCACCGAAATGCAGATGCGGCGACAGGCGCGAGGTGCCGTCAATGCCGGGCACATCGCGCCCGGCGCTGTAATTGGCGGCACCGTCTGACAGGAAATGGGTCAGGCGCGCGGATGCCGCCGTCTCACCGACGCCCAGACCATCGGCCCAGGCGCGACGAAATCCGCCCGCCCAATCGGGCCGGGTGGGTAGCAAGGCCCAGTCGGACAGCGCATCACCTTGCGGGCGGTTGGGGCAGGGGGATAGCCGGTCCGGGGTGGGCAGGGGCCGTTCCGGATTGGTGACGGCGACACAGGCCCGCCAATAGGGGGTGAAAACCTTGTAAGGCGTGCCCTGGCCCGTCAGCACTTCCCAGGGTTCGTTGAGCAGGGCGGCCTTGTGGCTGGTAACCTTCACCTTGCCCTTCAAGGCGGCCTTCAGGCGCGAATCGCGCTCAATGGCAAAGGGTTCATAGCAGCGGTTCCAGACCAGTTCCGCCGCATCCACCCGCGCCGCCAGGTCACCGATCACGGCGTCACCCGGCCCGCGCAGCAGCAGCAATGGTGACCCCAGCCGTTCCAATGCCGCCGACAGATGCGTCAGGCTGTGATGCAGCCACCAGCGCGTGGCCCCCCCGGCCCTCCAGGCGCCGGGGGTGACATCATCCAGAACATAGACGGGCAGGACGGGCCGCCCGCTTTCCACGGCATGGTGCAGGGCCGGATTGTCGGCCAAACGCAAATCCTGGCGGAACCAGACGATGATGGGACGCGGATCGGTCATCAGGTTGGGCATGCTTCCGGGTGAAACATCAGAATTTACTGATGATACGTTGCCGATGCCGCCTTGGATCACCTGCACCCCTATCCTTTTGCGAAGATTATTTTTTATCCATCCTGGTTGACGCCGCCTGCGGGGAACCTAACTGGTGGTAATGGCGGCGGCCATCCTGTTCTCCCCCCCTCCTTTGGCTGCCAGCCTGTTGCTGCCCCCGGATGCCTCCCCCGCTTCCGGGGGCTTGTCTTTTCACCCCTGCGCGGCGGCAATCTCGCGCCGGGTGGTATTGTCCGCCGACAGCCGGGTGCAGGGCAGGGGGAACAGGCGGCCAGTGCCCAGCATCCAGGCCTGGAAGGGCCGGTGCAGCAGGCCGGAAATGGCGGGGTCCAGAACGTTCAGACCACCGGCATAGGCGCCGAAGGCCGGAAGGATCATGCGCCGACCGTCGCCCGCGAAACAGCGCGCGCTAATCCGCTTGCCCCGCACCACCGCCGCCGCCTTGGGATGGTAATGGCCGGAGATTTCGCCCGCCCCCGCCATCCGGTCCTTCACCGCCTCGTGCCGCAGGACCAACGGCCCCTCGCGCAATTCTTCCGCCACCACCATGCCGCCCCATCCAGGCGGCGGGGCGGGGTCATGGTTGCCGGCGATCCAGACCCAATCATGGGCCGCGGTCAGGGCGGCGATACGCCGGCCATCGGCGTCTGAAACGCGGGCGGCGGCATCGCGATCATGGAAACTGTCCCCCAGACAGACGACCCGGTTGGGTCGCCAGTGCCGGCACAGTTCCTCCAGCCGTGACAGGGTGGCCGCGGTATCATAGGGGGGCAGGAACTGTCCCATCCGGGCAAAGGCCGACCCTTTCTCCAGATGCAGGTCGGCAACCAGCAGCCAGCCGCGCGTGGGCCAGAACAGGGCCCCGGCGGGATCGGCCTTCACTGTGGCGCCGTTCAACAGGATGTCCATGACGCGCCCGGTCAGTCCAGGGTGACCGACCCGTCTTCGGCCAGGGGCCAGAACGGGTTGAAGGCGATTTCCCAGTAATGGCCGTCCGGATCGGCATAGATGCCGGAATAGCCGCCCCAGAACTGATCCGCCGGGGCCCGCACCAGCCGCCCGCCCTGGGTCAGGGCGAAGGAAACCAGCCGGTCCACGTCGGCCTTGCCGCGCACATTATGCGCCAGCATCGTGGGGCCATGCGTCACCTTGCCGGCATCGCCCGCAATCTCCTTCTCAAAGCTGTCTGCGGCCAGCAGGCCCAGGCCCATGCCGCCCATCTGGAAAAACGCGAAGGAGGGCTGGCTGCCGCTCGCGGCTTTCCAGCCCAGCCCTTCATAAAAGGCCCGTGACCGCGCCACATCGGCGACGCGCAGGGTGATCAGGGTGATGCGCTGTTCCATGCCGGCTTCTCCGCCCTCTGTCTGTCGTCATTCACACATAGCGGCCGACAAACCGCAAGGCCCGGCTGACCATCGTTCGGCAGCCCACGCAATCTGTTGGGCATGACGACCCGGTGTCACACCAGCCATTGAATTGAACAGGGCGTTTTCAGTGGAGCGATCAATGGTTTGGCGACGAATTCGGTCCTGTTTAATGCCTCTTTCAAGGATTTGAAACTTTCACTACAATAATTCGGTTGGATACTTTCCGAGGCACCTTGTGCTCAACGGCATCATCGAACTGGTCCGGTTTGCAGTGATCACCTTCGTGGCCTCCGTCGCTGCGAACGTGATGGTGTCGATGGTTGCCTATGTCTGGGGCCGGATCATCCGCGCGCAGGGCAATGAGACGATGATGCGCAGCCGGCTGGCGCGCTATGCCCGCATCGCAACTGGCCTGTCCAACCGGGTGGAGGCGCGCAAGAACACTGCTGCCGGTGCCGCGACCCATCTGTTCACGGCGCAGCGTGAGGAAAAGGCCCTGAAGGGCCGTATCCGCGAACTGGAAAAAAGCCCCCATCGCTTCGTGCGCATGATCGGGGCGGAGCAGTTCCCCAACAAGCCGTACGAATTCCTGGTCTTCAACAGCTCGGTTTCGCATCAGGTGAAGCGGGGGGAGAAGCATCCCTTCTACGACAATTCCTGGGCGCAGCCCTGTCCCGTGCATGTCTGGGCGCGCGGACCGGAGGAGGCAAAGGCGGAGTTCGAACGGGTCTATCCCAAGGCTTCCGGCTTCAAGGCTGTCTTTGCGCAGGCCCTGACCGGGGCCGCAGCGCCCAAGGATAGTGAGGAAGGGGCCGGTGTGGAAACCGCCGACAATCCGGAAATGGAGCCGGCATGAGTGGCTTTTCCATCGCCCTGATGCTGATGATTGTCTTCCTGTCGATGAAGCCGACAGTGTTGAAGGCCAATCACAGCCTCAAGGAAGCAAGAAAGGCGATGGTCGAGCTGCGGCGGCGCCAGCAGGCGCTGAGCAACAAGATCCGCGCCCTTGCCCGCGAAAGCCTGGGCCAGCGCCTGACGGCAGGTCAGGATGATCATGAGGCGGACGAGCTGCAATCGCGCACCGATC
The DNA here is from genome assembly GCF_052437035.1 of Niveispirillum sp. NCBI lineage: Bacteria > Pseudomonadati > Pseudomonadota > Alphaproteobacteria > Rhodospirillales > Azospirillaceae > Niveispirillum > Niveispirillum sp. The sequence continues at coordinate 446,796 of NZ_JBQVOH010000002.1, forward strand.
ACCTGAAGCGCATGATCGAGCAGTTGGAGGCGGAGGACCGCCGTGTGCTGGTGATGGATGAACGGCGCGGCCTGTCGGAAACCGGTTGGATCATCTGTGTCCGCCGCCGCCCGGAGGCGGCCTCCCCGCTGGAGCCCAGCAATATCACGCGCCTGTGGGATGAAGGCCGCTATGTCTTCTTCTTTGCCAGCGACATGCCGCGTGCCCGGCGCAAGGTGCTGATGCGCTTCCCGGAGGATGGCGGCTACAGCATCGTTGATGTGAAGCCGCATGAGGGCGATCTGTCCGAACCGCCGGCGCTGGGCGCCCATAATCCGGACAAGCAGAAGCAAAGCGCCTGACGCGCCTCAGAGCTGTTTTCGGTTTACCGGAAACAGCTCCGGCGGCGACTGCCGCCGCGCGGCCCATGCCGCGTGAAGCCAAGCTGCGGATGCAGCGCCGGCGATTGAGGAGAACGAAAAGCTATAGCTGTTTTCGGTTTCCCGGAAACAGCTATAGCCTGATCGTCAGGCCGAAATATCGATGATATAGCCGCGATACTGCACCGGCTGTACCGGGGCCAGGGTGACGGGACGCACGGGTTCCAGCGTCACGGGACGCACCGGTGCCAGATTGCGGTCGGGCAATTGCGGGGCAGGTGCAGGCCGGGGCGGCGGCGGGGCCGGTGCGGGATCGGCAGAACGGCGACCGGGCGCCCCCTCCGGTGGGGGTGGGGCCGGCGCGGTATAGGTGCCTGAACTGTTGATGCCGTTGATCGCCATGATCAGGTGCCCCGATATTCACAGGTGACATCATAATCCAGGTGGCGCCCAGCGTGAAATGCACAATTGGATAGGCTGAGGGGGATAGGCTGAGGCCATCCGCCCTGTGCCGGAATTTCGGGCGTGGGGCTGATCAAGAGATGGGCAGATAAAAAAACGGCCGGAAAACCAAAAGGTTTCCGGCCGAGTTGAACAGGGAGGCTTCACGTCTGGGAGACGCTGGGTCAAGGACCCAACCCCGACCGGGTAAATCGGGGCGAAACGTCGCTGCTGCGTCGCAGCAGCGATGGCCCAAGATTTAAGCATCCAGGCCGATTATACCAGGGGTGAAGCCAAGCCTGAGTTATGCGTTTGATGCATGGCTCGATGGGAAGGTCTCAGCGACCTTCTTCACGAGGAAGTCACGGAACACGGCGATGCGCTTGGAATGGCGCAGTTCTTCGGCGTAGACGAAATAGGCATCGATGCGCGGCCCGCTCACTTCCGGCAGGATGCGGACGATATCGGGCTGGTTGTCGACGACATAGTCGGGCAGCGAGGCAATGCCCAGGCCAGACTGAACGGCGCGGAACATGGCGTACAGGCTGTTGACGCGCAGCGCAGTGTGGCGTTCGCCACCCGGCGGGTCGCCGACATGCAGGGCCCAGTTGATGTTGGTGACCGGTGCCCGCGCCTCGTTCGGATAGGCGATCAGGTCATGCTGGTCCAGTTCCGCCACCGACTGCGGCATGCCGCGCTTTTCGATGTAGGATTTGTGGGCGTACAGGTGCACGCGCACTGTCATCAGATGACGCTGGATCAGATCCGGCTGGCGCGGGGCCGACAGGCGGATGGCGATATCCGCCTCGCGCATCGACAGGTCCAGCTCGTTATCGTCCAGCAGCAGCGTCAGCTGCACATCCGGATAGAGCGACAGGAAATCCTTCACCCGCGGCGTCAGCCAGGTGGAGCCGAGCGCGATGGTGGTGGTGACCTTCAACGGGCCCTTCGGATGCTCTTTCGATTCGGAGAGCATGGCCTCCGTCATCGAGAGCTTGGCAAACACCTCCCGCGCGGTGCGGTAGAGCAATTCACCCTGTTCCGTCAGAATCAGCCCGCGCGCATGGCGATGGAACAGCGGCACATGGAGGCTTTCCTCCAGCGCGCTGATCTGCCGGCTGACCGCCGACTGGCTGAGGTTCAGGGTTTCCCCCGCATGCGTGAAGCTGCCCGCCTCCGCCACAGCGTGAAAGACGCGAAGCTTGTCCCAGTCCATGGACCCGTCCCTAGATAGTGGCGCAACTGCCGAACGCCGGATGACGTCCCAGGCGCCCTGTCTGTTGGTCGGACACGGGAATGCGCCCGACGCATGGATGATATACAGCCCCTGCCGCCAATGCTAGGGCTTGTCACCAAAATGTCGATTTACCGCTAGCTATCGTATTGTTCTTGCAACAGTTCGCCGAGGGACGGACACGGAATACCCCTGCGAAAGTGGTAAAATGAAGAAAGGCCAGGAAATGGAAACGGCGACTCCGCCTCCATCCCTTGGCCTTTTCACATAATCTTTGGCATCGGCCTTGATGCTGGCGTCGAATCAGTGGCCGGCCAGGAACTTTTCGACTTCCAGTGCGGCCATGCAGCCCATGCCCGCCGCCGTCACGGCCTGGCGGAACACCTTGTCCTTCACGTCGCCTGCGGCATAGACGCCGGGGATGTCGGTGCGGGTGCTGTCCGGGTCGGTGACGATATAGCCTTCGTCATCCATGCGGACCTTGCCCTTGAACACGCTGGTGGCCGGGTCATGGCCAATGGCCACGAACACCCCGTCAAGCGAACGTTCCGTGACGGTCTCGGTCTTCACATTGCGCAGGCGCACGCCCGTGACCAGCTTCGGGTCGGTGAAGCTGGAGCCGCCCTTGCCCAGGATCTCTTCCACCACGCTGTCCCAGACCACTTCGATCTTGGGATGGGCGGCCACGCGTTCCTGCAGAATGCGTTCACCGCGGAAACTGTCGCGACGATGGATCAGTGTGACCTTCGATGCGTGGTGGGTCAGGTACAACGCCTCTTCCAGGGCGGTGTTGCCGCCGCCGATCACGGCCACTTCCTTGCCCCGGAAGAAGAATCCGTCGCAGGTGGCACAGGCCGAGACGCCGCCGCCCTGATAATGCTCTTCGCCCGGAATGCCCAACCAGCGGGCCTGCGCGCCCGTCGCGATGATCACGGCGTCGGCCACGAATTCATCGCCGCTGTCGGCCTTGCACACAAACGGGCGCTTGGTGAAATCGACATCGGTGATGATGTCGTAGAACATTTTGGTGCCGTAACGTTCGGCCTGCGCCCGCATCTGTTCCATCAAGAAGGGGCCTTCAACAGGGTCGGCGAAGCCGGGATAGTTTTCCACGTCCTTCGTGATGGTCAACTGTCCGCCCGGCGTCATGCCCTGCACCAGCACCGGCTCCAGGCTGGCGCGGGCGGCATAGATGGCGGCGGTATAGCCGGCCGGGCCGGCGCCGATGATCAGGACCTTGGAACGATGGGTCGCCATGATGCTTCCTTGGGAACGGCGTTGGATTGTCTGCCGCCGAAGATGGGGGCGGTGGGGCGCATCCGGCAAGATGCACGGGCGCGGGGCGGGGTTGCGACCCTACAGGGGCGATGGCGGACGGGCAATGGCCCCGTCACGCTGACACAACTTGAAACAAAGCCGCACTGGCCCCGGGGCCAAGGTCACACTACATAGAGAGGCGCCTTTGCTTTCCCATGGGTTTCGGTGATGAAGAAATTCGGCCTTTCCACCTTGTGCGCCCTGTTGTTGGCCGGTGCCGTGCAGGCGGCCCCCGTACGGTCCAATCTGGTGGCGACCGACAATGTGGAAACCTTCATCACCCTGGAAACCCAGGGCGTGGCACCGGGACAGACGGTGTGGGCCGCCCTGACCCAGAATATCCGCCCGCACTGGCACACCTACTGGATCAATCCGGGCGACAGCGGCATTCCGACTGAGATCAAATGGACCCTGCCAGAGGGCTGGAAGGCCGACGTCATCACCTGGCCGGCGCCGCAACGCTTCCCCATCGGGCCGCTGGTCAATTTCGGCTATGCCGATCAGGTGCATCTGCTGGTCCCCCTGACGGTGCCATCCAACGCCACGCCGGGGCAGGCGGTGCAACTGGATGCCAAGGTCGATTGGCTGGTCTGTGAGGATATCTGCATCCCCGAATCGGCGGACCTGTCGATCGCGGTGCCGGTGGTGGCCGGGACAGCGGCGGTGGAGCCGGAGGCGGCGACGCTGTTCACCCGGGCCCGCGCCAGCCTGCCGGTGCCCAGCCCCTACACAGCCACCCTGTCGCCCGGCGACAAGGCCCACCGCCTGACCCTGGCTGCCCCCGGATTGGACAAGGGGAAGATCAGCGAGGTCTTCTTCTTCCCGCATGATTACAAGGTCGCCTCCGCCAACGCCGCGCAGGAACTGCGCCTGGGGGCCGATGGCCTGACCCTGTCGCTGGTGCCCGGTGGCGCCTTGCCCGCCGGGCCGGTGACGGGTGTCCTGTCCTTTACCGAGGAACTGGACGGGCAGTCGGTTCGCCATGCATTTGCGGTGGAGGCGGCGGTGGGGGCCGCTGCCCAGGCATCCACGGGTGGGGATGGGCAGACAAGCTGGGCCACGGCCCTGCTGCTGGCCCTGCTGGGTGGTGCGGTGCTGAACCTGATGCCCTGCGTTTTTCCTGTCCTGTCGATGAAGGCGCTGGCCCTGTTGCAGCATGGGCCGGGGCATGCCCGCCGGCATGGGCTGGCCTATACGGCGGGCGTCCTGGCCTGCTTTGCCGTGGTGGCAGGCGCCCTGATCGCCCTGCGCGCCGGGGGTGCCGCCATCGGCTGGGGCTTCCAGCTGCAAGACCCGTTGGTGGTCGCCATCCTGGCCTATGTCATGCTGCTGCTGGGCCTGTCGCTGTCGGGCGTCTTCACCCTGGGCGGGTCGGTGATGGGGGTGGGGCAGGGGCTGGCGGGCCGTGATGGGCTGGCCGGCAGCTTCTTTACCGGTGTGCTGGCCACCGTCGTCGCGACGCCCTGTACCGCGCCCTTCATGGGCACCGCCTTGGGGTTTGCCATCACCCAGCCCTGGCCCGTGGCCCTGTCGGTGTTCCTGGCCCTGGGTCTGGGCATGGCGCTGCCCTTCCTGGCCCTGTCGTTCAGCCCGGCCCTGCTGAGGCGGTTGCCTCGTCCGGGTCTGTGGATGGAGCGGGTGAAGCAGGCATTGGCCTTCCCGCTTTATGCCTCTGCCGCCTGGCTGGTCTGGGTCCTGTCGATCCAGGCGGGACCGGCGGCCCTGGCCACCGTTCTGGCCGGCATGGTCGCCATCGCCTTTGCCGCCTGGGTCTATGGCCAGACACGGCTGTCGGGCGGGGCGGGACGCGCTTTCGGCAGCCTGCTGGCCGTCCTGGCCCTGGGCGGGGCGGTGGCCGGCGCCAGCACGGCGCGGACCGTTCCGGCACCGGAACAGGTGGCCGGCGCCAAGCCCGCCAGCAGCGATTACCAGCCCTGGACCGCAGAGAAGCAGGCCGAACTGACGGGGCAGGGCAAGCCGGTCTTCGTGAATTTCACGGCGGCCTGGTGCGTCACCTGTCTGGTCAATGAACGCACCTCGCTGTCGACCGACGCCGTGAAGGCCGCCATGAAGGCCAAGGGTGTCGCCTATCTGAAGGGTGACTGGACCAACCGTGACGCCACCATCGCCCGCGTCCTGGAAAACCACGGGCGCAGCGGTGTGCCGCTCTACCTCGTCTATTTGCCGGGCAAGGCGGAACCGGTGATCCTGCCGCAGATCCTGACCGAAGGCATTGTGCTGGATGCCCTGTCCGGCCTGCCCAACGCCTGATCGCACGGAACCATTCGCCACCCAGCGTTGTTGGTTTCCCGAGCAGTGATGCGGGAAGCGTAGGGCCGCTATGTCCTTGGCGATATGACGCCGGCCGGTCTTGCGGCACCGACACCCGCATCCTATCTTAGAATTATTCTAAGACGGGAGATGCGTGCGGCTGCCCGTGCGGCCAGCATCTTCCGGGGAGACAGATCATGGCCCATTACGGCGAAAGCGCAGATGTTCTGAGGACCTTCACGGCCCAGGCCAACCGGTACCCGATGCTGCTGCCCGAACAGGAGGCGCAGCTGGCCCGCGATTGGACGGAGCGCCAGGATCGCCGCGCCTTTGACAAGCTTGTCCGTTCCCATATGCGTCTGGCCGTCAAGGTGGCCGGCAAATATGCCCGTTCCGGCCTGCCCGTCGCCGATCTGGTGTCGGAGGCCAATATCGGGCTGGTGAAGGCGGTGCAGCGTTTCGACCCCACGCGCGGTTTCCGTCTGGCCACCTACGCCCTGTGGTGGATCCGGGCGGAGGTGCAGTCCTTCGTGTTGCATAACTGGTCGCTGCTGAAGGGCGGCAATACCGCCACCCTGAAGCGCCTGTTCTTCAACCTGCGTCAGACACAGCGCAAGCTGGGCATCCATGACCGGGTGATGAGCGATGCGGAGGCGGCCCTGGTCGCCCAGACGCTCAGCGCCAGTATCGAGGATGTGCGCGAGATGGAGCACCGTTTCGCCACGCCGGTCAGTTCCCTGAACGTAACCGTTGGGGAGGATGGCGACCATGAAGCCATCGACATGCTGGCCGACGAGACGGAAAGCGTGGAGGAACTGCTGGCCGAGAAAGGCGAACTGACGGCGCGGCGCGCCCTGATGAAGGATGCGCTGACCCAGCTGGGTGACCGTGAGCGCCATATCTTCGCTGCCCGTAATCTGGCCGATCAGCCGGTGACGCTGGAACGGCTGGCCCAGCATTACGGCGTCAGCAAGGAGCGTATCCGCCAGATCGAGAGCGGGGCGTATAAGAAAGTGGTGCGCCGGGTACGGTCGCAGGTGGAAGCAGGCCCGACGCTGCCGCCCAATCTTCCGCCTCCGTTGGCGCTGGGCCGGCGGGCAGGGGCCATGGCGATGGCGTGACGGGTTTATGGGGTAGCCCTCACCCTCCCAAACGCTGACGCGTTCGGGCGCCTCCCTCTCCCACGTTCGTGGGCGAGGGACGAAAAATTTAACCCCTCGCCCGCTTGCGGGAGAGGGAGGGGCCCGGCGGCGCCAGCCGACGGGAGGGTGAGGGCGCAACGCCCCCCAACCGCCCACCCTTTACGCCGCCCCCAATCTGCGGTACGGGATGCCGCAACGCACAAATAATCACGGCCGGAGGAGTAAAGGCATGAGCGCCAGCGCCCAGGTGAAGCGCATCAGCGTGCCCGATATCGCTGCCCGCAAAGGACAGGAACCGGTCGTGGTGCTGACGGCCTACAGCGTCTCCATGGCGACGCTGCTGGATGATCATTGTGATTGTCTGCTGGTGGGCGACAGTCTGGGCATGGTGCTGTACGGGCTGGACAGCACGCTGCCCGTCACGCTGGACATGATGATCAACCATGGCGCCGCCGTGGTGCGCGGGTCGTCCAAGGCCTGTGTCGTGGTTGACCTGCCCTGGGCCAGCTATCAGGAAAGCCCCGCCCAGGCCTTCCGCAATGCCGCCCGCGTCCTGGCCGAAACCGGCGCGTCTGCCGTGAAGCTGGAAGGTGGGGAGGAGATGGCCGAGACGGTTGCATTCCTGGTTCGCCGGGGCATCCCCGTCATGGGCCATGTCGGCCTGACGCCGCAGGCGGTGAACGCGCTGGGCGGCTATCGTGCTCGTGGTCGTTCGGATGCCGAACAGGCCAAGATCCTGGGCGATGCCAGTGCCATTGCCGAGGCAGGCGCCTTCGCCATTGTGGTGGAAGGCGTGGTGGAGCCGCTGGCCCGCCAGATCACCGAACAGGTACCCGTCGTCACCATCGGAATCGGTGCCAGTGCGGCCTGTGATGGTCAGGTGCTGGTGACCGATGACATGCTGGGCCTGTTCGCGGGCTTCACGCCCAAATTCGTGAAACGCTATGCCGAGATCGGGGAGCAGGTGTCGCAGGCCGCCGCATCCTATGCCGCCGACGTGCGCGCCCGCGCCTTTCCGGAAGCGGCCCATGTGTTCCCCGTCCGCAAGGGCTGAAATATCGCCTATCGCACCGGCGCCCCATCACGCGGGGTGACGGCGCGACCGAACACCCGGCCTGTGTCGCGGGGTGCGACGATCAGGTCGGCGCGGTGCAGGACAAGATCGCGCATATGCAGCAGCGGGATGAAGGGCGTGTCACGGTCCAGCACCGCCTGAATGCCCGTCACCGCCGTATCGATGGCCGCCGGATCGGTTTCCGCCGCCGCCAGAAGGCGGGTAATCTCGGCATCCTGATACTGGCCGGGATTCATGATGGTCCGCATGGGCACCGGTCGCAGCATGGCCTCATAGGCGCTGAGGACGATGCCATCCTCGATACCGATCAGGTTCAGCGCCATATCGAAGCGGCCATCGCGGACCCGTTCCCGGAATTCCTCTCGCCCGACGCGATGCACATTCACCTTGATCCCCACGGCGGACAGCATGCCGGCCAGCACATCCGCCGTGCGTCCGCCGTCGCTGCCGCGGCTGGGCGCGGTCAGCAGTTCCAGCGTCAGGCCCGCCTCAAACCCGGCAGCGCGCAACAGGGAACGGGCAGCAGCGGGATCGTAGCTATCCTGTGCCCGGTCGGAGGCGAAACCGCGCATGCCGGGGGAACCCAGTTGGTTAGCCGCCGCGCCATAGCCATCGGTGGCGCGCTGCGCCAGCAGCGGCTTGTTGATGGCCAGTGTCAGAGCGCGGCGGACACGGGTATCCATCAGGGCCGGGCTTCCACGAGCCAGCGGGTTGCCCGGACTGTCGCCTGACAGGTTCAGCGATAGAAACAGGGTGCGGTCCGTGGGCAGTTCGGTCAGGCTGATATGCGGCAGGCCCGGCAGATAGGCCATGGGCGCCGGTGGCGGGTCCTCAATGATGTCGGCCTGACCATCGGCCAGGGCGCGGACACGGGCCTGGCTTTCCGTTTCTACGCGCAGCAACACTTCCTCGAACGGGGCTGCCGTACGGCCATTGACGGGGGGCACGGCGGCCAGCCTGTATTCCCGGCCGCTATCTAACCCGGCGATCCGATAGGGGCCGCTGCCCATGGGCGGGCTGTACAGCATCAGCAGGCCCACCGGCATGTCCGGTGTACAGGATGCGTCGGTGAAGGCCGCAGGTGCCTTGACGCCGTAGATCAGGAAGAAGGCGGAGATCATCCGGGTGAAAGGTCGTGTCAGTTCCAGCACGACTTCACCATCCCCCGCCACCCCCGCACGGCGCAGCGACAGGGGCAAGCCGGTATTGCCGCGGTTCAGTGCCGCCCACCGGCACAGGCTATAGGCGATGTCGCGGGCCTGCACGGGCGATCCGTCGGCAAACCGGCGACCTTGTGTCAGGCGCAGGCGCCATAGAAGCTGATCCTGGCTTTGCCATTCCGATAGAAGGCCGGGCGCCGGATGGAACAGGTCCCGTTCCGCCAAGCTGTCGTAAAGATGGCCCATGATCTGAAAATCGCTGCCCGTATAGGCGCGGTGCGGGTCCAGGGAGCTGGGGCTGCTGGCCATCAACACGGTCAGCCGCTCTGTCGGGCCCGCGGCCTGCGCCTGTGCGGCGTTCAGCCAGGAAAGCAGCAGCATGCCCAGCAGGCCTAGAAAGCCCGGCACGGTCCGGCGTCCAGCCATTCCACGCACCCCCGTTCCGCTACCACGCACCGGCCATGCGTGAAGGGATCATGACTCCTTTCCGTCGCAACGAAAAGTGTCAGAAACGAGAGAATACGTTTGTGTGTATGCGCCCCTGCGGAAAATCGTGTCAGTTCCGGTCCAGCACACTGTTCCCCGACGGTCGGGCATCGGCGGTAACGGGCGCCGTGATGCGGCCAAAGGCACGGGCCGTGTCACGGGCATGCAGGGTCAGACCCGCACGGTGGGCGACAAGGTCGCGGATATGCATCAGCGGCACAACCGGCAGATCCGTTTCCAGGATCACCGTCGCTTGTGCGGTCAGGCTGGGAATATCCTTTGGATTGGCGCCACGCGCCTGCCGCAGCAGGGCATCCAGGGCCGGATTGCGATAGCCGCTGGGATTGATCACGCTGTCTTTTTCCGCCGAACCCGCGATGGAGCTGTACCCCTCCATGGCCGATCCCGCCGTCAGACCCAGGCCGGCGAACATGATCTCGAACTCCCCGGCCACGACACGGGCGCGGGCATCGGCGGCGGGAACCGGTGTGATCTCCAGTTCGATCCCGATGGCGCGAAGCATGCCGGACAGGGCATCCGCCACACGCGGCCGGTCGGTGATGCGTGTGGCCGGCAGCAGCAGCGGCAGGCGCAGCCCATCAGGATATCCCGCCTCGGCCAGAAGGGCGTGGGCCGCATCAGGATCGGGATGCATGGCGCGGGGCCGGTCAGGCAGATAGCCCTCCATACCGGGTTGGGCCAGTTGCCAAGCGGGACCGGCAAACCCCTCCAGGCCACGATCGACCAGCAGATGCCGGTCCACCGTCATGGCGATGGCCCGGCGCACGCGGATATCCGCCAGTGGATTGGGCCGCCCATCGGGCAGGGTGGGGCGCAGGTTGAAGGTCAAGAGCAGGGTACGGTCGGTCGGCAGTTCGGTGACGGCCACGCCCCGCACCTTGCCCAGATAGGGCAACTGGCTGGGGATCACATCCTCCATGATGTCGGCATCGCCCGTCACCAGCAGGCGCAGGCGGTCGCGCGCATCCGGTTGCGACCACAGCACGACACGGCGCCAGACCGAACAGTCGCGCCAGCAATTGGGGGAGGGGAGCAGCACCCGCCGTTCGGCCGCAGCTGGTTCATTGGCCGGCACATAGGGGCCGCTGCCCCGCTGCGGCTGTCCCCGGCTGGCGGTCACCTGTTTGGGATCGCACCCAAGCGGCCCATCGGCGGCATCCGTGGGGGCCGCGACGATGAACAGCAATGACAGGGCGGCGGGCAGAAGGCGGTAGGGAGTGTCCAGTACCAGACTGACACGGCCCCCGGCCTCTGCCGTGACACGCGTGAAACCGATCCCGTCCCGTCCCATGCCGCGCATCAGCACCTGATACCGGCACAGGCTATAGGTGACATCGCGCGGCGTCACTGGCTTGCCATCGGCAAAGCGGGCGGAGGGATCGATCTGGAAGGTCCAGGTGCGGTTATCGCTGCTGGACCAGCTGGTGGCCAGACGGGGCGCGACGTTGAACCCGTCACGCGTCACCAGCGTGTCGAACAGATGCTCATAATATTGGAAATCGGCCCCTGTGCGCGCCTGATGCGGGTCATCGGCACTGACCAGACCGGAGGTGGCGACCACAAGGTCCGTCCCGGCCCGTACGGGCAGCGCTACCGACGCCGTCAGCAGCGTCAGTGCGCAGAACAACAGCCGGGGCAGACCAAGTCGAGCCAATGTCGCATCCAGATACAGCAGGCATTGTTACATAACACAATGCCCGCCCCCATGGGGGGCGGGCAAGATGTTTAGGGCCGCTGAGGCGTATTGGATCAGTTGATGGTGGCTGCTGTTCCGCGCTTGGCCGGACCGGGCAGTTCCACATTCACTTCCAGCATGGAACAGCCGCTTTCGCGTTCCAGCTTCACCGCCACCTTGTCGTCGTCGATATTGACGTACTTCTTGATGACAGCCAGCAGTTCCTGCTGCAGGGCAGGAAGGAAATCGGGGCTATCGCGGCCCGACCGTTCGTGCGCCAGAACGATCTGCAGCCGTTCCTTGGCCTGGGCCGCCACCGTGGGCGGCTTCGACTTGCGGAAAAGGTCAAGCAGGCTCATGCGGTCCTCCGCAGCAGGCGGTCCAGGAAGCCCTTCTTCTCGGGCTTGATGAAACGATGCTCGATGGTTTCGCCCAGGAAGCGACCGACCGCATCGGCATAGGCAAGGCCGGCATTGGACTTGTCGTCCAGCACCACAGGCATGCCGACGTTCGATGCCTTCAGCACGGCCGGGCTTTCCGGGATGATGCCCAGCAGCGGGATGGCCAGGATTTCCAGCACATCCTCCACCTTCAGCATCTCACCCTTCTCCACGCGGTCGGGATCGTAGCGGGTGACCAGCAGATGCTCCTTCACCGGCTCCAGCCCCTGTTCGGCACGGCGCGACTTGGCCTGGATCACGCCCAGGATACGGTCGCTGTCGCGCACCGACGACACTTCGGGATTGGTCACGATGATGGCATGGTCGGCCCAGTAGAGGGCCATCAGCGCGCCCTTTTCGATGCCGGCCGGGCTGTCGCAGAGGATGTAGTCGAATTCCTTCTTCAACTCGTCCAGGATTTTGCCGACACCTTCCTGGGTCAGCGCGTCCTTGTCGCGCGTCTGGCTGGTGGGAAGGATGTACAGGTTCTCGACCCGCTTATCCTTAATCAGCGCCTGGCTGAGGCGTGCCTCGCCATTGATGACGTTGATGAAATCGAACACCACGCGGCGCTCGCATCCCATGATCAGGTCAAGATTGCGCAGGCCCACATCGAAATCGATGATGCAGGTCTTGAACCCACGTAGGGCAAGGCCGGTGCCGAAGGCGGCGCTCGAAGTGGTCTTCCCCACGCCGCCCTTGCCGGAGGTCATCGTAATGATCTTGGCCAAGAGGCGTCTCCCAAGCTCAAAGGTTGATCAAACTGTTCATCAGGCCACACATGGGGCGGCCTGCGGATTACTCAGGCCACATTCGTGGCCAGTGGATCGATATGCAGATAGCCATTGTTCAGGTAAATTTGAACCTGACGACGGCGGATATCCTTGCCGATATCTTCCGACACGCGGTAGAGGCCGGCAATGGATACCAGTTCGGCATCCAGACTTTGGCAGAAAATCCGTGCCCCCTGGTCACCGCTGACACCGGCCAGGGCCCGACCGCGCAGCGCACCATAGACATGGATGGAACCATCGGCCAGCAGTTCAGCACCAGGGCTGACAGAGCCGATCACCACAAGATCACCGCCGGGCGCATAGATCTGACGGCCCGACCGCACATTCTCGGCGATCACCATCGCGCTTCGCTGCGGTGCCGGTTCCGGCATCGGGGCGGGCGCCGGTGCAGGCGCGGGGTTGGGGGCGGCCTGGGCCTGCGGCTGTCCCTGACCCTGCACATTGGCAAGGCCCTGGGCCGGGCTGCGGCCCGTGCCGGCCAGCGGGTCGAACAGTTCCACCTTGCCGCGCGGGGCGGCGATCAGCGCCATGCCGCGGGCCAGGGCCGCATCCTGCTGCGGCTTGGTGCCGCCCAGAAGACCCACGGCCATCAGGCCCAGATTCTTCAGCAGCTTGCAGAACGCATCCATGTCGAACGGCATGCCGGCAGGCAGATCGTCCAGATCCAGCACGACGCCGGCATTGCGGAAGAAATTCGGCGCCTGCGCGATCTTGCCCGACAGAACGGGGAAGAAATTCGGATTGTGGGGGTCGCTGACCTTCAGCACCATCATGGTGAAGGTGCTGCCGCGCAACTGAAATGGCGCGTCCCTGAAGGCGACCTGATTGCTCATATCCGTGTCAGACCCCACCTGTCCCCGCATACGGCACAAGGGAACGGCGCAGCCCCGCCGCCCATTCTCTCGTCCGCATTCACATCATCCCGCCGTTCAACCGCGTTTCGCGTGCCGACGCAAGCTTTTCGTGCGGCATATCTTGCGACAATGCGCCAATGTTCCACAATATCTATTCCGGGTGGGGCCGCATGAAGGTGCCGCACGCCGCTTTCGGGGCCCCGTTCCCGCCCTTTCCTGCCGTATCGGGGGTATGGGGATGCCACCGCTGCAACCGGCTGCGGCCCCGATGGCGCCGCCCCATCGTTGCCAACATTCCTACTGCACCCGCGAAGCCCGACTCGGGTGCTGCCTCCGAAAGGTGTATGTCGCCAGATATTGTGTGAATATTCCGTTTCATCCGCAATGGCTGGTGACGGCTGAAAATTTATGGGGTAACGTTCCTATCGTTGATCCTAAATGGGGGTGGACCGGATACATGTTGATGGCATATTGCCCAGCAGCATCATCCCGCAGCGCAGCGGCCATAGCAGGCCGCGCGGCACCGCGAAGCGCGGTACCCGGCGCACCGCCCGCAGCAGCATCAGCCGTCCGACGGCACGCACACCAACCGCACCACTCGACCCGAGGGTGCGGTTTTTTGTTGCCCCGTCGCCGTCCTGCCGCGTTCCCGCTTCAACCGGACAATGTCCTTTGCCGCAAGTGAGGAGATGCCAGATGGCCAAGCGCCAGTCCAAGCCCGCGTCCAGCAGCAGTGATAACAAGGTCCAGCCGCTTTTCCCCCGCCAGTCCACGGGCTGGGACCCGTTGGGCAATGCCGGGGATGAACGGCGCGAGCAATCCTATGTCCGCACCGTCAAGCCGATGAGTGCGGGTCAGGCCCTGCTGATGCAGGCCATCAAGGATCACAACCTGACCCTGGCGCTGGGTCCCGCTGGCACCGGCAAGACCTATCTGGCCATTTCATCGGCGGTCACGGCCCTGGAAAAGGGGGAGGTGGACCGGATCGTCCTGTCCCGCCCCGCCATCGAGGCCGGCGAAAGCATCGGCTTCCTGCCGGGCGACGTGAATGAGAAGATGGCACCGTTCCTGCGCCCGCTTTACGACGCGCTGTCGGACCGGCTGGGGTCAAAGCGGCTGAAGGCCATGATGGCCGATGGCTCCATCGAGATCGCGCCCGTCGGCTACATGCGCGGACGCACGCTGAACAATGCCTTCGTGGTGATCGACGAGGCGCAGAACTGCACCTATGCCCAGATCAAGATGCTGCTGACGCGCCTGGGCTGGCATTCCACCATGGTGCTGACGGGTGACCCGGATCAGTCGGACCTGCTGCCCGGCGTGTCGGGACTGGCCGACATTGCCCGCCGGCTGGAGGTGGTGGAGGGGATTTCCATCGTGCGTCTGGCCGATGCCGACATTGTGCGCCACCCGCTGGTGGCCAGCATGCTGACGGTGCTGTGATTTTCGGCTGAGGGGTGGCCCATGGGGCGCCCCTCAGTTCGATGCCGCCATATCCTGATGCAGGCTTTCCAGATACTGGTCAGCCACCCTTTCCCGATCAATGCGTTTCAATCCGCGCAGCAGGCTGAGGCGGGCACGCTTGGCGCGGTCGCTCTGATTAAAACAGGCATGCAATGTTTCAGACGATCCGATCGAGAATGCACTCAGCGAAAGCGGAGCGAAGTCTTTGGCATTGCGGTCGCGCTCTAGTTCAGATTTCAGGAAACTGAACTGTGATACTTCCACAACGGCCGCGTTAATGCGTCCCGCCTGCAGCTTTCGCAGGTTGGCAATATCCGAGGCCGCGACCTCGACGCGCAACGTGCCTTTGCCACGCAGCCCGTCAATGATGGGTCCGTTGTCGTAACCGTCGACGATCCCGATCAGCAAGTTTTGCAGATCGTTGGGGTTTTGCCATTTGATCGGGTCGTTTTGGCGTTCAGCCAGGGCATAGCGGAAGGTGCCGATGGGCAATTCTGACAATATGCCGCCAGCCGCCGCACATTCCGTCGGCGTGGCCGTGAAGAAGCCCACATAATGACCATCGGTCTGCATGGCGGTGGACACAGCCCGCTTCCACGGCAGTATCGTGACGGTGAACCTGTCGCCTTGGGTGGCGAACGCTGCCCGCAGGACGGTGCTCATGGATCCGCCCTGCGGCAGGCTGCCCGAAAAGGGCGGCCATTCAAGGCTTGTGAAGGACCATTCCTCCGCCCCTGCCACCGGCAGCGGTGCCAGAAGCAGCCCGCACAGCAATGCCAGTGACTTGAGCCGACGCATGATCCTCCCCAAATTCAAGGAACCGATCTCTGAAACTATGGGTGATAGTGCGATGCTGCAACATCACCTTGTATGACCATAAGCATCATTTCCAAGTTTCCGTAACGTTAACCGATCCGTACACGGGCGATGAACTTCTCCACCTGCTGGCGCAGATCATCCGCCTCCCGCGTCAGTTCGCTGGCAGACGACAGGAGGTCTGTGGCGCTGCCGCTGGTGCTTTCCACGGCGTGGCTCACGCCGCCGATATTGCCCGCGATCTCCGCCGTGCCGATGGCCGCCTGCTGTACATTGCGGGCGATCTCACGCGTGGCGGCGTCCTGTTCCTCCACAGCGGCGGCAATGCTGGTGGCGATCTCATTGATTTCCGCAATGGTCCGCGTGATCTCGGTGGTGGCCGCCACGGCCCCGCCGCTGGCCTGCTGGATGGCGGCGATGCGGGCGGAGATGTCTTCTGTTGCCTTGGCCGTCTGGCTGGCCAGGTTCTTGACCTCTGATGCGACGACGGCAAAGCCCTTGCCGGCCTCTCCGGCGCGTGCTGCCTCGATGGTGGCGTTCAGCGCCAGCAGGTTGGTCTGGCTGGCAATCTCTGCGATCAGCTTGACGACGGCGCCAATGGCATCGGCCTCCGTCGCCAGGGCCTGGATCGTACCGTTGGTGGCCTGGGCCCGTTCGGCGGCGGCGCGCGCAATGCTGGCCGATGCGCCGACCTGACGCGTGATCTCCCCGATGGAGGCGGTCATCTGTTCTGCCGATGCCGCCACCGTCTGCACATTGGCGCTGGTCTGGTCGGTAGCGGCGGAAACGACGCTCGTCTGCCCCCGCGCCTGCTCTGCCGACGCTGACAGGGTGATGGCGCTGTCATTCAGGTGGCTGGCGGCCGAGGCGACGCGCGACACGATCCCCATGACCCCGGCCTCGAAACTGTCGGCCAGCGTCAGCATCGCCTGGCGCCGTTCCGCCTCGGCCCGCTGTTCGCCCTGCTTGACCTCTTCTGCCAGCTGCTGTGCCGCTGACGCGTTGGCCTTGAAGGTTTGCAGCGCTGTCGCCAGCCGCCCGATCTCGTCATGGCGGCCAAGCCCCGGTACCGAAACGGACAGATCGCCCCCTGCCACCCGCGCCATGGC
Organism: Niveispirillum sp.; assembly: GCF_052437035.1. Lineage (NCBI taxonomy): Bacteria > Pseudomonadati > Pseudomonadota > Alphaproteobacteria > Rhodospirillales > Azospirillaceae > Niveispirillum > Niveispirillum sp. The sequence continues at coordinate 463,454 of NZ_JBQVOH010000002.1, forward strand.
CCCCGTCACCGCCTCCACGGGCCGCGCGATTGTGTAGGTGGAGATATAGAAGGCCAATCCCCCCAGCAGCAGGATGCCGGCACCCATGGTGGCCAGCACCAGCAGCCGGGATTGCTGTGCATCCGCCGTGGCGGCCACAGACTCGGCATGGACCGCTTCGCGCAGTTCATCCGACAATTTCAGGGCCTTGTCGCGCAATCCGTCCATGGCGGGATCAAAACGACCACTGACCAGTGCCAGGGCATCAGCCGGGTTGCCGGCCCGCACCGCCGGCGCGATCTCCTTGAAAATCTCCTGGCTGGCCAGAAGATCCTTCTGGATCTCCGTGATACGGGCGGCATAGCGCGGTGCGGTCTCGCGTGTCCGGTCCAGATGGCCCGATGCCTGCCCGAAATTGCGTACACCGCGATCATGGGCTTCCTGGATGCGTTTCTCATCGGGCATGGAGAGCAGCTTGTAGCTCTGCCGGCTGACCGCCGTCAGTTCGCGCACGGCGCGCACAACCTCCAGCGCTGCCGTCTGGTCGCCATTCAGCAATCGCGAATATTGGGCATCGGTGCTGACCAGCCGGGTGGAGGCGAACAGACCGACACCGATGGCGAGCATTGAGAGCAGCGCGATGATGCCCAGGATTCGGGCGGAGATGGACAGACGGCTGATATCCATATCGTCTTCTTCTGACAGGCTTTGGTTTGGCAACCCAGGGGGTAACCCTTAAGAATTACCCCTATGCTTGTCCATTCCCGGCAAGCCCGCCAGAAAATTATCAATGGCCGACAGAACGGCGCTCCGGATCGGGTCCGCCTCGATCAGCAATTCATGCTCACCCACGGGGAACGGCACCAGGGTGCAGTTCGGCAGCCGCTTTGCGGCCCGGTCATGGGCCTGCGGGCGCACGATGCGGTCGGCGCGGGCCGACAGGATCAAGGTGGGGACGGTGACATCCTCCAGCCGATCCTGTTCGAAATAATGCCGGATGGACGACAGCGCCCCGTGCAACCAGCCCCAACTGGCCCCGCCCAGTGCCACCGTCGGGTCCTGCGCCATCACCGCCTGCATCAGGGCGAAGCGCTGCGGGTCGCTGGTCAGGCGGTTGCCTTTGAAGGGCAGGGGATCGGGTGCCCATTGCGGCCCCTGCAACAGGGCGTATTTCTCCGCCCGCCCGCTACGCATGGCCCAACGGGTCAATTGCCACGCCATCGCTTGCGGCATTGGCACATTGATGCCCAGCATGGGGGCACAGGCAATGATGCCGGCGAACGGGTGGGGCCGTTCCGCGACATGGCGCATCAGGATATGCCCGCCCATGGAATGGCCCAGCCCGATCAGCGGCCCTTTTATCCGGTCCTTCCAATGCGCCAGTGCCGTATCCAGATCATCCAGGAAGGCCGCGAAATCGACGGCATGGCCCACCATCGGGTCGGGCAGCAGGCGCGAGGACCCCCCCTGGCCCCGCCAATCCATGGACAGGACATGCAGCCCGCGCCCGCTCAAATCCTCGGCCAGTTCTGTATAGCGTTCAACCTGTGCCGCCCGGCCCGGCAGGACCAGCATGGTGGCGGCATCATCGGGCGGGAGCGGGCCGGACGGGCACCAGCGCGACAGGCGCAACCTTGTGCCATCGGGCAGCGACAGCATCTCATGCGCCCAAGCTCCGTTATTCTGCACGCCGCCTCTCATCCTTTTCGCTGGTTTGACCGTCTTGCAGGGCCACGCTTATGGTTGTGACGGCAGCTTAAGGGGCAGGGGCCCCATCCGCCAAGCCTGGGAGCATCGTCACGATGGATAGTATCGCCCGCCGCACCGGCCTGGACCCGGCCGATTTGACCGGCTTTTATTTCGAGGACATGTTCGTGGGCATGAAAGGCGTCTATGCCCGCACCATTACCGAAACCGATATCGTCATGTTTGCCGGCATTTCGGGTGATACAAACCCCATGCATCTCAACGAGGAATATGCCAAGGCGACGCCGTTCGGCGGGCGTATCGCGCATGGCATGCTGTCGGCCTGTTTCATCACAACGGTCCTGGGCACGCGCCTGCCAGGACCCGGCTGCATCTACATGTCCCAGAATCTGCGCTTCCGCTCGCCCGTGCGTATCGGGGAGACGGTGACGACCACCGTCACGGTGACGGGTCTGGTCCCGGAAAAGCGCCGCGCCATGCTGTCGACCATCTGTACTGTCGGGGACCGCGTCGTGATTGATGGCGAGGCCATGGTGATGGTGCCTGCCCGCCCTGCGGCCACTGAAACCACCGCCTGAACCGCGCCTGGGGAGAGAAACAAGCTCTCCCCAGAATCTGTGGATAAGTCTGTGGCTAAGGGGGCGGTAACCGCGCCGGAACATTGCGGCCTGCGGGTCTCCGGGATTTGCCTATTTTTTTGGCATAATCATTGGCTAGATCGGGGATCAAATTGACCGGTGAGCGGAGGGTAGATTAAAAATCTTTTACTTTCAGTGTGTTGATTGAAGATTTGGGAATCGCTCGCGGATTTCCGGAACGGAAAAGCGGAAGGGCCATATGCCCGTCGTTATGCGACACATGCATGCATTAACCGATGCCGGATCGCAAAACAGGGGGGCGTCAAGCCTTGAACCGGCGCCAATGCGCGGTGGACAAATATTCGCAGCAAGGATTGCTGGATGTTCGCTGTGGGGACTTTGACCATTCGCTGTTGATGCGTGCCGCGGCAGCAGTCACGACCGGGTGAAGTCTTTGCGGGCGGGGCAGAACCCCGTAACAGCCCCTGAATGATTGCGGCCCCTGCGTTCCGGGCTGGTGCTGCCACCAGGGATCGCAGGGGCCGGTGATCGTGCGGCGGATCAGGCGGCGCGGATATCGGCCAGGAATTGTTCGACCCGGGCGCGCAGATGTTCGGCCTGCTGCGCCAGTTCCTTGGCAGCACCCAGTACCTGGGTGGCGGATGCCCCGGTCTGCGCGGCGGCTTCGGTCACCTGGGAGACGTTTGCCGACACTTCCTGTGTGCCGGTTGCGGCCTGGGTGACATTGCGGCTGATCTCGGAGGTGGAGGCACCCTGCTGTTCCATGGCGGCGGCGATGGAGGCACCGATTTCCGATACGGACTGGATGGTGGTGCCGATGGAGCGGATGGCGGACACGGAACTGTCGGTTGCCTGCTGCACCGACGATACCTGGGCCGCGATCTCTTCGGTTGCCTTGGCCGTCTGATTGGCCAGGGCCTTCACTTCCGACGCGACCACGGCAAAGCCCTTGCCGGCCTCTCCCGCCCGCGCCGCCTCGATGGTGGCATTCAGCGCCAGCAGATTTGTCTGGCCGGCGATGTCCTGGATCAGTTGCACCACGGCCCCGATCTTGCCCGCCGCCTCGGCCAGACCCGCGACGGTATTGTCGGTCTGGCGAACCTCGGTATAGGCGCGGTCGGAGATGGTCTTGGAGCGGTTGACCTGGGTGTTGATCTCGGTGATGGAGGCGGCCATCTCCTCCGCGGCGGCGGCCACCGTCTGGACATTGGCGGTGGTCTGCTCGGCAGCGGCAGCGGCGGCTGCTGCCTGACGGTTGGTTTCCTCGGCAATGGCGCTCATGCTCTGCGCTGTGGCATCCAACTCGGTGGCGGCAGAGCTGACGGTGCGCAGCACGGCGGAGGATTGCTCGTCAAACGCCTTGATCAGGTCGTTGACGCGGACGGCGCGGGCCTCCTTGGCGGCCTGCTCCTGACGCTGCGTCTCGGCCAGACGGTCGGCCTCGATCAAGCCATCCTTGAACACCTGGACGGCGCGGGCCATGTCGCCGATTTCATCCCCCCGGTCGCCACCCTCCACAGCCACCGTCAATTCATGCCGGGCCAGACGGTTCATCGTGTCGGTCATCCCGCGCACCGGTTTCACAACACCGGAAATCAACGACCAGCCGGCAGCCAGGGCCAGTATTGTGGCCAAGGCCAGAACCACCGCCGTAATGATCAAGGACATACGGGTGGTAGCTTGCAGATCACCTACCAAGTTGACAGCAGTATCTTCATTCAGCTTAATCAGCTTATTGATATCCTCCTGAAATTTATAAAAAAGCGGTGTCTGCTGGTCGCGCATAATCGCATTGGCTTCGTCGGACTTGTTTTGCCGAGAAAGTGTATGGACGGATTTCCAATTTGACATGTATTCAGCCCATTTTGACATGGCGCTATCGTAGATAGACCTTTCTTCTTTGGAGCTGATCAAAATTTCATAATTCTTCCGAGAATTTTCGAATTCTTCTTGGGCACCTTTCATCCGTCCTTCAAGCGTGTCCATCTCCTTTTCAGTCGTTGACAGGATATGTTGATACTGGTTGACACGTGTTCTCAGGGCGGAGGTGTAGATGTCTTCGATTTCCTTAATGGAGGGAAGGGCATTGGTTCCGATAGTCACCCCACTGTCAGCAACGCTGCTCATGCGCGTCAGCGACAGCACACCGAGGAACAACGTCAGAGCCAAGACGACCCCAAAGGCCGCCACGACACGCGTCTGAATGGAGATATTACTGAACATGACCTGCCCCGTTATGACTGCGTCCTTAGCTTGGACTATGTCGAATGTCATATGCCTGTGTGTTTTCGGAAACAATCTATGCGTTAGGATAGTTAAGAATTCCGTGTGTTTGCGGTGCAGCGAATAATGGCGTATTTCCGGCCTGTACCTGTCTCGCCTATGCAGAAAAAAGGCCCGCCCCCGTGAAGGGGCGGGCCTTGTTGCAAGCAGATTTCAGGGCTCTATGATCAGGCGGCGCGGATATCGGCCAGGAATTGTTCGACCCGGGCGCGCAGATGTTCGGCCTGCTGCGCCAGTTCCTTGGCAGCACCCAGTACCTGGGTGGCGGATGCCCCGGTCTGCGCGGCGGCTTCGGTCACCTGGGAGACGTTTGCCGACACTTCCTGTGTGCCGGTTGCGGCCTGGGTGACATTGCGGCTGATCTCGGAGGTGGAGGCACCCTGCTGTTCCATGGCGGCGGCGATGGAGGCACCGATTTCCGACACGGACTGGATGGTGGTGCCGATGGAGCGGATGGCGGACACGGAACTGTCGGTTGCCTGCTGCACCGACGATACCTGGGCCGCGATCTCTTCGGTTGCCTTGGCCGTCTGATTGGCCAGGGCCTTCACTTCCGACGCGACCACGGCAAAGCCCTTGCCGGCCTCTCCCGCCCGCGCCGCCTCGATGGTGGCATTCAGCGCCAGCAGATTTGTCTGGCCGGCGATGTCCTGGATCAGTTGCACCACGGCCCCGATCTTGCCCGCCGCCTCGGCCAGACCCGCGACGGTATTGTCGGTCTGGCGAACCTCGGTATAGGCGCGGTCGGAGATGGTCTTGGAGCGGTTGACCTGGGTGTTGATCTCGGTGATGGAGGCGGCCATCTCCTCCGCGGCGGCGGCCACCGTCTGGACATTGGCGGTGGTCTGCTCGGCAGCGGCAGCGGCGGCTGCTGCCTGACGGTTGGTTTCCTCGGCAATGGCGCTCATGCTCTGCGCTGTGGCATCCAACTCGGTGGCGGCAGAGCTGACGGTGCGCAGCACGGCGGAGGATTGCTCGTCAAACGCCTTGATCAGGTCGTTGACGCGGACGGCGCGGGCCTCCTTGGCGGCCTGCTCCTGACGCTGCGTCTCGGCCAGACGGTCGGCCTCGATCAAGCCATCCTTGAACACCTGGACGGCGCGGGCCATGTCGCCGATTTCATCCCCCCGGTCGCCACCCTCCACAGCCACCGTCAATTCATGCCGGGCCAGACGGTTCATCGTGTCGGTCATCCCGCGCACCGGTTTCACAACACCGGAAATCAGAGACCAGCCGGCCCCGATGGCCAGCGCCACGGCCAAACCCAGCATCACGCCGATCAGCAGCAGGGAGGTGCTGGCATTCTGGTCCAGGTCCTTGACCAGTTCCTCGGAATTGCGCTCGTTCAGTTGGATCAGCTTGTTGATCTCAATCTGCATCTCCTGGAATTTCGGGGTCAGCACGTCGCGCATCACGTCGCCGGCCTCGACATCCTTTTCAGCCACCGACAGGGCACTGACCTTCGCCCAGAGCTGCATATTCTCATTCCAAAGGGTGCCGACCCGGTCGAAAATCGCCCTCTCATCACTGTCGTTGATCAGCGCTGCATAGTTGGATTTGGCTGTTTCCAGATCCTTCAGCGCGCCATCCATACGTGTTTCAAGGGTCTTACGCTGCTCATCGTTGGTGGCCAGGATATGCTGATACTGGTTCATGCGGGCCCGGACAGCCGCTGTATAAATGTCGCCCGCAAATTTCACTGAAGGTAGAGCGTTGGTGCCAATCACCATCCCATCGCTCGACATTTCATTCATCCGTACCAGTGAAACCGCGCCAAGAGCCACGGTCAGGGCGAGAATGATCCCAAACGCCGCGAGAACGCGGAGTTTGATCGACAAATTTTTAAACATTATTGCTCTCCGGTTCGGCGGCTTGAAAGATTCTGGAGAATGTGGCGAAAGCTTATTAAAGTTAACGAGAAAAATATTAAAATTCAATCAACTCTCCTGCATGCGTGAGCGCTTTGGACAATCAAATCAGCAGGTTCGGAAATGGTTTCTGACATTATCTGCGTCTTTGACACCCATATCCGGCTGTCAGATAAATATCCGTGCGGCGTCAAAGCGAGCCTGTCCGTTACGCATACGCCTGTAGGGCTGCCTGCGCAGGGCGGCTGAAAACAATATTAAATCTGCACGGTTTTATTGATGTGCCGAAGCCGGGGCTTCCGGGGGCAGGCGCACACTGACGACCGTTCCCTTGCCGGGGACGGAGGAAATGTCCAGCGCCCCGCCCAGCATCTCCACAAAACGGCGGGTCAAAGGCAGGCCCAGGCCGCTGCCTTTGGGGTGCGGCTTGTCGGGCTGGCGGACCTGACCAAAGGGCCTCATGGCCGTTGCGATATCCTGGTTGGCGATGCCGATGCCGGTGTCGCGGATTACCAGGATGATGGCACCACCATCATCCAGACCCGCCACCTCCACCGTGACACGCCCACCGCGCGGGGTGAACTTGATGGCGTTGGAGGCGAGGTTGATGACGATCTGGCGGATTTTTTCCGGATCGGTGCGGATGCGCAGCGGCACCTCTGGCACCTTAATATCCAAGGTGATGCCGGTACCCTCCGCCAGTTGCCGCAGCATGCGGGCGCTGTCCTGAACCGTGCGTCCGATATCGATGTCGCGAATATCCAGCGGGTCGGCCCCGGCCTCTGCGCGCGCCAAATCCAGGGTGCCATCGACAATGGCCAGCATATGGGTCGCGGCCTGATGGATATCCACGGCATATTCGGGATAGCGCGGGTCCGTATGGGCCCCGTGTGCGGCATCGCGGATCAGTTCGGAAAAGCCGATGATGGCATGCAACGGTGTCCGCAACTCATGCGAGGCATTGGCGATCATTTCCGTCGTGGGCCGGCTGTCACGCGGCGCTGGTCTTTGCTCCAGCAACCGGCGCTCGGCGATCTTCAGCAATTCCATGGCCTCGGTCAGGCGCTGGTTGCGCTCTGCCGCGGCCAGCTCCGCCTTGATCACCCGGTCGCGCAGCCGCAGATGGGCCAGCAGGCGGGTTTGCAGCTCCACCAATGTTTCCGGCCGCTCCATCACCTCCAGCACGCCCAGTTCCACCGCGGCGGTCCGCTGATGCGGCAGAACATCGTCGCCGATCATGATGATGGTCGGTTCCACTGGCAGGTCGGCAGCCCTGACATTGGCGATCAGGCCCAGCGGCGTGCTAAGCCCGTCCAGGTCAAGCACCAGCAGGGCAGGACGCCGCGACCGGCAGGAGGCCAGCAATTCCTCTTCCGATTTCAGAAGGCGCAGATCGACCTGGGGCGACAGCCGTTTAAGCGCGGCTGGTGCCGGATAATTGGATTTATCCCCGCCAACGACCAGGATCGTGGCGGGATCGTCCTTCACATGCATTTCGATGCGAGCAAGGTTTCACTGTTCCTAATATTTGGCACAGGTGGTTCCGCTTGTCGCCTGCAACCTTGCCGTCCCCGCCGCATGGGCGATGCGAATTCGTGGTAGGTGTTACCCCGGAAGTTCGGACCAGCGGTCGGCGGCGTTCTGGTCGCTGTGACGTGCATCGACCCAGCGCTGGCCGGCATCGCCCGTCTCTTCCAGCTTCCAGAATGGGGCCTTGGTTTTCAGCCAATCCATGATGAAGCGGCAGGCATCGAACGCCGCCTCGCGATGGGCGGACGCGCAGGCGACCAGGACGATGCGTTCCCCCGGCTCCATGCGGCCATACCGATGGATGATCAGGCAGGCCGACAGGGGCCAGCGTTCCCGCGCCTCCGCCTCGATGGCTTCCAGCTGCCGTTCGGTCATGCCGGGATAATGTTCCAGCGTCAGGGCGCGGACGGTGCCCGGCCCTTCACCTGCCTGCGGGTGAAGGTCACGGACCAGACCGGTGAAGCTGCACACACCGCCGATCCCGGTATCGCCATCGGATAAAGCCGCCAGTTCGGCCCCGATGTCGAAATCATCCCGCTGGACCCGGACGGTCATCAGCCACCTGTCACCGGCGGGAACAGGGCCACCTCGTCACCGGCCACCACCGGGTGGGTGAAGGGCACATATTCCTGATTCACGGCCACCTTGACGACATCCAGATTGGCCAGTGCCTCGGCATAGCCATCGCCGCGTCCGCGCAGCCAGCCGATCAGGTCCGCAACATCCGTCACCCCATCTGGCACGGAAACCCGTTCTTCCGCGATGCCGATCTTGGTGCGCAACCAGGCGAAATAGAGCAGTTTCAGCATAAGATCACCCCTGTGGGTTCAGCATATGGCGCAGGCCGGCGCGCAGGTAATCCCATCCGGTCAGCAGGGTCAGGGCGGCGGCAAGCCACAGGCCGACCTCCCCGATCAGGGTGACGGGCCAGCCTTCCGGCCCGTCGGCACCCACGATCAACCAGCCGATGGCCCCCATCTGGATACCCGTCTTCCATTTGGCGAGCTGGCTGACGGGCAAGGAGATGCGCAGGCCGGCCAGGAATTCGCGCAGGCCCGACACCATTACCTCACGCAGCAGGATGATGATGGCGGGGATGACGGCCAGCCCCGCGATCTTGCCCACAGCCGCCAGCATCATCAGTACGGCGGCCACCAGCAGCTTGTCGGCGATCGGGTCCAGGAACTTGCCGATCAGGCTTTCCTCCCGCCAGATACGGGCCAGATAGCCGTCGAACCAGTCGGTGATGCAGGCCGCCGCGTAAAGACCCAGCGCGGTCCAGGCGCTCCATTTCCCCGGAAAGAACAGCAGGGCCACGATCACGGGGATCACGGCGATGCGCGACAGGGTCAGGATATTGGGCAGGCTGGTCAGCATGGGTGCCAAGTCGGTATGGTGAAGGGGCCGGCGCCTGGGGAGGGCCGGTGGCGCGCATCCTATCCTTCCCCATGGAAGTGATCATAGATGATTCTGGCGACAGCCTCGCTGATGCCCTCCACGGCCTGGAGATCGGCCAGCCCCGCACGCGACACGGCGCGGGCGGAACCGAAATGCAGCAGCAAAGCTTTCTTGCGGCGGGGCCCGATTCCCTGAATCTCGTCCAGGGGCGAGGCGCTGATGGCCTTTTCCCGCTTTGCCCGGTGCGTGCCGATGGCGAAGCGGTGCGCCTCGTCACGCAGGCGCTGCAGGTAATAGAGGACGGGGCTTTTATGCTCCATGCCGAAGGGCGGGCGGCCCGGCATGAAGAAACGTTCCCGCCCCGCATCGCGGTCCGGCCCCTTGGCGATGGCGACCAGGGGCACATCTTCGATGCCCAGTTCGGCCATCACCTCCATCACCACACCCAGCTGCCCCTCGCCACCATCGATCAGCACCAGATCAGGCCAGGTTTCTCCCGCCCGTTCCGGGTCTTCCTTCAGTGCGCGTTCGAATCGGCGGGTGAAGACCTCGCGCATCATGGCGAAATCGTCGCCGGCGGCCTCGGGTGCCTTGATGTTGAACTTACGATAGGCGTTCTTGATGAACCCGTCCGGCCCCGCCACGATCATGCCGCCGATGGCATGGGCACCCTGGATGTGGCTGTTGTCATAGACCTCGATGCGCTTGGGCGGATCGGAAAGGCCAAATGCCTCCGCCACACCTGCCAGCAGCTTGGCCTGACTGCCCGTTTCGGCCAGACGCCGGCCATGGGCATCGCGGGCATTGGTGATGGCGTGATCGAGCAGCCGTTTCTTGTCGCCCCGCTTGGGCGCGTGCAGTTCCACCTTCGACCCGGCGCGGACGGTCAGCGCCTCCTGCAACAGCGCTTCTTCGGCCAGATCATGGCTGATCAGGATCAGGGGCGGGGCGGCCTTGTTGTCATAGAACTGGGCAATGAAGGAAGCCAGGACCTCCTCCACCTCCAGCACCTTGTCATGGCTGGGGAAATAGGCGCGGTTGCCGTAATTGCGCCCACCCCGGAAGAAGAAGACCTGGATGCAGGTGCTGCCGCCTTCCTGATAGGCGGCAATGATATCGGCATCATCCACGCCTTCGACGTTGATATCCTGATGCGCCTGGATGGCGGTCAGGGCGCGGATACGGTCGCGCAGCTTGGCGGCGCGCTCGAAATCCAGGGCCTCCGCCGCTGCCTGCATGTCGGTGGCCAATGCCGTCTGGATGTCGCGGCTGCGTCCCTCCAGGAACTGTTTGGCCTCCTTGACCTGATCGGCATATTCAAACGCCGTCACCTTCTCCACACAGGGCGCGGTACAGCGCTTGATCTGGAATTGCAGGCAGGGGCGGGTGCGGCTGTTGAAGATCGTGTCGGCGCAGGTCCGCAGCTGAAACGCCCGCTGCAACGCCGTCAGCACGCGGTTGACGGCCCCGGCGGAAGCGAAGGGGCCGTAATAGGACCCGGCCTCGGTCCGGGTTCCCCGGTGCTTGGTCAACTGCGGATAATCCTGCCCGCCGGTGATCAGGATATGCGGGAACGTCTTGTCGTCGCGCAGCAGCACATTATAGCGCGGCATCAGCTTCTTGATCAGATTCGATTCCAGCAGCAGCGCCTCCACCTCCGTATGGGTGGTGACGAACTCCATCTGCGTGGTCTCGGCGATCATGCGCTGCAGCCGGATCGGCAGCTTCACCGGCATCGTATAGTTGGTGACGCGCTTTTTCAGGCTGCGGGCCTTGCCGACATAAAGCGCATCCCCCTCATCATTCAGCATCCGGTACACGCCCGGCCGGTCGGGCAGGGTGCGCAGATAGCCCTTGATGATCTCGACCCCCCGGTTCAGATCCGCCACGGCGCGTTTGCGCTTGCCCGGCGCAGGCGCGGGGGCATCGGCGGGGGGCAGGGGGGCGGGCGGATTGGCGGCAGCTTCGTCGATCATGGTCCAGCATGTGGCGCATCCGGCCCCGCCGGTCAATCACCCGCTGAACCGCGGCGCCTGCATCCCTCTGCCCCTGCCGGAGGTCATAGAGCATATCCGGAAGCGGTACCGGTAACCGGGCTGGGCCACCCATCCGGCCAGCCGATGATGGGTGGGGACAGCTGGAGATGATTTCCACGAAACCTGTGGATAAGTCTATGGACAAGTACTGGGGAGGATGGTGTGAAGCCAGGGGTTCTGCGGGTTCCATCGTATTGCCTAAAAAATAGGCATAAAAAATCATTGCATTGATTTTATTGGGTTTTTTGGAAGTCAAGCAGACACCGAACTGTCATGAAGGCTATTCCGGGGCTTGACAGCACCAAGAATCGGTTTGTAGCGCGGCCTGTTGTCTGCCTGTGCAAAAAACCTAGGACCATGAACGCAGCCGGCAGGACGCAATTCGTCCCGGCCTGGGAACCGCTCCCCCGACTATGGCGTTAAGACTTCGTTTACGGTTGACGCCTGTCCCTATCCGGCCCCTACGTAAGACCGGTGCCCTGTCCTGCGGATCGCGTTCTTTGCGACCTGCCTTATCGTCCTGTTGCTGGGAATGTGCACCCAAATCTGGCGCCGAAGCCATTTGCCATCACCGGTCGGGGATGGCAGCCATGTTCACGCGTAAACCTATCGGACCGAAACAGTCAGACGCTTGATTTGCCAGTCATTTTGTGCGCTGCAACAAAGAAGTTGACGAAAAAAGCGGCAAAGGGCATTATTACGGCTGGATATGTTGCGACGCAACAGGATGCTCCTGGCTGCGCGCCGATCCGGCGACACTGACGACAGACACATTGGGGAAAGCCATGGCCACCAAGAATCCGTTTCTGGACTTCGATCCGGCGAAGTTCTTCGACATGAACCGTCTGACCGACTTCCAGAAGGCCTTCACCGAATTCAAGCTGCCCAGCCCCGATTTCGAGGGTGTGGTTGCTGCCCAGCGCCGCAATGTGGAAGCCATCGTCGCCGCCAATCAGCTGGCCGTCGAAGGCTATCAGGCTGTCGCCCGCCGTCAGGCCGAGATCATCCGCCAGTCCCTGGAAGAGACCTCGACCATCATCAGCGAGCTGATGACCCCCGGTACCCCGGAAGACAAGGTGGCCAAGCAGGCCGCCCTGGTGAAGGCTTCGTTCGAGAAGGCCTCCGCCAATCTGAAGGAACTGTCCGAGCTGGTGGCTAAGTCCAACAGCGAAGCTGCTGAAGTGCTGTCCAAGCGCGTCAAGGAAAGCATCGAAGAGCTGCAGGGCGTTCTGGCCAAGGTTACGCCCAAGAAGGGCTGATCCCAGTCAAACGTCACTGACGTCAGTTGAAGGCCGCCCCCCGTGGGCGGCCTTTTTCGTCCATGGGGAAGGGAATGACGCGGCTGTTGCCGGTGGGTGGGTGACGGCCCTCCTGTCGCTGCCGCTTATCGGCATACATGGCCTGATCGGCATGGCGCAGCAGGCTGTCAATGTCCCGCCCATCCCGTGGGGCCAAGGCGGCCCCCAGGCTGATACGCACCGGCTCGACATCATCGCCCAGCACGATGGGGCCCTCGACCATTTGGCGCAGGCGCAGGCAGGCCGTGTCCAGCCCCTCGCCATTGTCCAGATTGCTGAACAGCACCACGAACTCGTCCCCGCCGATGCGCGCGGCCTCATCGCTGCTGCGCAGCCCCTCGCGCAGACGGTCTGCGACGGCGCACAGCATGGCATCGCCGCCGCCATGGCCATAGCGGTCATTGATCGACTTGAACTGATCCAGATCGAAGAAGGCCAGCCCGAAGCCGTGTCCGCCCCGCGCCAGCCGGGCAAGAGCGCGGCCCAGCACCGCCTCCAGATGCCGGCGGTTGGCCAGCTCGGTCAGCGGGTCGATCTGGCTGACGGCCTGCACCTGCTGGCGCACCCGCATATTGACGGACAGCATCAAGCCAAAGACCCAGCCAAGGCCGCACAGGGCGACAATGATGAAGATCATGCTGTTGACGGCGAGATAGGGGAACTTCCCCCCCTCTTCCAAGGTCAGCGCCACGATCCAGCGCCAACCGGCCGCCGCCGCCATCAGCAGCATGAAGGCGGCCGCCATTCCATGGACCAGCCGTTCATGCGGGGCGGTACGCCACATCATGACCAAGGCCGTGCCCGTCAGGCACAGGACACAGATCGCATCGTGCCAGAGGTAACGGCGCGTCACGACCTCCCGGTTCAGAAGAGAGATGGCGACAACGGTCAGCACCGCCGCCAGCACCAGCAGCCGGCGGGTACCCGCCCGCCCGAACCCCCGGAACCGTAAGGCACCTTCCAGCATCAAGATCATGGAGGCCAGGTTGAGCGAGTTGTTAAGCACCGTATAGAACGGACCTGTCAGCACCTGCTGGATGACCATCACGGACAGCAGCCAGGCGCCGACATGCAGCGTCTGCGACAGGCTCCAGACATCCAGACCATCCACGCCCGGATTGATCCGCCAGACCAGAACCAGGGCAAGCGCATTGATGACGGCAAGCGCCGCCACCACCGTTGACATGGTGAAGAAATCAAGCCCAGGCATCGCCCCGCCCGCCTGTATACAATTGCCCCGTGTTAACCATATTGTGCATAGGGTCCGCCGCCAAGCGGCTTTCCCTATCCGTCAGGATGGGGTGGGGTCCTGCAATTCCGTTGTCAGTTCCGTTGTCAGCATGGGGGACAGCAATTCTGGGGCCTGCCGGGCGCGCTTATGCTCGTACATCATGTTGTCGGCCCGGCGCAGCAGGTCCTCCGCGACCTCCCCATGCAACGGCGCCAGCGCGGTTCCCATGCTGACCCTGATATCCACGCTGCCCAGGTCGAGCAGCAGCGGCCCCTCTACAGCCTTGTGCAGACGGCGCGCCACGGTTTCCAGTGCTGCCGGCTGCTCCAGCCCCGGCAGCAGCACCACAAACTCGTCCCCGCCGATGCGGGCCGCCACGTCCTGCGTCCGCATGTCCTGCCGCAACCGCTCGGCCACGGCCATCAGGACGGCATCGCCGACCGCATGACCCCAGCGGTCATTGATCGGCTTGAACCGGTCGAGGTCGAAATAGACCAGACCCAGCAGACCACCGGTCCGTGACCGCTGTGCCAGGGCGCGGACCAGTTCCTGTTCCAGGGCGCGGCGATTATCCAGGCCCGTCAGCGGGTCGATCAGCCCTGTCAGGATCACCTGCCGTTTCGCCTCGGCATTGATCGACAGGATCAGGCCATAGAGTGTGCCCAGGCAGCACATGGCCACGCCACCGAACAGCGCGAAATTGAACGACCGGCTGCTCATCTCTGTCCAGCCCTGGGTGATGGCCCCTGCCAGCCCCCAGCGGGCCAGATAGATCGCGGCCTCCGCCAGCAGATAAAAGGCGGCCATGCTGTGGGCCAACCGTTGATGCGGCGCCATGCGCCACAACATGCCCGCCGCCGTGCCCGACAGCAGCAATGCGGCAACCGCGTCATGGAACAGATAGCGGGCGGTGTCATTGCTGCGGTTCACATATGACAGCGCAATGATGATAGCCATGACCAGCAGCATCCAGGGCAGGCGCGTGCGTCCCTGGCCGATACCCCGGAACCGGAGCGTCCCCTCCAGCAGCAGAAGCATGCCGCCCAAATTCACACTGTTATTATAGGCCGTGAAGAAAGGATCGTTCAGGACCCCTATATTCACAAACAGGCTGGGCAGCCAGGCCAGCATGAAGGCCGATTGCGATGCCACCCAGAAGCGAAGGCCGGGCATCCCGGAATGGATGCGCCAGACGATTATAATGGCGATGCTGTTGATCAGGGCGACAGCCCCGATCAGCGTGGACAAAGTGAAGAATTGCTGTGTCGTCATGCCCACCGCCAGCATCTTCGGCCGGTCATCCGGTCGATATCAGTATAGGCATGCAACCAGCGCTGTCATGGACAAATCAGCATCGATGCAAACAAAAGGCCCCGCCAAAATGACGGGGCCTTTGCTTTCTGATCACTAACCGAAACTACCCGGATCAGCCGCGCGACTGTTGCGGCGGGGGCAGGTTGGTGCGATAGGAGGGGAAGGGGATCGGACGCAACTCTTCCTTGCGGCTGGCCGAAATCTCGATCTCCATACGGGCAATGACCTTGCGCAGCTCATGCAACGCATCGGTCAGGCCCTGCACACCGCCGCCGGTTTGGCCCTTCCAGGCCTTATAGGCTTCGGCGCAGGCCTTGGCCGCCGCATCCATGCGCTCATCAGCGGGCGTGGTCGGCGTTTCCGCCGCTTCCAGCCGGGCCGGATTGCGCTGCTGCTGGCGATAGGGATAGACGACGTCCATCGGCCCTTCGCTGGGGGCCACGTCGACAGGCGCGCGTTCCACCCGGCCCTCGCCGCCCTGCGGGCGGTCGAAGTCACGCGGCGGACGGGCTTCCAGACGGTCGCGGCCCAGACGCTCACCACCAAACCGCTCACGCTGGGGGCCGGGCTGGCCACCCTGCGGGAAGCGGGGCACATGGCCTTGGCGGCGGTCGCCATTCTGGTTGCGGTCCTGACCACGGTCGCCGCGATCCTGCAAACGGTCACCACGATCCTGGCGCGGCTCGCCCCGGAATTCACCCCGGTCCGGGCGGCCCTCACGGCCTTCCTGCGGGAAACGCTCACCGCGTTCGGGACGATCGGTACGTTCACCCCGCTCGGGGCGGCCTTCACGACCATCACGCGGCGGACGGTTGTCGCGATTCTCGAACCGACGGGGTGCGGCTTCGCCTGCACGTCCGCTATCGTGATGGAACGGCGATTCACGATTCGGCTCAACCGTTGCCTCGGCAGCAACCGATGCCTCAGCGGGGGCGGCGACCGGTGTCGGCGGCGCCTCAACCACGGGGGCGGGCGCCACGGCCTGTGTCACCTCTTCGGCGACGACCGGTGCGGCGGCCCGGGGAGCGCGGCGTGCACGGGGGGCCGGTTCCGCCGCGACAGGAGCAGCGATCTCCGCTACCGGCGCGGCGGCGATTGCCACCGGTTGTGCGGGAGCCGGTGCTGCTTCGACCGTTCCCTCATCGCCGTCACCGGTCAGGCCAGCGGCCTCCGCCTTGCGGACGATGTAGGAAATGGCGCTGGGCGTGCAGTCGAATTCACGCGCGATGGCGGACAGGGTTGCCCCTGCCTTGTAGCGCTCAAGAATTCGTGGCCAAGCGGATTGCGGAATTCTGCCCCGACGCTTCGGGGAGTCCGCATCACCTTCATTTTCGGCGTTCAAGATATCACTCGGTTGCCAGAGAGGCTCTTGCGTCATGCAGCGGGTTCACAGTCTGGGACAGCCCCGCAGCATGTTAAAGGCTTTTGCAGGGGCCAAGGGGGGCCACGGCGTGCCAATCGCAAGGGGACTGCCAGGATTTGTGAACCCAGATATGGGGGAATTGTCAGAGAATTGAAAGAGAAACTGCGACCCTGCTGCAAAAAATCGCGGCATGGGGCCCATGTCGTCATGGCCGCCGGCCGGGACCGGATCGGATCGGCAATGAAATCACAGGCCGCAGGGCCGGGCGCCACTTGCGGGCTTCTACGGCTTGGGGCACAGTCGCGGCCATTCCACCCGTTGCAATCGGATCCAATCCGCATGTCCTTCTTTCGTCAGGCCGCCCGCGCCATCGGCGCTTCCGCCCTTGCTTCCCTGATTGCAGCTTCGCCCGTGCTGGCCGCAGCGCCTGCGTCGAAGGGGCCTTGCTACACGGTGCCGGAATTTGCCGCCGAACAGGGCATCCGTCTGCATACCGAATTGATGGTCATCGGTCTGACCTGCCAGCATCTGGATGCGCCGGGGCAGGTCAGCCTGTTCAACCAGTACAAGCAGTTCACCTTGAAGCACCAGACCCGCATCCAGGAATGGGAAAAGACCTTGGTCGGCTATTTCAAGCGGACGACCAAGGGCAATGCGACCCGCGGTTTTGACAGTTTCCGCACGCGTCTGGCCAATGAAACCTCGCAGCGGGCGATTGCCCTGACCACTCCGGTCTTCTGTGGTACCCATGCCCCCCTGGTAGCCCAAGCCATGGCTGCCAGCTTGGCCGAGATTGAAAGCGGCCTGTCGCCAGACGCGGCGGGCGTGCGCATGGCCAATGCCCCGCGCTGTGACAAGCCGGCCCCCACCGTGCTGATGGCTGATGCCGCGGCTGCGGCCAATGCCGCCCCGCCGCGCGCCCCGTCCGCCGGCGTCTCCGGTGCCAAGCCGAAGGTCAAGTCGAAGGCGGAGTAAAGGTCAAGGCCGAGGTCGGGTTCAGCTGCGGCTGAACAGCCAGACCCCGTCCTCCCGACGCTGCCGAACCAGACGGCCCTGGCGTTCCAGATGGTTGAGATGGGCCAGGGCTTCGCCGGCGGCAAAGCTCATCTGATGGGTGTCGAGTGCGCGGTTGAACATCATCCGCGTGATCTCTGCGATGGTGCGCGGCCCCTCACCACAGAAGCCGACCGCTTCATTCAATCGTTCCGCATGATGGTGGGTCAGTTCATCGATGCGTCCCTGCAGGCCGCTGAACGGGCTGCCATGGGATGGCAGGACCAGCGTGTCGGCGCGCAGGGTCCGCAGCCGGGCCAGCCCGCCCAGAAATTCCGCCAGCGGATCGGCAAATGGTTCGGCGGGCCAGACGCTGACATTCGGGCTGATGCGCGGCAGCACCATGTCACCCGCGATCAGCACCCCGTCATCGGCGCTGTAGAGGCAGGCATGTTCGGGTGAATGCCCGCCCGACGTGATAATTGTCCATTCGCGGTCGCCAATGCGCAGGGTGACGCCATCCGCCAGCCGGTCAAAGGTGGCGGGCACCATGGGAACGCCGCGCGCATAGGCATTGCCGCGCACCGTCAGGGCCGCCAGCATCTCGTCATCCAGCCCCATGGCACCATAGAAGCGGCGGCCCGCCTCCGCGATCTCATCCGAACTGTCCAGGCTCAGCATGCGGGCCAGCAGCCATTCCGTCCGGGTCATGCGCAGCGGCGCATCGAACCGCCGGCACAGCCAGTCGGCAAGGCCGATATGGTCAGGATGGAAATGGGTGACGATCACCTGCCGTACCGGCCATCCTTGCAGGAACTCGCCCGCCACCTGTTCCCAGATGCCGCGCGTCAGGCTGCTGGCCACGCCCGTGTCGATCAGGGTCCAGGCCGGGCTGCCATCGGGCATCCGGTCTTCCAGAAGCCAGACATTGATGTGGTTCAATTGAAACGGCAGCGGCAGACGCAGCCCGTGGAGTCCGGGTGCCACCTGGGTGATTTGCAGGGCCGGCGGCTGCGGCGTGGTCGGGGCCGGGTTGGTCACGGGGTGGCGGACCTTTCTTCAAAAGAATGATGTCTCGTCATGCTGCAATCAAAAGACATAGGACATGTCGCCGATCTTTGCCATGCCGCACCGCATTGTCACCCCGCGCGTGGTGGAAACCGTCATCTTTACCGATGTATTGGCGTGGCGGGATATCAAGGCCGGAGTCTGTACCGATGCATACGCAAACGGGCACAATTGTTGAGATTGAAGAGGAACCGCTTGGACTTCTGGTGCTTATGGAGGAGGAGTTCGTGTTTCATGCCGTCCATCCAGCCGTGCAGCGGCTGCATGGCAAGCGCTTTGCCGACGGCATATCCGCAAGGCGGGAGGCCGTAAAAGCCTTTCGCAGCGCGGCGTAGAACAAACGCAAATTCTGGCTCACCATTGTTTAGCCTTATGGGCTAGTATGTTTGTCCAGCAAGTTGCCACCTTGAGTCGGGCGCACAATTTCTGTAAGTCTGGTGTGACCGGGCTGCGCTGGCTTTTGCTTGGCCGCCCCGTGAGAGAACAGGTCGCCACCGGGACCCTCGCCTTATCAACCGGGTCCCGTTCGTCAAGGTGATCGCCCAAGGGCCCATAAGGAGAATGAAAGATGAAACTGCACCATTTGCTGATGGGAACTGCACTGGCTCTCGTCCTGCCCGTGGCTGCCACGGCGCAGACCCTGCCGGAAGGGCCGTATATCGGGTCTCAGATCGGCGTGAGCTGGCTGCAGGATCTTGATCTGAAGACCGCCACCGCCACCAACAAGGTGAACAACAAGGAGACCATCGCCGCCGTGTTCGAAACCGGCTATCAGTTTGGCGATGGCCTGCGCCTTGGCGTTGAAGGCGGTTATTCCATTCACCAGGTCGACACCATCAAGGGCGGCCCCGTGGGCAACCCGATCGGTGACACCACCACCTTCACCCTGATGGGTGTGGTGCAGAAGGAATTCGACGTCGGCTCGCCGTTCCGTCCCTATGTCAGCGCCGGTCTGGGCTGGGGCTGGGTGGACACGGACAATGTCGGTCCGGTGTTCTCCAACGGCTACTATTCCAACGCCGCGCAGGACAACTTCGCCTATCAGCTGGGCGTGGGCGTTGCCTATGCGTTGACCCCGGATCTGGATCTGACCTTTGGCTATCGCTACCAGGGTATCGATGACCTGAAGTTCAAGAGCGAGAACCCGCGCTACAAGAGCAACTACAACTCCCACTCCGTGCTGATCGGCGTGCGCACCGTGTTCGGTTCCGCCCCGGCCCAGCCGGTGCAGGCCACGACCGTGGTTGCTCCCCCGCCGCCGCCGCCGGCCCCCGCGCCGGCCCCGGCTCCGGTTGCCGCTCCGACCATCACCCGCAACTTCACGGTCTTCTTCGACTGGGATCGTTCGGTGCTGTCGGCTGATGCGCAGCAGGTTCTGCAGAACGTCGCCCGCGACGCCAAGGCTGGCAAGATCGTGCAGATCAACGTGGCCGGCCATGCCGACACGTCTGGTCCGACCGACTATAACCAGAAGCTGTCGCAGCGCCGCGCCGAGGCCGTGCGGGAGTATCTGGTGAGCCAGGGTCTGCCGGCCAATCAGGTTTCCGTGGAAGCCAAGGGTGAGGCGGATCTGCTGGTCCCGACCGCCGATGGCGTGCGTGAGCCGTCGAACCGCCGCGCCGTGATCGTGTTCCCCTGATCATCTGATCGGGTGACACCTGCCGGCCCTTCGGGGCTGGCAGACGGTACGAGAAAGGGCCGCTGTCTGCAGCGGCCCTTTTTTATTTGGACTATATTTATTTGGATTATATTGCTTTTTACGAGAATTCGTTTTTGTTTTCGCGTTTCAGGCCATGGGGGCGATGCCATGTTCCATGGCCCAGATGGCGGCCTGGGTGCGGTTGCCGGCGTTGATCTTCCGCATGGCATTCTTGAAATGCATCTTCACGGTGCTTTCGGTGATCGACAGGCGCCGGGCGATGGCCTTGTTGGAATGGCCGCTGATGACACAGGCCAAAATCTGGGTTTCGCGGGGCGACAAGTCGGCACTGCTGGCCGTATCGGCGCCCGGTTCGGCCTGCGTGGGGGACTGCGCTTGGGTCTGCCCCATGCCCTGGGTGGCGGCGGCGGGATAGACGGCCTGTCCCATGAGGATCAGGCGTACGGCCCGCAGCACGGCATTGAACGACGCCCCCTTTGAGACATGGCCGTGTGCGCCGGCAGACAGGCTGCGGTTCAGCGCCGGCTGTGCCAGATCGGCGGACAGGACCAGCAGCCGCGTATCCGGCGCCAGGGCACGCAGCCGCGTCAGAGGGTCGCCATCATCAACGCGGTCCAGGCCGGAAGGGTCGGTAATGATCAAGGCAGGCCTGGCCCCGCTGGTCAGGGCCTGTTCGGCGGCAGATAGCGAGGGCAGGGGGGACTCCACCGCCATCCCTTCTTCTTCCAGCAAGGCGGCCAATGCCGCGCTGAACAGCTGATCATGGTCAACCAGCATCACCGACCCAGATGTCATGCCCCGTACCCCCTGTGATCCAGCCAATTCCCATCGCCGCTGAACCAGGCGCATGTCGCATCCGACGGGAATTTTTCCCATGATTCCAAGCCTTTTGGGCCTGTCGCTGAAAGTTTAGTTAAAATACAATCGATAGATCGAGATGCGAAGTAACCACCAAGGATTAAAGCTTCGAATTTCGATCTAATTTCATAACAACTCAGTTCCTAAGAATAATATAAACAGATTCTCATGGAATTGAACAGAAGGAGGTTGCGAGAAGACTTAATCCGTATGAATATGTACGAGAGGTTAACACCGGGCTGGATGCCCCTTTGCTGGAGGTCGGGATGACCATCGCCGTGCGCCGGGGCGGCAGCCCGTTTCGTGTTGTGACCACGGACTCCTACGCACGCCCCACCGGGGTTGATGGCGTTTCCGGTGTGCGCCGCCGCTGTTTCCTGATCATCGATCCGCAGGCCCTGGTCCGTCATGGTCTGGCGCTGACGCTGGCCTCCCTGCATGATGGGGCGCAGACGTGGCAGGCCGGTACCCCGGCAGAAGCGCTGGGTCTGCTGTCGCAGGCTTCCAACGTTCCCGATGTGGTTTTGATGGATGCCGATGGGCTGGGGCCGGAACGGATGACCGCCATCGCCGATTTCCTGGCCAAGGTGCAGGGTGTCCCTTCCATCATCATGTCCTCTGCCTTCACCCCGGCGGAAACCCGCACGCTGCTGACGGCGGGTGCCGTCGCCTGCCTGCTGAAAAGCGATCCCAGCGCTGTTCTGGCCGAAGCGGTGTCCCTGGCCCTGACGCGCGAAGGCTATGTCCAGATGCCCTATGGCATGCTGACCACTGCCGTTGCCGTGCCCGCGGCGGAGGATCGCGCCGATTTCGCTTCTGTTTCCCGCCTGACCAATCGGCAGCGCGATATTTTCCGCCTGCTGCTGTCCGGCTGTTCCAACAAGGAAATCGCCCGTCAACTGGGCGTTCTGGAAGGCACCGTGAAGGTGCATGTCCGCGCCATGATGCAGAAGCTGGGCGCCCGTAACCGCACCCAGATCGCCATCCTGGCGGCCCGCACCGGCTTTCGCGCCGAATGCGCGTGATACGGATGTAACAAAATAAAAAGGCGCGGCGGGATAAACCCGACGCGCCTTTTTATTGGCACATGTTGCCCTGTCTCACATGCCGGCGACCGTCATCCCGTCGATACGGATGGTCGGCGCGTCGATGCCATAGCGCAGGCGCAGGTCGCTGGCTGGCACGATACGGCGGAACATGTCCTTCAGATTGCCGGCAATGGTGATCTCGCTGACCGGATAGGCGATCTGGCCATTCTCGATCCAGAAACCGGCGGCCCCGCGCGAATAATCGCCGGTGACCCCGTTCACGCCCTGGCCCATCAGTTCTGTGACATACAGCCCATCCTTGATATCGGCCATCAGTTCGGTGGGCGACAGGGGGCCGGGGGCCAGATAGACATTGGTCGGGCTGGGCGATGGCGGGCCACTGGTGCCGCGCGTGGCATGGCCCGTGGGCGTCAGGCCCAGCTGGCGTGATGAACGCAGGTCCAGGATCCAAGTGGTCAGCACCCCATCCTCGATCAGGTTGCGGCGATAGTTGGGCAGACCTTCCGCATCGAACGGCTTTGAACGCAGGCCGCGCCGCACATGCGGGTCTTCCACCACCTGGATGCCGGGGGCAAACACCGCCTGGCCCAGCCTGTCCTTCAGGAAGCTGGTGCCGCGCGTAATGGCGGCGCCGGAAATGGCCCCGCAAAGATTGCCCAGGAACCCGCCCGACAGGCGCGGATCGAAGATCACGGGCACCGTCTGGCTTTTCACCTTCCGGGGGTTCAGCTTGGCCACAGCCTTGCGGCCGGCACGCGCGCCAATCTCCGCCGGGCTTTCCAGGTCGCTGCCATAGACCGTGGAGTGATAGGCATAGTCGCGTTCCATGCCGGTGCCTTCACCGGCCAGGACGGAGACTGACAGCGACCGGCGCGACACGCCATAACCGCCGGCAAAGCCATTGCTGGCCACCAGAGTGACGGCGCTGCGGCTCCAACTGGCATCCGCACCGTCGGAATTGGTGACGCCGGCCACCGCGCGGGCCGCATCCTCCGTGGCCTTCGCGGCTTCGATCAGGGCATCGGCGCTGGGTTCGTCCGGATCGTTCAGGTCCAGGTCGATCCAGGATTGTGTGATCTGGCCCGGTTCGGCGATCCCGCAGAACGGGTCCTCTGGCACCGCGCGGGCCATGGCCACGGCCCGCTCCGCCAGTTCGGCGATCATGCGCGGGCCACGGTCGGTGGAGGAGACCACGGCCATCCGCCGGCCCACAAAGACGCGCAGGCCCAGATCGCCCGCTTCCGACCGTTCCAGCCCTTCAGGCTTGCCCAGGCGCGTGGACAGCGACAGTGACGCCCCATCCACCAGCAGCGCATCGGCAGTATCGGCCCCGGCGCGGCGGGCACGCTGGATCAGGTCGTCCAGCAGGTTGGCGGCATCTTGGTCGAAGGACGGCTTGGTCATCACTTGATCCTGTCAACTGCCCGTAACGGGCCTGTTCTCATGCCAGCGGCTTGAAATGCCGACAAGTCGGTATTTCAAGCTTCGGCGGCATGGGCCGCCGCCGCGCCCGTCGGCGCGGATGTCGCCGGTCAAGAGTTTTGACCGGCGACATCAGACATCTAGCACCCGCATCCTGGCCCGCAAAGGCCCAAAGCGGTCCCGCGACAGCCCGCACCTGTGCCCTTCGTGCAACAGAGGACAGGCGTTACCGATGCGAAACCTGTCCGTGACAATATTAAACATTTGCATGTTAAAGAGTCGCTTATATAGTCAGTTCATCGGGTATCGGGGCGATGCCCAGGATCAACATCCAGCCTTTTAGGGAGGCCGTAATGCGTGAAGCGACGAATTTTAAGCAGCGTGCCGCCATGGTCCTGCAAGCCCTGGTCCTGGCCGGTCTGTTCGTGGTGGCGGCCATGTCCGCCGGGGAACAGGCCCATGCCGGCGATGGGGCGACCATGGCCGATAATCAGGTGAGCGTTGCGAAGGGCTGACCCGTTTTCGGGGAAGGGTGACGGGCCGGGATGGCTGGTGCTAATGTGCGGCCAGTGTTTCAAACCGTACCCGGAACCTTTTCCCCATGCCCACCTTTGATATCGTCTCCAAGACCGACATCGCCGAAGTGA
This sequence comes from Niveispirillum sp., assembly GCF_052437035.1. Taxonomy (NCBI): domain Bacteria; kingdom Pseudomonadati; phylum Pseudomonadota; class Alphaproteobacteria; order Rhodospirillales; family Azospirillaceae; genus Niveispirillum; species Niveispirillum sp. The sequence continues at coordinate 487,757 of NZ_JBQVOH010000002.1, forward strand.
ACAATGCCGTGCAGGGTGTGCTGCGCGAATTGCAGACGCGTTTCGACTTCAAAGGCTCCAAATCCACGATGGAGCTGAAGGAGAAGGAGAACGAAATCCACATCCATACCGAGGACAGCACCAAGCTGGCGCAGCTGACGGAAATGCTGAAAGGCTATTTCGTGCGGCGCAAGCTGGACCCCGGCTGCCTGGATTGGGGCAAGGAAGAAAACGCCGCCGGCGGCACCCTGCGTCAGACCGTGAAGGTCAAGCAGGGCATCGACCAGACCCTGGCCAAGCAGATCAACAAGGCCATCAAGGACAGCAAGATGAAGGTCCAGGCCTCCATCCAGGGCGATGAACTGCGCGTGCAGGGCAAGAAGATCGACGACCTGCAGGCCTGCATCGCCCTGGTCAAGGGGCTGAAGATCGAGCAGCCGCTGCAGTATATTAATTTCCGTGATTGATATGGGTGGCGCGGGGGATCACTTCCCCCGCATCTCCCGTTCCAGTTTTTCATAGGCGGTGTTCAGTGCTGCCGTTTTCTCATGCGCCAGATCGATGAATTCCTGGGGCATGCCCTTGGCGATCAGTGCGTCGGGATGGTTTTCGCGCATCAGCTTGCGATAAGCCGCCTTGATCGTGTCGAAATCCGCGTCCCGGGCCACGCCCAGGATGGCATGGGGATCATCTTCCGGCGCGTTCGCCCCCTCGATGCGGGTGCCATGCTGGCGCCAGACCTGTTCGAACTCGTCGGGCGGAAAGCCGAAAATCTCCGCCACGCGGCGCAGAAAGGCGAGTTCGGCCAGATGCACGATATCGTCGGCGACCGCGATGTGGAACAGGCCGGCCAGCAGCTCCTCCAGCACCTCCGGCCTGTCCTGGAACATCTGCGCCAGCTGTTTGGCGTAGGATTCGAACCCGGCGCTGTCGCGCTTGGCCGCGTCGAACAGGCGGCCGACATTGCGCAGCTCATGGTCGGGCACATGGAAGATGCGTTTGAATGCCTCGATCTCCACCCGGTGAACCACGCCATCGGCCTTGGCCATCTTGGCCGACAGCACGATGACGCCGACGGTGAAGGCGATGGTCTGCGTCTGGTCCGGGCGACCCTCATCATCGCTGCCGCGCGGGGCCTGTTCGGCATCCCTGAACCCGTCTACGGCGTGGCCGGCCAGGGCACCCAGCAGACCGCCCAGCGGCCCCCCCATCGCGAAACCCGCTGCCCCGCCGATGACCTTGCCCCAGATGCTCATGATATCCGCCTGTCGCCGATGTCCATCCGCAGGATAGCGGCGGCGGGAAAGGATGCAACGATGTTGGTGCCACCCGCGCCGGTGCTGCGTTTCCGGCATAGCTGCCCAAATCTTCACAGCCGCGTATTCACCCCCTATATTGCGCTGCACAAGAACAATCCCGCCCCTCATACGGTTGGCGGGGGACAGATCCCGGGGGAGGGGACGCGGAAGGGGCGTATTGTCCGTTTGTCCCGAGGTTTGTTCCGTCATGACCGTGTTCCGCCCCCTGCTGCCCGCCGAGGCCGCCCGTTACACCGCCCATCTGCTGCGCCTGTCCGCATCCGACCGCCGCGCCCGTTTCATGGGCGGGTTGAGTGATGATGCCGTGCGCGCACATGTGGGCCGGATCGACTGGCATAAGGCCATCGTGCTGGCCGCCATTGTGGGTGGGGAAATCCGGGGGGCCGTGGAACTGCGCCATGGCGGCACCCGTACCGAACTGGCCATCTCCATCGAGGCCGACTGGCAGAATCAGGGCCTGGGCGGCATGCTGGTCCGCCGTGCCTTCACCATGGCCCGCAACCGTGGCCTGCGCGGGGTGGAATTCTACTGCCTGGGCGATAATCACCGCATGCTGCGCATCGCGGGCCGCCTCTCGGCCCTGGTCAGCTTCGATGGCGGGGAGGTGCATTGCGACTTCCAACTGGCGCCAGCTGACGCCTTCTCCCTGGCGCTGGAGGCGATGGATCGGGGCGGGTCGGCCCTGACCATGATGCTGGAACCGGCGGGATTGCCGCGCGCCGCCTGACCCGCGCGCATTTCACGCTTCGCGAAACGGATTTCACGAAACGCGCCGCCGGTTGCACGAAGCCGTTATTTACCGGTCCCGGCCGGTTGGGTGATGGGATGTCCATCCATACCAGCCACGGGACCCTCACAGATGCGCCGCGTCGTGCTTTCCGCTTTCGCCCTTTCCCTTCTCGCTGCCTCCACGGTCCCGATGGCGATGGCCGCCGATGTCACGGTCATCGTCACCGACGCCGAACCCAATGGCCGCGGTGTCTTCGTGCAGCTCTGCACCCAGGAGGAATTCCTGAAACGCTGCACCCTGCGCGATAAGGCGGCGGCGAAGGATGATACGGTCCGCATTGTTTTCAAGGATGTGCCGCCGGGTGCCTATGCCGCCACGGCCTTTCAGGACGTGAATGACAATGCCAAGCTGGACCGGGGCATGTTCGGCGCACCCAGCGAACCCTGGGCTGTCAGCCGGGATGCCAAGGGCCGCATGGGTCCCCCCGTCTTTGAGGATGCCAAGGTGGATGTCACCGACAAGCCCCTGACCCTGGAAATGGACCTGGATTGAGCTTGTCGTCAGGACAAGTTCGCCATTGCGGCGGGGGCGTATCCAGGCCAAGCAGAAGGTATCCATCCTTTCTGCAAGGCAGTCCCCATGCGGCGCATCGGCATCATCGGCGGCATGAGCTGGGAATCCACCCAGCTTTACTATCGGCTGATCAATGAACGGGTGCGCGCGGTACAAGGTGGACTGTCCTCGGCCCCGCTGCTGATCCATTCGGTTGATTTCGCACCCGTTGCCGCCATGCAGGCGGCGGGCGACTGGGATGGGCTGACCGCCATGATGGTGGGCGCCGCCCGTGACCTGAAGGCGGCGGGGGCAGAGGCGCTGGCCATTGCCACCAACACCATGCACAAGATGGCGGACGAGGTGGTGGCCACCACCGGCCTGCCCCTGATCCACATTGCCGATGTGACGGCGGCGACCATCCGCGCCGCCGGCCTGTCACGCGTGGCGCTGCTGGCCACCCGCTTCACCATGGAACAGGATTTCTACCGCGCCCGCCTGTCCGCCGGCGGCCTGGATATCCTGACCCCAGACGAGGCCGACCGGGCGGAGGTTCACCGCATCATTTATGAGGAGCTGTGCCGGGGCGAAGTGAAGGACAGTTCCCGCGACAGCTATAAACGCATCATCGCGGGATTGCGGACGGCAGGCGCCCAGGGGGTGATCCTGGGCTGTACCGAGATCACGATGCTGATCGGGCCGCCGGATACCGACCTGCCCCTGTTCGATACGACCACCATCCATGCGGCGGCGATTGCCGATTGGGCGATGGGTTAATCCACCAGATCAATGCGGCGGTTGATGCGGTCAATCTGTTCGCGCAGACGGTCCACCTGCGCCTGAAGATGGGCGACGGTTTCGGCTTCATTTGCCTGATCAGGGCGCACTCGGGCAACGCCTTCTTCAAGCCTGTTCAATCGGTTCAGTACTTCCGACTGCCCGCGCTGGAGGTCCTTCACATTCAGGTCTATGCGGCGCAGATAGGCCAGCACGATATTCTCAGGTTCTTCGGCCACGGTTAAGCCTCCTCACCAACAACTAGAATAGTCGCACAGGCCTGTGTAACCCGCAATCACCCCCGCGCCCGCGGATGCGCGTCGGCATAAACAGCCAGCAATTTCTCCGTATCGACATCGGTATAGCGCTGGGTGGTGGACAGGCTGGCATGGCCCAGCAAATCCTGGATGGCGCGCAGGTCGGCGCCACCGCCCAGCAGATGGGTCGCGAAACTGTGGCGCAGCGCGTGGGGCGTGGCGCTGTCGGGCAGTTGCAGGGCACCGCGCAGGGCCTGCATCTGCTTGCGCGCCACCGATGCGTTCAACCGGTCGCCCCGGCTGCCCACGAAGATGGCGTCCGTTCCCTGCCAGGGGCAGGCCTCCAGATAGGTTGCCACGGCCTCATTCACGGCGGGCAGCACCGGCACCTGCCGTTCCTTTGACCCCTTGCCCAGCACGCGCACCGTGGCCGACCCCGGTGGCAGGTCGTTGCGGTTCAGGGCCAGCGCCTCTGAAATACGCAGGCCGCAGCCATACAGCAGGGTGAACAAGGCCCGGTCGCGCAACCCGATCCAGGGGGCATCGGGCAGGCTGGCTGCCTCATCCAGCAATGCCCCCATATCCTTCTCATGCAACGGACGGGGCAGGGATGATTTCAGCTTCGGGGCCTTCAGCGCTCCGATATGGGGATTATGCACGATGCCGTGACGGTCCAGCCATTTGAACAGATTGCGCACGCCGGAGATGCCGCGCGCCCGTGTGACGGCCTGCGCCCCTTCCATGGCGCGCGCGGACAGCCAGGCACGGAATTCCATCAAGGAGATGTTGCCCAGATCATTCAGGCCCGGCTTGCGTTCCCGATAGTCGGCCATGAAGGCCAGAAACTCGGCAAGGTCGGTATTATAGGCGCGGATGGTAGCCGGGCTGGCGCCCTTTTCCGTGCTCAGCCAGCGCTGCCACCGCTCGATGGCCTCGTGCAGATCGGCCTGCGCCGCAAAGCCCAGGCTGACGCTCACCATGCTGGTGCCGGGTCCAGATAGGCGGCGATGACGCGTTCCACCACACCCGACAGGAACAACAGCAGGTCCGTCGCCTGTCCGGGATGGAAGGTTTCCGGTTCGGCGGAGCCGAAGGCCAGCAGGGCGGGTGTGGCTTCTTCCCCGTCACCCAGGCGCAGGCGGACCAGGGCCTGACTGCGGATCAGGCCGGCCTGATGGCCCCAGACCTCGACCGAACCAAGGATATCGGATTGCAGGGCCACATCGGCGCGGCCCATGACGCGGTTGATGGTGCCATGATGGGCCATGCCCAGGCCGGCGGGGCCGATGCTGGCGATGGGGCCCTCGGGCTGTTCCACCACCAGGGCCGCCCCATCCAGGTCCAGCAGGACGGCCAGATCGCTGGTGATGGCCTGCACCATCGCCTCCAGCCCCCGGCAGGAGAGCAGATGCAGGACGGCGGCATGAACGCGCCGCAGGTTCATCATGTTGGCGCGGGTCGTATCGACCAGCAATTGCTGCTGGTCGGAAAGCCGCCCCACCTCACCCCGCAGCTTTTCCAGGATGCGTTCGCGGATATCGACAATACCCTGGCCCATTTCCGGGGCGGTGGGGGCCAGCAGATGGCGCAGCAGGTCGGGCCGCCGCGCCAGGAAATCAGGATGGTCCATCAGAAAGGCCGCCACATCCTCGGCCGTCAGTTCATCCATCGGGTTGGTGGTGATCTGTCCGGGTCCGGTGGTCATGCGGCCTTTCCTCCATCCTTATTATTATCGTTGTCGAAGCCCGACCTTGCGTGGCGGATCAGCCGCGCTTGGGCAGGGGCTGATCCAGGATGGACTGGCCGGTCTTGGCCCAATCGGACACGAAGGTGGCCAGACCCTTGTCGGTCAGCACATGGTTGCCCAACTGGCGGATGACGCTGGGCGGCATGGTGGCGACATGGGCGCCCATGCGGGCCGATTCCACGACATGGATCGGGTTGCGCACCGACGCGACCAGCACTTCCGTCGTGAAGGCCGAGTAGTTGGAATAGATCTCGACGATTTCCTGGATCAGGTTCAGGCCGTTCTGGCCGATATCATCCAGGCGGCCCACGAAGGGGGAGATGAAGGCGGCACCGGCCTTGGCGGCCAGAATGGCCTGGGCGGCGGAGAAGCACAGGGTCACATTGACCATGGTGCCCTCATTGGCCAGCGTACGGCAGACCTTCAGGCCAGCCGGCGTCAGCGGCACCTTGACGGCCACGTTCGGGGCGATCTGGGCCAGATAACGGCCTTCCTTCAGCATCGTGTCGAAATCGGTGGCGGCCACTTCGGCGCTGACCGGGCCTTCGACGACGTCGCAGATCTCGGCGATCAGTTCCACGAAGTTGCGACCGGCCTTGGCGACCAGCGACGGGTTGGTGGTGACGCCATCCAGCAGGCCGGTATCGGCCAGATCGCGGATTTCGGCGAGGTCGGCGGTATCGACGAAGAACTTCATGGGAGCGGGTCCTGACGGGCGATGAAAGGGGCGTCCGGGCCGCACGCCCGAACATGCGCGGGAAACTACCAATATCCCGCCCCTGTCGCCAGCCTGGGCGGTCCCTCTTGCGCGCATGGGTGGGCGGCGATGGGGATTCTGACAAAAGCCGGGACCATCATCAAGGGCTTGTCCTTGGCAAGTGCCCCGCACCCCCGTATTTTGTCGGCGGATGCTGGTGGAGAGATGATGATGAACGCGGCGGTACGGCTTCGGGCAGTGGATGCGGATGATCTGCGGGTGGTTTCCGCCCTGTTGCAGGACGCGATCATCCCCATCACCGATCTGGCCTTTCTGCCCGATGACGGGATGTTCGTCCTGCTGGCCAGCCGGTATCAATGGGAAGGTCCGGCACCCGATGGCGGCCCCACGCCTGATGAGGGCGGGGAGGGGCCGACGCGCATCCGCTGCGCCGTGCGCTTCACGGGCGTTGAGAAGGTCAAACGTCGCGGGGTGGACCTGACCCGGCGCGGACAGTTTCTGTCGCTGCTGGCCCTGGAACCGTTGGAGGGGGCGCTGCTGCTGCGCCTGTCGGGGGGCGCCGATATCCGGCTGGAGGGCTCTGCCATCGAATGCCGGATCGAGGATCAGGGCGAGCCCTGGCCTGCCTCCCGCCGTCCGGACCACCCGGTCGCCTGATCCGGGCCACCCGGCTTGACCCTGGCGGCGGTGTGATATCAGAACAGGCTGAGGATACGTTGCTGCTGCTGCGTCATCAGGCTGACCATGGTCGTTGCCAGCTGGCGGCGGAGGTCGGCGGTCAGGACCTTGGCGCTTTCGGTGTTATCATCGGCAATGACCAGCTTGCGGGACCCATCCCGCAGGACCTCAGAAAACTCGGCAGTGAAGTCGGCCCGGGTGTTCAGGATGTCCATGTTCACATCCAGGCTGCGCAAGGAAGACATCAGACGGATATTGGCGCGTTCCAGGTCGTCGATGGCCAGGTTCACGTCACTGCGATCACGCCAGCCATTGGCCGCATTGTCGATACCCAGCCCCAGCGGCCCGCTGCCCAAATTGACGGCCTTGATTTCCAAGGCGCTGCTGCCATTGGCGTTCAGGTTGACGGTGAGATCATTCTCGGCGGTGCCAACACTGACCTGTTCTGTCGTCATGGTGGCTTTCTCCCCCAAAGAGACGCTGCGGACCGTCAGCTCTGCGGCGCGGCTGGCCGTACTGCTCATGGCGGCGACGCGCCAGGAATAATTGTTGGCACCGGCGGCGGCATCAAACTGAATTCGGGCGCCGCTGGACAATGTAAAGCCGGTCGGCCCCGCGGCATTGCCCATGGTCAGATTGTCGGTCACGCCAATGCTGCCATCCATGGCGGTATGGGTGATAGAGATGGTCCGCAGGCCCAGGCCTGCGCTGTTGCTGGCGCCGATGGAGACGCTGACATTGCTGTCGGTGCCGATCCCCGACCATCCTTCCAGGCTGGTGAAGCTGCTGGCAGCGGCGGTGGCGGCGTCATCGGCGACGGCATAGCTGTCCAGTCCCAGATGGACATCAATCGTACGGCTGCCGGCACTACCATCCTTATGGAACAGACCGATCGTGGCACCGTTATTGACGCCGCCACTCAAACGGATAACCACGGGCTGACCGTCGCCCTTGTCCTCCACAGAGCCGTTGAAGCTGCCGCCCAGCCCGTCGTCGATGCTGACCGTCCGGCGTCCATTCGAAACCGCGCCGTAGGTCAGGGATAATTGCGCGCTTTGCTGCCAACCCTGGGTGAAGGGGTTGGCGAACTCTCCAGCGTCGAAATCGCCATCGGCAACGGTGGTCAGGCCCCCGCCGCCGGCGCTGCGATTATAAAGAAACACCGCATTCGCTGTCTTTCCGGCCAGGGCGCTGGGCGTGATGATGATTTCGCCTTTGCTGGCGAGCGGATCATTGCCCCCGATCGACGCAAGGCTTTGATTGCCATTAATCTGCGACCAGACCTGGTCGCCGCCGCCGATGCCGGCATACTGGTTCAAAACCACGGCACCAGCGCCAAAGCCCGATCGTGCCACCTCCAGCTTGACGGCGGTGTCCGCCAGATCCTCGGTCGTGGGGCGGCCCGGCATGATCGCGCCGGTCAAGGACCCAAGATCCCCGGTGATCCCACCTGCTGTCTCTGCCGCACCCTGGATGGTCTTCGGATCGACCTCAAGTCGCACGGTGCCGGCCGGAAACCGGAAGCTGTTCTCCCCCTCCTGAAGACGGATCGAGGTGTCCTGTGTTGCGGCGCTGCGCTCCAGCGTCACACCCTGGTTATTGGTGACGCTGATGATCAGGTTGACATCGCGGGCAAGGCTGGTCCTTACGACCCCGCTTGTATCCAGCGCCTCCGCCATCAGCCTGCCGTCAATCTGAAGGTTGATCTGCGCCCCGGAATTGAAGCTGTGGCTGACGGCCAGTTTATTGCCGGAATCCGCCAAAGCCTTCAGTTCAGACTGACTATAACTGGTTGTCCAGCTTTCGTTCCCGTCCAGCACGACCAGCTTTGCATCCCGTCCGGGCTTGCCGTGCAGTTCGAACTTGATGTCGTCAAATCGGCCTTCGGTCGCGCTGTTGAACCCGCTGAGATTCAACTGCGCCAGACCAAGTGTGTCCTGCGCCCGCAACAGGTCCGTCGCATCGGTGGAAATCGCGCCATTGCCGGTGACGGCCACGCGATAGCTGTCGGCGGATGTGACGCTGCTGATCGCGGCCTTATCAATGCCGGTAATGTCGCCAACATTGCGCACGCTCTTGTCGGTTGCGGCAAAGCTGGGGGGACGGGACATCAGCAGGTTTTTGCCGCCATAGGAACTGTCGGACACGAACTTGTCGATCTGCCGCAGGATGCCATCAAACTGCTGGGCCAGTTCCCGGCGCATGGAGATGGCGGATGGGGTGTTATCCAGGGTGGCCAGCGTTACCGTGGTCAGGCCACGCGCCTGATCCAGCAGACCTTTAACGGATGCGACGCCAGCACTGGCCGCCTGCACGGTTGAAATGGCCTGCGCCATTCCGGATTTCAGCCCGTCGAGATCGCCCGCACGTTGCGTGAGCCCGCGCGAGGCAAAAAACTGCTGTGGTCCCTGGATAGCAGTGTTGATTTTCAAACCGCTGGTCAGGCGGGAAAGGGCCGTTTCGCGGTCAGCCGTAAGGGTTCGCAGCATCGATGTGGTGCTGCGCAAAGATGCCGGCAGATTGACCGACATTTGCCCCATCTTCCGTGCCCGCCTTTGGCCGACTTTTTGCCCCTCCGGCCTTCATTGGTGCTGAAAACCGGTGTCAACGGCGTGAGACTTTTTCCCATCAACGTTAACCACATAGTTTTACCTAAAAAGTGGTAATTCGTCCAGTGTCCGCCTTTGGGCCGCGCTCTGTCCGAAATCGGACACTGTTCGTTTCCGAACAATCGCGCTATTCGACCAATGTGTTGAAAATAAACAAACTTCTTATTGGCACGCCCCTTGCCAGTAGAAACCCGGAACGCCGGCGACGGGACCGACGGCAAGGGATGGGGATTGATCATGCGTCAGGCGCAGCAGCAGTTGGAAATGATCACCGAAGGAACGGACCTGATGGACCGGGTGGAGGACGCCGTCCTCAGCGTCCATCCGGACCTGTGGCTCGCCGGCCTGATGCTGGCCGTGCTGATCAACTGGCTGGCCTGACCGGCACCAAACAAGGGTAGGGAGTGGGCATCATGGCGATGGATCGCCGGATCGAGAAGACGGGTCTCCAGAAGCACAAGAAGGCCATTGCCGGGGCGGCCATCGCCCTGCTGGTGGGGGCCGGCGGCCTTTACATGGCGTTCGGCGGCACCGGCGGACAGACGGTGCGCGTGGCGGAGGATCGGCTGATCGTATCCACCGTCAATCAGGGCCAGTTCGAGGATTTCATCCCCGTGCGTGGGTCGGTTGAACCGCTGACCAGCATCTTCCTCGACAGTGTCGAGGGGGGCCGTGTGGAACGCCGCTTCGCCGAGGCTGGGCAGTTCGTGAAGGCGGGCCAGCCCTTGCTGGAGCTGACCAATACCGACCTGCAGCTGGAGGTGATCAGCCGTGAAGCGCAGGTGATCGAGCAGTTGAACCAGCTGCGCACGGTGGAACTGAACCTGGAGGTCTCCCGTCTCAGCAACCGCCAGGCCCTGGTGGAGGTGGAATACAAGCTGGTGCAGCTGAAGCGCACGCTGGACCGCCGTGCCGAACTGATCAAGACCAAGGCCATCAGTCAGGCGCAGTATGACGAGGCCCAGGACGAATACACCTATCTCCAGCGTCGCCGCGACGTCCTGAAGGAGACGCAGACCGTCACCGACCGTCTGCGTGACGAACAGTTCGGCAAGCTGAAGGAGAGCACCGGCAAATTGCAGGAGAACCTGGAATTTGCCCGTCGCAACCTGGACAACCTGATCGTCAAAGCCCCGGTCGATGGTCAGCTGACCTCGCTGGAGGCCGAAGTGGGCCAGAACAAGACGCGCGGTGAGCGTCTGGGCCGCATCGACCGGATGGACGGGTTCAAGGTGGTGGCGCAGGTGGATGAATTCTACCTGCCGCGTCTGGCAACCGGCCAGACGGCGGAAGCGGCTATCGGGGCCGGCACCTTCATGCTGCGCGTTGCCAAGATCTTCCCGCAGGTCCGTGACGGTCAGTTCCGGGTCGAACTGGAATTCGCGGGCGAAGCGCCCAAGGACATCCGCCCCGGCCAGAGCCTGCAATTGCGGTTGAAGCTGGGCGATACGACCACGGCGCTGCTGATCCCCAACGGCGCCTTCTATCAGGATACGGGCGGGGCGTGGCTGTTCGTCGTCGGTTCCGACGGCAAATATGCCACCAAGCGCTCGGTCCAGCTGGGTCGCCGCAATGCCCAGGTGATCGAGGTGAAAAGCGGCCTGGACAAGGGTGAACGGGTGGTCACGTCGGCCTATGGCGACATGATCCGCATGGATCGTATCCAGTTGAATTGAGGCTTGGTGCCGCCGGATGGCGGCGCCCGGCGCTTGAGGGAAAACGAAATCTTAGCAGGAAGGACCAAGGGAATGTTGAAGCTGGTTGATCTGGTCAAGGCCTACCGCACCGAGGAAGTTGAAACCACGGCGCTGAATTCGGTGAACATCCATGTTCGTGACGGCGAATTCGTCGCCATCATGGGCCCGTCGGGCTGCGGCAAGTCCTCGCTGCTGAACATTGTCGGCATGCTGGATACGCCCAGCAGCGGCCAATACTGGTTCAATGGCGAGGAGGTGTCGAAATACGGTGAGCGCAAGCTGGCCGATATCCGCAAGAAGAATATCGGCTTCATCTTCCAGAGCTTCAATCTGATCGACGAGCTGACCGTGTTCGAGAATGTCGAACTGGCCCTGCTCTATCACGACATCCCGGCGCGTGAACGCAAGGAACGCGTCAAGGCCGCCCTGGAGAAGGTAAATATCGGCCACCGTGAAAGTCACCTGCCGCAGCAGCTGTCGGGTGGTCAGCAGCAGCGCGTGGCCATCGCCCGCGCCGTCGTCGCCAAGCCCAAGATGCTGCTGGCGGACGAGCCGACCGGTAACCTGGACAGCGCCAATGGCGACGAGGTCATGCGCATGCTGACCGAACTGAATGCCGAAGGCACCACCATCGTCATGGTCACCCACTCCATGCCGCACGCCCAGTACGCCACACGCATCATCAACCTGTTCGACGGACAGGTCGTGGCCGAGAACCTGCGCGCTGCCTGATGATCGCGGCCCACGGCATCCGGGGGGATCTGCCATGTTGAAGAACTACCTGATGGTTGCCCTGCGCAACCTTCTGAAGCACAAGCTTTATTCGGCGATCAACGTCACGGGTCTGGCCGTGGGTCTGGCGACCTGCGTCCTGATCCTGCTGTTTGTGCGCAACGAGACGTCCTACGACCGTTTCTTCACCGACAATGACCGCATCTATCAGGTGGCCTTCAAGGCGCAGTTGCCGGGCCGTCAGGTGGATCATTTCGCCGCCTCCATGCTGCCCCTGGCCGCCGCCATGAAGGAAGGGCTGCCGGAGGTGGAGATGACGGCCCGGGTGATCCAGAACAGCGTCGTCATCAAGCAGGGTGGCGAAAGCTTCTCTGAAACCGCCCGCGCCGTGGACCCCGACTTTTTCCGGATATTCGACTTCACCTTCCTGCGCGGTGACCGCATGACGGCGCTGGACGATCCCAACAGCATCGTCCTGACCGAAAGCATGGCGCGCAAATATTTCAAGGATCAGGACCCGCTGGGCCAGACCCTGGATATTGACGGTTCGGCCCCTGCGAAAGTGACGGGCGTCATCCCCGACATGCCCTCCAACACGCATTTTGATCTGGAAATCATCCGTCCTTATGCGGCGGTGGCCCAGGCCATGCGCGGCATCGAGACCAACTGGGGCGCTGTCTGCTGCGAGACCTATGTCCGGCTGAAGCCGGGCGTGGATGGCAAGGCGCTGAGCGACCGGATGCCCGCCTGGTTCAAGACCACGGCCCCGACGCTGAATTCCCCCACCGGCAATGTCGTGCTGGGTGAGATTTTCACGCCGCGCCTGCGCAATTTGAAGGACATCCATACCGACCCGGTGATGACCTCAATGCGTCCGGCCACCTCCTATGCGGAGATCATCACGTTTGCGGCGGTGGCGGCCCTGGTTCTGGCGATTGCCTCGATCAACTTCATGAACCTGGCCACGGCCCGCGCTACCCAGCGTGCCCGTGAGGTCAGCGTGCGCAAGGTGGTGGGGGCATCCCGCAGCCAGATCATCATGCAGTTCATCGGAGAATCGCTGCTGCTGACGGTGATCGGCCTTGTCCTGTCCATCGCCCTGGTCGAACTGGCCCTGCCGGCCTATTCCGCCTTCCTGGATAAGAAGCTGAGCTTCAATCTGTTCACCGATCCGCTGCTGGGTCCGGCCCTGCTGGGGCTGGCGCTGGTCGTGGGTGTCGCGGGCGGTGCCTATCCGGCCTTCTTCCTGTCGGGCTTCAATCCGGCCCGCGTGCTGAAGGGCGCATCGTCTGGTGTGGGCGGCGGTTCAGGCCGGCTGCGCATGGCGCTTGTGGTGGTGCAGTTCGCCATCTCCATCTCCCTGATGGTCGCCACCTCCGTGGTCTATGGTCAGCTTCTCTATGCCCAGAACAAGAATCTGGGCTTTGAGAAGGAAAACACCCTGGTCCTGCGCGGCTTCCCGCGCTCCGTTGATCAGGCCCGCCAGCAGACGCTGGTGGAGGCGCTGGCCAAGCTGGATGGCGTTGTCGCAGCGGCGGGCAGCAGCAGCACCCCCGGCGATGGTAGTGAGAACAACACCAATGTCCGCCTGCCGGGTGCCAACCCGGATCAGATGCTGGTCCTGCGTCAGGGTGGTGTTGATTGGGACTTTGTGAAGGCGCTGGGTCTGCAACTGGTGGCTGGCCGTGAGTTCGACCGCAACCGCCCCGCCGACCAGCTGCCGCCCCTTGCCGACCCGGCCCAGGTGCCGGCAGGCGATACGGCTGCCCGCACCTATGCCGGTGCCGTTATGATCAACGAGGCTGCGGTGAAGCGTCTGGGCTTCGCCAGCAACGAGGATGCGATCGGCAAGCAGTTCGAGGTCGGGGCCGATGATGATGGCACCAACAAGCTGACCATCATCGGTGTTGTGGCGGATTTCCACTTCCGCTCCGTCCATGACCCGATCCCGCCGGCCCTGTTCGTCATCAACCGCGACCGTTTCTCCGACGTGCTGGTCCGTCTGAAGCCCGGCAACGTGCAGAAGACGCTGGTGGAGATCGAGCGGGTGTGGCGCGACATGTTCCCGAACCGTCCGCTGAACCGCGAATTCCTGGATGACCGTATCCAGGCGCAGTATGTGCGGGAGGCTAAGACCTCGCAGATGTTCGCTGCCTTCTCGGGTCTCGCCATCCTGATCGCCTGCCTGGGCCTGTTCGGTCTGGCCAGCTTCACGGCGGAGCGCCGGACCAAGGAGATCGGCCTGCGTAAGGTGCTGGGCGCCAGCGTGATGGACATTGTCCGCCTGCTGGTCTGGCAGTTCTCCAAGCCGGTTCTGGTCGCCAACCTGATCGCCTGGCCCGTGGCCTGGTACTTCATGGATCAGTGGCTGAACGGCTTCAGCTTCCGCATCGACCTGAATCCGCTGCTGTTCGTGTCGGCGGGTGCGGTGGCGCTGCTGATCGCCTGGGCCACGGTCGGCCTGCATGCGGCCCGCGTGGCGCAGGCCAAGCCGGTGACGGCGCTGCGCTACGAGTGAGCGACTGGCCCTTGCGGGTCCGGTGGGGACCGGACCCGCAAGGGTTCCCTGGTTCAGGGATGGGGCTACCAAGAGGGGGGAGAACGATGCTTCGCAACTGGATCATGGTGGCCCTGCGCAATCTGCTGCGTCACCGTCTGCACGCCCTGTTGAACCTGTCGGGCCTGGCCGTGGGGCTGGCCGCCTGTCTTCTGATCCTTTTGTACGTTCGCAATGAGACCGGTTACGACCGGTTCTTCAAGGACGCGGACCGCATCTATCAGGCGACCATCGAATGGCATGTGCCGGGCCGCAAGCCGGAGCGCAATGCCTATACCCAGATGGGTTTCGGCCCCGCCTTCAAGAACGCCCATCCGGAGGTGGAGGATTTCACCCGCTTCCTTCAAAGCCGGGCCATCATATCGGTCGGTGACCGGCAATTCTATGAATGGACCTTCACGGTCGATCCCACCTTCCTGCGGATCTTTGATTTTCCGCTGCTGGCCGGTGATGCCGCTACCGCGCTGACAGATCCCTATTCCGTGGTCCTGACCGAAGAAATGGCCCGGAAATATTTCGGCGATGCGCCGGCCCTGGGCCAGACCCTGACGCTGGATCACAAGTATGAACTGAAGGTGACGGCGGTGGTGGCCAGCCTGCCGCGCAACACGCATCTGGATTTCGGCGTGCTGCTGCCTATGGGTCATCCCGCCGGCACCTGGATGATCGAACAAGAAAAGAATTGGGGCAATACGCAGGGCCAGACCTATCTGCGGCTGAAGCCGGGTGCGTCGGTGGAGCCGCTGCACGCCGGCATGCAGGAATGGGTCAAGCGCACCTTCACGCCGTTGCAGACACCGCAGGGCCCCATTGATCTGTCCGCCCTGGCCTTTCCCGGCCTGCGTCCGCTGACCAGCATTCATACGGAACCCATGGGCGGCGATGTGACGCCGGGGATCAGCCAGACAGAGCTGACCATCTTCACGGCGGTCGCCTTTCTGGTGCTGATCATCGCCTGCATCAATTTCATGAACCTGGCGACCGCCCGTGCCACCCAGCGCGCGCGGGAGGTCAGCGTGCGCAAGGTGGTGGGCGCCAGCCGTGCACAGCTGGTGTCACAGTTCCTGGGCGAAAGCGTGTTGATGACCCTGTTCGCCCTGCTGATCGCCATTGCGCTGGTGGAAGTTTCCCTGCCGGGGTTCAGCACGTTCCTGGGCAAGGAACTGGTGCTGGATTTCAGCCAGGACCCGCTGCTGCTGCCCATGCTGCTGGGGCTGGTGCTGTTGGTCGGTATCGGCGGCGGGGCCTATCCGGCTTTCCTTCTGTCATCCTTCAACCCGGCCCAGACCATGAAAAGCGCCGGGTCCGGCACCAGTGGCGGTTCCGGTCGGTTGCGCACGGTGCTGGTGGTGGTGCAGTTCGCCATTTCCATCACGTTGATGGTCGCCACCTCGGTCGTCTATGGCCAGTTCATCTATGCCCAGCACAAGAACCTTGGCTACGACACGGAGAATGTCGTGATCGTCGGCCATTTCCTGGATGAAGGCGTGCGGGAGAAGCGCGAGACCTTCATGGACATGCTGCGCGCCGATCCCAATGTCGCCGGTGTGGGTGTGGCGGCCCATATCCCCGGCGATGGCGGGGAAAACAACACCGTGATCGAGCCGCTGACCGGGACCAAGCCTGAACAGCATGTGATGCGTCAGGACAGTGTCGGACCCGGCTTCTTCGAAGCGCTGGGCATGCGCATGGTTGCCGGTCGTACCTTCGACCGCACCCGTGCCACCGATCTGGTCCAGCGTCCCGACTGGATGAAAGAGAACAAGCCGCCGCCGGAAGGCACCAAGGAAATCCTTCTGCCGGTCGGCGTCGTGCTGAACGAAACCGCCGTCAAGACCCTGGGATATGAAAGCCCGGCTGCGGCCCTGGGTCAGCAGGTGAAGATCATGGACAACATGACCACCTATCTGATGGGCACCGTCATCGGCGTGGTGGCGGATTTCCACTACCGCTCCGTTCATGAGCCCATCCGCGCCGTGATGTATATCAGCGACGAGGGCCGTCACCATGCCATGGCCATACGGGCCAAGGCCGGGCAGTTGCAGGCGGTGGTGGACAAGATCGACCGCACCTGGGCCGAACTGATCCCCGACCGCCCGATTGAGCGCAGCTTCTTCGATGTGAACATCGCCAACCAGTATCAGCGCGAACAGAAGACCTCGCAGATGTTCGCGACCTTTGCGGGTCTGGCGATCTTCATCTCCTGCCTGGGTCTTTATGGTCTGGCCAGCTTCACCGCCGAACGCCGGACCAGGGAGATCGGCCTGCGCAAGGTGCTGGGGGCTAGTGTGCCCGACATTGTCCGCCTGCTGGTCTGGCAGTTTTCAAAGCCGGTGCTGGTGGCGAACCTGATCGCCTGGCCCGTGGCCTGGTTCTGCATGGATCGTTGGCTGTCGGATTTTACCTACCGGATCGACCTGAACCCGCTGCTGTTCCTGGGCGCCGGATCGGTGGCGCTGGCCATTGCCTGGGTGACGGTGGGCCTGCATGCCGCCCGCGTGGCGCAGGCAAAGCCGGTCAAGGCATTGCGGTACGAGTGACGGTTAAAGGGATAGAGAGGGGGGATATCATGCTGAAGAACTGGGTCATGGTGGCCGTACGCAATCTGCTGCGGCACAAGCTGTACACGGCCATCAATGTCACCGGTCTGGCCGTGGGTCTGGCCAGTTGCCTGATGATCATGCTGCATGTCCGGGACGAGCTGTCCTATGACGCCTGGGTGCCCGATGCCGACCGCATCGTGCGCGTCCATACCAGCTATGAGATACCGGGCCGCGCGCCCTTCAACACGGTCCGCTCGGCGGGCCGGATGATGGACGCCCTCACCACCGCCTATCCAGAGCAGGTGGAGGTGGCGGTCCGCATGTTCCCCTATGACACCTCCATCCTGCGCGACGGTACCGTCATTCCGCAGACCGTGACCTATACGGACCCGGCGGCCCTTGCCATCTTCGGCCTGAAATTCCTGGAAGGTGATGCGGCAACGGCCCTGTCGGACCCGTCATCGCTTGTGCTGACGCAAAGTGCTGCGCGCAAATATTTCGGTGATGCCGATCCCATCGGTCGCACCCTGACCATCTGCTGTATCGGTCCCGACCGGTATGACCACCGCGTTACGGCGGTGATCGCCGACCTGCCGCTCAACACGCATCTGAAAGTGGAGATGCTGGCCCCCGTCGTGCCGCAGCGTCTGGCCGGGTTTCCCAACATCCTGGATACCTGGACCTCGGTCAATGTCTTCACCTATCTGAAGCTGCGCCGCGCGGATGACATCGCCCGGCTGGCCGATGACAATGCTGCCTTCATCGACCGGATGATCCCCAACAAAAACAACAATGTCCGCACCTCCGACAGCACGCGCCAGCATTTCATGCCCATCCGCGATATCCGCCTGCATGCCAAGCAGCAGGCCGGCGATATCGGCGATATGAAGCCGGCGGGCGATGCCGGGCTGGTGACGGCCCTGTCCATGGTGGCCCTGCTGATCCTGGCGCTGGGCTGCGTGAATTTCACCAACATGGCCATCGCCCGCTCCTCCCTGCGCGGGCGGGAGGTGGCAGTACGAAAGGTGCTGGGCGCACGCCGCCGCTCCCTGGTGGCACAGTTCCTGACCGAAGGGTCGGTGATGGTCGTGTTGTCTATCCTGGTGGCGCTGGGCCTGATGGAGCTGGCGCTGCCGGCCTTCAATGGCGTGACGGGCAAGGACCTGTCGATCCCGCTGCTGGACCCGCTGTTCCTGTCGGCGCTGCTGGGCCTGTCGCTGCTGGTCACCCTGCTGGGCGGTGCCTACCCAGCGCTGTATTTGTCGGGCTTCCAACCGGCCCGCATCCTGAAGGGTGAGGACGCGGCGGATGGCGGTGGCGCGCGTCTGCGGCAGTTGCTGGTGGTGATGCAGTTCGCGGTGGCCATCGGCCTGTCGATCATCACCCTGGTCGTCTATCGCCAGACCATTTTCGCGACCAATGCCGAACTGGGCTTTGACCGGCAGCATGTGCTGGCCCTGCGTAACCTGGGCGGGGCGGGGTTCCAGTCGACGCGCGAGGCCGTGATGGAACAGGTCCGCCGCCTGCCCGGCGTGACGGATGTTGCCCTGTCCTCCGACGTGCCCACCGACAATAACGAAAACAACATGATCTTCACGTTGGAAGGCTCCGGTGAGAAGGGGCAGGTGTTGAATTACCAGAGCCTGGGTGACGGGTTCATGGAACTGTACAAGGTCGCCCCCGTGGCTGGCCGTGTCTTCAACCCCTCCTTCGGCACCGACCTGATCCGCCCGCCGGCGGATGGGGAGACGGGGCAGGCCTCTGCCATGATCAACGAAGCGGCAGCCCGCCTGTTGGGCTTTGCCACCAATGCCGAGGCGGTGGGCCGTGTCCTGAAGACCAAGACGCTGGGCAACGCGCCCTTCGACCTGACCATTGTCGGCGTCATCCCGGATATCCGGTTCCGGTCCCTGAAATACGGGATACAGCCGACTGTGATGTTCCAGGCCGAACGCCAGTTCGACACGCTCTCCATCCGTTTCGACGGGCGCGATCCGTCGGCGCTGCTGTCGCAGGTGCAGTCGCTCTGGGCCCGCATGATCAACGACCGGCCCTTCACCGCCGCCTTCGTGGAGGACATGATCGCCGCCCAATATAATGAGGAGCGGGTACAGGCCACCGTCTTTGCCTCCTTCTCCGGCCTTGCCATCCTGGTGGCCTGTCTGGGTCTTTATGGCCTGTCCGGCTTTGCGGCCCGGCGGCGGACCAAGGAGATCGGCCTGCGCAAGGTGTTCGGCGCGACGGTCGCACAGATCGTGGCCCTGCTGGTCTGGCAATTCTCTCGCCCCGTCATGATCGCCAACCTCGTCGCCTGGCCCATCGCCTGGTGGCTGCTGCGCGGCTGGCTGGACGGGTTCGAACAACGTGTAGACCTGTCGCCGGCCTATTTCGTGGCGGCAGGCCTGACGGCCCTGATCATCGCCTGGGTCACCGTCGCCGGCCACGCCGCCACCACCGCCATGGCCCCCCCCATCAAGGCGCTGCGGCACGAGTAGGGGCCGTCTTGGCGGGGGACCGGGAAGGGGGTGGCGTATGGTGTGGAACTGGCTTCTGATCGCGTGGCGTCATCTGCTGCGGCACAGGCTCTATACCGCGATCAACGTGGTGGGCCTGGCCGTGGGCCTGTCCGTCTGCATGATCATCGGCACCCTTGTCCGGTTTGAAACCAGTTTCGACGGCTATCACGAAAAGGCCGACCGCATCGTGCGGGTGAACCGCATCGAATACATGTCCGGGCAGGCCCCCTGGTTCGGAAGTGTCACCGGTTTGCCGGTGGGGCCCGCCCTGGCGGAGCGTCTGCCCGACCTGGAGCAGGTTGTCCGCACCATCCCGTTCCTGACCTCTGTCGAACGGGCCGACGGACAGGTGTTCACCCAGGCCGCCTTGCGGGTCGATCCGAACTATCCTCAGGTCTTCGATCTGGTTTTCTTGAAGGGTGATCCGACCTTGGCGCTGGCCCGGCCCGGTGATGCCGTCCTGACCGAAAGCACCGCCCGGAAATATTTCGGCGATGGCGAGGCGATGGGGCAGGTACTGCGGCTGAAATCCGGTCGCACCCTGACAGTAACGGGTATCATCGCGGACCCACCCGGCAATTCCAGCTTGCGGGCCGGTCTTCTGACCCCGATTGCGACCAGCGTCAGCGATCAGGCGGATCGGGAGTTTCGCGAACGGGAAGGGCAGTGGAACAGTTCCTGGCTCACCACCTACCTGCTGCTGCGTCCCGGTGTGGATGTGGCGGCTTTGGAAAGGCAGATTGATACGCTGTTGCCGTCCCTGGTGCCTGACTATCGGTCACCCGACGACGCCAAAGGTATCTACACTTTCAGACTTGCGCTGCAGCCCCTGACCGACATCCGCACGAACCCGGTGGCGGGAGAGGCGGGAACGCCGATGCCGGTTATCCAGGGAATGCTGCTGACCGGCATGCTGGTCCTGCTCGTCGCCGGGATCAATTTCATCAATCTGACAACGGCACGGTCTGGGCTGCGCCTGCGGGAGATTGGCATCCGCCGTACGCTGGGTGCCAAACGTGCCGGGCTGGCCATGCAGTTCCTGACGGAATCCATTGTGCTGGCCAGTCTGGCGGGTGCCCTGGCGCTGCCGGCCACCGAACTGATCCTGCCGCTTCTGCGGCTGCTGAAGATCGATGTGCCGGCCGATCCGTTCGCGGATCGGGCGCTGCTGACCGGTCTGCTGCTGTTGCCGCCGCTGGTGGGTTTTGTCGCGGGCCTTTACCCCGCCCTGGTCCTGTCACGCACAGGCGTGGCCACGGGGGCGAAAGGCATGCCGGCGGCAGGGGGCGGGCTGCGCACGGCACTTGTGGTGTCGCAATTCGTCATCGCCATCGTGCTGGCCATCGGCGCGTTGTTCATCCTGCATCAAACCCGGTTTGCAGCGACGCAACAATTGGGTTTTGACCGCGAGAATGTTCTGATCATCAATCGCCTGCCCACCGACGGTGGGGCCGGTCGTTTTGAGGCATTGAGGGATGCATTGAGCCGTCTTCCCGGTGTGAAGTCGGTCGCCCTCTCCGCCTGGGCGCCGGCAGGGGGATCGAAGGCAAGCATGGGTTTCCGTCTGCCGGGTCAGACAGCGACAGTGCATCTGCGCAAGGAAGCCATTGATTTCGGCTACCTGGAAACGATGGGTGCGACCCTGCTGGCAGGGCGCCTGTTCGACCGGGCACATGGGCCTGACATCATGAGGCTGCCGAACGAACCGCACGAAAGGGCGGAGGCCAATATTGTCGTGACGCGGGCCATGCTGCCGAAGCTGGGTGTCCGTGACCCCGCGGCGGCATTGGGGCAGCAGTTACGGGGTGGTGTGGTTGGTGAACCCGCGCGTCAACAGATACTGACGATTGTCGGCGTGGTGGAGGACTTCCGGTTCAGCTCTGCGCGCGTCGAAGCCGAAGCCGCCCTGTTCGTGATCGACCAGTCGCAGTTCGGGGCGATGCTGCTGCGGCTGCTGCCCGGAGATCAGAAGGCGACCTTGGCGGCGGTGGGCGATGTCTGGCGGCAACTGGCGCCGAACACCCCACTATATCGCGGGTTCCTGGACGAGACGATCGACCGCCTGTACGAGGCGGAGGCGCGTCAGGGGACAGTGATCGCCACCTTCGCCGGCCTCGCCGTCATCATTGCCTGCATGGGTCTTTACGGTCTGGCCGCCTTCACGGCAGAGCGGCGGACGAAGGAGATCGGCATCCGCAAGATGCTGGGGGCCAGTGTGGCCGATATCGTGCGCCTGCTGGTCTGGCAATTCTCACGGCCCGTGCTGCTGGCCACCCTGATCGCCTGGCCGCTGGCCTGGTACGGGGTCAGCCTGTGGCTGGAAGGGTTCGCCAGCCGGGTTTCCATCAATCCATTGATTTTCATCGGTGTCGGTCTGGGTGCCTTGATCATCGCCTGGGTCACTGTCGCGGGCCATGCGGCGCGGGTGGCGGCAGAAAAGCCCGTCCGCGCTTTGCGCTATGAATAGGGGAGAGGGGCCATGCTGCGGAACTGGCTGATGGTGGCGGTGCGCAACCTCATGCGCCACAGGCTCTATACGGCGATCAATGTCCTGGGCCTGACGGCGGGGCTGGCGGCGGCGTTGCTGATTGCTGTGTTCGTCCGGCATGAGCTGTCGTTCAATGACCGGTTCGCCAATGTCGACAGCACCTGGCGGCTCAACCGCATCCTGCTGATCAATGGCCGGGCGCCGGAACCGACGGCGTCACAGGCCATCCCCCTGGCCCCCGCCTTGAAACAGAGCTTCCCGGAGGTGGTGCAGGCCGTGCGTGTGGCCCGCGTGCGGGAGGTGGTACGCCGTGACGGGGACAGTCTTTATCAACTGTTCTCCGCCGTGGACCCCGACTATTTCGACATTTTCGACTGGCGCTTCCTGTCCGGTGATCCTTCATCATCCCTGACGCAGCCCAACAGCGCCGTTCTGACGGTGGCGACGGCGGAAAAGCTGTTCGGGACCACCAATGTCCTGGACCGGACCATCGAGCTGGGGTCCGGCATCACCCTGCGCGTGACGGGTGTGATTGAAAACCCGCCCGTCAACGTCACCCACCGGCCAGAGGCGCTGATCGCCCTGTCCACGCCGCTGCCCTCCATCGACCGGGCGCGGGAACATTGGAATTGGAACTGGATCGACACTTATGTCCGCCTCGCTCCCGGTACCGATGTCGCACGTTTGGAGGCGGCGTTGCCCGACTTCGTGCGCCGGAACAATCCCAACGCGGTGGAGGATGAAAGCCAGGGCGACCGCAACGTCCTGACGCTTCAGAAACTGCGCGATGTCCACACGGCCCCCTTGTCCGATGATGAGGGGACCAGCATGGCCGTCATTTCCGGCCTGACGGCGCTGGCTGCCGTCATCCTGGCCATCGCGGCGGTGAATTTCGTCAATCTGGCGACGGCGCGGGCCAGCATGCGGGCCCGTGAGGTGGCGATGCGCAAGGCGCTGGGCGCGCCGCGCCGGCTGCTGGTGCTGCAATTCCTGGGGGAAAGCCTGCTGCTGACCTTCCTGTCGGGCCTGATGGCCCTGGCCCTGGTGGAGGTGACGCTGCCTTTGTTCCAGAATGCCATGTCGGTCGCCATCGATCCCGCCTATCGTGAGCTTTGGGCCATGGCCGTCATCGTGGCCGGTCTGTCCTTCGTGCTGGGTGTGCTGGGCGGCCTCTATCCGGCCCTGGTCCTGTCCGGCTTCCGGCCCGCCCATGTGCTGCGCGGCAACAGCAAGGGCAATGCCGGCAGCGGGCGGCTGCGCACCATTCTGGTGGTGGCACAGTTTGCGGTGGCCATCGCGTTGACCGTCGGCACCCTGGTCGTGCTGCAACAGGCACGGTATGCCAGCAGCCAGCAGTTGGGTTTCGACAAGGATAATGTCGTGCTGCTGCGCGGTGCCGACAACAAGGCGGCCAAGCCCAAGCTGGCCGCCCTGAAACAGCGGCTGCTGGCCGATCCCGGTGTCGTCGCGGTGGCGGGTGCCCCCTGGGTTCCGTCCGACGGGGCCGAAACCACCGCCGCCTATCGCCGTACCGATGACGGCCAGAATGCCAGCGTCACCATCCGCACCGACAATGTCGATTACGGCTATTTCGAAGCGTTGGGTGCCCGGCTGCTGGCCGGTCGCACCTTTGATGAGAAATACGGGGCCGAAGCCGCCGCCGATGTACCGTCGGGACAGCGGATGGAGGGCCGCACCGCGTCCGCCCTGCTGTCGCTGTCGGCGGTGCGGCAGCTGGGCTGGGCCAGTCCGCAGGATGCCATTGGCCACACCCTGCTTTATCCGCAGGATGAGGGTGACGTGACCCTGACCATCGTCGGCGTCGTCGACGACCTGCAATACCGCACGGCGCGCGATCGTACCGTCGCATCCGTCTATCAGATCGACCAGGGCCAGATCGGCACCCTGATGGTGCGGATCAGGCCCGATGCCGCACCTGCCGTGCTGAACCGCATTGACGCCCTGTGGCGGGAGATGGTGCCCGAGGTGCCGGTGCGCCGGCAGTTCCTGGATGAACGGATTGAGCAGCTTTACGCGCTGGATGTCCGGCAAGGGAAATTGTTCGCGGCCTTCGCCGGTTTGGCCGTGATCATCGCCTGCCTGGGCCTGTTCGGTCTGGCCAGTTTCACCGCCGAACGCCGGACCAAGGAGATCGGCATCCGCAAGGTGCTGGGCGCCAGTGTCGGGGATCTCGTGCGTCTGCTGGTCTGGCAGTTCTCGCGCCCCGTGCTGATCGCCAATCTGGTCGCTTGGCCGCTGGCCTGGTTCGGGCTCAGCCGCTGGCTGGAGGGGTTTGCCTATCGTGTGGCGCTGGACCCGCTGCTGTTCGTGGCGGCGGGGTTGGGGGCTTTGGTCATTGCCTGGGCCACGGTTGCGGGCCATGCGGCGCGGGTAGCCGCGGAAAAGCCGGTTCGCGCCTTGCGGTATGAATAAGGGGGAGCAGGGGATATGCTGAGGAACTGGATCATGGTGGCGCTGCGCAACCTGCTGCGCCACAAGCTTTATACCAGCATCAATGTCCTGGGGCTGGCCGCCGGACTGGCGGCGGCCCTGCTGATCACGGTCTTTGTGCGGCATGAGCTGTCTTACAACAGCATGTTCACGGATGCGGACAGGACCCTGCGTCTTGTGCGGACCGAACATCTGCCGGGCCGTCCGCCCGCGACCCATTCGGCCATGTCCATGCCTATGACAGCGGCCCTGAAGCAGGAATTCCCCGAGATCGAGACCATTGTCCGATCGGGCCGCACGCGCGAAATCGTGCGGCGCGGGGATGAAAGCCTTTATGTCACTTTCAATGCCGTGGATGTGGATTATCTGCGCCTGTTCGACTGGCCTTTCCTGTCGGGCGATCCGCGCACGGCCCTGTCCCAACCCAACAGCACGGTTCTAACCAAGGCGTTGGCGACGAAAATCTTTGGCGACCAGGACGCGCAGGGCCGCACCATCACCCTTGTCGATGGCCGTGCCCTGACGGTCACGGGTGTCATGAAGGACCCGCCGTCCAATGTGACGGGCGAGGTCGAGGCCCTGATCTCCATTTCCACACCGCTGCCCTACCTGGAACGGCAGCGGGATAACTGGGGAAATAACTGGCTGCAAATCTATCTCCAACTGGCACCCGATACTGATGTGCAAAGGCTGAAGGCTAACCTGAAGGACTTTCTGGCGAGGGTCCGCCCCAGCACGACGCCGGGGTCGGATGGCGGATATCGTGCCGACCTGAGCCTGCAGCCGCTTTTGGATATCCGCACCCATCCGCTTCCGGGTGGCACCGGGACCAGCATGGCCGTCATTTCCGGCCTTGTGGCACTGGCGGCTCTGATCATGGCGATCGCAGCCATCAATTTCGTCAATCTGGCCACGGCGCGCGCCACCATGCGGGCCCGCGAAGTGGCCCTGCGCAAGACGCTGGGCGCGCCGCGCCGCCTGATCATCTTGCAGTTTCTGGGCGAAAGCTTGCTGCTGACCCTGCTGGCCGGCCTGCTGGCTATGGCCATCGTGGAGGTCGGGCTGGAGCCGTTCCAGACGGCCCTGGACATCAAGATGGACTCGGCCTTTCATGGGATGGGTCTGCTGGGCGCGCTGACCCTGGGTCTGTCCGTGCTGCTGGGCCTTCTGGGCGGGATCTATCCGGCTTTTGTCCTGTCGGGGTTCCGACCGTCGCAGGTGCTGCGGTCCAACAAATCTGCCGGTGTCGGTGGCGGGCGGCTGCGCGCCACCCTGGTCGTGGCACAGTTCGCGGTCGCCATCGGCCTGACGGTCGGCACCCTGGTCGTGCTGGAACAGACCCGTTATGCCAGCAGCCAGGAACTGGGCTTCGACAAGGAGAATATCGTTCTGCTGCGCGGTTTTGAACATGCAGCCGCAAAGTCAAAGCTGGAGGCGATGAAACAGCGGCTGCTGGTCGATCCCGCAGTGGTCTCCGTGGCCGGCGCGCCCTGGGCCCCATCGGACTCGTCGGAACGGACCTCGACCTACGGCATCATCACGGGCGGACAGAATGAAACCGTGACCATCCGGACTGAGCCGGTGGATTTCGGCTATTTCGAAACGCTGGGCGCCAGCATGGTGGCGGGCCGTAGCTTTGACAAGGTGCGCGGGACCGACGAAATCAAGTCTCTGCCCGAAGGTACCCGCCAGGAGGGGCGGACGGCCGCCACCATCATTTCCGCGACCGCGGTACAGCAGTTCGGCTGGGGCAGCCCGGCAGAGGCCATCGGACGCACCATCAACTATCCACAGGATGAAGGCGACATCACCTTGCAGGTGGTGGGCGTCGTCACCGACCTTCAGTATAAATCCGCCCGCAACAGCACGGTTGCCACCATCTATCACCCGGAACCGCTGGAAACGAGGGTGCTGATGGTCCGCATCCGTCCGGATGACGTGTCGGCCACCTTGAACCGCATCGACAGCCTGTGGCGGGAGATGGTGCCCGATGTCCCGGCGCGCCGGCATTTCCTGGATGAACGCGTGGAACTGCTCTATGCCGACGATATCCGCCAGGGCAAGCTGTTCGCGGCCTTCGCGGGGCTGGCCGTCATCATCGCCTGCCTGGGCTTGTTCGGCCTGGCCAGCTTCACGGCGGAACGACGGACGAAGGAGATCGGCATCCGCAAGGTGCTGGGCGCGTCCGTCCTGCAATTGGTGCGGCTGCTGGTCTGGCAGTTCTCCCGCCCCGTGCTGATCGCCAACTTGATCGCCTGGCCCGTTGCCTGGTACGGGCTGAACCGCTGGCTGCAGGGGTTCGCCTATCGTGTGGACCTGGACCCGCTGCTGTTCCTGGTTGCCGGTCTGGGGGCCATGGTGATCGCCTGGGCCACCGTGGCCGGACATGCGGCACGCGTGGCCGTGGAAAAGCCGGTCAAGGCCCTGCGCTACGAATAAACCCTTCGGCCCGGACCAGATCGTCCGGGCCGTTGATATTGAAAAACGGGTCGATGCCGTCCGGACCGGCGGGGAAGGGGACGTCGACCCGCCCATGCCGGGCGGCAAAGATCCCAACCTTGCGCAGCCCCTCGTCCCGCAGGGCGATGCGCAGGTCCTCGCGCAGGCTGACGGGCCACAGGGCGACGGTCGGGTGCCGGATGCCATCCGGCCCCACCGCCATGGCCACTGCCCCGCCGCCGGTCAACGCAGCCGCCAGTGCCGGATAAAGATCGGCGGGCAGGAAGGGCGTGTCACAGGGCACGCACAGGATATGTGTACGGTCCGGCCTGTGTGTGGCGGTCCAGTCCATGGCAGCCAATATCCCAGCCAATGGCCCTGGCCGGTCCGGTACCGTGTCGGCCACCACCGTCAGGGGGGGCAACCCCGGTACATGACCGAAACGCTCCGCATCATCATTGGCGGACAGCAGGACAATATCACCCCACCGCCGGACATGCGCAATGATCCGGCCCAGCAGCGGCTCCCCCGCCAGCAGCCGCAAGCCCTTGTCGCCACCGCCCATGCGGCTGGAAAGACCACCCGCCAGGATGATCGCCACCGGGGGCGGGCCGCTGTGTGTTGATTGCGCCATGCTACTCATCATGGAATGACTTTTACTGGTGTGCGCGCGTACATGGGATCTAACCCAATGACTGGTAACAAATCTGAGATGTATCGCATTGCAACTCGCTCTAATTTTGCGGCATGCATTCATGCCTCGAATGCGTTAGGGTCATGGCGCCTTCGGCGTAGCCCGTTTGGAAATTGACCAACCTCAGATACGTACCCAGGGGGACCAAGGACGATGCCCAATTCCTTCGATCTGTCCAAGCCGATTGTGACCGGCCAGACCCATGGCAGCCTGACCGTCGTCGGCACGGGTATCCGGTCGATCTCGCATTTCACGCAGGAGGCCATCGGCCATATCCGTGATGCCGATGTCGTGTTCTTTGGTGTTCCCGATGGTGTCACGGCCAGTTTCATCCGGGAACTGAACCCCAATTCCTATAATCTGGCTCTGCATTATGGCGAGGACAAGCGCCGCCTGATCACCTATGTGCAGATGGCCGAACTGATCCTGCGTGCCGTGCGCGAGGGCAAGCGCGTGACCGCCGTGTTCTACGGCCATCCGGGTTTCTTCGTGTCGCCCGCCCGCCGCGCCCTGAATATCGCGCGCAAGGAAGGCCACCGGACGGAGATGCTGCCCGGCATTTCCTCCACCGACTATTTGTTTGCCGATCTGCGCATCGATCCGTCGGTCAATGGCTGCCAGATCCTGGATGCCGGTGACCTGCTGCTGCGCAACCGGCCTGTCGTGACCTCTAGCCATGTCGTGCTGTTGCAGGTCGGCTCCGTGGGTGACAGCTATTATTCGGTGAAGGGCTTCAAGAACAACAAGCGCGCCATCCTGTTCGAGCGCCTGATCGAGATCTATGGCGAGAACCACCCCACCTATCATTATGTCGGCGCCACCTTCCCCGGCCTGGACAGCCAGATCATCCGCCGCCCGCTGAAGGCCTATCGCGATCCGGCTGTCCGCGCATCGGTGCATCAGGCCTGCAGCTTCTATCTGCCGCCCAAGGACATTCTGCCCATCGATCCGGATATGGCCGAACGGCTGGGCATCGAACGTCCGGCTGACCGCACCCGGACCGGTGACCAGCTTCCGGTCAGCCCGACCGGCGATTACGGCCCGTTCGAAATGGATGCCATCGCCCGTCTTGGCCGCGAGCCGCTGGGTGGGCGGGAGCGTCAGACCTCCAAGGCGCTGTACCGCATCCTCTCGCAGATGGCCGGCAATCCCGGTGCTGCCGATGCTTTCCGCCGCGATCCCAAGACCTATGTCAGCCTGTTCGCGGGCCTGACGGAGGATGAAAAGGCGGCCCTGGTTGGCCGCAAGGCGCCGGCCCTGCATGCCGTGTCGCTTCAGATCGTGCGCCCCGGCATGGCCGCCGATCAGGCCCCGCCGCGCGAAATCGCCGTCACGCCGCTGAAGCCCGTCCGCGCCGACGCCTCGGAAATGCACGATCCGGAGGAGTTGCATGACGCATCGGAACTGCACGATGCCAAGGAAATGCATGACCCGGTTGACGGCGGCGCCCCGGTTGCTCCGTCACAGTGGGACTATATGCTGAGCGCCGGGAAGCAGGACGCTTCCGAGCAGCATGATGCGACGGAACAGCACGACGTGACTGAGCAGCATGACGCGACGGAACAGCACGACGT
Organism: Niveispirillum sp.; assembly: GCF_052437035.1. Taxonomy (NCBI): domain Bacteria; kingdom Pseudomonadati; phylum Pseudomonadota; class Alphaproteobacteria; order Rhodospirillales; family Azospirillaceae; genus Niveispirillum; species Niveispirillum sp. The sequence continues at coordinate 516,814 of NZ_JBQVOH010000002.1, forward strand.
TACCGAGCAGCATGACGCGACGGAACAGCACGACGTTACCGAGCAGCATGACGCGGCGGAACAGCACGACGTCGCCGAGCAGCATGACGCGGCAGAGCAGCACGACGTCGCCGAACAGCATGATGCGGCGGAACAGCACGACGTTGCCGAGCAGCATGACGCGGCGGAACAGCACGACGTTGCCGAGCAGCATGACGCGGCAGAGCAACACGACGTCGCCGAGCAGCACGACGCGCTTGAGCAACACGTGACGGAGAAGTAAAAGAGTAAGGCGCGGGAACGGGTTAAACCTGTTCCCGCGCCATCTTGCGCGTTGGAGGCCAGATGAAACGCCTGCTAAAGCCAGTGCATTGAAGTGATCAGAACGTGAAATATCGGGGTACCTGATCTGTGCGCGACTTTGTTTCCGGCATGCAGATTGATTTTTTCGGCTTGCCGAGCGACGTGGCTGCGGCAGAACTGCGTGCGGGTGAAGCAGGCGCTGGCTGGCTGGATGTTGTCGTCCTTGCCTGGTATCTGCGGCAGCGGGACCCATCGCGGTCCCAGGAACTGCTCTTGTCGGTGCCCCCACGTCCCGGCCCCACGCCTGAGCCCTATGACGGCCGGCTGCTGCTTACCAAATCCGAATGTCTGCGCCTGCAGGCCCGCTTTGACGAGGCGATGGACGCCGTTGATGAGGCGGACAAGTGTTTCGCTGCCTTCGGGGATCAGCGTGGTCGTGGCGACAGCGCCTTTATCCGGGCTGAAATCCATCTGATGTCCGGCGCGAATGCGCAGGCCCATAAGGAATTCAACGCCGCGATCAGCTTTTACGAAGCGGCGGATGATCATCTGCGGCTTGCCGCCGTCAAATGCCGGCTGGCCTATCAGCGGCAATATGAAGACCTTGATGATGCCGCCCGGCAATGGCTGGATGTGTTGCAGGAGGAACTGCTGCCGGCGCATCCGGGCGTGCTGGCCTATATGGCGGCGTTCCGTGGCGGGGTCGCCTTTTTGCGGGGTGATTTTCCCGCCGCCATCCGTATTTGGCAGGCCGGGTTTGAAAATGCCGGCGCGGCGGGGGCCGTCTGGCTTTCCGTGCATCTGGCCATGATGACCGGCTCGGCCTTTGCCAATCTTTACGACCTGTCCACGGCGCTGGATTGGAAGGAGAAGGCCTACAGCCTTGCCGCCCCCACGGGTTGGCCGGAGGTGATCGGAAATTCCCTGGCCTCGATGGCGGAAACGACCACCGGTCTGGGCCAGCATGAGCGTGCGCGCCGCCTGTTTCAGGATGCCCTGGTTTATCTGGGGCCGCTGCGCAGCATCCGGCGGCATGTGATCAGTTACAATGCCCTGGGCGGTCTGTGCCTTGAGATGAAGGCCCCGGAAGAGGCGTTGTCCTGGTTCGAAAAGGGGCTGGCCATCGCGCGGCAACTGGGCCATCCCGATCTGGAACTGCCGCATGGGGTGGGGGTCGCCACCGCCTTATTGCAGTCAGGTCAGTTGGAAGCGGCCGCCGCGATGGCTGACCATGTGCGACAGCAGGCGGCCGATCAGAAGAACCCCTATTATGAGATTGAGGCGATCTGCGTGCGTGCCGCTGTGCGGCGTGCCGCCGCGACGCCGGACATGCAGGCCGTCATCGCGACCATGGAGGAGGCCATCGCGCTGGGCGAAAGCCTCAGTGGGCTGCTGATCCGGGCCGAGATCTATACCGAACTGGCCAGCGACTATGAGGCGGTGGGAGATTTCCGCAAGGCGCTATCCTATGAGCGGCGAGCCCGCGAGAACTGGCAGCGCAATTTCGACCGGCAGAATGCCGATCGGATTCAGGCCATGCAGATCCGGTTCGATACCGCCCAGGCCAAGGCTGAGGCGGAGAACCAACGCCGTCTGGCAGAGGCGGAGGCGGCCCGCGCCACCGAACTGGACCGTGCCAACCAGACGCTGGCCCGCCTGGGCGTCATCGGACAGGAGATCACGGCGCGGCTGGACAGCGAGTCTGTCTTCACAACATTGTCGCGCCATCTGCACGACCTGATGCCCACCAGCACCTTGTTCGTGGGCCTGAAGGACGAGGCCAACGAGGTCATCGACATCCGGTACCGGATGGAGGATGGCAGGCGCCTGCCGTCGCGTCAGGTGCCGCTGGCATCCGACAATCTGTCCGCGCGCTGCGTGCGCGACAGCGAGGAAATCCTGGTGGCCTGGGGGGAGCGGAACAACCCCAACTCCGTGCCCGGAACCCGCCATATGCGCACGGTCCTGTTCCGCCCCCTGACCCTGGGGGATCGGGTGCTGGGGGTGGTGTCGGTGCAGAGCGACAAGCCCGATGCCTATGGCCCCCGCGAATTACTGATTTTCCGCACCATCTGCGCCTATGGCGCCATCGCCATGGCCAATGCGGAGGCGTATCAACAGTTGGACCGGGCTGTGGCCGAAACGCGGGAGGCGTTGCAGCGCCTGGTGCAGCAAGAAAAGATGGCGGCCCTGGGCCAGCTTGTCGCCGGGGTGGCGCATGAGGTGAACACGCCGCTGGGTGTCACGCTTTCGGCTGTGTCACAGCTGAATGACAGCGTCCGTCATTTGCGCGACCTGATCAAGCGGGGCAGCCTGACCCGTGCGATCCTGACCGAAACGCTGGACAATGGCCAGGATCTGGCGACCCTGGCCCAGCGCAACGTGGTCCGCGCCGCCGACATGATCCGCACCTTCAAGGGTGTCGCGGTTGATCACGGCAGTGACGAACGCCGCATCTTTGAATTGGATGATTACCTGACCGAGATCATGTCCTTGGTCCGGGCCCGTGTCACCGGCAATGGCAATCGGCTGGAGCTGGATGTCGCCTCGGTTCAGATGGACACCTATCCCGGCGCCCTGGCGCAGGTGCTCACCAATCTGGTGACCAATGTCGCCGACCATGCCTATGCGCCCGACCGTCCGGGCCGCATCCTGGTGCAGGCGCGGCGGCTTGATTCAATGGTGGTGGAAATTGCGGTGCAGGATCATGGGGCCGGCATTCCGCCCGATATCCTGCCAAAGGTTTTCGACCCGTTCTTCACGACCCGCCGCGCATCGGGCAGCATGGGTCTGGGTCTGCATGTCGCGTTCAACCAGGTTACACAGCGTTTGAACGGCAATATCGTCATCGACAGTGTGCCGGGGCGCGGCACCGTGGCCATTCTGCGCATCCCGCGCGAGGTGTCGGGTCACATCCCGACCAGCTTCCTGCCCATGCCGGCAGGCGCGGAGATGGATATCACACCAGCGCGTTGAACGTGGCGGCCAGGAACAGGGCAACCGACAGGACTGTGGCAATCTCAAAGGCGCTGGCACCATCCTTGATGAAGTTGCCGAAGCCGGACAGGACTTCATCGGCGTCATGGGCGGCGGCGTTGATAAAGGCGGACATGGGGTTTCTCCGTAATTCCGGTGGTGTTTCGCGTGGCTGCGGATCAGAGCATCGTGTGCAGTGCCAGGGTCAGCAGACCGCCGATGGCCAGTGCCGTCGCCGCTTCGATCAGATCGGCCGCCGTGGGCAGAGAGGCGAACAGGGTGCTCAGGATGCTGTCGTCGGCGGCGTCGATCTGGTTCGTCAGGTTCGTCATTTTCATCTCCATCTGTTCGTGTCTTTCGGTAACCCTGTATCAGCAAAGGGTGTGCCAAGTGCGTTTTGGCCACATTCTGGAAAATAAAACGGGTGATTGGCGCAGTTCAGCCCACAAAATGGCGTACAAGGCGATAAGTGGTCGAAATTGCGACCGGATATGGGCTTGAGCTGTCCGAAAATGAACAGCGATGATGGCGGCCCTGTCCGCCTGTGGACGCTGCTGGTGGGGCAGCCGTTTTCCGCTACACGGATGTCGATGCAGGCCGGCCATGTGTTCGCGTCGCAACGGTCCTGAAACGCAAAAAGCCCGCCGGATGGGCGGGCTGTGCGGCTGCGCGGAAGGGCCGTGATCGGCGGTCGCGCAGGATGGGGGCTTTGGTGGGTGGGCGCCTTGAGGCTGCCCCGGTGCCGGCGATGCGGCGGTCAGCGGTTCCATCGGGCCGGGCCATCCCGGCCACTCCCTTCCCCCCGTCCGCTGAATGCAGGGGGGAGGGAGGGGATCACAGCAGGGCGTTCAGCATCGCAGTCAGGAAGGCGGCGGCGGACAGGACCGTGGCGGCTTCGAATGCGCTGACGCCATCCTTCAGAAAGGCACCGAAGCCGGACAGGACTTCATCGGCATCATGGGCGGCGGCGTTGATCATGGCGGACATGGGGAAATTCTCCTTCAGGCGGGTGGGGGGGATCAGAACAGGGCGTTCAGCAGGACAGCCATGAAGCCGGCGACGGCGATGATGGCGACAGCTTCAACCGCATGGTTCAGCGTGGGCAGGGAAGCGCGGAAACCGGACAGAACGTCGTTGGTGTCGTGGGCGGCGGCGTTGAGATAGGCGGACATGGTTTTCTCTTTCTTTCAGGAATGTGTGCGGGGCGGCGGATCAGAGCATCGTGTGCAGGGCCAGCGTCAGCAGGGCGCCAATGGCCAGGGCCGTCGTGGCTTCGATCAGGTCGGAAACTGCCGGCAGGGAGGCCAGGAAGCTGCTCAGCATGTTGTCGTCGGCGGCTTCGATCTTGTTGGTCAGGTCGGTCATTTTCATCTCCGTAGGTTCGTGTCTCTCGATGACCCTGTATCAGCAAAGGGCGTGCCAAGTGGGATTTTGGCACATTCTGGAAAATACACGGGCAGTCGAGAAGCTTTGATGGTTAGATAGTGGTGAATTTGGCGATAAGTGGTTTGGATTGCGACAACATCGGGGCGGCGACTGTCCGGAAATGGACAAGGATCGGGGCCGGGATGTCCGCTGACGAACGATTTACGCCTGTCCTGACTTGGCATGCGTGATTTGCATCACATAGCGATGCAGGTATGCATAAGATGCAAAAACCCCCGCCGGCGCGGGCCGGCGGGGGTGGAATGGCAATAATGACTGGATGAAATAGGGGGAGGGGACGGGCTTTGGGCCCGTAGCCTCTATTTAAATCAGTGCTTCTCGCTGATCACCTGCTGGCGCAGCACATCGATGGGGGCCAGGGCACCCTCGCGCTGGAAGTGCCAGAAGGTCCAGCCATTGCAGGCCGGCAGGCCCTGCATGGCGGCACCCACCTGATGGATGGAACCCTTATGTTCGCCCAGATGGTTCTGTGCCACCAGGGTGCCGTCGGCGCGGACCTTGGCGATATGGCGGCGGCGATTGTCGAACAGCATAGTGCCGGGCTTCAGGAAGCCGCGTTCGATCAGGTTGCCGAACGGCACGCGCGGCTGGCTGCGCTTGTTGGTGACCTCCAGCAGCTCCGGCTCCGCCACCTCTTCGACCTGGGCGATGCGGTCATTGGCTAGGCGGGCATATTCATGCTCGCGCTCAATGCCGATCCATTTGCGGCGCAGGCGCTTGGCCACGGCGCCGGTGGTGCCCGTGCCAAAGAACGGGTCCAGGACGGTATCGCCCACCTTGGTGGAGGACATCAGCACGCGGAACAGCAGGCTTTCCGGCTTCTGCGTCGGGTGCGCCTTCTGGCCCGTCTCGTCGCGCAACCGCTCCCCACCCGTGCAAAGCGGCAGGGTCCAGTCGGACCGCATCTGTAAATCCTCGTTCAGCGCCTTCATCGCCTCATAGGCGAAGTAATATTTGCTGTCCTTGGACTTGGACGCCCAGATCAGGGTTTCATGGGCATTGGCGAAGCGGCGGCCCTTGAAATTGGGCATCGGGTTCGACTTGCGCCAGATGATGTCGTTCAGCACCCAGTAACCCAGGTCCTGCAGAATGGCGCCGACACGGAAGATATTGTGGTAGGAGCCGATCACCCACAAGGTGCCGTCATCTTTCAGCGTGTGGCGCGCCGCATCCAGCCAGTCGCGGGTGAAGCGGTCATAGGTTTGGAAATCCTGGAAACGGTCCCAGTCCTCGTCCACCCCGTCGACGCGGGTATGGTTGGGGCGCATCAGGTCGCCGTTCAATTGCAGATTATAGGGCGGATCGGCGAAGACCACATCGACCGAACCGGCGGGCATATCCCGCATCAGCTGAACGCAATCACCGACAAGAATCCGGTTGGTCGCAAGTTTATCATTCATGATTTTGGCCGCCGACTCGGGAGGGGAATTTCGCCGACAATGATTCGGCCCCGAGTCGCCGTCAACAGAAAAATTTTGGAAGAGTCAGAAGAGTCAGAGAGTTAGAGCGAGTTGTTCGGAAACTGGTGCAAAAGAACGCCGGTGATGGGGCGTCGGACCTAAGCTTTTGATGGCGGCACGGTGGGCGGCGGTGCCATAGCCCTGATTGCGTTCCCAACCATATCCGGGGTGTTGAAGCGCCAACTGCCCCATGATCTTGTCCCGCGTCACCTTGGCGACGATGGACGCCGCCGCGATGGACAGGGACAGCGCATCGCCTTCGACCAGTGTTTCCACTTGGCAACGAAGCCTGGGCGGACGGTTTCCGTCCACCAGGGCCAGTGAGGGCATGCGACCGGTTTTCGCGGCCAGTTCGTCCACGGCGCGGGCCATGGCCAGGAAAGTGGCCTGTAAAATGTTCACCGCGTCGATTTCCTCCACCGACGCGATGCCGACGCCGAAAGGCGCATTGGCGATGATGCGTTCGAACATCGCCTCGCGCTGCGCCTGCTTGACCTGTTTGCTGTCATTGATGCCGGCACACCAGTCGGGGATGGCGTCATGGGGCAGCAGGACGGCACCGGCGACAACTGGACCGGCGAGCGGGCCGCGCCCCGCCTCGTCCACACCGCAGACCAGGAAATCCGGGCCATGGCCCAGGCGAAGTTCGTGCGAAAGATCAGGCATGGCACCCTGTGTGGCAAAAGCCGGCTTTCTGCGCAAGGCCGTCATGCCGCGCGAAGTGCCCGCATTTGCGATGGATCAAAGCGTCATCGGTGCGGCGGGCGCAATGTTCGGCCCATCCGCGATCCGACCGAAGCCGCACCAGAGGTTCCGTCATGCGTCCCGACCTTGTCGCCAAATACCGTCACCAGCGCGTGCCCCGTTACACCTCCTATCCGGCTTCCCCGCATTTCACCGATGCCGTGACGGCGGATACCTATCGGCAATGGCTGCGGGAGACGGACCCCGGTTCGTCCCTGTCGCTCTACCTGCATCTGCCCTTCTGCAAATCCATGTGCTGGTATTGCGGTTGTCACACCAGTGTGGTGCGGCACGAGGACCCGATCTGGTCCTATCTGGCGGCCCTGTCGACGGAACTGCGCAGCGTGGCGGCCCTGCTGCCAGACGGTCCCGTCGTACGGCATGTGCATTTTGGCGGCGGCACGCCGACCCTGCTGCCGGTACAGGGGTTTCGCGCTCTGATGGCCGAATTGCGCACCCGCTTCCGTATTGCGCCTGACGCGGAAATCGCCATCGAGATCGATCCCCGCACGCTCAGTGCCGACATGGTGGAGGCGCTGGCCGATGTCGGCGTCACCCGCGCCTCGCTGGGCGTGCAAAGCTTCGATCCTGACGTCCAGGCCGCCATCAACCGCATTCAGCCCTTCGGCATGACGGAGAATGCGGTTACCAGCCTGCGCGCCGCCGGTATCCAGGGCATCAACCTGGACCTGATCTATGGCCTGCCACGCCAGAGCGTGGCGTCGTGTGTGGAAACGGTGCGACAGGCGATCAGCCTGAACCCCGACCGTCTGTCCATCTTCGGCTATGCCCATATGCCGGGTTTCAAGGCACACCAAAACCGGATCGATATCGAAACGTTGCCTGATGCCGATGAACGGGTGGCGCAGTTGCGGGCCATGGAGATGGCGGTCATGGCGCTGGGCTATGACCGTATCGGCATGGACCATTTCGCCCGCCCCGACGATGCCATTGCCATCGCCGCCGAACAGGGCACGCTGCGCCGGAATTTCCAGGGCTATACGACGGATGAATCCGATATGCTGCTGGCCTTCGGTGCGTCGGCCATCGGCAAGCTGCCGCAGGGCTATGTCGCCAATATCCTGGCCCTGCCGGCCTATCTGAAGGCCATTGAGGCCGATGGTCTGGCGACCGCGCGCGGTTACCGGATGAGCCTGGATGACAAGTTGCGGGCCACCGTGATCGAGGCGCTGATGTGTCGTTTCGATGTCGATCTGGCCAAGGTGGCTGCTGCCTTTGACACAACGCAGGAGGCCATCATGCCCGACGCCCGCGCCCTGGCCGATCTGGCCGGTGACGGGGTCGCCCATCTGCATGGCACGCGGTTGGTCGTTCCGGACGCGGCACGACCGCTGGTACGGTCCGTGGCGGCCCTGTTCGACCGGCATCTGGACCCAGATGGGGGGCGCCACAGCAAGGCGATTTGACGGTCCAGGATACTGGACAGGGCCGGATGGGCGCGGCATTGTCGGCGATCAATCGACCGTCATAAAAGTGCAATGAACATGCGATCCATCCGCGTCCTGCTGCTGGCGGCATCCGCCGTCGCCCTGTCCGCCTGTTCCGTCAATATCGCCGCCCGCGACGGTAAGGCCCCGCCGCCCCCCGTCGCGGTCGCGCCGCCGCCGGCGCCCGTGGTGGCCAAGCCGGGGCCGGAGGATGATCCGCGCCTGCTGGCCACGCTGTATATGCAGCAGGCAGAGGAACTGCGCCGCCTGTCGAAGCAGGCTTATGCCCTGGCCGCCATCCGCCTGCCGGCAGCCTTGAAGAAGCCGGGATCGTCGGCCTTGGAACAGACCGATGGCGGCAAGGGCAAGCCGCCCGCCGCGATTTTCGACGTGGATGAGACGGTGCTGGACAACAGCCCGCATCAGGCCCGCGCCATCCTGTCCGGTACCCGCAATTTTGATCTGGGCCAGTGGGATCAGTGGGTTGGCGAACGCGCCGCCACGCCCATGGCCGGTGCCGTCGATTTCGTGAAGGAACTGCGCCGCAACAAGGTGCGTGTGGTCTATATCACCAACCGCGAATGCCGTCCCCGCGCCGCCAGCCCCGGCGATCCGTGCCCGCAGCATGCCGACACGCTGGCCAACCTGAACGCTGTCGGCCTGGGGCCCGTGGCGCCGGAAGATTTGATGCTGAAAGGCCAGAATGGCTGGCCCAGTGACAAGGCCCCGCGCCGTCAGGAGGTCATCAAGACCCACCGCATCGTCATGTCCTTCGGTGATCAGTTCAGCGACATGATGAGCGTGACGCGCAAGGATGACAGCGCCGCCCGCGCCCGTATCGCGGCGGAGCATGAGGATCTGTGGAACACCCGCTGGATTGTCATCCCTAACCCGACCTATGGTCAGTGGGTCGATGTGCTGCCTGAACCGATCAGCGGCGTGCTGCGCACGAAGTGAGGCTCTGCGGGCGTCGTCAGACCGTTGACGGCGCCCGTATGATCCCCGATGCTGGGGACAGTGCGCGCTGGGGCGCCTCCTGTCCGCGGCAAGGAAGCAAGCTTCCACCCAAGTGAAAGTGGTTCGCGCTGTCGATCCGCTTCCTCCCGCCCGTTTCAGCGGACAAGGGCGTCATGGGAAGGAAGAACCATGTCCCGCAAGCTGACCCCAGCAACCAGTCTCGACATTTTGCGGCGTGAGGCCAAGCGCTGGCTGAAGGCCATCCGCGCCGGCGATGCCGCCGCCCACGCCCGCCTGACCGCGATCACGCCTCAGGCCCCATCCGATCCGGGTCTGCGCGATGTGCAGTTCGCCCTGGCCCGCGAATATGGCCTGTCGGGCTGGACCGGCCTGAAACAGGCCGTGGCCGACTTCACGTTCACAAGGCAGTCGCAGGCGTCGCTGGTGGACACCATCCTGCGCGCTGCCTGGGATGGTGGCGACCGGGCGGCAGCGGCCCGCATCCTGGCGCGCTGGCCCGATGTCGGTGCGGGGGATTTCCTGATGGATATTCTGCACGGGCGCATCGATGCCGTCGCACGGCGGCTGACCGTTGATTCCGAAATGGTGAACCGCAGGGCGGGGCCGCTGAACTGGGAACCGCTGCTCTATCTCGCCTATGCGCGGCTGCCGGGCGGGGCGGGAGTGGCGATGGCGCGCCTGCTGCTGGACCATGGTGCCAATCCCGATGCCCGTTTCGACGATGGTTGGGGCAATGCCTTCACGGTTCTGACCGGCTTGATCGGGCAGGGGGAGGGCGACCGCCCCCCACATCCCGACGCCCGTGCCCTGGCGGCCCTGCTGGTGGAACGCGGTGCCGACCCGTTTGACGTGCAGGCGCTGTACAACACCTCCATCTGCCGGGACGATTTGGAATGGCTGGATGTCATCTGGTCTGCCTGTGCGGCACGCGACCTGACGCCGGCCTGGCTGGAACGGCTGGAGAAGCCCCGGATCGGGGGCCGTTTCCCGCTGCCCGTGATCGATTATCTGCTGGGCAATGCCGTGGCGTACAATCACCTGCGCCGGGCCGCCTGGCTGCTGGACCATGGCGCGGATGCCGGTGGCATCCATGCCTATTCGGGCCGTCCGCTGATGGTGGAGGCGCTGGTCCATGGCCACCGCGCCATGGCCGATCTTCTGTCCCGCCACGGCGCGCCCCAACCTGATCTGTCACCGGCGATGGCATTCCAGGCAGCTTCCATGGCCCTGGATCGGGATCGGGCGCGCGTCCTGGCCCTGTCGCACCCGCAAGTCCTTCACGACCCGGCCCCGCTTCACAGCGCGGCACAGCAGGGCCGGTTGGGTGTGGTGGAACTGCTGCTGGATCTGGGCATGCCGGTCGATCTGGGCGACAGGCAGGAACAGCGGGCCATTCAATATGCCGTGATGGGCGGCAAGTTGCAGATGGTGAAGCTGCTGGTGGCGCGCGGGGCGGATGTCGACCGGCCCACGGCCACGGATTATGGCGGCGGCGCCATGGGCTTTGCCGCGCATTTCGGTCGGCGCGACATTGCCGCCTTCCTGGCTCCGCTCAGCCGGGAAGTGTCGGAACTGGTCTATCTAGGCATGGTGGACCGGCTAACGGACCTGTTCGCCGCTGAACCGGATCTGGTCAACGCCCCGCACCCCAAATTCGCCATCCTGCCCCTGTTCGCTCTGCCGGAGGGGGAGGAGGAAGCAGCCGCTATGGCCGACTTCCTTCTGGCCCACGGTGCCGATCCCCGCGCCGTCAACAAGGACGGCATCAGTGCCGAACAGGCGGCCCGCGACCGTGGCCTGATCGACGCCGCCGACCTGATCCGCGAAGCGGCGGAAAAACTCAATCCGCCACGAAATCCAGCGCCACGCCGTTGATGCAATAGCGCTGATAGGTGGGCGGCGGCCCATCCGGGAACACATGCCCCAGGTGGGAACCGCACTGGCTGCAATGCACCTCCACCCGCACCATGCCGTGCGACCGGTCGACGGTAGAGCCGACCGATCCCGGCAACGGGTCGTTGAAGCTGGGCCAGCCGGTGCCGCTTTCAAACTTGTCCCCCGACTGGAACAAAGCCTGGCCACAGCCGGCACAGCAGAACCGCCCAGGCCGCTTTTCCCGCAGCAGGCCGCAGGAACCGGGCCGTTCCGTCCCATGCGCCCGCATCACCCGATATTGATCGGGCGTCAGGATGCGGCGCCATTCCTCGTCGCTGCGGGTGATGGGAAATGTCTGTGTCATCGCGCCCTCCGTTTCACACCCTTGCCATATGGATGAGCGGATAGGGTTTTCCAGCCTGATCGACGGGCGACCGGCCGATCTCCATGAAACCCAGCGCCGCATAGAACTCTACGGCCCCCGGATTCTGCGCGTTCACATCCACCATCAACCGCCCGTTCAACGCCACGGCATGGGTGATCAGCCGCCGGCCCACGCCATGCCGGTGCCAAGTGGGATGCACGAACAGCGCCTCGATCTTCGGCCCCTCCAGCCCGATAAAGCCCTGCACCTCTCCTGTCGGCGACAGGGCCAGCCATTGCGGCTTGTGCGGCAGGTACAGCGTGGTCAGCAGATGCTCATAGAACGCGATATCCGCCGCCGCGACAAAGCCATGCGTGGCATCCACCGCCGCCCGCCAGACGCGGTGGGTGGCGGCAATATCGGCAGGGGTGGACAGGCGGATATCGGCAGCTGTCATCGGGAGGCCGTTCGGTTGGGATGTTCAATCCAGCGATCAGGAAGAAGCGCTTTCCAGGCTTTCCATGCCGGATGCCGTTTGCAGGATACGTTTGCGCAACCACAAATGCGAGGGAGAGCCGCTATGGCGGCGATGCCAGGCCATCAGGACATCGACGGGTTCCGACGGGAAGGGTGGCGGGCTGACGGTCAGGCCCAGCGCAGGGGCCGCGATTTGTGCCAGACGGGCGGGCAGGGTGGCAATGGTCGGGGCCTGGGTCAACAGGAAGGGAATGGCCAGAAACTGGGTGCATCCCGCCACCACCTGCCGGCGCAGTCCCAGCTTGGCCAGCTTCTCATCGACAAAGCTGGTCAGCGTATCGCCGATGGACGGGATGATATGGGGATAGCGGACATAGTCCGCCGCACTGATCGGCGTTTCAACCGGCACCAGTCGCCGGTCGAACAGGCAGATTTGATTATCCTGATACAGGAAATGTGATTCATGCCAGCGTCGCAGCCGGGGGAACGGGCCAATGGCCAGATCAATCGTCCCCTCATCCAGGCCTTCCAGCGTGTCCATCGGTGACAGGCTTTTCACCAGGATGGACACGCGCAACTGCGCCGCGTCCTGCACCACACCCGGCAGCAGCAGTGCCAGCAGACTGTCCAGCGCGGCAATGGTGAAGGTCCTTTCTTCCCGCTCCGCGCTGAAATCCTCCTCCACCGTCAGCGCTTTGGCGGCACCCAGCAAGACGTCGCGCAGGGGCTCGGCCAGCCGCTGGGCCCGGGCGGTGGGTTCCATCCTGTTGCCGGCGCGCACGAATAAGGGATCGCCGATCATGATGCGCAGCCGTGACAGAGAATGGCTGACCGCCGATTGGCTGACCCCCAGAAGTTCTGCTGCGCGGGACACATTGCGCGTCTCGAGCAGAGCATCGAAGACTTTGACAAGGTTCAGGTCCAGCGCCGGACTATGAATTGGCTTCATGACGATATGCAATCCCAGCGGCTTGTTAAGCAACTTCCTGACAGTGCTAATCCATATGTCCCAGTGACCTACCCGCCGTACAGCAACAGAAGCGGCACGGTTGGTCAATCTGGCCAGAATTGTCACAGGTCTAGAAAGTGAGGGTGGTCATGTTCGACGCCAATTTCGCCGCGGTCTCTCCTGACCTGTCTCAGGCATTACATATCGGCCTTCGGGTGCTGCATTTCGTCGGCCTCGTGTTGGGCCTTGGCAGCGCGACATTGCTGGATGTGTTCCTTGTGCGCTCGCGTCATCGTCCGGTGACGCCGGCCCTGTCCGAATTGGCCGAGACGGCTGGTTCCATGGTAACGGCTGGATTGGCCATCTTGTGGCTGACGGGGCTGGGGTTTCTGTGCTTCTACGCGGCGTTCGATCCGCCGCGCCTGGAAAATCCCAAGGTTTGGGCAAAGATCGCCATTGTGATGGTCCTGTCCATAAACGGCTTTTTCATCCATGCCGTGGTCTTGCCTCAGTTGCGGGCCTCTGTTGGGTGCGTATTCCTTTCCAGCCAAACCCCGCAGCGTCAGCTCCTGTTCTTGTCGGTTGGCATCCTGTCGGGCGTGTCCTGGTACGCTGCCATGCTGCTGGGTGCCGTGCCGCAGTTGAACTTTGTTGTGCCGGCACAGGTGATCCTGGCGCTTTACGGTTTGGTTCTGTTCTGCGGTGTTTGTGTGGCCTCCACTCTGGTCAGGTCGCCGCAGAATAAGGAATTGTCGATACCGTGCCGAACCGACCTGCCCGTGTAGGCCGTACAAAAAGCTCATAAAAAAAGGGACGACCCTTTGGGGGCCGTCCCTTCACCGTCCAGCGAATTACCAGACCTTGCAGGCCTTGTCCCCGCGGACCATCTTGTCCGTGGGCTGGCAGTTAAAGGCCTTGGCGAATTCCGGCATGTTCGACAAGGTGCCGTTCACGCGGTATTCGGGCAGGGAATGCACGCCCGTCTGGGCCTGCAACCGGCGGAACTCCGGCCGTTCTTGCGCACACCAGACATTGGCCCAGCCATAGAAGAAGCGCTGTTCGGCGGTCAGGCCCCCGATCTTCTTCTTCATGCCCTTTTCGCCCAGCCGGCGCTTCAGCGCGTCCAGCGCCACCGGCAGGCCGCCATTGTCGGCGGTGTTCTCGCCCAGCGTCTGCTTGCCGTTCAGGTTCACGCCCTCCACGGCCTGGAACCCGGAATATTGATCGATCAGGCACTGCGCGCGCTCGGTAAAGCGCTTGGCATCATCCTCGGTCCACCAATCGGCCAGATTGCCATCGCCGGCAAATTTGCGGCCCTGGTCGTCAAAGCCATGGATGATCTCATGCCCGATCACCCCACCGATGGCGCCGTAATTATAGGCGTCGTCTGCCGTGAAATCGAAGAAGGGCGGCTGCAAAATGCCGGCGGGGAAGTTGATATTGTTCTGCTGCGGCGAGTAATAGGCATTCACCGTCGGCGGGGTCATACCCCATTCCGAACTGTCGCGCGGCTTGCCGATGCGCGACAGCTGCTGGCGCTGTTCAAAGCTGTCGGCACGGGTGACATTGCCCAGAAGGTCGCCCTTCACGATGGTCAGCGCCGAATAATCGCGCCAATTGTCGGGATAGCCGATCTTGTTGGGCATGTTGGCCAGTTTTTCATGCGCCTTGGCCTTGGTTTCGGCCCCCATCCATTCCAGATTGCTGATCCGGTCCTTCAGGGCGGCCTGCACATCGCCGACCATGGTCAGCATGCGCTTCTTGTGTTCCGGCCCGAACGCCTTCTCCACGAAATACTTGCCCAGATCCTCGCCCAGGGCATTATCCGTGGCGGCCACGCAGCGCTTCCAGCGCGGGCGCTGTTCCTTGGTGCCGTTCAGGGTGCGGCCATAGAAATTGAACGCTTCCTCGCTGAACGCCTTGGGCAGCCATTGCGCATTGGCGCGCAGCACATGCCAGGTCAGGTAGGTCTTGATGTCATCCAGGCTGGCCTGGGTCAGCTTGGCATTCATCGCCTCGAAGAATTTCGGCTGGCCGACATTCATCTCGGTAAAGGCCGGCGCGCCGATGGCGGATATGTACGCGGTCCAGTCGATGGCCGGAACGCTCTTGGCGAAATCGGCCAGGACGGTCGGGTTGTTCTGCTTCTGCGGGTCGCGGCGTTCCAGGCGGGTCATCGACGCCTCGGCCAGCGCCGTTTCGAACGCCATCACGGCATCGGCCTTGGCCTTGGCGGCGTCCGCCGGCGTGCCCGACAGTTCGAACATCTTCGCGACATGCGCGACATAGGCGGCGCGCTGTTCCTTGGACTTGGCGTCATCCTTGAAATAGAAATCGCGGTCGGGCAGGCCCAGGCCACCCTGGCCCGCCGCCGCGATGGTCTGCACCGCGTCGCTGAATTTCTGCATGCGGCCAAAGCCGAACAGGGTATTCACGCCCTGGTCATGCAGATAGCCGACGACAGCGCCCAGGTCCTTCTTGTCCGTCAGGCCATTGATCCGGTCCAGCAGGGGCGACAGCGGGGCCAGCCCCTTGGCATCCACCCCCGCCTCATCCATGCAGGACGCATAGAAATCAGCAATGCGGGCGGTCTTCGGATCGGGCTTGGCGACGGCCTGATCCAGGATATCGCGCAGCAGGGTCAGGTTCTTGTCGGCCAGCGCGTTGAAATTGCCCCAGCGCGCCTGATCGTCCGGGATCGGGTTCTCACGCTTCCACACGCCACAGGCATGCAGGAAGAAATTGTCGCAAGGCGACACCGCGTCATCCAGCACCGGCAGGCCCGGTGCCGGCGGCTTGCCGGCCTTGGCCGCGGCGGGGGCCGCCTGGGCCACCTGCGTGGGCGCTTCGGCCATGGCGGTGCCCGACAGCATGAACGACAATCCCAACGCCAGCAGGCTGCTGGCGCCCATCCCGATCCGTTTCATCATCTCAACCCTTGTTTTTGATCTATGTGCAGGATGCGGCCCTTTTGGGGCCTGTTGCTTATGCATGTGAAATTATCACGGGCGCCGGTCGGGTTCCGGCATCGCTTTGTAACGCCTGCGTAAATGCGTGTTGCGCAATGGTTGCGCCATGAAAAAAGGGGTGGCCACATGGGCCACCCCTTTCGTTCTTGTAATGGGGGGTCGTCGTTCCCTCACCCTCCCGTTGGCTGGCGCCAACGGGCCCCTCCCTCTCCCGCAAGCGGGCGAGGGCCTAAATTTTGCCCCTCGCCCACGAACGTGGGAGAGGGAGGGGCCCGAACGCGTCAGCGTTTGGGAGGGTGAGGGTTGTGACGGTTCCCGAACGTGTCAGCGTTTGGGAGGGTGAGGGCAACCCCGCCCCTCAATCCATCACCAGACCTTACAGGCCTTATCCCCCCGGGCCATCTTGTCCGTCGGCTTACAGTTAAAGGCCTTGGCGAATTCCGGCATGTTGGCGACGGTGCCGTTCACGCGGTGGCGCGGGGCCGAATGCGGGTCGGTCTGGGCGCGCAGCCGCTCATTCTCCGGCTTGGAGGAGGAGCACCAGACGCTGGCCCAGCCATAGAACAGCTTCTGTTCCGCCGTCACGCCATTGGCGTCCTTTGCGGCCAGTGCTGCTTCCCCGCCCTTGCGGTTCTTCAGCGCCATCAGCGCCAGACGCAACCCGCCATTGTCGGCGGTATTCTCGCCCAGCGTCAGCTTGCCATTCTGGTTGGTGTCACCCGCCACCTGATAGGAACCATACTGGTCCACTAGGCACTGGGCCTTGGCCTCGAACTTGTGGCCGTCCTCTTCTGTCCACCAATCCTTCAGATTGCCGACCGCGTCAAAGGCGCGGCCCTCATCATCGAACCCGTGCGTCATCTCATGGCCGATCACTGCACCGATGGCGCCATAATTCAGGCCGTCATCCGCCTTGAAGTCAAAGAAGGGCGGCTGGAGGATACCGGCGGGGAAGTTGATGTTGTTCTGGCTGGGATCGTAATAGGCGTTCACGGTCGGCGGGGTCATGAACCATTCGTTCTTGTCCACCTTCTTGCCGATCTTGGCCATCTGATAGGCGTTTTCGAACTTTGCCGACCGGAACTGGTTGCCGATCAGCTCGTCCTTCTTGACCTCCAGCGCCGCATAGTCGCGCCACTTTTCCGGATAGCCGATCTTCTGCGCCATGGCGGACAGTTTCTCCAGGGCCTTGGCCTTGGTCTCCTCGCTCATCCAGTCCAGCTGCTTGATATCCTCGGCATAGGCCGCGCGCAGATCATCCAGCATGACCAGCATGCGGGCCTTATGCTCAGGCCCGAAGGCGGCTTCGACGAAATGCTTGCCCAAATCTTCGCCCAGGGCATTGTCTGCCGCCGTGGTGCAGCGCTTCCAGCGTGGGCGGTTCTCGGCGGCACCCGACAGGGTCTTGCCATAGAAGCCGAAATTCTCGTCCACAAAGCCCTTGGACAGCCAGGGTGCCGTGGCGCGCAGGGACTGCCAGGCGAGGTAGGTCTTGATATCGTCCAGGCTGGTCTCGGCCAGGGCCTTGTCCAGACCCGCGAAGAAGCCCGGATCGTTGACATTCATGTCGGTGAAGGCGGGCGCGCCGACCTCACGGACATAGGCCGCGAAATCCACGCCCTTGGCGCTGCCGGTGAAGGCGTCGAAGCTGGTGGGATTGTTCAGCTTGGCGGTGTCGCGGCGGTCCACCTTGCCCATGGTGCCGGTGGCCAGCTTGGTCTCAAACGCCATGACGGCGGCGGCCTTCTTGTCCGCTACATCGGCGGCGTCACCGGCCAGCACGAAAATGGCCGACACATGCTTCACATAGGCGTCGCGCAGCTTGGTGGAGCGCTCGTCATCCTTGAAGTAATAGTCGCGGTCGGGCAGGCCCAGGCCGCCCTGGTCGAAGGCGGCGATCGTATCTTCGGCCTTGGCAAAGCTCTGCTGCGCGCCGAAGCCGAACAGGGAGTTGACGCCGGCATTGTGCAGCGTGGCGATCAGGGCGCCCAGGGCGGCCTTGTCCTTCACGGCGGCGATCTGGTCCAAGAGCGGCTTGACCGGGGCCACACCGGCGGCATCGGCGGCGGCCTCGTCCATGCACGCGGCATAGAAGGCGCCGATCTTGGCGGTGCCCGCCTCATTGCCCTTGGCGGCCTTTTCCAGGATGTCGTGCAGCACGTTCTGGTTGCGCTGCTGCAACTCATCAAAGGTGCCCCAGCGCGACCGGTCGGCCGGGATCGGGTTGGCCTTGATCCACGGCCCGCAGGCATGGAGGAAGAAATCATCGCAGGGGCTGACCTCTTGATCGAGGACCAGCTTCATGCGGGCGGCTTCCGCCGCCTCCTTCGCCTGCTGATTGCTTTTCAGCGTGTAATAGCTGCCGGCACCGATGGCCGCCACGGCCAACAGCGATACGGTCAGGAACAAGCCTTTGCTTGCCATGTGGGGTCCCCCGTCTGATCGACGATATGTGTTGAGCTGCCGCCTTCTGGGGCGGTCTGTTTATGCGGGCGACCCTAACACCGCGCCCGACCCATCGCGAAGGTCGGCATGTAACGGGATTGTTACAGCGGCCAGAACGTCGCCGCCCGGCAACAGCGACAGGTTGGCGCGCAGCAGATCGGCAACAGGTCCGCCTGTGCGTCGGTGCGCGGGCAGGGTTTGCAGCAGCGATTGCTGCACCTTCTCCGCCGCCAGTTCCGCTGCCTTCACCTGTGTGCGCAGCGACTCCGTGTTCGCATCGGGGGCGGGCAGGGGACCGGTTTTCAACCGCCGCCGCACGGCCCGCAATGGCCAGACAACCTCTTCCCGCCAGGGCCTCGTGGCGGCCTCGGCGTCTGCCACCTCCGCCGCCGTCAGATCATGCCCCTGCACGGCCAGCCACACGGCCCAGAGCAGCAGATTGACATCGGCCCCGTGCCTGTCCTGCGCCGTCAGACAGGCCTCTGCAACACCGGGTGCGGCGTAGAGAGAGAGGCAGAAGGACCAGAGGTCGTGGCTGGGGCTGTTCACGCATCCCCCACATAAATCCCCAATCCGCGCGCCGTCTTCACCAGCGTTCCATTGATATCCACCGCCGCATAGGTGGCGATGGCATCCTCGATGGGGATGTCGATGACGCGGCGGTTGGACCAGGCGATCAGACGGTCGCTCTTGCCCTCGGCCAGAAGATCGACGGCGGCGACGCCAAAGGCCGATGCCAGCACCCGGTCGTTGTGGCCCGGCGGGCAGCCGCGCTGCACATGGCCCAGCACGGTGACGCGGGTTTCCGCCCCCGTGGCTTCGGCGATCAGATGGCCGATATAATTGCCGATGCCGCCATAGCGTTTCTGCCCGTCGGTGAATTCCTGCTGGGCCTTCACGCCTTCCATTGTCCGGACGGCTTCCGACACGACCACCAGGGCGAAGTTGCGGCCCCCCGCCTGCACGCGCCTGATCTTGTCGGCCACGCCGGCCACCGACCAGGCCAGCTCCGGCAGCAGGATGACATCCGCCCCGCCGGCAATGCCCGCCGACAAGGCGATATGCCCGGCATCGCGGCCCATGACCTCCAGCACCATGACGCGGGCATGACTGGCGGCGGTCGGCTGCAACCGGTCCAGGGCCTCGGTCGCGACGGCCACCGCCGTGTCGAACCCGACCGACATTTCGGTGATGCCCAGGTCATTGTCGATGGTCTTGGGGATGCCGATCAGCTTGATGCCGCCGATATGCGCCAGCTTGCGCAGGATCGCCATGGACCCGTCGCCGCCGATGCCGATCAGGCTGTCCACACCCAGCTCGCGCAAGCCGCCGATAATCTCGTGGCTGCGATCCTTCTTCGACCCGTCGGCCATGGGATAGGCAAAGGGATCGCCCTTGTTGGTGGTGCCCAGGATGGTGCCGCCCTGGCGCATCATGGCGCCATCCACGCGGTTCACATCCAGGTTCACATAGCGGACGGGCCGGGACAGCAGCCCCTGGGTCCCATCCTCGATCCCCACCACTTCCCATCCATAATGGGCGGCGCGATGGACGGCGGCGCGGATGACCGCGTTCAGGCCGGCGCAGTCGCCGCCGCTGGTCAGGATACCGATACGCTTGGCTGCGGTCATTGTTTCCCCCTGGGCTTTGCCGCCAGGGTGCCAGGATCACGCCCCAAAGGGCAAGGCCATTGAACCGCAACGGAAAAGGGGCGCCCCGTTGCGGGGGCGCCCAAGGAACAGCCGTTTCACGTCGATGGGGATCGAGGGTCAAGCGGCTGGGCCGAACCACATGCTGTCAAGCTTTCCGTCAGGCGTGACCAGGACCCACCAGTCGCGGACACCCTTTTCATAGGTGGCGCGATAGACGTCCATGCCGCCCGCATCCACGCGCCGGAACTCCAGTTGTTTCAGATCGCCCAGCGGCAGCATCTCCTTCTGGATCTTGGGCAGCACGGCGATCACGCCATCGGCGCGGTCGGCAAGGATGCTGTCACGGTCGATCTTGCCCGCCTTGATCTGGGCGATATGGGCGCGCAGGGCGGCCTCGCTGCCGGGCAGGGGCTTGTTCCCTTTGACCCGGTCGGCCAGCGCCGTTTCCAGGGATTTGCCGGTGGCATCGTCGATGCGCGGGGCCGGCAGTTCATGGCCGTTCTGGTGCAGCACCACACCCGTCACCTTGCCCGCTGCATCGACCTGGAAACTGCCCTGCATGGGCATATCCTTGGAGAAGAACTTGGTCGGGCTTTCGGGTAGGAACTCCATCGGGTTCTGGCCGATGACATTGGCCATGAAGCGGTCGCCATCGCGATAGACCTTCACGGGCCGGGCCTTGGCGAAGGGCATTTCGTAATAGCCCAAGAACTTGTCGTACGCCGCCGGGTCCATGGCGATGGCTTTGCGCGGCTTCTGCTGCTCGGCCATACGCTCGGCCACCATGGGATCGACCTTGTCCATGCCGGTGGTGCCGGCGGTGGCGACGGCGGCGGGGGCCAGCAGCGCCAGGATCAGGGCCCAGCGCCGGGCATTCATGCGCAGCGGCAGGGTGCCGCCTTGCAGGATACGGTCGACGCGGGCGGCAACGGTGGCGGGCCGGGCCATGGCCAGACCGGCGGGCAGGCGGCTTGCCTTGGCGGCCATCTCCACCAGGATTTCTGCGTAATTCAAGCGATCCTCCATCTGTTCAAGAGCGTCGGTATCGCTGTTGGCCTCGGCAAGCTCAGCGAGATGATTATTGAGCCACCAGGCAGCCGGGCTGAACCAGAAGATGGCCCGGTGCGCAGTGGCGAGAAGCAGCGTGTAATAATCACCCCGTTCAACATGCGAGGTTTCGTGCGCCAGGACGGCCCGGCGTTTGGCATCCGTCCAGCGACCGTGATCGGGCGGCAGCAGGATGGTCCCTGCGATGGTCAGCGGCACCGTGATCTTGTCGGAAATCCGCACATCGCGCCCTCCCGTCCAGGCGGCGGACAGCACCATCGCGCTGTTGCGCAGCCGCAGGCTGACCAGGGTCCCTGCCGCCAGACGCAGCATCATGGCACCCGTCACCGCCAGGTAGAGCGTAAATCCCACCGCCCGCCAGTCCATCCAGGCAAGCCTGTCGATCTCAATGGTTCCGGCTTCCGCTGCCGCCGCCGGCGCTGTCTCCATCAGCGCAACGGCAGGCCGCAGCCACAGCCGGATACCATCCATCGGCACCACCAGCGTCTCCGCCGGGGCCAGCCGCATCAGGACCGGCATGACCAGTGAAAAGCCCAGGACCCCGACCCAGACGGCCATCTGCGTGAACGGGTTGGCGACCCGCAGCAGCCGAAGGACGCCCCAGGCCAACCCCATCAGCACAGCCGACCGTAAGGCGGCCTCCAGCAGCAGCGGCAGCATCACGCCCCCTTCTTTCGCGCTTTTTCGATCTTCTCGGCCAGGGCCTGAAGCTGTTCGGGCGACAGCATGTCGGTTTCGACCATGCCGACCACGACATCTTCCGCCGATCCGCCGCAGAACCAGTCGACGATGCGTTTCACGGCGCGTGCGGCAACGCGGTCGCGTCCTTCCGCGGCGCGATAGATGAAGGTCCGGCCCTCTACGTCATGGGTGAGATATCCTTTCTCCTCCAGACGCTTCAGGACGGTGCGGACCGTGGACTCCTTCAACGGGCGGCTGAGCATCTCTCGCACCGCATCGGCGTTGACGGGCCCCCGCCGCCAGACAAGGTCCATGATCTCTCTTTCAAGATCGCCCAGGTCCGACGGATTGTGATCTTGTGTAGTGCTATCGTTCATAGTGCTACAGCGTGTAGCATTACAGATGGTCATGCACAAGGCCGAAAATCGGTTATCGCGATTTTACGGCATCAATCCTTGCCGAACCGTTTCAGCAGCGTCGGCGACAGACATCCGGCGGGGTTCGGGCGCAGCAGCACCAGCGGCGCACCGGCGCGGTACAGGGCGGATACGAAGTCCGGGTCGCTGGACATGACCGTGACCGTGTTCGCCCCGATATCGACCAGCAATCCGCCGGCCCTGATGGCGATATCCATGTTCGACCGTGGATCGCCGATCAGTACCAGTTGCCGGCCCGGCTCCAGCGCCAGGGTCAGCAGACCCAGCACGGCGACCCAGGCGGCGGGGAGCAGCACGGCGATGCCGGCCCAGACCGCCTGTTGCCGCCTGTCAGTAATCATAAAAATGCTCGACCGCCGCGCCGTCCGCCTGCAACTGCCGGAACAACGGCCCCAGATCACCGAGTGCCATGTCAAGGCCGATCCGCTTCATGGTCGGTCGGGCCGCGATGGGGATGGTGAAGATGACGGTGCCAGGCAGCTTCGCGTCGGGATAGTCGGCGGGAACGATCAGGGTCGCCAGGCCCTTGTCATTGCCCGCGATCTCCACCGCATCGCCACCGGCCAGCGCGATCTGGCGCATGATGTCGGTCAGGGGTCGGTACCGCGCGGTGCGGATCAGCAGTTCGCCGTCACCCAGGTCCTTCTCCAGCGTCGTTGCTGGCGGCAGGTCACCGGTCGTGAAGCGGATGATCGACAGGGTGGTGCGCGGCACTTCTCCCCCCGCGGCGGCGGCGGCCCCGATCATGCCGGCATAGGCCGCCTTGGCACGCAGTTCCAGGCCGATGCCGATCTTGCGTTCCCAACTGCGCAAGGGGGAGGGGGGAGCATCGGTCGGCAGGGCCGAAAGCTTGTCCGCCCAGGCCGTGAAGTCATACATGTACCAGGGCTTCAGATAGAGGAAGCCGACATAGTCGGCCGCCATTTCCGCAGAAAGCCGGTCCTGTTCGGTCTTTTCCGGTCCTCGTATCCATTCCGACAGGGCGCCCAGCGTATTCTCGTAGGCGGCCTTCGCCCCCATTTCCAACGCGAAGCTGTGGCCGATCGTGTAGAGCATCGCCTTCACGTTGAACGTCGCCTCACCCTTGGCGCTGCTGAACCGGTTCAGGTGGCACAGCGTGGACCAGTAGGTGGCGACGCTGCGCCCATAGGCGAAGGCGCTTTCATCGCCGACGGACAGCGTATGGGCGAAATCCTCATAGGCATGGACGATGTACCATTCCGGGTAGGAGAGGTAGGTGTCCAGCGCCGGTCGCACCTCGGTGCCATAGCCCAGGGCCGCCAGCCGTGACGGGGTCGCGGGTGCTGGCGCCGTATCCGCCCGGCAGGCCTTTTCCACGTAAAGGATGGGCCCGCCGATGGCCAGCGCCAGCCCGCCTACCAGGATGCCGGCAGTGGCCAGGGCATATTTCCAGCGCCGGCGCATTACGCCACCTGCCGGCGCAGGCCCAGGAACAGGGCGATGGCGCCCAGCGCGATATGCGGCAGGTTGGCCAGGAACTTGAACAGCAGGGGCATGTCCTGCGGCCCCAGCGTGATGATGGCCAGATCCAGATACCCGACGCCGAAGATCAGGCCCATCAGCCCGTCGCTGAGGTAAAGCGCGCCGAAGGTCCGCATGTAGAACCGCGCCGCCCGCGCATTCAGGGCCGACACGCCAGCCCACAGGGCCGATGCGCCATGCAATGCGTCGTCATAGATATCCAGCGCGAAGATGCCGAAGGTCCGTCCCTCCGCATCGGTCAGGCCGGGAATATAGTTCAGGCTGGTGACAATGCCGAGGATCACGAAATAGGCGATACAGCCGATCCGGTTCACATCCATGCTGTGTGCATCCCTGCGTCAGGTGGCGGCGAGATAATGGTCCCACATGCGGTTACTGAACAGCAGGCCGGGGTCATGCTGCCGCTTCAGGGCCAGGAACCGATCCAGCCCCGGATAGGCCCTGCGCATCTGCTCCGCCGTGGCGTGCAGCCGGTAGGGCAGGTAGTAGCAGCCGCCGATGGCCAGGACCTCGTCGATCAGGGCGCGGGTCATGCGGGCCATGGCGGCATCCCCTGGTGCGTCGCGCGTCTGGGAAAACAGCATGACGGCGGCCACGCGTTCTTCGGGCGCATAGGCCATCACGCTGCGCCGATCCGGGGCCAGATAGCGCAGCGTGACATTCAGAAGGTCCTGACCGGAACCTGGAATATGCCGGCGGCAGGCGGCCATGAAGTCGGCGAACCGCGCCGGCGGCACGAAATATTCATGCAGGATGTCCGTGCGCCCCTGGCCTGCCGGTCCCAGGCTGGAAGCCGGTTCGTTCAGGAGGGTGTTGCGCGTGTCGGTGCCAGGCTTGAAACGGCGTTCAATTGTCCAGCGCTGCCGCTTCCAGAAATCGGATCCGATCTGGGCACGGAAAACATGGCGGGAAACATTGCTGATGAACCCGCCCGCAGTTGCCGGTGGCGGGGTTTCGGCCCCCGGCTTTCGGCCATAGGTGACCAGCAGCGCCTCCCGCAGGAAATTCTCCCGCGATAGGGACAGGCGGCCATAAGCCATTTCAACCTTGCCGCCGGCGCGGGCGGCGGCCTGAAGGGCCGTGCCGAACTGTTCGGACGGCATCAACTGCGCCTGGGCTTCCAGCAGGGTGTTTTCCGCCGCGTCCAGTTCCAGATCCAGAACGATGCCCAGCAGACCGTAGCCGCCGATGGCGGCCTGGAACAGCTCGGTATTCTCCGCTTGCGAACAGGTGACGATCTCCCCATCGGCCAGCATCAGCCGGAAAGACCGGACACTGTCGCCGAACGGCCCATGCGGAATGGGCCAGCCATGGGCATTGACACACAGGGTGCTGCCCACCGCGAAATCATCATTGGATTGCATGATCAGCGGCGACAGGCCCGCCGGATCCAGGGCCGCTACCACCTGATCCCACCGCGCGCCGGCGCCCACGTGATAGCGTTTACCTGCGCGGTCGATTTCCAGATCAGGGATATTCAGCTGGATGGCGTGGCCATCCTTGGGGATTGACTGCCCGCCCATCGAGTGGCGGGCACCCGCCACGGCCACTGGCCGGCCCGCTGCGTTCGCCTCCTTCAACTCCCCGCGCAGCCGATCGATCAGGGTGGCCTTGTCCGACGGTTTGGTGACCCAGTGGGAAAAGACCGGCGTCTGGTTCATGTGGCTGGCATCGTCGACCAGCGTATCCGCCGCCATCGCCGTTCGGGACAGCGTGGGCAGCAGCATGGCGGTGGCAGCTGCCCCCGCCATCACGTCACGGCGGTTGAGCAGCAGGGCCTTTGATTGCGCCAAGATCGTCCTCATGATCGGCAATAACCCAACCATGAGGACGCAATATCATGACGATTTCAATTGAAATCAGCAGTTCCGTGAACCACGGCTCCGGGAGTGTCACGTCTTGTCCGACACGAACCGCCAGCCCGTCTCCGCCGCCGCCCGCGCCACCTCGCCATAGGCCAAGGCCTTGCGGTCGGCGGCATTGCCGGCGAGCGCGCGGGCATAGACGCCCTGGCAGATAGCGGCGATGCGGAAGAAGGCGAAGGCCAGATAATAGGGCCAGTCGGGAATGCCGGCTCGTCCGGTACGCTGACAGTATGCGGCGACATACTCCGCCTCTGACGGGATGCCCGTCCCGGCCAGATCGATGCCCTTCAGCCCCGGAAACTGCCTGATGCCCGCCGGCAGGTGATAGGCCATGCAATTATAGGCCAGATCGGGCAGGGGGTGGCCCAGTGTCGCCAGTTCCCAGTCCAGGATGGCGACGACGCGCGGTTCCGTCCGGTCCAGCATCAGATTGCCCAGGCGGAAATCACCATGCACGATGGTGACCTCTTCCCCCGCCGGCACGGCCCGCGGCAGCCATTCCATCAGCCGTTCCATGGCGGGAATGTCGCTGTCGCCCTTGGTCGCCACGAACTGCTTGGACCAGCGTTCGACCTGCCGCTGAATGTACTGTTCCGGCTTGCCGAAATCCGACAGGCCCGCCGCCCGCCAGTCGACGCTGTGCAAGGCCGCCAGCGTGGCATTCATGCCGTCATAGATGGCGGCCCGATCGCCATTGCTGAACCCGTCCAGCGCCACATCCGACAGGACGCGCCCGTCAATATGGTCCATGACGTAAAAGGGCGTGCCGATGATACCCGCATCCTCGCACAGCAGGCGGGCATTGGGCACGGGTGCTGCACTGCCGGAAAGCGCCCGCATGGCGCGGAATTCCCGCTCCACCATGTGCGCGCTGGGCAGCAGCTTGCCCGGCGGCTTCTTGCGCAGCACGTACCGCGCGCCCGCCGCATCGCTGATCAGGAAGGTGGGGTTGGACTGCCCGCCCTGAAACTGCTGCACCGTCGCCGGCCCCTGGTACCCGTCCAGATGGGCCGACAGATAGGTTTGCAATGCGGCCTCATCGAACCGGTGCTGCGGCAGCACATCGATCAGAATGGCGGCGCCCTTGCCCTCGCTCATATCCGGTCCCCGCTTACAGGATCGTGGGATCGGCGATGGTCGCACCGCCATCGGCCACCAGCAACTGCCCCGTAACGAAGGCACCGGCGGGTGCGGCCAGCATCAGGGCCACGCCCGCAATCTCTTCGGGCTTGCCGAACCGGCCCAGGGGCGCACGGCGCATCACGGCCTTGGCGATGTCGGGATTGTCGGTCAGGGCCTTGGCGAAATCCGTTTCCACGATGCCGGGTGCGATGCCGTTGACGCGGATATTGGCGCGGCCATGTTCGACGGCCAGATTGCGCACCAGCGCCGCCTCCGCCGCCTTGGACACGCCATAGGCGCCGATGACCGGATTGCCGCGCAGGCCGGCGATGGAGGACAGGATGATCACCGACCCGTCCTTGCGCTCTGCCATGCCGGGGATCACCATGTTGCACAGCTGCCAGGTGCTGCGCAGGTTCGACCCCATGATCTTGTCCCAGGCATCATCGCTGACGCTGGCCAGCGGGCCATAGACGGGGTTGATGGCGGCATTGGCGACCAGGATGTCGATGCGGCCCCACTGCGCCAGCGTGGCATCGACCAGGGCCTGCAAATCCTCCTTGCGGCCGATATTGCAGGCGACCGAAATCGCCTCGCCACCCGCCGCAATGATCTCGTCCCGCACCAGATTGCAGGCATCGATCTTGCGCGACGAGATGACGACCTTGGCCCCGGCGCGGGCATATTCCTGGGCGATGGACTTGCCGATCCCGCGAGAGGACCCGGTGATCAGGGCGACCTTGCCGGACAGGTCGAACAGGGGATGAACGGTCATTTACATTCTTCCTTATGGGGTTCTGAAGGACCTGATACCAGCGGTCTTTCCCGACCGCTGGAAGCCGGCGCGTAAGGGAACGCGAACTGTTAAGCCGTCGTTCCGCCATCGATGGCATATTCGGCCCCGGTGATGAACGGGCTTTCGTCCGACAGCAGGAACAGCACGACATTGGCCGCATCCTCTGGCTTGCCCATGCGGCCCAGCGGCGCCGTGCGCTCCAACCGGCGACGCATCTTTTCAGAATCGGGGGCTGCGTCGATCATCTGCTGTACCATCGGCGTGTACAGGAACGACGGGTGGATGGAATTGCAGCGGATATTGTAATTCTGCTGCGCGCACCATTTCGCCGTCGACTTGGTCAGCAACCGCACGGCCCCCTTGGCGGAGCAATAGGCCGCCAGATCCGCCGCACCCAGCAGGCCCGCGACGGAGGAGACATTGACGATGGAGCCGCCGCCCGTCTGCTTCATGGCCTTGATGGCGTATTTGCAGCCCAGGAAGGTGCTCTCCACATTCACCGCATGGACAAAGCGCCAGCCGTCCAGCGTCTCATCCTCGATATTATGCAGCGACCCGCAGCCGGCATTGTTCACCAGACCGTCCAGCCGGCCATATTTCTGGACCACATGGCCGATCACCTCGACCCAGCGATCTTCCTTGGTCACGTCCTGGGCCAGGAATTCCACCCCGTCGCCCAGGTCGGCCACCGCGGCCTCGCCGCCCTGCACATTGCGGTCGGTGATCACCACCTTGGCCCCTTCGCGCAGGGCCGCCCGCGCCGTAGCCAGCCCGATGCCCGAAGCGCCCCCCGTGATCAGGACGATCTTGTCCTGCAGGCGTCCCACCATGATCATTCCCTCCCGGATGCACGCGCCGGATCGTGCCGGCCGCTTCTCAAACGTTTGTTTGAATGTAGGGGAAACGCAGACGGGGGGCAACAACGAAGGTAATCAGAGGATCACGGGCGAATACCATCGGTCATTACTTATGACCGATGGTACGGCGGCGACTGCCGCCGCGCCGCCCATGCGGCGTAGCCAAGGGCGCGGATGCGCCCGCCGGCGATTGAGGGGCACGAAATCTTGACCATCGGTCATGATTTCGTGCCGCTAGCGTAAGTGTTACGGACAGGTGGGACCACCCAGGCTGGGTGGGTTGGCCGCTGGGCGCGGCGTCACATGTGTGGAAACTGGCAGGTTCAGTTCCTTCAACCGCCCCGCCACCAGCGACGCCATGGCCCGCGCCCCGATCTCGCTGAAATGCGTGTCATCGGCAATGCCGTCGGGCCAGCGGGTATAGCCGGCGGCCTGGGCCTGTTCCTTGCTGTAATGCAGGAAATAGGCTTTTGCCGGTTCGGCGCCCAGCCCATGGACATAGACGCGGCTGTCATAGCCCAGGTCGATCAGCGGCGTTGCCGTCTCCCGCGCCACGGCCCGCGTCACCTCGGCATAGGTGGGGAAACTGTCATTGATGCTGCCATCTTCCTTGAAACTGCGCCGCGCGACGGGCGTCAGCAGGACCGCCTGCGCGCCCTTTTCCCGCGCCATGGAGATGAACCGCAGCAGATTGACGCGGAAATCGGGCAGGGGCGTATACCGCTCCTCCTTCGCCTGATTGGCATCATTATGCCCGAACTGGATCAGCAGCGTATCGCCGGCGGCAATATCCCTGGCGATGGCGTCGAACCGCCCCTCGGCGATGAAGCTCTTGGTGCTGCGCCCGCCCATGGCCCGGTTCTCCACCGCCACCGACCCGTCCAGATTACAGGCCAGCACCATGCCCCAGCCCATCTGCGGATAGCGGTCGGGGCCATAGTTGGCGGCGGTGCTGTCACCGGCAATGAAAATGCGTTCCGCCATCGCCACCGGGGCCGACAGCAGCAGCGCCGCCAGGGCCGGGATCATCCAGTACCGCATCTTCATCCTCCCTTGAACTTGTATGACAAGTTGGAAACCGGTGTCAAAATAGGCGGGGTGGGGGGAAGGGGCAAGGGGTGAAGTTTCGCCCCTCGCCCGCCTTGCGGGAGAGGGAGGGGCCCGCGCCGGTAGGCGTGGGAGGGTGAGGGAACCACGCACCCACACCCACTCCAACTATGGAATATATTCCCATAAACAGCTAGGATTATGGTCCCCACCCCTTCAAGTCGGAGCCGCCCATGCCCTCGCTCAGCCATAACCCCTATGACACTGATCATCCCACCCTGACGGCGCAGGAACAGGCGGAAGCCTGGTGGCGTGGCTCGTCCGACCGGCATGTCCGCCCCTTTACGGACGATGTCAGCTTCGCCTCCTGCGGACATCTGCTGGAAGGATATAAATCCCGAAAGGCCGATGAGGTGACCTGGGCCAAGATCGCCTTCCATCTGGCCGCTGGCGTGCCCATCATCAAAATCGCCGAACATTACAAGCTGTCGCGCACCACCATCTGGCGGGCGCTGTCCCAATCGCACAATCTGCGCCGCCGCGTGGCCGAAGAACGCGCCCTGATGCGGCGGGAGGCGGATAGCCGCTTCGTGGCCATGCGCGAACTGGTCGTCGATACGCTCTACCGCGCCATTGCCGACGGCAACATGCGCGCCACCCTCTGGGCTGCCGACCGGTTGGGTTTGGGGGCGGAGCTGCTGCAACAGGCGGAGAAGCCGCCAAAGCCCGGCTATGCCCGCATCCCCGATGGCTGGATGACGGCGCTGGACCCGGAAGCTGTGATCAGGGCCGATCTGTCGGCACCGCCGGGCACGAAGGTGCCATTGCCCGTTCCCGAACCCTCGCGACCCGCCCCGCCCCCGTCCACGCCCCGCCGCCGGGGTCCTATTTTGTCCGCCGGTGCCGTCACTGCCTCCGCGCCGCCATTGCTTCCCGATCCCGCCCCCGAACCCTTCAATCCCGATCTGGCGGGCATCATTCCTGATCCGGTTCCCAACCTGACACCTGAAACCAGCCCCGCTGCCGGCCTTGCACCCGACCCTGTGCCGGCACTGCCGCCTATCAACGCTGATCCGATGGGACAGTCAGGCGACCCATTGCCCGATTTCCCAAAGGAACTGCGCTGGCGCAACCGTCCGCGCGGCAAGGTGAAGGCATCGGCCCCGCCGGCCCCGCTCCATGACGGCCCATCACTGCGTCTGAAGCGCGGCTCCTACCGCCTGCGCGCGCGTCCGGCGGTGCGGCTGCTGTTCTGGATTCTCCATAACAGCCTGCCGCTGGCCGACGGGGTTGATGGCGCGCCCGGCCTGTCGGCGGCCCGCTGGACCATGCGGGCCCGCTGGCTGGCCTGGGGCGACAAGCTGCCCATGGACCTGTGTAACCGTGAAGAAAGGCCGGTGCACAATGTTTCACAACCCCGCTGGTCGAAGAAGGAGGATGGGTATTGAGGGGTTAGCAGCGAAGACCGCTCTCGATGCCATTTCGCCCCTCGCCCACAAACATGGGAGAGGGAGGGGCCCGAACGCGCCAGCGTTTGGGAGGGTGAGGGAGCCACATCGCCACCACCACCCCACCCGCACGGGAGGGGCAGCCATGGCAGCCCGGCACTTCCACAGCACCCGTCTCGGCCCTATAGTCGCCGGCTTTACCAGCGCCGACAGTATCGAGAAGACACGCCATGACCCCCGCCGCCCGTTTGGCCACCGCGACCGATTTGCTTGCCGAGGTGATGGACACCCCGCGTCCGGCCGATGCGGTCACCAGCGCCTTTTTCCGCGCCCGCCGCTATATCGGTGCCAAGGACCGGGGGGAGATTGCGTCGCTGGTCTATGGCGTCATGCGCCATTGGGCGCGGCTGCATTGGTGGCTGGAGCGGGTGAACCACATGCCCGATCCGCGCGCCCTGGTGATTGCCGATTGCATCCTGGCCGGTGGCCGTACCGCCGATGCCGTGGCCGGCCTGTTCAACGGGGCCAAGTTCGCGCCGGCCCCCCTGTCGGACCGCGAACGCAAGCTGATCCGCGCGCTCGACACCCGCACCCTGAACCACCCCGACCAGCCGGAAGCCGTGCAGGGCGAGGTGCCGGAATGGGCGGAGGCGCCGATGCGCGCCACCTTTGGCGAGCGTTTCCTGGCCGAGGCGTCGGGCATGCTGGGTGAGGCGCCGCTGGACCTGCGCGTCAACCCGGTGAAGGGCACGCGGGAAGAGGCCATGAAGGCCCTGGCTGATGCCGGGATCAAGGCCACGCCCACCGACCTGTCGCCCGTGGGCCTGCGTCTGGCGGGTCGTGCGCCCGTCATGGCGCTCGACGCGTATAAGTCCGGGATGATCGAGATCCAGGATGAAGGCTCGCAGCTGGTGGCCTTCATGGCCGATGCGCAGCCCGGCATGCAGGTGGTGGATTTCTGCGCCGGTGCCGGTGGCAAGACCCTGGCCATCGCCGCCATGATGGAGAACAAGGGCCGCGTGGTGGCGACCGACGTGTTGGAAGGCCGTCTGACCCGCGCCAAGGAACGGTTCCGCCGCGCCGGCCTGCACAATATCGAAACCCGCGCCATCAAGACCGAACGCGACCCCTGGGTGAAGCGGCATAAGGGCAAGTTCGACCGCGTGGTGGTGGATGCGCCCTGTTCGGGCACCGGCACCTGGCGCCGCAATCCTGACAGCCGCTGGCGCCCCCTGGGTCCCGGCCTTTCCGAACTGGTGCCGTTGCAGGCCAGCATCCTGGACAGTGCTGCCCGTCTGGTCCGCCCCGGCGGCCGCGTCATCTATGCCACCTGCTCCGTCCTGCGGGAGGAGAATGAGGGCCAGGTGGAGGCGTTCCTGGCGTCGCATCCCGACTTCACCCTGGTGCCCGTGCCGACCGCCTGGCCCGCTGCCTGGGGCAAGCCGCCGGTGACCACCGACATGCTGCGCCTGACGCCGCTGCGCCACGATACCGATGGCTTCTTCGCCGCCGTCCTGGAACGCCGCGCCGATGCCCCGGTGGAGGAAGCGGCAGCAGAGGAAGCAGCGGTGGAGGACGGGGACGCGGCGACCGAAGAAGCCACCGCGTGAATTGGCCCCACCCCTGACACTCAGGGTGGTGATTGACCGCAAACGGGGCGGCGGGCATGGTGTCGGCAGCGTTTTTCCGTGAGGAGTGATGGCTTTGCGCGCAGTTGTTAAGGAATGGGCGGGTCTGATCGGTTTTGTTGCCGGCTTCTACCTTGTCATTAATACGCTGCTGTTTGCGGGTTTCCATGTCCCATCGGAAAGCATGCTGCCCACCTTGAAGGTGGGAGATCAGTTCTATGCGGCCAAATACGCCTATGGCTACAGCCGCTTCTCCACCAGCTTCGTGCCGTTGCCCTTTGGCGGCGCGACCCGCTTCCCGGACATCACGCCCGAACGCGGCGACATCGTGGTCTTCCGCCTGCCCAGCACGGAAGAAGATTATGTGAAGCGCCTTATCGGCCTGCCCGGTGATACGATCCAGGTGCGCGAAGGCCTGCTCTATATCAATGGTCAGGTGGTGCCGCGTGAAAAGAACCGCGACTATTCCTACCGCGACAATGGCGGCATGGTGGTGCAGGTCACGGAATATACCGAAACCCTGCCCAATGGCCGCAAGCATCTGATCATCGAACAGCGCGATGACGGCTTTGCCGACAACACGCCCGAATATAAGGTGCCGGAAGGCCACCTGTTCATGATGGGCGATAATCGCGACAATTCCCAGGATAGCCGCTACCTGCGTCAGGTCGGCTATATCCCTGTCGAACGCGTTCTGGGCCGTGTCTCCATGGTGGCCTTCGCACGCAAGTCCTGCACCGCAGAAGAAGGCCTGATCTGCCCCGGCGGCGGCTGGTCCGACCGACTGTTCCGCTGGGTGGCGGCAGACTGATGACGGGGGAGGCGGGCTCAAGCGCGGCGGTGAAGTCGAAGGCCCGTGAATGGGCCGGCTCCATCGCCACCTTCGCCGGTGTCGTGCTGGTGGTGAATACCTTCCTCTACCAGGGTTTTTACGTCCCCTCCGAAAGCATGCTGCCCACCCTGACCGTGGGTGATCAGTTCTATGCGGCCAAGTATCCCTATGGCTACAGCCGCTTCTCCACGCCCTTCATCCCCTTGCCCGTCGGGTCCGGTCGCGTGCTGGGCGATGTGCCGGCGCGCGGCGACATCGTCGTCTTCCGCAAGGCGGGGGAGGAGAATGATCTGGTCAAGCGGGTGGTAGGCCTGCCCGGCGACCGGCTTCAATGGGTGCAGGGCCGCCTCTATATCAATGGCGAGCTGGTCGCGCGGGAAAAGCTGCGCGACATCACCTACCGCGCCCAATCCGGGGCCGTCGTCACCGCCACCGAATATCAGGAAACCCTGCCCGGTGGCCGCCGCCACCTGATCCTGGAGAACACCGACGCGGGCATGGCCGACAACACGCCTGAATATCGGGTGCCCGACGGCCATCTGTTCATGGCCGGCGATAACCGCGACAATTCCGGCGACAGCCGCTTCCTGAACGATGTCGGCTACGTCCCCTTGGAACGCGTCCTGGGCCGCGTCTCCACCGTTGCCTTCACGCGCAGCGGCTGTTCGGCCGAGGGCGGCCTGGTCTGTCCCGGTGGCGGCTGGTGGGACCGGTTCTTCCGCTCTGTGGTGGCGGAATGAAAAAGGGGCGGTCCCATCGGGACCGCCCCTTTTGCTTTGCCGGTTTCCCGACGCTTACTCCGCCGCCGCCGGGGCTGTCGGTTCTTGTTCCTGCTTGGGCATGGGCAGGCCATTGATGGTGGCCACGGCCAATGCTGCGATGTAGGGCAGGGACTGGACGACCAGCATGGCCGACCAGATATAGGCGTCGCGATTGTCGCCGCCTTCCTTCCAGCCTACGGCAAAGGCCGTGACCCAGAGGGCCAGCATCAGCATGACCTCTTCCTTGGCATGCAGGAAGCCCTGGATCAGGGCCGGCTGATCCTCGCATTTGGGCGTGCGCACGAACGGGCGGCCTTCGGTGAAAAGACCCGTCCACACCGCCCGGCCCACCGTATGGGTCAGGGCCATGCCGGCCACGGCGGCGTTCACCTTGTCCAGGAAGCCGCACTTCACCCGTGCCGCGTACAGCCACAGGCCGCACGCCACCTTGAAGAAGAACACGCCCAGGGTCGGCATGATGAAGACCGTCGGCGGAAACTCGAAATAGCGCGGGGCGAACAGCAGGCCCAGCGACCAGAAGATACCGCCGACCACAAACAGCATATGGGCCGCATCGGCGAACCAGGGCAGCCAGCCGGTGACGAAATGGTATTTCTGCCCGAAGGTCAGGGTCTTGCCCGACGGCAGGAATTCCCGCCAATGCCGCTTGATGATCTGTACCGCGCCATAGGCCCAGCGGAAGCGCTGGGTCTTGTACCCGGCAAAGCTGTCAGGCACGAGGCCCTTGCCGAAGCTGTCGGGCATATAGACGCTTTCCAGCCCCTCCTCGAACAGGCGCAGGCCCAGTTCCGCATCCTCACAGATACACCATTCGGCCCACCAGCCCACGCGCTTGAGGATGGAGGTGCGGATCAGGGTCATGGTGCCATGCTGGATGATGGCGTTGCGTTCGTTCCGCTGCACCATGCCGATATGGAAAAAGCCCTGATATTCCCAGTTGATCATCCGGTGGAAGGGATGGATGTGCCAGTCGCGGTAATCCTGCGGGCTCTGGACGAAGGCGACCTTCTGGCTTTCGAAATAGGGGATGGTGGAAGACAGCCAGTCCGGCGTGACCTGATAGTCGCTGTCGATGACGCCCACGACCTCGGCATCCGGGGCCGTCACGGCCAGACCGAAATTCAGGGCGCCGGCCTTGTATCCCGGCCATTTGGCCAGATGGAAGAAGCGGAAATGCGGACCCAGCTTGGCGCAATGCGCCTCCAGCGGCTTCCAGACTTCCTCATCCTTGGTGTTGTTGTCGATCACCAGCACTTCGAAGTTGGGATAATCCATCTTCGCCAGCGCGTTCAGCGTCTCGATCACCATATGCGCCGGCTCGTTGTAGCAGGGCACATGGATGGAAACCTTGGGGTAATAGCCGCTGGTATTGACCTTCACCGGATTGAACTTGCGCTTCCAGCGGTCGGTCCACACCACCTCGGTCAGTTCCAGCCCGTCGATCAGCACGACGATCAGCAGCAATATCTGGGCACAGATCAGGATCAGGAAGGCCACGAAGGACATGGTGTTCATGCCCGTCGTCATCGCCTCCGTCGCGGTCCAGACCAGACCCGACGCGATCCCCTGGATCAGCGCGCCATAGAAAAGCTGCCCGGCGGGCTTCAGATCGTCGCGCGCCAGCACGAACCAGAACATGGGGATAAAGGCCAGAAGCGTGGCGATGGCGCAGAGCACGGGCCAGCCCGGCACCTCGAACACGCCGCCTTCCATGGGAAATTTCATCTGACGATGGGTGTCCCAGATGCCCCAGTTGGCCTCCGCCTCGCCACCGATCTCCCGCTTCCATGGCTGGTCGAAGCCTTCCATGATGTAATAGTCCCAGCGGTTCTCACCGGCCAGGTTCAGGAAGTTGCGGATGAACTGCGCCTGGTTGACCAGGCTGGCCTGGGCGCCGCCGCGATAGGGGCCGTCGGACGGCCAGCCGGCCTCGCCGATCAGGATATGTTTGTCAGGGTACTTGGCGCGCACCTCGTCATAGCCTCGGCGCACCTGCTCCATGGCCTGCTCAATCGGTACCTTCTCCCAATAGGGCAGCAGGTGGATGGTGATGTAGTCGACGGCCTGAGCCAACTCGGGATATTTGATCCAGACATAGGGCGGCTCGGCGGTGGAGACGGGGACATCCATCTGCCGCTTCACGCGCTGGACATAGTCGATCAGCGCCTCGACCTCCAGATCGCCGCGATACATCACCTCGTTGCCGACCATGACGCGCGTCACGTTCTTGTTGGCGCGGGTCAGGCGGACCAGGGAGTTGATCTCTTGCTCATTCTTGCCCAGATCGCCGGAGATCCAGGCGCCGGCGGTCACGTCAAGATCGTACTTGGCCGCGATCTCCGGCGTCACCTCCAGCCCGTCTGTGGCCGTATAGGTGCGGATGGAGCGGACGAAGGGGGCGACGACGGCCACATCGCGCTCAATATCTGAACGCGACGGATGCCGGCCATCCTGCGGATTCTGATGTTCCTGATAGGGGCTGAAGGCGACGCCGGATATCGTGCCCGACCACAGTTTCTCGGGCGTCGTGGGGCGGTTGGACAGGGCCCAGGCCCCGATATTGCCCAGGACCAGCAGCAACAGCACACCCCAAGCCGAAGCCCGCATCTTCAAAATCTTGCCCATCGTTCCTGTCTTGCCCCTGGAACACCGACCGCCAGGAATGGCGGCGGGTCAATCTCTGGCAGCCGTTTCTGTTATTTTTGTGAAAAGCGCAATGGCCATCCGTTCTGACAGGGCTGAGCATAGCGCAGGCGGCCCATCTTGGTATAGACCGGGCAGAATGGCAGGGCAGGGGAAGGTGATGGAAACCGGCTTCGATCTGGATGCGCGTCTGGCGGCGGATACGGTCACGCTGGGTGACTGGCCATTGTCACGTGTGCTGCTGATGCGCAATCGCCTGTTCCCCTGGCTGATCCTGGTGCCTCGCCGGGCGGGGGCCGTGGAAATCCACCGCCTGTCGCCCGCCGATCAGGTCTTGCTGACGCGGGAGACCTCTGCTGCGGCCCGTGTGCTGGAGCGGTTGTTCCAGCCGGACAAGATCAACACCGGCGCCCTGGGTAATGTCGTGACGCAGTTGCACATGCATATCATCGCACGCCGCCGCGACGATCCCGCCTGGCCCGGTCCCGTCTGGGGCCGTGGCCTGAGCGCTGCCTATGGCGGCGATGAACTGACGGCGCTGGCCGACCGCCTCTGGGATGCGCTGAAGACCGAAATTGCTGCAATCCGGGATATGAAATGAAGAAGCTCCTGACTTATGCCCTGCTGGCCACTTGCATTCTCGCCCCGATACCGGTGCAGGCGACGGATGCGCCTGGCCTTGGCGCCAGTGAGGCAATCCAGTTCGGCATCGCCTACAGCCTGGACTCCGCTGTTCTGAAGGAAAAGCGGCGCATCAATGTGCTGTTGCCCGCCTCTTATGCCGATGGCAAGCACAGCTACCCGGTGCTGTATCTGATCGATGGCGGCACCAAGGAGGATTGGTTCCATATCGCGGGTCTGGTGCAACTGGGAGAGTTGAACGGTGTCACCAAGGAAGTGATTTTGGTGGGGATTGAGGGGACGGACCGCAAGCGCGATCTGACCTCCCCCTCCCAGGACCCGCTGGATATCAAGGAACTGCCCACCCATGGCGGGGCCGACAATTTCCGCCGCTTCCTGGGGGTGGAACTGAAGCCCTTCATCGAGAAGAACTTCCGCACCGATGGCGAAACCGGCGTGATCGGCGAAAGTCTGGCCGGCCTGTTCATCCTGGAAACCTTCCTGCACCAGCCGGATATGTTCAGCCATTACATCGCCATCAGCCCGTCAATGTGGTGGAACAAGGAGGCCTTGTCCTATCAGGCGGCAGACCTTCTGAAGGCGCAGAGGCCCGGAACGCGCAGCCTGCATCTGGCCATCGGCAATGAGGGCGGCGGCATGCGCGGCGGTGTGGACCGGGTGATGGCGGCGTTGAAGGTGGGGGCGCCGGTGGGCCTCACCTGGGATTTCCAGGATTTGCCCAGTGAGCGCCACCATTCCGTCTATCACCCCGCTGCCCTGCCGGCCCTGCGTGCCGTCTTTCCGGGGCCGAACCCGATCAAGTGACGGGGAGGGGGAGAGGGTGACAGGGCGGGTGCGCGATGTTATCCTCTTGTCATCAACCGATTTGAGGCGGGCATATCATGGACGGCAAGCCAGCCATTGAGATTGATGACACCGACCTCGGCCCCTTCGCCGACGCGGACCCCGCATGGCTGCGCGCACAGGTCCTGCCGGCCTTGGAGGAGTATGATCGTGACCCGTCAACGGGCACGCCAATGGAGGAGGTGTTCCGTACGTTGGAGGCAGAACTGCGTTCCCGCCTCTGATGATCCGGACATACCCTGTTATCTTTTCCGTGCAGGCGCGCCGCGATATCAAAGCGCTCGCTAGGTTGATTGAGCATGATCAAGGGGCGGCTGTTGCGTTAAGTTACATTCAACGACTGAGAGCCTGCTGCTTCAGCCTTCAGACCTTCCCGAAACGCGGCCATTTCCTTGATGATGCGAATGGTAATGTCCGCGTCATCGGTTTTGAACGACGTGTCAGCATCCATTTCCGTGTCACCGACGCGGAAGTAGTTATCGCCCGCCTGCTCTATGCCGGTCGCCAGCCATAGCCCCTATCCCCAAAGGCCAGTATAGAAGCCAGTACCCATGCCCCTACCACATCTGGTATGGATAGGGCATGACCGACGCCGCCTATGAAATCCTGGACAAGCGACTGGCCGAAGCCCTCGGTGAACGCTATCTGTCCTACGCGCTCTCCACCATCGTCTCCCGTTCGCTGCCTGATGTGCGCGACGGGTTGAAGCCGGTGCATCGGCGCATTCTGTTCGCGATGAGCCAGCTCAAGCTGGACCCCAACACGATGCCGAAAAAGTCGGCGCGTGTGGTCGGTGACGTGATCGGTAAATTCCACCCCCATGGTGACCAGTCGGTCTATGACGCTTTGGTCCGTCTGGCGCAGGATTTTGCCAGCCGCTATCCGTTGGTCGAAGGCCAGGGGAATTTCGGCAATATCGACGGTGATAACGCCGCCGCCATGCGATATACCGAGGCCAAGCTGACGGAGGTCGCCAAGGCCCTGATGCAGGGCCTGGACGAGGATGCGACCGATTTCCGCCCCACCTATGATGGTGACGGGCAGGAGCCGGTGGTTCTGCCGGCGGCTTTCCCCAACCTGCTGGCCAATGGCTCTGCTGGCATCGCAGTCGGCATGGCGACCAGCATTCCGCCGCATAATGTCGGTGAGATTTGCGGCGCGCTGAACCTGATCATCGAACGCGAATTGCTGCCCGCCCCGGAAAAGCGCCGGCCCGTGACGGTGGATGAACTGGTCAGCTGGGTGCGCGGACCTGACTTCCCGACGGGTGGCGTGCTAGTGGAGAGCCGCGCCAGCATCATCGAATCATATCGCACCGGACGCGGTGCCTTCCGCCTGCGTGCCCGCTGGACCAAGGAGGCGATGGGTCAGGGGACCTGGCAGGTGGTGGTCACCGAAATCCCCTATCAGGTGCAGAAATCGCGTCTGGTTGAAAAGATTGCGGAGCTGCTGGCCGAACGCAAACTGCCCCTGCTGGACGATGTTCGCGACGAATCGGCCGAAGATATCCGCCTCGTCCTGATCCCCAAGAGCCGGAATGTCGATCCCGCCGTGTTGATGGAACAGTTGTTCCGCAACACGGATCTGGAAATCCGCTTCAGCCTGAACATGAATGTGCTGGATGGCGGCACCATCCCGCGCGTCATGACCCTGCATGAGGTGCTGAACGCCTTCCTGGCCCACCGCCAGGATGTGCTGATCCGCCGTTCCCGCTTCCGTCTGGCGGAGATTGAGCATCGGCTGGAGGTGTTGGGCGGCTACCTGATCGCGTACCTGAACCTGGACGAGGTCATCCGCATCATCCGTGAGGAGGATGAGCCCAAGAAGGAGCTGATGCGCACCTTCCAGCTGACCGACGTTCAGGCCGAAGCCATCTTGAACATGCGGCTGCGCTCCTTGCGTCGTCTGGAAGAGTTTGAGATCAAAAAGGAACATGACGCCCTGTCGGCGGAAAAGTCCAAGCTGACCGAACTGCTGGAGGATGAGGGCAAGCGCTGGAAATCCATCCGCGCCGAAGTGCAGCAGATGGACAAGAAGTTCGGTCGCTCCACCGCGCTGGGCGAACGCCGGACGGAGGTGGGTGATGCGCCCGCCGACATCGTGGTGCCGGTCGAGGCGATGATCGAGCGGGAGCCGCTGACCGTCTTCCTGTCGGAAAAGGGCTGGATCCGCGCCGTTTCCCGCCACCTGACCGCAGCGGAGGTGGCGGATGCAAAGTATAAGGATGGCGACCAGGAACGCTTTGTCCTGCGCGTGCAGACCACGGACAAGCTGCTGGTCTTTGCGTCCAACGGAAAATTCTACACGCTGGGGGCGGACAAGCTGCCGCGCGGGCGTGGGTTCGGGGAGCCGGTGCGCCTGATGGCCG
Organism: Niveispirillum sp.; assembly: GCF_052437035.1. Lineage (NCBI taxonomy): Bacteria > Pseudomonadati > Pseudomonadota > Alphaproteobacteria > Rhodospirillales > Azospirillaceae > Niveispirillum > Niveispirillum sp. The sequence goes on from NZ_JBQVOH010000002.1 coordinate 557,441, forward strand.
ATTTCGGCGAGGCGGAGATTGTGGCCTTGTTTGCCCATGTACCGGGCCAGAAACTGATCGTGGCCAGCAGCGATGGCCGTGGCTTCCAGGTGGAAGCGGACGAGGTGGTGGCCCAGACCCGCGCGGGCAAACAGGTGCTGAACCCGTCTGATGGCGGGGTTGCGGCCCTGGTGCTTCCGGTGGAGGGTGATGCCGTGGCCGTCATCGGCAATAACCGCAAGCTGCTGGTCTTCAAACTGGAGGAATTGCCGCTGATGACGCGCGGCAAGGGCGTGGCCTTGCAGAAATACAAGGATGCCAGCCTGTCGGATGTGAAGACCTTCAACCTGGCCGACGGTCTGTCCTGGAAGATGGGCGGGGCGGAAGGCCGGGTGCGCAGCGTCACCATGCCCGAACTGTCCGGCTGGGTCGCCTTCCGTGGCACCCAGGGCAAGCTACCGCCCACCGGCTTCCCCCGGAACAACAAGTTCACCGATTGATCGCCTGAATGCGCCTGCTCCTCTGCTTCCTCCTCCTGCTCGCCACCACCCTTCCGGCGCGGGCGGAGGTTGCAGGCGAGATGGCGGCGGCCCTGCGTGAACAGGGGCTGACGGGCGCCGTCTGGGCCTTGGTCACGCCGGAAGGGGTGGCAACTGGGGCCGCCGGTCTGGCCGATGCCGGTACCGGTGCGGCCATGCGACCCGACCACCGGGTGCAGATGGGGTCGGTGACCAAGACGGTGCTGGCCACGGGTGTGCTTCGTCTCGTTACGCTGGGGCACTTGTCCCTGGATCAGCCGCTGGCCGATATCCTCCCCACTGTCGCCATCGATAATCCCTGGGCCGCGACCCATCCGCTGCGCCTGCGCCATCTGTTGGACCACACATCGGGCCTGGATGATGCGCGGCTGTGGCAGGTGTTCAGCCGGCGGCCCGTTGCCGACACGCCGCTGATGCAGGGCATTGCCCGTGACGGCCAGGCACTGCGCTTGCGCTGGCCGCCGGGGCAGCGCTTCTCCTACTCCAACACCGGTTACACGTTGCTGGGCATGGTGGTGGAGGCGGTAACGGGGGAGCGGTATGAGGCGTGGCTGGACCGCGCGTTCCTGACGCCGCTGGGCATGCGTGACAGTACCTTTGGTTTTGTGACCCAGACGGGGCCGGGTGCCGATCCCCGGCTTGCCATGGGCCATTTCGATGATGGGTCGACCCAGGCTGCCATCCCTTGGTTCACCCGCCCCGCTGGACAATTTACGACCAGTGCCGCCGATATGGCGCGGCTGGCGCAGTTTCTGATGGGCGATGGCATGATCGATGGGGTGCCGTTCATTGCCTCGGACCTGTTGCGCACCATGGGGCGGCAGACGGGCACGGCGGCGGCCAGGGCGGGCCTGCCCATCGGCTATGCGCTGGGCCTGCAAATCCGCGACCGGCATGGGGTGGTGGGCCTTTGCCATTCCGGCAATATCGTCGGCTACCGCGCCATGCTGTGCCTGTACCCCGATCAGGGAAAGGCTTTCTTCATCAGCGTCAATGCCGACAGTGAGACGGCCAGTTACCCTGCCCTGGATGCTATCCTGATCCGTGCCCTGAGTTTGCCACCCGTGACCCCGCTGCCCACGGCTGCGGATCCGGAAAGGGCAAAGTGGCAGGGCATCTACACCCCATTGCCCAACCGTTTCGATCAGTTCGCCTATCTGGACGGGTTGACGGCGACGGTAATGGTGATGGCGGTCCCCGATGGTCTTTTGTTGACCAACATGCAAAGGCCGGATCGCATGCTGCTGCCCCTGGGTAACGGTCTGTTCCGGCAGCAGGACCGCACCATCGCCTCGCATGTGTTCATGGAAGATGCCGATGGCGTCTCCTTCAGTGATGGCGGGCAAAGCTATCAGCGTGTGCCGGCATGGCGCTTCTGGTTGGGCTGGCTTTCGGTTGGTGCGGGTTTACTGGGACTTGGTTGGTTGCTGTTGATCGGTCTCTGGCGGCTGGTCCTTGGTCCGCGCAGCCTGGGCGGGATGGTCAGCATTTCCGCCCTGCTGGCCTTGATGCTGCCCGCACCGTTCCTGATCTGGGGGCAGTCCTTCCTGGCCCTGGGAGATGCCACGGTGGGCAGTGTGCTGCTGGCCGTCGTGACGGGACTGTTGCCGATTGCCCTTCTGGCTACCCTGTTTCTGGACCGCCGCCGCACCGGGCTTTTGCCCTGGTTGGACCGGCTGGCTTCCCTGGCCACCCTGCAATGGCTGACTGTGCTGGCTGTCGCCGGCTTGTTGCCATTCCGCCTGTGGGGCTAAGGGCGGCCCCCGCTGACCGGTTGCGCCCGATGCGGCATGCGGTAATTAAGTTGGTCCACGATCTATTTCAGAACCTTCCGTATAGATGTTCGTGCGGGCATGAACGGGCCTAGACTGATCCCTGTCCGCCGATACCAAGATCGGCGAGAAGGGAGTGAAATGCGCCTTGTCACCATGGCGGGGCGTCTGCTGCTGGGGGCCTTGGCCCTGCTGGTTCCCGCTGCGCGGGCGTCAGCCGCAGAGATACCGCGGTTCCTTACCAACATTGCGCCGCCCTATCAGGAAATGGTGGGCGACAACCTGGATGGCACCTCCATGCGTGCCTTCGACTGCGTCATGGACCGGCTGGGCCAGCGCTATCAGGTGGCCCTTTCCCCCTGGCTACGCGCTCATGAACAGGTGCGTCAGGGGCTGGCGCAGGGCGTGTTTTCTGTGGCCCCGGATGCTGCGCGCGATACCGATGCCGGACGCCTGTCCCTTCCGCTGGCGCTGGAGCGCTGGGTATGGGTTACGACGGCTCCGGCCGGTGCAATCCCCGCCCAGGTGCGGACGGGACTGCCCGTGGCGGCGGTGCTGGGTTCCAATCAGTTGAAATGGCTGCAGGCTCATGAGGCCAATGTCGATGGCGCCGCACGCAGCGGAGCACAGCTTCTGCGTATGCTGGTCGGTGGCCGTGTCGCCGCTGTCCTGATGGATGAGGCGGAACTGGCTTCCGCCCGGCGGGAGGCGGGCATCGACGCTACCGGTCTGACCATCGCGTTTGAACGCTACATGCCATTGGGCGTCTATTTCTCCGCCGCCTTTCTGAAGGCTTATCCGGGTTTTCTGGAACGGTTCAACGCCCAGGTCCCGCATTGCGCCGCCGCCAACATGGCTCTCTCATCGGCTGAACGCCGTACGGCCCTGGCCGTTGCACATAAGGTGCGTGATCAGCTTCTGGCCGATCCGACCGTTCTACCGGCCCTCGCCGCCGCATGGCAGGTGAACGGGTCAAAGCCGGTGCAGCAGATCATGATGGAGGATCGTCGTTATCAGGCGCATCGCGACCAGACTGATGACCCGTTGGTTGCCGGACTGCGCGATCATCCGCTGTCAGCGGCACTTTACCGGCTACGGGCCGCATCGGGCGGCATGGTATCGGAAATCCTGCTGTTTGACGGGGCCGGCATGGCGGTGGCGTCCGACCCTTTATCCAGCGATCTCTGGCAGGCGGATGAAAGGAAATTCTCCATGACCGTTGCCAAAGGCCCTGATACCGCCTTCATCGACAATATCGCCTTCGATCAATCGACCAGTCAGTTCAGCGTCCAGATCAGCTTTGCCGTCGGCGGCGATCCCTCCGCACCGTCCCTGGGCGGGTTGACCATCGGTTTGAATATCGAACGGACCTTGAACGGGAAATAGGGCAGGGGCCTTACCGTTCCATCAGGTCTGGCCGCCCGTCTTCGTCCATCTGCATCGGGCGTCGTTCACCCCGGCGCTTCACCTCCATGTCGCTGCTTGACACGGCCAGCGACATGGCAAAGCCGGTATCGGGGCACGGGTTGGGGGCATAGCCACGAGCCAGGGCCTTGTCATCCTTGCCATAATCCAGGCGCGCACCGGCATAGGTGCCGCTGACGCCGCCCATGGCAACGCCGGCCTCCACTGTCTTGCGCACGCGGCATTTGGCTTCCTGTTCGGCCTGCTGCGCCTGTGCCACCGGTACGCCTTGGCTGTAATCGGGCACCGTGCGGGCCGTGGGGCCACCGCTCACCGGCTGCGGCTCCGGCTTCTTTTCCAGCAGGGTGAAGGTATTGACCGGGGCCGATGCGGGCGCTGCCTGTTCCTCCGCCGTTGCGGAAAGGGCGATGATCGACAAAACCAGGCCGGTCAGAAACAGGGTGCGCATGGGGCCCTCCAGGGTGCTGATACCCTTTATACGGCTGAACATGGTTCACCCTATCGCTGTTTGCAAGTTCACGCCTTGGTTTTTTTCACTGCTGGCTTCTTTGCCGCTGTCGTTGCCGTCTTCGCCGCTGGCTTCTTTGCCGCTGCCGCCTTTGGTGCGGCGGCTTTCTTGGCGGGCGCCTTCTTCGGCTTTTCTTCAGCCTCTGCCTCCGATGCGGCCCCCTTCTTGGCCGTGTCCTTGGCGGCCTTCGCGGCAAGCAGTTCCACCGCCTGTTCCAGGGTCAGCGTGTCGGCGTTGTAGGCCTTGGTAATGCTGGCGAACAGCTTGTTATGCTTCACATAGGGACCGAAACGGCCGGACCCGATGGAGATGGGCTTGCCATCCTTGGGATGGTTACCCAGCTCGCGCCCTGCCACCGCCTTTTTCACCGGCCCATCGCCCAGCAGGACGACCGCGCGGTTCAAGCCGATGGTCAGCACGTCATCATCGGGCGGGATGTTCTTGTAGGCATCGCCATGCTTCAGATACGGGCCGAAGCGTCCGATGCCGGCCTGGATCTCCTGGCCCGACGACGGATGCATGCCCAGCGAACGCGGCAGCGACAGCAGCGCCAGCGCCGTATTCAGGTCCACATCCTGCGGGTTCAGGCCGCGGGGCAGGGAGACACGTTTTGGCTTCTCCCCCTTGGCCGCCGCCTCGCCCAACTGGACATAGACGCCATAGGGCCCGCGCTTCATCACCACATTCTGGTTCGTCTCGGGATCGACGCCCAGATCGCGGTCGGCATCCGCCTCCGCCTCTTCACCGGCCACGGCCAGCGGGCGGGTATAGCGGCATTCCGGGTAATTGGAACAGCCGATGAAGGCGCCCGTCTTGCCCAGCTTCAACGACAGCCGCCCAGCCCCGCAGGTGGGGCAGACGCGCACATCGATCTTGTGCCCCTCGGCATCGAACCGGTCGGGGAAGAAATGCGGCCCCAGTGCATCATCCAGGGCATTCAGCACCTGTGTGATAGTCAGGTCCTTGGTCTCGTCGATGGCCGAGTGGAAATGCTTCCAGAATTCGCGCAGCACATCCTTCCAGAAGACGCGCCCGCCGGAAATATCGTCCAGCTTCTCTTCCAGGGCCGCCGTGAAATCATACTGGACATAGCGGTTGAAGAAATTCTCCAGGAAGCTGGTGACCAGCCGGCCCCGGTCCTCCGGCTCAAACCGCCGCTTCTCCAGCCGCACATAATTGCGCTCCTGCAGCACCTGCAGGGTGGAGGCATAGGTGGAGGGGCGACCGATACCCAGCTCCTCCATCTTCTTCACCAGGCTGGCCTCGGTATAGCGGGGCGGGGGCTGGGTGAAATGCTGGTCGGACTTCAGGGCGCCGCGCGTCAGGTCGTCGCCATCCTTCATGGGCGGCAGGCGGCGGTTCTCCTCCTCCTCCCCGTCATCATCCTTCTCTTCCTGATAGACCTTCAGGAAGCCGTCGAACTTCAGGATGGAACCGGTGGCGCGGAACACGGCTTCCGCACCCTTCGACATGATGTCGACCGTGACCTGATCCAGCACGGCACTGGCCATCTGGCTGGCCACCGTGCGCTTCCAGACCAGCTCGTACAGCCGCAACTCATCCTTATCCAGATAGCGGGTCAACTGATCGGGGCGGCGGAACAGGTCGGTGGGACGGATGGCCTCGTGCGCTTCCTGGGCGTTCTTGGCGGCGGTCTTATAGATGCGGGGCTTTTCGGGGACGTAATTGTCGCCCCAAGTCTGGTCGATCAGGCGCCGCGACCCGTCAATGGCTTCCTGGCTGAGCGACACGCCGTCGGTACGCATATAGGTGATGAGGCCGACCGTCTCCCCACCGATATCCACGCCCTCATACAGTTTCTGGGCGGTGCGCATGGTCTTGACGGCGCCAAAGCCCAGCTTGCGGCTGGCTTCTTGCTGCAAGGTGGAGGTGGTGAAGGGCGCATAGGGGTTGCGCTTCACCTCCTTGCGCTCCACCCGGCCCACCTTGAACAGCATGGGGCGGATGCGGGCCAGGGCAGCCTCGGCAGCGGCCTTGTTGCCAAGGCTGAACTTCTCCAGTCGCTTGCCGTCCAACTGCGTCAGGCGGGCGGTAAAGGTGGAGCCGTCGTGCGTTTTGAACTCCGCCTCGATGGTCCAGTATTCCTGCGGCTTGAACGCTTCGATCTCGGCTTCACGCTCACAGATCAGGCGCAGGGCCACCGACTGCACACGCCCCGCCGATTTCGACCCCGGCAGCTTGCGCCACAGAACCGGCGACAGGTTGAAACCCACCAGATAATCCAGGGCGCGGCGGGCCAGATAGGCCTGAACCAGTTCCTGATCCACATCGCGCGGCTTGCCAATAGCGTCCAGGACGGCGCTTTTCGTGATCTCGTTAAAGGTGATGCGGCGGATTTCCGCCTTGCCGGCCAGCCGTTTTTCCTTCAGCAGCTCATGCACATGCCAGGCGATGGCTTCCCCTTCGCGATCCGGGTCAGTGGCCAGGAAGACACGGTTTGCACCGCGCACGGCGCGGGCGATCTCGTCGACATGGCGCTTGGAGCGGTCACCCAGCTCCCAATCCATCTCGAAATCCTCTTCGGGGCGCACCGACCCATCCTTGGGCGGAAGGTCGCGCACATGCCCGAAGCTGGCGAGGACGGTGAAGTCCGACCCCAGATATTTGTTGATGGTCTTGGCCTTGGCCGGGGATTCGACGATGACGACACTGCCAGCCACTGAAGGACCCGCCTTTGCAAGAACGATGGACGACCGGACGGCAGAACAGGATCAGATCAGGCTGACCTGCCCACCGGGATGACGCTGCAGCCGTCCCGCCAGTTCCAGTTCCAGCAGGACAGTCAACACCACTCCGGCAGACAATTGGCAGCCGCGGACCACTTCGTCAATGAGAACCGGGGAGGGGGACAGGCACTCGGCCACCAGACGGCGCGCTTTTTCCAGTTCGATCTCGTCTTCGCGGGCCGGTGTGGTGGGGCGGAACAGCCCGCTGCTAGGTTCGCTGAAGGGGCGGCGCAGGGCTCCTTGCAGGTGGTTGATGACATCATCAGCATTCTCCACCAGCCCCGCCCCCTCCTTGATCAGGCGGTTGCAGCCCTGGGCGCGCGGGTCCAGCGGTGATCCCGGCACGGCAAACACCTCGCGCCCCTGTTCGCCGGCAAACCGGGCGGTGATCAGGGATACTGACTTCACCGCCGCCTCCACCACCACTACGCCCAGCGACAGGCCGGAAATCAGGCGGTTGCGCCGGGGGAAATGACGCGCCTGCGGTTCCGTGCCCAGGGGTGATTCGGCCAGAATGGCACCGCGCGTCGCAATCTCCCGGTACAAGCCGTCATTTTCTGGCGGATAGATGATGTCGACACCGCCGGCCACCACGGCCACCGTCCCGCCACCCGTTGCCCCACCGGCCAGGGCGCCTTGATGCGCCGACGTGTCAATGCCGCGCGCCAGACCCGACACCACTGTAAACCCAGCCTCGGCCAGATCGCGGCCCAGCTTTTCCGCCATCTTGCGGCCCACAATACTGGCATTACGGGCACCCACAATCCCCACGCAGGGTCGTGATAGCAACGCCGGAAAGCCCAGGAGGGTCAGCACCGGCGGCGCATCATCCAGCACGGCCAGCGGCCCCGGATACTCAGCCTCTCCCCGGAACAGCCACCGCGCGCCAATCCGGTCCAGCGCCACGGCCTCCCGCTCCACCTCTGCCTTACCCGGAATGCGCAAGGGCGCGGTCCGTCCGCCGCGCCTGGCCAGTTCCGGCAGGGCGTTCAGGGCCGCGGTGGCGGTCCCGAACCGTTCCATCAGCCGCAGGAACGTCACCGGCCCGACATTCTCCGCCCGGATCAGGCGGACACGGTCGATACGCTCGGCATAGGTGAGGGGGGCGATCGATGATTGCATGGCCATATGGTTCTGCAATTACATGCTAGTGTCAACAGGCGTGGTGTTTGTGGTTAGGCGAAATCCAAAACCTCAACCTCACTTAAAAACGACCCGCAGGTGTCGTCTCCACGCGCGGCGGATCAACCGCGTAGCTCTGGTCATGCGCTTGGCAGGCCTGCATCGTCAGTCGGCATAAGGGCTGATCAGACCACTGTCGCGCCCGGCATCTTGTGGCATAAGGGGGCCGAACACGCCCCTTGGAACCCGGCCCCATGATCCGCTTTGAAAATATCAGCAAACATAATGGTCACCGCATTCTGTTCCTGGAATCCTCCGCGGCCCTGAACCGGGGGGAGAAGGTGGGTCTGGTGGGACCCAACGGGGCTGGTAAGACCACCTTGTTCCGGATGATCACGGGTGAGGAACAGCCGGATACCGGCCAAGTGTCGGTGGAGAAGCAGGTTTCCATTGGCTATTTCAACCAGGATGTCGGTGAGATGTCCGGTCGCAGCGCGGTCCAGGAAGTGATGGACGGCGCCGGGCCGGTCAGCGAGGTTGCCAAGGAACTGGCGAGCCTGGAAGAAGCCATGGCCGATCCCGATCAGGCCGACCAGATGGACGCGATCATCGAGCGTTATGGCGAGGTGCAGGCGCGCTTCGACGAGCTGGGCGGCTATGAGCTGGAGGGCCGCGCACGCGAGGTGTTGGCCGGCCTCAGCTTCAGCCAGGAGATGATGGACAAGGATGTCGGCGCCCTGTCAGGCGGCTGGAAGATGCGCGTGGCGTTGGGCCGCATCCTGTTGATGAAGCCCGATGCCATGCTGCTGGACGAACCCAGCAACCATCTGGATATCGAAAGCCTGATCTGGCTGGAAGGGTTTCTGAAGGGCTATGAGGGTGCCCTGCTGATGACCTCTCACGACCGGGAATTCATGAACCGGATCGTCAACAAGATCATCGAAATCGATGGCGGGTCGCTGAACTCCTATTCCGGCGACTACACCTTCTATGAACAGCAGCGCGCCCTGAACGAGAAGCAGCAGCAGGCGCAGTTCGAACGCCAGCAAGCCATGCTGGCCAAGGAAATCAAGTTCATCGAGCGGTTCAAGGCCCGCGCTTCCCACGCCAGCCAGGTGCAGAGCCGCGTCAAGAAGCTGGACAAGATCGAACGCGTCGAGCCGCCCAAGCGGCGCCAGACGGTGATGTTCGACTTCCCGCCCGCACCACGCTCGGGCGATGACGTCGCGGTCCTGCGGAATGTCCACAAGGGCTATGGCAGCCGCAGCATCTATAAGGGCTTCGACTTCACCATCCGCCGTAAAGAACGCTGGTGCGTCATGGGCGTCAATGGCGCTGGCAAGTCGACCTTGCTGAAGCTGATCGCTGGCGCCGACCGGCCCGATACCGGGACCGTCAATGTCGGCGCCAGCGTGAAGATGGGCTATTTCTCCCAGCACGCGATGGAACTGCTGGATGGTGAGCAGACCGTTTTCGAAGCCTTGGAAAGCGCCTTCCCGCAGGCGGGCCAGGGTTCGCTGCGGGCGCTGGCCGGCTGCTTCGGCTTTTCCGGCGATGATGTGGAAAAGCGTTGCCGGGTGCTGTCAGGGGGTGAGAAGGCGCGGCTGGTGATGGCGATGATGCTGTACAACCCGCCGAATTTCCTGGTCCTGGACGAGCCGACAAACCATCTCGATCTCGACACCAAGCAGATGCTGATTACCGCGCTGGCCAATTATGAAGGCACCATGCTGTTCGTGTCGCACGACCGGCACTTCCTGGCCACGCTCTCCAACCGCGTGCTGGAGCTGACGCCGGACGGCATCCATCAATATGGCGGCGGCTACACCGAATATGTGGCCCGCACCGGACAGGAAGCGCCGGGCCTGCGCAGCTAATGCTGTTTCGGATAGGAGGGGCCGTGACGCCGGCGTGTGTCGGCGTTATGCTCTCTGCATGATCTATCATGGCCCGTGCCCCAAGGAAGTGATGCTGTTGCTCTGCGCCCGGATCGGGTTCAACCCGCCGGTCTGACGGTCGCCGCCTGTCCGTCATCTGCATCTTGATCCTGGGGAGGGACGACTTGTGTCCACCATCGATACCGACGCGTTGAAGCGCCTTTCGGGTGCCCATCACTGGCATCCGTTCACCGACCATCAGGAACTGGCCGCCCTGGGCGGGCCGCGCATCATCACCCATGCCGAGGGGGTGTGGCTGACCGACAGTACGGGTGCCCGCATCCTGGATGCCATGGCCGGGCTGTGGTGCGTCAATGTCGGCTATGGCCGGCGGGAACTGGCCGATGCCGCCTATCGTCAGCTGACCGATCTCAGCTTCTATCACGGCTTCTTCAAGACCACGACGGAGCCGACGGTGCGGCTGGCCGCCAAGCTGGCGGAACTGACTCCGCCGGGCCTGAACCGCGCCTTCTTCGCTAATTCCGGGTCGGAGGCCAATGATACCATCGTGCGCATGGCCCGCCATTACTGGGCGCTGGAGGGCAAGCCGGAAAAGCGCGTCTTCATCGGGCGCGAACATGGCTATCACGGCACCACCATGGCCGCGACCTCGCTGAACGGCATGAAGGTGATGCATGAACAGGGCGGCCTGCCGCTGCCCGGCTTCACCCATGTCATGGCGCCCTACCCGTTCGAAGGGCAGGGGGAGATGAGCGCGGAGGCGTTCGGGCGGCTGGCGGCCCGCGCGGTCGAAGAGAAAATCCTGGAGATCGGGCCGGAGAACGTTGCCGCCTTCATCGGGGAGCCGGTGCAGGGGGCTGGCGGCGTGATCATCCCACCCGACAGCTACTGGCCGGAGATCAACCGCATCTGCAAGGAGCACGACATCCTGCTGATCGCGGATGAGGTGATCTGCGGCTTTGGCCGTCTGGGCCATTGGTTCGGCAGCCAGCGGTACGGCATCAAGCCGGATTTCATGACCTTGGCCAAGGGCATCACGTCCGGCTACGTGCCGCTCTCCGCCGTTATGGTCGGCGACCGGGTGGCGGAGACCTTGATCAATGAAGGTGGGGAGTTCTACCACGGCTTCACCTATTCCGGTCACCCCGTGGCCTGCGCTGTGGCGCTGGCCAATCTGGAGGTGATCGAGCGGGAAGGGCTGGTGGACCGCGCGCGAACGGAGATCGGGCCGTACTTGCGCGAAAAGCTGGAGGAGGCTTTGGTCGGTCACCCAATCGTGGGTGAAATCCGCTCCGAAGGCATGATCGGCGCCATTGAGATTGTAAAGGACCGCCGGACGCGGGAGCGGTTCCCTGGCGGCGGCAAGGTCGGCCTGATGGCGCGCGACCATTGTTTTCACAATAACCTGATCATGCGGGGCATCCGCGACAGTCTGGTCTACGCCCCCGCCCTCACCATGATGAAGGAGGAGGCGGATGAGGTGGCGCGGCTGGCCAAGCTGGCGCTGGACCTCACGGCCAAGGATCTGGGTGTGATGTAAACGGGATGTCGCATGCGGGCTTCGTCCTTATGCGACCTACGACGGCATACGTTTTCGTAGGTCGCATAAGCGCAAGCGCATGCGACAAAACACGGGCCTTACTTCTTCGCCGGTGCGATGTTCGGCAGATCTTCCGACAGGATCGTCATGTTGAAGGCGTAGGACACGTCGCCATCATCCTCGTCGCGGTAGAGGGTGCCGATGAATTCCTCCCCGATGGTCACTTCGACCGGCTGGCCCTTCTTGGCTGGCGGGTTCACGGTGATCTTGTCGTTGCCGAAGTTCTTGCGCAGATAGGTCTGAAGCCGCGCGATTTCATTGGGGGTCATGTCCATCCGCCCTTTCTTGTGGCTGTGGTTTGCAGGTTTCACAAAATGCCAGGGGCGCCGCTCCCGCCGGAACGGCGCCCCTGTTGTCGATCCGGCCAGCGATCAGGATAACCAGATCGCTGGCAAAGACCAGTCGGGAAATCAGCCCGCGTTCGCCATGGCAATGACGGTGTCGCCCATGCGGTTGGAGAAGCCCCATTCATTGTCGTACCAGGTCAGGATACGCACGAAGTTGCCTTCCATGACCTTCGTCTCATTCAGAGCGAAGATTGAGCTGTGGCTGTCATGGTTGAAGTCGGTGGAAACCAGCGGCTCGGCATAGGCGCCGAGGATGCCCTTCAGCGGGCCAGAGGCGGCGGCGTCCTTGATCAGCTGATTGACTTCTTCGACGGTCGTGTTGCGCTTGGCCACGAACTTGAAATCGACGACCGACACGTTCGGGGTCGGCACGCGCAGCGACGTACCGTCCAGCTTGCCCTTCAGTTCCGGCAGAACCTTGCCCACGGCCTTGGCCGCACCGGTGCTGGTCGGGATGATGTTCAGGGCGGCAGCACGGGCGCGGTGCAGATCCTTGTGGAACGTGTCCACGGTGTTCTGGTCGCCGGTATAGCTGTGAATGGTGGTCATGAAGCCATGGGCGATGCCGATGCCCTGGTTCAGGACATGGGCGACGGGCGCCAGGCAGTTGGTGGTGCAGGACGCGTTCGACACGATCTTGTGATCGGCCGTCAGCTTGTCATGGTTCACGCCATAGACGACCGTCAGGTCTTCATCCGTTGCCGGGGCCGAGATCAGCACCTTCTTGGCGCCGGCGGTCAGGTGCTTGGACGCGGCGTCGCGGCTGGTGAAGATGCCGGAGCATTCGAGCGCGATGTCCACACCCAGCTCACCCCAGGGCAGCTGGGCCGGGTCGCGCTGCTGCACGGAGCGGATCGTGTGACCATTGACGACCAGATTGCCGTCTACAACCTCGACCGTGCCGGGGAAGCGGCCATGGACGCTGTCATACTTCAGCAGGTGGGCGTTGGAATTGGCGTCGGCCAGATCGTTGATGGCGACGACCACGATATCCTTGCGGCCGCTTTCGATGAGCGCGCGCAGAACCAGACGGCCAATACGCCCGAACCCGTTGATCGCAACTTTGACAGCCATGCTTTCCTCCGATTGAACGACGCCCGCGCCGGCTCTGGCGCGGGGGCCGATGGGCCGCGTGACGACCCATGTTCCAAAGCCGAATTAACCCTTGAACCCCCCGCATACAAGGGCGCAACCGTCCCTTCCGCCATGCGTGAAGCGCACGGGTTGCAGCTTAGTTTTTTTGCAGGAAGGGCGCAATTCAGGTAACGGCGTTACCTGAATGACTCTTTGCCGGGATGGTTTATGCAGTAAAGTCAGCTATTGAAATGGCAGATTAGCGTCAACGGGCGTTTGTAACAATACTCATCCCTCAGATTTGGCAGGAGTTGGCGCGTTCCAGATCGCGCTTGATGCCCCCTGGGAAAAATGAAAACCTGCAAAAATTTAGTCTGTCTTGTGGGGAGGGCGAATATGGTTGCGGATGTTTTTGCAAGTGCAATAAAATTGCATATCGAAGGGCAATTTTTCGAGGCTGCACAAAAATACCAAGTTGTCATTGAGCGGTATCCGCATCACAGCGGTGCGCTTAATAATTTGGGGTTAATTCTGGGTTACAGGGATGGCCTTGAGTTCTTTCGTCGTGCCGTGCAAGCTAATGTCGCTGATGCAAATATCCGGAATAATTTTGAGAAATCAATAATTGAGAACATTGGCCCTGAGGCTGGCATCGCTGGTAGTGTTATTCAGGATTTGAAGATTCTGAATATCAAGAAATCATCGGCTCTGGTCAATAGGGATGGAATATTTAATCTTGTCATTGGTTCTTCGCATGGCGATCATGCGTTTGACTCGATCAGGGCGAAAGGGTCCGTAAATTTATGTTATACTTCACAGGATATGTTTCATACGGCGTGTGTTTATGATTGGGGTGCGCGGCATCTGTCGAAGCTAAGAACTGTCGTTATTTTCTATTCTGTTTTTTCTTCTTACTTTCTTTTGCAGAAATCAGAAGACCGCTGGCGGGTTGCGCCCATAAAGGAAGTTTTTGATATAGATTATAAATATTACGATGAAAAAATAGACGCAATAAGTCCAATTATTTCCAATTGGTCATCCGGATACCTAACGCCGAACGATCAGTTCGGGTTCACGCAGCAATATGGCAATGGCCGATACTTCAATAACGAATATGGCGTAGAGCGCCGCGCGGAAAATCATTTCACGAGTAAGCGGACTGCAGGTCAGGCGCTGCATTTAGTGCGGATATTGCTGCAAGCCCGTGAAATGGGGCATCGTGTTCTCGTCGTGATTCCGCCATGCCGGCATGATTTAAGGGCCGTTCTACACGACAAGAACCGCTATTTTCAGGAGCTTCATTGGGTTCGTGAGCAGTTCAAGCTTGTCGGAAATTTCGACATTGTCGATTTCTACGACGACCCGTTTTTCCAATATGAACATTTCGGTGATTTCGATCACCTTGACCCACAGGGCGAAGGATGCCGCTATCTGACTGACATGGTGATGTCGCGTATTGGCTGAAGTGATGCTTATAAAGTGCGAACGGCGCCGGATTGGAAAATCCGGCGCCGTTGCGAATTAAGTGTGTTGTTTACAGCCGCTCCTTCGCCGCCTTCACGATGGCATCCGCCGTGATGCCGAAATGCGCATACAGTTCCTGGTAGGGCGCGCTTTCGCCGAAGCCGGGCATGCCGATGAACACGCCCTTTTCGCCGATCCAGCGATCCCAGCCGAAACGGACCATGGCTTCCACGCCGATGCGCAGACCATCGCCCAGCACGGCCTTCTGATAGGCCTCCGGCTGTTCAGCGAACAGTTCCCAGGACGGCATGGAGACCAGGGCCGTGGGGATGCCCTCGGCCTCCAGCTTTTCGCGCGCGTTGAAGGCGATCTCCACCTCCGACCCGGTGGCCAGCAGGGTGACCTTGCGGGGGCCGGTCGCCTCGCGCAGGACATAGGCGCCCTTGGCGGACAGGTTCTCGTCCGTGTGCTCCACGCGCATTGTCGCCAGGTTCTGGCGGGTCAGGGCCAGGACGCTGGGCCGGGTCTTGGCATCCAGCGCGATTTCCCAGGCTTCCGCCGCTTCCACGGCGTCGGCGGGGCGCAGGACCAGCAGGTTGGGGATGCAGCGCAGGGCGGGGATATGTTCCACCGGCTGGTGCGTCGGGCCGTCTTCGCCCAGACCGATGCTGTCATGGGTCATGACATGGATGACCCGCTGCTTCATCAGCGCGCCCAGGCGGATGGCCGGGCGGCTATAGTCGGAGAAAGCCAGGAAGGTGCCGGAATAGGGGATGATGCCGCCATGCAGGGCCATGCCGTTCATGATGGCGGCCATGCCATGCTCACGCACGCCGTAATGGACGTAGCGGCCATCCCAGCTGTTCTTCTGCACGGCCTTGGACAGGGCCTTGACGCGGGTATTGTTGGACCCGGTCAGGTCGGCGGAACCGCCCATCATTTCCGGCATCAGCGGGACGATGACGTCCAGCGTGTTGCCCGACGACTGGCGGGTGGCGATCTTCGGGCGGGATTCCGACACGGCCTTCTTATGGGCGTGCAGGGCGGCGCGCGCCTCTGCCGACAGGTCGCCGGCGATGGCGGCCTTGAAGGCCAGACGGTTGGGCGAACGCGCCAGACGCTTAACCCAGGCATCGACGGCCACATGGCCACGGTCACCGAAATGGCGCCACGCATGCAGGATGGCGTCGGGGATCTCGAACGGCGCATGCGGCCAGTTCAGGGCCTTGCGCGCGCCTTCGATCTCGGCGGCGCCCAGCGGGCTGCCATGGCTGCCGGCGGTGTTGGCCTTGGTCGGCGCGCCATAGCCGATGGTGGTGCGGCAGGCGATCAGCGACGGCTTGTCCGTCAGCTTGGCCGCGGCAATGGCCTTGGCGACCGCCACCGGATCATGACCGTCAACAGCGGACACGTCCCAGTTATAGGCGGCGTAGCGGGCCTTCACATCCTCGGTGAAGGACAGGTCGGTGGAACCGTCGATGCTGATGCGGTTGTCATCCCACAGCACGATCAGCTTGGACAGGCCCAGATGGCCGGCCAGCGAGCAGGCTTCGTGGCTGATGCCTTCCTGCAGGTCGCCGTCGCCGGCGATGACATAGGTCGTGTGATCGACCAGATCGTCGCCAAAGCGGGCGTTCAGGATGCGCTCGGCCATGGCGAAGCCGACGGCGGTGGAGATGCCCTGACCGAGCGGGCCGGTGGTCATCTCGATGCCGCGCGCCATGCCGAATTCCGGGTGGCCGGCGGTCTTCGCGCCCATCTGACGGAACCGCTTGATCTCGTCCAGCGTGATGTCTTCATACCCGGTCAGGTACATCAGGCTGTATTGCAGCATCGAGCCGTGGCCCGCCGACAGGATGAACCGGTCGCGGTCGGCCCAGTCGGGGCGCTTCGGATCGAACTTCAAAAACTGCGTGAACAGGACGGTCGCGACGTCGGCCATGCCCATCGGCATGCCGGGATGTCCGGACTTGGCGGCTTCCACCGCGTCCATGGACAGGGCGCGGATGGCGTTGGCGAGATCGGCGTGGGACACGCCAGCGGTCAGATCGGACGACATTGCGCGAAGGGCCTTTCATGCGGGGCGCCGGCCTTTGGGTCTGGCCGGACATTGCTCTAACAAAGCGCTGTACTTGGTGCTGTGTCGCAACAGGACGGACGGGCGGCGGCAACCGTCCCGGTCCGACGGCCAATACCCCCCGAATGGTGGCCGCAAATTGGCCAAAAGCATCGGGGGGGTCAAGCGACAGCCAAGCATGGCGGATGCCCGGCCATGGGGGTGGTCCAAAAGGCGGATTCCAGCGTTTTTCGCGGTGCGAATGTTGACGTAGGGGGAGGGCGGCCCCTAAGGTCTGTCGTCTGTGCCGTATATGGTGCCGGCATCCGTCCACCCGCCCTGAATGAGCCCCGCCTTGGACAGCCTCACCGCCGCGCTGGAGCGCCTGGATAAGTCCATCGGCCTGCTGGACCGCGCCCTGACGCGCCGGCTGGAACGGCTGGATGCAGGTGCCGGAACGGCTGGCTGGTTGGCGGAAAAGCTGCGGCTGGAGGCGGAACTGGCGGCCGCACGCCATGGCGAACGTCAGGCACAGGAACAGGCCCGCGTCATGAAGGTTCGCCTGGACGCGGCGATTTCACGCCTGCAGGGCGTGCTTGAGGAAGGTTGATCATGCGTCGCGTCGATTTCACCCTGAATGGCCGCAACCACTCGCTGAGCTGCGAGGATGGGCAGGAACAGCGCCTGCTGGAACTGGCCGCCTATGTCGATGCCCGTATGCAGGAACTGACGGGCGGTGCGGCGGGTCATGAGGTGCAGAACCTGATCGCCACCTGCATTGTGCTGGCGGATGAGTTGATGGAGGCACGGGCCGAGGTCAAGTCGCTGCGCGCCGGCCATGCCCCGGCCCCCATTGTGCACCAACCGGCCCCGGCAACAGCCCCGGCGGATGAGGCAAAAGTGGTCGCCGCCGTCGATACGCTGGCAAAACGCATCGAAGACATTGCAGCGCGGCTTGAACGCGCCTAAATAGGATACAGGAAGGTGGCTGCCTGGTGCGTCAGGTCGCTTTATCCCCGGGGCCGATAATCATTCCTCGAGGGGGCTGTCCCTACCGGCGCCGTGGTGCCGGCATATGGCTCCCACCTGTTTGCACAGGTCACGAGGGATAGCATTCACCAACGGCCAAGGCGGCCATCTTCCGCTTTTTTGTTCCCTCACGCGCCGGGCGCCGCCATCCGGCGGCTTGGGCTTACGCGGCACGGGCCGCGGGGCGGCAGTCGCCGCCGTATTATCGGTCGACATCCGACCGATGGTATTGTTTTCCACCAGATCGCCGGTTTTACGATGCCAGACCTGGACGTCGATCCAATCGCCCAGGCCAAGCAGGCCGCCCGCGTCCAGGCGCGTGAAGCCCGCGCCCGCGCCCATGCGGCGGCTGGTACCGCTGCGGCGGCTGCCATCGCCACCCATCTCCTGCCGCTGCTGCCGGGCCTGCGCCCCGGTCCCCTGACCATTGCGGGCTATCATCCCAAGGGGGATGAGGTGGATGTGTTGCCCGGCCTG
This sequence comes from Niveispirillum sp., assembly GCF_052437035.1. Classification (NCBI taxonomy): domain Bacteria; kingdom Pseudomonadati; phylum Pseudomonadota; class Alphaproteobacteria; order Rhodospirillales; family Azospirillaceae; genus Niveispirillum; species Niveispirillum sp. The sequence goes on from NZ_JBQVOH010000002.1 coordinate 575,478, forward strand.
TCGGGACTTGCCGCCGCCGGCCATACTACCGCCTTGCCTGTGGTGATGGGCCGCGCCTGGCCGCTGGTCTTCCGGCTGTGGCGGCCCGGCCATCCGCTGGTGCCCGGTGCCTTCCGCATCATGGAACCGATGGGCGATGCGCCGCTGGCACAGCCCGACATTGTGCTGGTGCCGCTGCTGGCCTTTGACCGGGCGGGTTATCGTCTGGGCTATGGCGGCGGCTTCTATGACCGCACGCTGGAAGTGCTGCGGGCAGAAGCGCCGACCATCGCCGTGGGCATCGGCTATGCGGGGCAGGGGGTGGATAAGCTGCCCATCGACGCCTACGATCAAAAGCTTGACTGGATCGTCACGGAACAGGGCGCCTGGCGCCCGGCGTAAATTCTTCGGGGTATCAGATGCGGTTGCTTTTCCTGGGCGATATTGTGGGGCGCAGCGGGCGGGAGGGCGTGTTGCGCCATCTGCCGGACCTGAAGGCCAGGCTGAAGCCCGACTTTATCGTCGTGAACGGGGAAAACGCCGCCGGCGGCTTCGGCATCACCGAAAAGATCGCGCAGGAACTGTTCGATGCCGGGGTGGATTGCGTGACCCTTGGCAACCATGCCTGGGATCAGAAGGAATTGCTGGGCCAGATTGGCCGCCTGCCGCAACTGGTGCGCCCCATAAACTACCCGGACGGCACGCCGGGTCGCGGCTTCACCATCCTGCCGACCAAGAACGGGCGGCATAAAGTGATGGTGATCAATGCCATGGGCCGCGTCTTCATGGACCCGCTGGATGACCCGTTCCCGCCGGTGGAGAAGGTGCTGAATATCCACCGCCTGGGCGGTGCCCGCATGGGGCCGGCGGGTGTGGATGCCATCATCATGGACATGCATGCCGAGGCCAGCAGCGAGAAGATGATCATGGGCCATGTCCTGGATGGCCGCGTCAGTTTGGTGGTCGGCACGCATTGCCATGTCCCCACCGCCGATCTACAGATCCTGAACGGCGGTACGGCCTATCAGACCGATGCCGGCATGTGCGGTGACTATGACACCGTCATCGGCATGAAGAAGGATGCCGCCATCCACAAGATGCTGCGCAAGACGCCGGGCGAACGCTATTCGCCGGGTGAAAACGACGCAACCGTCAGCGTCTGTGGCGTGTTCGTGGAGACCGATGACCGTACCGGCCTTGCCAAGCGGGCCGAACCCGTGCGGATTGGCGGGCGGCTGGGCCAAAGTCTGCCTGCGGCGGTTTGATAAAGCACCGTCAATTCAGTTTTTCATCATCCCGCAGGGAGAGGACAAGGCGCCGGTCCAGTTGCAAAGTGCGGCTGATGGAGCCGAAATGCTTCTCCTTCAGTCGCGTCAATGTTCCGTTGTCGCGCAAAATCCGTAACCCCTTTTCCAGGGCAGGCCGCAGATCGGCGGCCTGGGGCGAGAGGTAGAATCGGCCCTCGCGTTCGTACCGCAGCAGCAGGCGCTGTTCGGGGACAAGGCCGGGATTGACAGACGCGTCGGCCAGGATGCCCATGGCCGCACGCGGGATATAGTCCACGCCCCGGTTCCCGACCCGCAGCATGTCATAAAGACGGCGAGGGTCCGACACGGGTGTGTTGGTGGGCAGGCTGTTGGCATGCCATAGCGCCAGGTCCACCCAGTCCGGCCCCATACCGGCAACAAGACCGGAGCGGCGCAGGTCTTCCAGGCTCTTGATCCCATCAAACCGGGCCTGATCCTGTGGCCGGATCAACAGGATACGCCGCGAGGCCAGACCGTCCACCAGGGGAAAATCGACTGAAACGAAATCCTGATCATTCTGCGGGCTTTGAATCAGCCACATGATGGTCAGTTCACCGCTTTTCAGCATTTTCTTCATACGCGGGCGCGCAGGATCGGCGATGCCCTCGATTTCCACCTCGTGCCCGACCGCCGCGAACGCACGGGTCAGTACCTCATGGAAATAGACATGGGTGCCGTTCAGGCTCTGCGGTGCGGTGATGCGTGTTGGTGCCGCCTGTGCGGTCAGGATCGCGAAAAGCATCGCCACAGCGAGAAGGGCCAGCCCCGACCATATGGTCTTTGTTCCAGATCGCGGACGGGAGGAGGGGATCGTCAATACCATCGCTCCGGTCACCGGATTGCCGCGCGGTCATCCTGATCGACCAGATCAAGGATGAGACGCTGGTCCAGGGCAAGTTCGGTCTTCAGGTGCCCGTAATGCTTTTGCACCAGCCTATCATACGTCCCATTGTCACGGACCTTCCGCAGGCCGCGCAGCAGCACGGGTGCCAGATGGGCAACCGGCGGTGCCAGATAAAAGATGCTGTCGCGCCGGTAACGCAGCAGCAATCTCTTTTCGATCACCAGTTCGGGGTGGGCCTGGGCATCGGCCATCACTTCCGATACGCCGCGCGGCATATAATCAATGGCGCGGTTGCCTGCCGCCAGCATCTTGAACAGAAGCCGCCAATCCGTAATGTCACCGGACACAGGAAGGCTATTCTGGCGCCAGATATCGACATCCAGCCAATCTTTGCCCATTCCGGCGACCAGACCTAATCGTGCGAAATCCTCCAGCCGGCGGATTTGATCAAAGGCTGCTTGGTCTCCCGGTCTGATCAGCAGGACACGCTGCCCGATCAGGCCACCGGTCAGGGGGAAATCGACGGGTACATACTGCCGGTCGCGCTCCGCCGCCCGCACCATCCACATGACGTCCAGATCACCGTTACGCAGCATCATCTTGTACCGTTCCTTGCCCGGTCCGGCGATGCCTTGCAATTCGATGGGGTAATTCTCGGCCTGAAATGCGGCCTTCAGCACATCATGGAAGAACAGGTGGCTGCCTTCGCGGCTTTCGGCCATGCGCAGGATCGTCGGGTCCGCAGCGGTGGCGGACCCGATCCAGCAGGCGATGGCCAGGGCCAAAGCCAGCATCCTGTTCATCCGCGAAAGCACGCAACGCCGCCTATGAAAAGAGAAACTGGGTCAGATTCTGTAAGTTTACAGTTTCGACTGCGGATTTGGAATATTCGTGGATGCAACGCTCCACCCGGAACTTGGCACCAATGTCATCCCGCCTGACCATGTCGCCATTGTCGGATGATGGCTGGCTTCAAGCGCCGGGTGGAATAAGCATCACCGGACTACCCGGCAGCCGGCACCATTCATCGGAGGGCAGCAGGAATTCGATACGGGTGGCATCTTTGGGAAAGGCCGCCAGGGGGATGCTGAAGCCGCAATACCCATCGCCATGGCCGGCGGCGGCCACATCGCCGCGAAAGCCATTGGCCGGCAGATCACCCAAGGGCCGACCATCCACTTCCACCCGGAGGATGACAGGACCTCGGCCCGGATCATAGGCCCAGCCATGGATGGCATCATTGACGATACCATCAACCCATCCACGGATTCGCCCGCCGGGTTTGTAGATGAGGTCGCCATCATCCTGTTCGAAGGTCAGGATACTGTCCGGCCCTTCATGAAAGGCCCGCCAGCGGCGCTGTCGTTCCTCTGCGTCCATTACCGCAGTGACCCGGGCCAGGGCCAGCACGCTGGCCCGGGTTCGGGCCGTCCCGCGCCAGGAAAGGCCCAGTGCCGGCGGCCAGGGTGCCGTACCCCGCAGGCAGGGGCCAAGGCGCTGCACCAGCCGCAGCAAGGCTGGCCATGTCAACTCATCCAGGCTGCGATGGCCGATGACGGCGGGGATGGGAAATGCCTCAAAGGCCAATATGGGGCCGGCATCCAAGGCCGGTACCATGACATGGGCAGTGACGCCGAAACGCCCCGCACCCTCATAAAGTGCCAGATGGTTTGCCGCCGAACCGGGATAGTCGGGTGGGGCTGCATGGAAATTCACGGCCCCCGCGCGGCATGCTGACAGCAGCGATGCGGGTACCCGTTTGGCGAAACCGGCACTCACCAACCGGACGCTAAATCCATGGTGCCGGACCAGCTCTGTTTGCAGTTGCTCAAGGCTGGTGACAATCGTGGCACCCGGCAGCAACGGGGCCAGCGCAGGGGCCAGTGCCGCCGCCGTGGCCAGGATCAAACGATCCGGCACGGCGGCGGCAAGGCTCCAATCGTCAGCCACGGCTTTCCTGCGCGAAGCGGACAGCCTCCTCAGCAGCCTTGAACAGAGCCTTGGCCTTGTTCACGGTCTCCTGATACTCGGCTTCCGGATCGCTGTCGGCGACCACACCGCCACCGGCCTGCACATGCATGACACCATCCTTCAGGACGGCGGTGCGCAGGGCGATGCAGGTATCCATCGTGCCATTGGCCGCGAAATAGCCGATGCAGCCGCCATAGATGCCACGCCTTGTCTTCTCCAACTCGTCAATGATCTCCATGGCCCGCACCTTGGGCGCGCCCGATACGGTGCCGGCGGGGAAGCCGGCGACCAGCGCCTCGATTGGCGTGAACTTGGGGTTCAGCTTTCCTTCCACGTTCGAAACGATATGCATGACGTGGGAGTAATACTCGATCGTGAACTTTTCCGTTACCGTAACGGTTCCTGTGCGCGATACCCGGCCCACATCATTGCGGCCCAGATCCAGCAGCATCAGATGCTCTGCCAGTTCCTTTGGATCGGACAGCAGGTCTGCCGCCAGTTCCTTATCCTCCGCCGCATCCTTGCCACGGCGGCGTGTGCCGGCGATGGGGCGGATGGTGACGGTGTCGTCACGCAGGCGCACCAGGATTTCCGGGCTTGACCCGACAACCGACAGGCCGCCGAAATCCAGGAAGAACAGGAAGGGCGATGGGTTCAGGCGACGCAGCGCGCGATACAGCGCGAAGGGCGGCAGGGTGAAGGGCACGGAGAAACGCTGGCTGGGCACCACCTGGAAGATATCGCCGGCGCGGATATACTCCTTCGCCTTCTCCACGATCCCATAATATTCCTGCCGCGCCGTATTCGACTCCGGTGCCGGAAGGGCCGTCAGGTCCAGGGTCGTTTCATAGGCGGCGGGCACCGGTCCTTGCAGATCGGCTACCGATTCCGCCAACCGGGCTTTGGCCTCGTCCAACGCCTGATCCGCCGACACACCGGCCTGCGGGCGGACCGGCGTGATGACCGTCACGACATTTTCGATCCCGTCAAAAACCGCCATGACGGTCGGCCGGATCATGATGCTGTCTTCGATATCCAGGTTGTTGGGGTTGCTGTCGGGCAGCTTCTCCATCAACCGGACCATGTCATAGCCCAAATAACCGAACAGGCCCGCCGACATGGGCGGCAGCTCCGCCGGCAGATCGATGCGGCTTTCGTCCAGCAGCGCCGTCAGGGCCTTCAACGGGTCTTCGGCGCAAGGGACGAAGCTGTCGGGGTCAACCGCCGCGTTGCGGTTGATCTCCGCCCTCGTGCCCCGGCAGCGCCAGATCAGGTCGGGCTTCAGGCCGATGATGGAGTAACGCCCGCGCACTGAACCACCGGTGACCGATTCCAGCAGGAAAGCGTTGGGACGCCCGCGCACCAGCTTCAGCATGGCGGAAACGGGGGTGTCCAGATCGCTGACCAGCCGGGTCCAGAGCACCTGCGCCGCTCCGCTGTCATAGGTGCGGATGAAGGTGCTGTCGTCCGGAAGGGTGCGCACGGGACTTACTCCTGCGTGGTGCGGTAAAGCTGGTTGATCAGGGTCTGGTTGATGGTCACGCCATAATGGGCGCGCAGGGCCGCCAGGTACTGGAGAACCAGTTCATCCTGTATGGCCTGGCCCGTGGCATTGGCCAACTGCGTCACCTGTGCCGCTGCCATCGGGTTGGCCGGGTCGGCGGGGATGATGCCGGTCAGCTTGACCACCACCACGCCCGTCGGCTTTTCACCCGTGGCGACATCGCCGACAGCACCACTGAACAGCGTCTGCTGGGCGGCGGCGGGCACGATGGCGCTGGGGGCGCCGGCGCGCATCAGCGGATCGACATTCTGAACCAGGGCACTGGGGATGCCGGATGCGGCTTCCTTGGCCTGCGTGCCGGCCTTCAGCTTGGTCGCAACTTCCTCGGCCTTCTTACGGGCGGCAATCTGCTTCTGCTCGGCCTGCCAATCACCCAGAACAAGCGACTTGACCTCGTCCAGTGGCTTCAGGGCGGCGGGGAACACGGCTTCGGCCTGCACCGCAAAGAAGGCGTCGGACCCGGCCTCTTCCACGCTGCCGGTCTGGCCGGACGCGACGGTGAAGCCCGAGGCGATGATCTTGTCGATAGCAGGCAGGTCAGCACCCTGGGCAACGCCGGCGGCATTGGCGCCACGGCTGTCGACCTTCTCCAGCTTCACGATCCGCGCACCCACGGTCTGGGCAGCCTCGGCCAGGGGCGTGCCGCCGGCCAACTCGTCTTCCAGCTTGGTCGACAGCTCGAACAGCTTTTCCAGGGCCTTGTCCTGGCGGACCTTCTGTGCAACCTCGTCCTTCACCTCTTCCAGCTTGCGTTCACCACCAGCCTGAACCTTGGTGACGGTGAAGATGTGAAAGCCGAAGGCGCTTTCCACGGGGCCGCCCGACGTGCCCGATGCGGCGGCGAAGGCGGGTTCGGACAGTTCGGCGGGCAGGCCATCCTTCTGGACATCGTCCAAGGTCACCGCCTCGACGCCCGCTTCCTTGGCCACGTCCTCAATCTTCTTGCCACCATTCACAGCGGCCAGGGCCTTGTCGGCGGCTTCCTTGCTGGGGAACACGGCCTGCGCAATGGAGCGCTTTTCCGGGGTGATATAGTCACCGGCATGGGCGTCGTAATATTCGCGCAGCGCCTCGTCCGTGACCTCGACATCCTTGGTCAGGGCGGCTGTTTCCAGCAGTGCCACGTTCAAGGTGCGGTATTCGGGCGCGGTATAGCGTACGGCTTTGTCCTTGTGGAACGCTTCCAGCGTCGCCTGATCGGGCGACGGGGCGGCGGGCATGGCGTTGAACGGGATGGTCACGGCCTCAAAGGTGCGGCCTTCGAAACGGTACCGGAACAGCGCTTCGGCCAGCGTCTTGGAGGCGCTGGCGCCAGCAGTGACGGCGCCGATCAGATCGCTGCGGGCCATGTCGGACCGCACATCCTCAACAAAGCCTGCTTCCGTCAAGCCGTTCTGCTGCAACAGGGCGCGCATCAGGTTGGCGTCGAAATTGCCGAAACTGTCCTTGAAAGCTGGAACCTTCAGCACTTCTGCGCGCACGGTGTCATCTGCAATGCGCAGACCAAGGTCTTCGGCGGCCAGCGCCAGCAGTTCCTTCTGGATCAACTGTTCCAGCGCGCGGTCGCGCAGGCCGAACTGACGGGCCTGCTCCTCGGTGAATTCCGGGCCGACCATCTGCTTCATGCGGTTGAATTCGGCGCGGTAGGCCTGATCCAGTTCCACGGGCGTGATGCTGCGGTCGCCGACCTTGGCGACGCCGGTCTGCACCCCCTTGGTGACATCACCGATGCCCCAGACAGCGAAGCTGATGATCAGGGCCACGAACAGGATCTTGACGACCCAGGAGCCGGCGGTGCTGCGGATGATCTGGAGCATGGGGACGCTTGCGGTTCCATCGAATTGGTGCAGCGCCGCCCGCCGGAATGCGAACGGCACCGCCGGGCCACAACCCGGAAAGCGCGGCATCATAGGGAAGCGGCACCCTGGGAGCAAGTCCGGGGGGCGGGCAGGGGCCATGTCTTGTGCATCGGCCCATGACAACGCTGACCTTTTGGACAGCGGGGGCAGGCCCGCATAATGTTTCCTTACACATAAGGCCGGCGGACCGGGGACAACCCGGCAGACAAGGCCCCGTGAAAAGAAGAGTAGAGGATGAAATGACCGCTCGCCGTTATCTGATCGCCGGCAATTGGAAAATGCATTGCCGGCAAAGTGATGGTGCTGCGCTGGCCGCCGATCTGGCTGCCCGCGTCGGCCCCACCGCCGATCCGCGATTCGACCTTCTGGTCTGTCCGCCCGCCACCATCATCAGTCCTGTGTCACAGGCCGTTAGCGGCAGCGCCGTTGCCGTTGGTGGGCAGGATTGCCATGCCCAGGTTCAGGGTGCCCATACCGGCGATATCGCGGCGGAAATGCTGGCCGATGCCGGTGCGGCCTTTGTCATTGTCGGCCATTCCGAACGCCGCACCAACCATGGTGAGAGCAGCGCCACCATCAAGGGGAAGGCCGCCGCCGCCCTGCGCGCCGGCCTGACCGCCATCATCTGTGTGGGCGAGACGGAGGCACAGCGTGACGCAGGTCAGGCGGAGTCTGTGGTTGCCGAGCAGCTGACAGGTTCGATTCCCGATGGTGCGACCGCGTCCAACAGCGTCATCGCCTATGAGCCCGTCTGGGCCATCGGTACCGGACGCACCCCGACCCTGGCCGACATTGCAGCCATGCACGGCATGATCCGCGAAAAGCTGTCGGGTCTGGTCACCGATCCCGGTGCGGTCCGCATCCTGTATGGCGGCTCGGTGAAGCCGTCCAATGCCGCTGAAATCCTTGGGCTTGCCGATGTTGATGGCGCCCTGGTCGGGGGTGCCAGCCTGAAGGCGGATGATTTCTGGGCCATCGCGCAAGCCTGCCCTTGAGACTTCGCTATGGCGCCCAGCCGCACGACCGGTTAATAAGCGTGACGGTTACATGACGCGGGTGCTTCCCGCTTCCCCCTGAAACGGGAAGCGGGCGGCCTTGCGTTTGGGCGCGTGATGCGCCATTTGCTACTGGTCAAGGGCCGCGGGTTCCCGAAGGTCCGTTCCAATTGGTTGCAGGGATTGTTGGGATGCAAGAGGTAGTCCTGGTCGTGCATCTGCTGATCACGCTGGCGTTGATCGGCGTGGTTCTGGTGCAGAAGTCGGAAGGCGGCGGCCTGGGTGTCGGTGGCGGCACCATGGGTGGTTTCATGACCGCCCGCGGCAGCGCCAACCTGTTGACCCGGACCACCGCCATCCTGGCGGCCCTGTTCTTCTGCACCAGCCTGATCCTGGCCATCCTGGCCGGCACGGGCAGCAGCCAGAAGAGCATTTTCGACAAGGTGCCGGCTCCCGGCACCGAGGCTCCGGCGGCGCCCGCCGAGCCGGCCAAGCCGACGGTCCCCGTCGGCCAGTAAGGCACTTCGGCGACAGGCCCGTAATATGGCGAGAGGCGGCAGACATGCCGCCTCTTTCCGTTAGGGCGTGAATATGGTGGAATGGGCATCCGTGCCCCGATGTGAAATCTCGACAAGGATTGGGCCGGATGGACCCAACCTGTTGGCATGCTTGGCGAAGGTTAGGGTTCCATGACGCGCTTCATCTTCATCACCGGTGGTGTGGTTTCGTCGCTGGGCAAGGGTCTGGCTTCTGCCGCCCTTGGCGCGCTGTTGCAGGCGCGCGGCTACAAGGTCCGCCTGCGCAAGCTGGACCCCTATCTGAATGTCGATCCCGGCACGATGAGCCCATACCAGCATGGTGAGGTGTTCGTCACAGACGACGGTGCCGAAACCGATCTGGATCTGGGCCATTACGAGCGTTTCACGGGTGTGCATGCCACCAAGTCGGACAACATCACGACGGGTCGCATCTATTCCAACGTGCTGGCCAAGGAACGTCGGGGCGACTATCTGGGCGCTACGGTCCAGGTCATCCCGCACATCACCGATGCCATCAAGGACTTCATCGCCGCCGATCTGGATGGCGAGGATTTCGTTCTGTGTGAGGTTGGTGGCACCGTCGGCGACATCGAATCGCTGCCTTTCCTGGAGGCCATCCGCCAGTTCGGCAATGATCGCGGGTCGGAGAACGTGCTGTTCTGCCACGTCACCCTGGTCCCCTATATCCCCGCCGCTGGTGAGCTGAAGACCAAGCCGACCCAGCATTCGGTGAAGGAGCTGTTGTCGGTCGGTATTCAGCCGCAGATGCTGCTGTGCCGCGCCGACCGCGACATTCCGGAGAATGAGCGCCGCAAGATCGCGCAGTTCTGCAACATCAAAAAGGAATGCGTGATCGCCGCCCTGGATGTCGACACCATCTATCAGGTGCCGATCTCCTATCACGAGCAGGGCTTCGACACCGAAGTGCTGAAGTACTTTGGGATGGCTGCCGACGGCGCCCCCGACCTGTCGCGCTGGGAAGAGATCGTTCGCCGCGTGCGCAACCCCGAAGGCACCGTCACCATCGCGGTGGTCGGCAAGTATACCAGCCTTCTGGACGCCTATAAGTCGCTGGGCGAGGCGCTGACCCATGGCGGTATCGCCAACAATGTGAAGGTCAAGCTGGACTGGATCGACGCCGAGATTTTCGAAAGCGGCGAGGCCCTGGAACAGCTGGAGCATGTGCATGGTATCCTGGTGCCCGGCGGTTTTGGTGAGCGCGGGACTGAGGGCAAGATCCGCGCGGTGCAGTTTGCGCGCGAGCACAAGATTCCCTATTTCGGCATCTGCTTCGGCATGCAGATGGCGGTGATCGAAAGCGCGCGTCACCTGGCCGGGCTGAAATATGCCGGCTCCACCGAATTCGGCAAACCCGACCCCGCCGTTGTCGGTCTGATGACGGAATGGACCCAGGGCAATCAGCTTGTTCAGCGGCAGGAAGGCGGCGATCTGGGCGGCACCATGCGCCTGGGCTCCTATAACTGCCACCTGCTGGCTGGCACCCGCGTTGCCGATATCTATGGCAGCGAGGATATCGTCGAGCGTCACCGTCACCGCTATGAAGTGAACATCAACTTCAAGGAAGCGCTGGAAAAGGTGGGCCTGAAATTCTCCGGCCTGTCGCCCGACGGCATCCTGCCGGAAATTGTGGAGCTGCCGGACCATCCCTGGTTCGTGGGCGTGCAGTTCCATCCGGAACTGAAGTCCAAGCCGTTTGACCCGCACCCGCTGTTCACCAGCTTCATCGGCGCCGCCATTGCACAGAGCCGGCTGGTTTGATCGGATAGGACGTGAAAGGCCGGGGCAGGTGCTAACCTTCCCCGGCCTTCTTTATTTCAGGCCCGCGCCTGCCCATATGGCGGCGTAAAGGAGCATGCCATGACCCGCACCGTTAATGTCGGCCCGCTGTCTATTGCCAATGACCGGCCCTTCACCCTCATTGCCGGCCCGTGTCAGCTGGAAAGCCGCGACCATGCCTTTGCCATGGCGGGGGCACTATCGGAACTGACTGCCAAGCTGGGTATCGGCCTGATCTACAAGACCAGCTTCGACAAGGCCAACCGCACCTCGGTCAGCGCGCAGCGCGGCCTGGGCATGGACCAGTCGCTGCCCATCCTGGCCGATATCCGCGATACGTTCGGCTGCCCCGTCCTGACCGACATTCACACGGCCGACCAATGCGCGCCGGTGGCAGAGGTCGTGGACGTATTGCAGATCCCCGCTTTCCTGTGCCGGCAGACGGACCTGTTGCTGGCCGCCGGTGAGACGGGCAAGCCCATCAATGTGAAGAAGGGGCAGTTCCTGGCGCCCTGGGACATGAAGAATGTCGCCGCCAAGATCGCGTCGACCGGCAACCACAACATCCTGCTGTGCGAACGCGGGGCCAGCTTCGGCTACAACACGCTGGTCAGCGACATGCGCTCCCTGCCGATCATGGCGCAGACCGGTTACCCCGTTGTCTATGACGCCACCCACTCGGTACAGCAGCCGGGCGGGCAGGGCAGCAGCAGCGGTGGTCAGCGCGAATTCGTGCCCGTCCTGGCTCGTGCGGCCATCGCCATCGGTGTGGCGGCGGTTTTCATGGAGACGCATGAGAACCCGGATTGCGCCCCCAGTGACGGTCCCAACATGGTGCCGCTCTCCCAGATGGAAGGTGTACTGTCCACGCTTCTCGCCTTTGACCGCATTGCCAAGGCCAACCCGGTCCGCATCTGACCTTCCGCACCTTTGACAAAGTACCGGCCTTTGCCCACCATCGGCTTATAACGAAAGGCGGGGCCTGCAACCCCGTCGGTGGTGTGAGGAAGACGCAATCCATGTCCGTTCCGTCCCTGGGCCCCCGCAATGACCGGCGGGGCGGCCCGATTTCCCGTTTTATCGGTCGTATGGGTCTGCGCCTGCTGGGCTGGCGTATCGCGGGCGCCTTTCCGAATTTGGAAAAGTTCGTGGTGATCGGGGCGCCCCACACGTCCAACTATGATTTCTTCGTCGCCATGGCCACCATCCTGGCCACCGACCTGCGCATCCATATCCTGGGCAAGCACACCCTGTTCTGGGGTCCGCTGGGTCCCATCATGCGCTGGTGCGATGTGCTGCCGGTGGATCGCCGGTCGGCGCATGGGGTGGTGGGTGATTGCGTGGCCGCCATTGACGCGGCGGAGAAGATGGTGGTCGGCGTCGCGCCGGAGGGGACGCGCAACCCCAAACCGGGGGCCGGATGGAAGACGGGCTTCTGGCAAATTGCGCGACAGGCCGGCGTTCCGATCATACCTGTCGCGCTGGATTATGCGACGCGCACGATCCGTATCGGCGAACCGTTGGAGACGACGGAGAGCCTGGAGGCTGATTTCGCCTTGCTTTCCGCCTTCTATGCAGGGGTGCAGGGAGCCAAGCGGCAGCTTCCCATGACCATCCCAATCAGTGGGACGCGGTCGGCGGGGCCGGCGGGCACGGCGGGGTAGCGAAACCGTCCCTTGTCGAGGGGCGGCATCTGGCGTTATGCCCTTCATCCCGTATTTACCCTTTTCGGGTTCACGGCATCCACGCCCACGGAAGAGAGAGGCCCCATGTCCGCCATCATCGACATTCACGCGCGCGAAATCCTCGACAGCCGCGGCAACCCGACCGTTGAGGTTGAGGTTCGTCTGGAATCCGGCGCCTTTGGCCGGGCCGCCGTTCCGTCGGGCGCCTCCACCGGCGCGCATGAAGCCGTCGAACTGCGCGATGGTGACAAGTCCCGTTACCTGGGCAAGGGTGTGCTGAAGGCCGTTGAGGCCGTGAATGGCGAGATCGCCGACACGCTGGTCGGTCTGGAAAGCACCGATCAGGTTGCCATCGATCAGGCCATGATTGATCTGGACGGCACGCCGAACAAGGGCCGCCTGGGCGCCAACGCCATCCTGGGCGTGTCGATGGCTGTGGCCAAAGCCTCTGCCGATGAACTGGACCTGCCGCTCTACCGCTATGTCGGTGGTGCCAATGCCCGCATCCTGCCGGTGCCGATGATGAACATCATCAATGGCGGTGCCCATGCCGATAACCCCATCGACATCCAGGAATTCATGGTGATGCCTGTCGGTGCGGAAACCTGCGCCGAGGCCATCCGCGTGGGTGCGGAGATTTTCCACGCCCTGAAGAAGAAGTTGAAGGCCGCCGGCCATAACACCGCTGTGGGCGACGAGGGCGGCTTTGCCCCCAACCTGTCCTCCACCACCGAGGCGCTGGACTTCATCGTCGCCGCCATCGCCGATGCCGGGTACAAGGCCGGTGAGAATGTGCTGCTGGCGCTGGACGCCGCCTCGACCGAGTTCTTCAAGAACGGCAAGTATGAGCTGGAAGGCGAGGGCAAGAGCCTGACGCCCGCCGAAATGGTCGCCTACTGGGCCGATCTGGTGTCGAAGTACCCGATCGTGTCCATCGAAGACGGCATGGCTGAGGATGATTGGGAAGGCTGGAAGCTGCTGACCGACGCCATCGGCGGCAAGGTGCAGTTGGTGGGCGACGACCTGTTCGTCACCAACCCGGTTCGCCTGTCCGATGGTATCAAGAAGGGTGTGGGCAACTCCATCCTGGTGAAGGTCAATCAGATCGGCACGCTGACGGAGACGCTGGAAGCCGTGCGCATTGCACAAAATGCCGGCTACACCGCCGTCCTGTCGCACCGTTCGGGCGAGACCGAGGACAGCACCATCGCCGACCTGGCCGTCGCCACCAACTGCGGTCAGATCAAGACCGGCTCCCTGTCCCGTTCGGACCGGATTGCCAAGTACAACCAGCTGATCCGCATCGAGGAAGGCCTGGGCGTAGCATCCGTCTATCCGGGCCGTTCGGCGCTGAAGCGCGGCTGATCGATAGTCGGTTGCAGAGTTGCGAAAGGGCGGTCCCATGGGGCCGCCCTTTTTTGTTTTCCGGCGGGCAAGGTTTATCCCTTTCGGGCATACCCATCTGATTCAGCGTGATTTTTCGTCGCGTTTCCACCTTTGTCATTGACCACGCGACTCGGGCTGTGATTCCATCCGCCCATGACGACGATCCGCACCCTCCGCTCCGCCCTTGGCCGCACTGTCCGACAGGTTGTCGGGCCGATGATCGGCGTGTCCGTGGTGGCTTATTTCGCCTATCACACGGTGCATGGCGATCGCGGCCTTGTGGCCCTGACGCACCTACAAAGCGAGGTTGCGCGCGCACAATCCACCCTGGATCAGGTGCGCGGGGAGAGGGAGGAGATGGAGCGCCGGGCCAGCCTGCTGCGCCCCGACAATCTGGACCCCGACCTTCTGGAGGAACGGGCGCGCGCCGTCCTGAACCAGTCGCACCCTGACGATATGGTAATCCTCCTTCCGCGACGCTCTGCCACGCAGTCCACGCAGGGCAATCCCGACCAAGGTCGGTAAGTTGCTGAAAACAAGGCGATTAGCCTAAATCAGGTTAACGCTGATTTTCTCAAGTAAAACAATCTTTTGCACTGCACACTCCTTGCGCTCCGCGGATAGTGGCGATACCTCTTATCGCATCGCACAGCGATCACGCTATTCCGCAACCCCCATCCCTGGGAGGAGCCCGTGGCAGTCACCAAGCGCCGCAGCACCCGTACAGCGGCCCCCGCGGCCCCGGCCTTGCCGAGCAAGGACGAGCTTATCCGCTATTACCGCGAAATGCTGTTGATCCGCCGTTTTGAAGAAAAGGCGGGGCAACTGTACGGCATGGGCCTGATCGGTGGTTTCTGCCACCTCTATATCGGTCAGGAAGCCGTCGTCGTCGGTATCCAGGCCGCGATGCGTGAAGGCGACAGCGTCATCACCTCCTACCGCGATCACGGCCATATGCTGGCCTGCGGCATGGAAAGCCGGGGTGTCATGGCCGAACTGACGGGCCGCGCCGGTGGCTATTCCAAGGGCAAGGGCGGCTCGATGCACATGTTCAGCCGTGAGAAGCGTTTCTACGGCGGCCATGGCATCGTCGCCGCACAGGTGCCGATCGGCGCCGGCCTGGGCTTTGCGCACAAGTATCTGGGCGATGGCGGCCTGAACGCCTGCTACATGGGCGACGGCGCCATCAACCAAGGACAGGTGTACGAGACGTTCAATATGGCCGCACTCTGGAAGCTGCCGACCCTGTTCGTCATCGAGAACAACAAGTACGCCATGGGCACCGCCCAGGCCCGCGCGTCTGCCGGTGAGCTGTTTGAGCGCGGCAGCGCCTATGGCATTCCGGGCTATCAGGTGAACGGCATGGACGTGCTGGAGGTGAAGGCGGCGGCTGACAAGGCCATCGCCCATATCCGCGCCGGCAATGGCCCTGTCATCCTGGAAATGAAGACCTACCGCTATCGCGGCCATTCCATGTCCGATCCGGCCAAGTACCGGACCAAGGAAGAGGTCAACAAGATGCGGTCGGAAAGCGATCCGATCGACAATCTGAAGAAGCTGCTGCTGGACCAGGGCATCACCGACGAGGAAGCCTTGAAGGTGATCGACCGCGAGGTGAAGGATATCGTCACCGACGCGGCCGAATTCGCCACCACCAGCCCCGAGCCCGATCCGTCCGAACTGTGGACGGACGTTCTGGTCGAAGCCTGATCAGGCCGCAGCGGAGGATTTGAGAGATGGTACAGGTTCTGATGCCGGCCCTGTCGCCGACCATGACGGAAGGCAAGCTGGCCAAGTGGCTGAAGAAGGTAGGCGACACCGTGAAGAGCGGTGAAGTGCTGGCCGAGATTGAGACCGACAAGGCCACCATGGAAGTGGAAGCCGTCGATGAGGGTACGCTGACCGAGATCCTGGTGCCCGAGGGTACCGAGAATGTCGCCGTGAACACCCCCATCGCCAGCATTCGTGGCGAGGATGAGGCGGCGGCCCCGGCGGCTGCACCCGCCGCCGCTGCACCGGCTCCGGCCCCCGTGGCCGCTGCCCCGGTTGCGGCTGCCCCGGCGCCGAAGGCGGTCCCCGCCGCGTCGGATGAGGATCACTGGTACAAGTCGACGCAGACCATGACGGTGCGCGAGGCCCTGCGCGAGGGCATGGCCGCCGAAATGCGCCGCGACGAGACCGTGTTGCTGATGGGTGAAGAGGTCGCCGAATACCAGGGCGCCTACAAGATCTCCCAGGGCCTTTTGCAGGAATTCGGTGAAAAGCGCGTCATCGACACGCCGATCACCGAACATGGCTTTGCCGGTCTGGCCGTGGGTGCCGCGTTCGGGGGCTTGCGTCCCATTGTGGAGTTCATGACCATGAACTTCTCGATGCAGGCTATCGACCATATCATCAACTCTGCCGCCAAGACGCTGTACATGTCGGGCGGTCAGATGGGCTGCCCCATCGTGTTCCGTGGCCCCAACGGCGCCGCCGCCCGCGTGGGCGCGCAGCACAGCCAGTGCTACGCCTCCTGGTACGCCCACGTACCGGGCCTGAAGGTTCTGGCGCCTTACAGCGCCGCCGACGCCAAGGGCCTGATGCGCGCTGCCATCCGCGATCCGAACCCGGTCGTGTTCCTGGAGAATGAGATTCTCTATGGCCACAGCTTCGAGGTTCCGACCGATCCCGACTTCATCCTGCCCATTGGCAAGGCGAAGATCGAACGCGCCGGTACGGACGTGACCATCGTCGCCTACTCCATCTGTGTCGGCCATGCCCTGGCTGCCGCCGAGAAGCTGGCCGCCGAGGGGATCAGTGCGGAGGTCATCAACCTGCGCTCCATTCGTCCGCTGGATATCGACACCATTGTCGAGAGCGTGAAGAAGACCAACCGTCTGGTCTCGGTCGAGGAAAGCTGGCCCTTCGCTGGTATCGGTTCCGAAATGGCCGCGGTCATGATGGAACACGCCTTCGATTATCTGGATGCGCCGGTGGTCCGCGTTTGCGCCAAGGATGTGCCGCTGCCCTATGCGGCCAACCTGGAAAAGCTGGCCCTGCCGCAGCCCGACGATGTCGTGGCCGCCGTCAAATCCGTCACCTACCGCAAATAAGGCAAAGGGAGGCTCTTAAGATGCCCGTTGATATCCTGATGCCCGCGCTGTCGCCGACCATGACGGAAGGCAAGCTGGCGAAGTGGGTGAAAAAGGAAGGCGATAAGGTCAAGTCCGGCGATGTGCTGGCCGAGATCGAAACCGACAAAGCCACCATGGAAGTGGAGGCCGTTGACGAAGGTACGCTGGGCAAGATCCTGGTGGCCGAAGGGACCGAGGGCGTGGCGGTGAATACCCGCATCGCCATCATCCTGGAAGATGGGGAGGATGCATCCGCCCTGTCCGGCGCGCCCAAGGAAGCTGCGGCACCGGCTCCCGCCGCTGCCCCGGCTGCTGCCTCCGCCCCGGCGGTTGCTACGGTCCCGGCCCCGGTTGCAGCGGCACCTGCCGCCGCAGCCCATGGTGACCGCGTGTTCGCCAGCCCGCTGGCCCGCCGCATGGCGGCGCAGAGCGGTCTGGACCTGTCGGGCGTTGCCGGCACCGGTCCGCATGGCCGCGTGGTGAAGGCCGATGTGGAAGCCGCCTTGAAGGGTGGTGCGCCCAAGGCCGCCGCTGCTGCACCGGCTGCTGCCCCCGCTGCCGCTGCTCCCGCCGTCGCCCCGGCGCCGGTGGCCGCTGCGCCGAAGGGTGTGGACGCCAAGGCACTCGCCGACAAGCTGGGCATGAAGTACAAGGTTCTGCCCAACAGCGGCATGCGCAAGACCATCGCCAAGCGCCTGACCGAAGCCTGGCAGACCATCCCGCACTTTGGTCTGGCTGTTGATTGCGAGATCGACAATCTGTTGAAGCTGCGCGCCGAACTGAACGCGAAGTCGGGGGAGAAGATCTCCGTCAACGACTTCGTGGTGAAGGCGGTGGCCATTGCGCTGGCCAAGTACCCGGCGGCCAATGTGTCCTGGCACGAGGATGGCATTCTTCAGTATGAGAATGTCGACGTCTCCGTCGCCGTTTCCACCGATGGCGGTCTGATCACCCCGATCGTGAAGAATGCCGACCGCAAGGGCCTGGCCACCATCTCCGCCGAGGTCAAGGAACTGGCGAAGAAGGCCAAGGAAGGCAAGCTGAAGCCGGAAGAGTTCCAGGGTGGCACCTTCTCTGTGTCCAACCTGGGCATGTTCGGCATCAAGAGCTTCACCTCCATCATCAACCCGCCGCAGAGCTGCATCCTGTCGGTCGGTGCGGGTGAAAAGCGCCCCGTGGTCAAGGGCGACGCGCTGGCCATCGCCACCGTCATGTCCCTGACCCTGACCGTCGACCATCGCTCGGTGGACGGTGCTGTGGGTGCAGAGTTCCTGAAGCTGCTGAAGGGCCTGATCGAAGACCCGATCACCCTGATGCTGTGATGAAAATGGGGTTCGAATTCCGGTGGGATTCGGACCCCTCTCATCCTCCCCCTACCGTCATCCCGGCGATAAGCCGGGACCCAGGGGCCAAGGGCACCACGGTAGGGTTTGCACCTCAAAAGCTGCTGAAACGTTGGGCTTGCGGCCCCTGGGTCCCGGCCTATCGCCGGGATGACGGTGGGGCAAAGTGGCGATGGTCGAGGCGCGAAGCCTCCCATCACTGACCGCCGGCGCCCCTGACAGGAAGGACCAAAATCATGGCCGAGAATTTCGACCTCATCGTCATCGGCGCCGGCCCCGGCGGCTATGTCGCCGCTATCCGCGCTGCCCAGTTGGGCATGAAGACCGCCGTGGTGGAGCGGGAGCATCTGGGCGGCATCTGCCTGAACTGGGGCTGCATCCCGACCAAGGCCCTGCTGCGCTCTGCCGAGATTGCCCATTACATCCAGCATTCCCAGGCCTACGGCATCAAGGTCGAGGGCAAGGTGACGCTGGACGTTGAAGCCATCGTCAAGCGCTCGCGCGGTGTGGCCAACCAGCTTTCGGCCGGCGTCAAGGGCCTGTTGAAGAAGAACAAGGTCACCGTCCTGGACGGTTCCGCCAAGCTGCTGGGCGGCGGTAAGATCGCCGTCACCGCCAAGGATGGCAAGGTGACCGACGCAGCGGCCAAGCACATCATCATCGCCACCGGTGCCCGCGCCCGTGTGCTGCCGGGCCTGGAGCCGGATGGCAAGCTGGTCTGGACCTATAAGGAAGCCATGGTGCCGACGGCCACGCCGAAGTCGATGCTGGTCATCGGTACGGGCGCTATCGGCGTGGAATTTGCCTGCTTCTACAAGGCCATGGGCGTTGATGTGACCCTGGTTGAGGTCGTGGACCGCATCCTGCCGGTCGAAGATGAGGAAATCAGCGCCTTTGCCGCCAAGGCCTTCACCAAGCAAGGCATCAAGATCAAGACCGGTGCCAAGGTGGTGAAGCTGGACCGCCATGCCGACAGCGTGACGGCCCATATCGATGTGGGCGGCAAGGTCGAGACGGTCACCGTTGACCGCATCATCTCCGCCGTTGGCATCGTCGCCAATACCGAAGGGCTGGGCCTGGAAAATACCAAGGTCAAGCTGGATCGCGGCCACATCGTCAATGACGGCTATGGCCGCACCGATGAACCCGGCGTCTATGCCATCGGCGACGTGGCCGGTGCTCCCTGGCTGGCGCACAAGGCCAGCCATGAAGGCATCATCTGCGTGGAGAAGATCGCAGGCTTGCCGCATGTCCACACCATGGACAAGTCCAACATCCCCGGCTGCACCTATTCCTTCCCGCAGGTTGCCAGCGTCGGCCTGACGGAAGCCAAGGCCAAGGCTGCCGGGTATGAGATCAAGGTCGGTCGCTTCCCGTTCATCGGCAATGGCAAGGCCATCGCGCTGGGTGAGCCGGAAGGTCTGGTCAAGACCGTGTTCGACGCCAAGACCGGGGAACTGCTGGGCGCCCACATGATCGGCGCGGAAGTGACCGAGCTGATCCAGGGCTATACCATCGGCAAGACGGCGGAACTGACTGAAGCCGAGTTCATGCACACCGTCTTCCCGCACCCGACCCTGTCGGAAATGATGCATGAGTCGGTCCTGGCCGCTTATGGCCGCGCCATCCATTACTGATCCGCCTCACGGCATGATCCATGCAACGGCGGGGGAGCGATCCCCCGCCGTTTTGCATTTAAACGGTCCGAAATGCACAAAGGCCCCGCCTGGCGACGGGGCCTTTGCTTTCCCGGCTAACGGGGTGGGGCTGATTAACCCCAGAAGCCGGTATCGGTGGCGCCAGCGGGTGCCGATGTCTGTGCCGTGATGGCCATCAGACTGGAAAGCGGCAGATTGAACAGGCCAATGGCACTGCTGCTGGCTGTCGAAACATTGACGCTGCTGCCGGGCAGAACATTCAGCACGCTGTCGATCTGGCCGTCGCCGTCCAGATCGATCTCCACATTGGTGCCGCTGATCCGGCCATCATCTTCCGGCAGGGCGATGTTTTCGCCCCCGCTGATGACCGTCACGATCCAGTCCGCGGTCTGGAAGGACAGACGGTCGCCCTCCACGGCCCGGAAATCCAGGATCTGGTTGGCCAGATTGATGCGCTGTCCGTTATTCGACAGGCTGACCCAGGAGCCGACGACATCGTCGGTGATGACGAAATTGTCGGCACCGGCGCCGCCGATGGCGATGTCATCGCGGTCCAGGATCAGGGTGTCATCACCATCGCCACCAACCAGCGTGTCCCGGCCCGCCCCACCGATCAGCGTGTCATTTCCGGCCCCGCCCAGCAGCAGATCATCGCCATCGCCGCCAACCAGCAGGTCATGGCCGGCGCCACCGCGCAGCACATCATTGCCGGCACCGCCGATAAGGGTCAGGTCAGCCGTCTGGATGATCCGCACCGGATCGGCTGGCATGATCTGAACCGGCTGATGGATGGGCACCGGCACCGGTTGCACGATGGCAGAAGCCGTCTCTTCCTTTGAAACCGATTCTGGAGTGCCGCTATTGATCAGCAGTGGCAGTGGGACCACGTGTGAGCGATCCTTATCCCCTTCATGGGATATGATGCTGCCAGGCGGCGTATCATTGCCGGGGTCGGCCAGAAATGCCA
This sequence comes from Niveispirillum sp., assembly GCF_052437035.1. Lineage (NCBI taxonomy): Bacteria > Pseudomonadati > Pseudomonadota > Alphaproteobacteria > Rhodospirillales > Azospirillaceae > Niveispirillum > Niveispirillum sp. The sequence goes on from NZ_JBQVOH010000002.1 coordinate 596,488, forward strand.
GGGCGGGCAGGGCAGGGGCGATGACATGAAGGTCGTCTGCCATTTCCGCCGCGCTGGCCGGTTCGGTGGACAGATAGAAGTCCACGACCATCGCCAGGGCGGCCAGCACCACCACATTCTGCGCCTGACCCAAGGAATCCTCGCCACGGCCTGTGGCGCGGGTCAGCAGGCGGCGCAGATCATCGCCTTCGACCAGCAGGTCGCGCGACATTTCATGTACGATGAACTTGCCCGCGATCCGGGCCACATGCACCAGAATGTCGCCTGTCCCAGCGTGATAGATCACGAACCAGGGATCACCGGCGTCGCTGATGCCGGAGGCAGTCTCGATCTCCACATTTTCCGCCGACAATGCATCGGACAGCCGGAACAGCTCGGCCTTTTCCTGGCTCGTCCATTGTCCGGTGCGTGCCACGGCCCGGATGAAACTCAGCACATCCCCCAAGGGTTCCTCCCCCTTTTGACCGACCGCTTTTAGGCCCGGCCCGTCACATCGCTTGGAAACAGCAGGCGGAAAACATCGGGTTCATAAAAGCGCAGCAGCATTTTGGCGAAATCCTGCCGCGGAACGCCGATACAGTCGGCCCATTGCTGAAAATGCTCGGACGGAACGCGGCCATGGCCGCCCTCCACCTGGCTGACGAAGGTGTAGTAGCGATAGCCAACCTGTTCGGCCAACTGCGCCTGGGTGATGCCCGCCGCCTCGCGCCGTGCCGACAGCCATTTGCCGGCCTGCTTGCGCATCTCCTTGGTCTGCTTGGCTTTCGGATTGTCCGCCGGGCGGGTTTTCGTCCGCTGTTCGGGTTCCGTGATCATCACCGCCTCCACGCTCCACTGCCGTCAACGCTGACACAAGCCTGTTGTATGCGCAAGATTGAATTTCAAATAACATAGTTTCAAAAATGCTTGACTGTAAATTCAAGTTTCAAGATTACTGTACATCGCGACGGCCGCGGACGGGACCCTTCCCGCCGATGTGGTGCTTCGCATTCCTCAGGAGAAAAAGAGATGTTTGTTGCTGATAATGCGGGTCTGCCGCCCGCTGGTGAAGTGACCATCACCTCCCTGCCGGTCATCGGCGGTGAGGTAAAGATTCTGCCGTTCCCCATGCCGGGTGATGATGGTGTGGTCACCATCATGCCGGTTGAGGATGGTCAGATGACGATCCTGCCCTATCCGCTGCCCACGGATGACGGCGTCTTCACCATTCTGCCGTTCCCGATGCCGGGCGATGGCGTTTTCAACATCCTGCCGGTCGATTTCGACTTCAGCGCCGTCAGCTCCATCACCCTTGGTGAGTTCAACTTCGGTGCCCTGGACTGGAACGCGCTGCTGCCGGAAGAGTTCGTGCAGCTGGCCGGCTTCGGCTTCCAGTCTTTCAGCGTTCTGGACGGTGTCGTCAGCCTGACGCTGCTTGACGGGTCGATTTTCGAACTGTCGCTGGGCGTCACGGAGCCGGTGTCGGTGGAAGGTATCGAAGGCGGCCGTCTGATGGTTGATCCGTCGACGCTGACCGGCGCCCTGCTGGACGGCTTCAACGCCGGCTGGATCTGATCCGATGGTGCGGCATGACCTGATGGTCGGTCGCATCATGGGAAGGGTCCGGCCGTCACGACGTCTGATCCACGGATGACGGCCGGGCGGCGGGCCGGGCATATACGACCCATTGGTCAGAATGGGACGAACCCGGCCCGCCGCAACCGGTTGGTATCATTGACTGACGGCGCGGGCGTTCAACCCCAATAGCCGCTATCGACACCCGGTTCGATACCGGTGATGGTCATATGGTCGGCGGAGGTGAGATCGCCGGTGTTGTCCGCGCGGTCATCCGACATCGTGGCTCGCACCCGCAGGATCATGTCGATCACACCGTCGCCGTCCGTATCCAGCTCAATCTCGGTGAAACCGCCATCCCCGCCATTGCCGCTGGGCAGCAGACTGTTGCCGGGGGGGACGAAGCTGGTATGGCCATCGCCGCCGGACGTGATTCCGAAGTCACCGCCACCGCCAGCACCTTCAGTGCCGCTGTCATTCTCCGTCGGGACTGTTGGATGTGCAGGGCCGGTATCAACGATGCGGTTGCCGCCATCGCCATCCTGACCATTGTCGATGACGCCTTTGTTGTCACCGCCCTTGATCTCGGGATCTGGTGCGGGGTCCGGCTTTTGTCCGCCACCCGGCGCCAGGACCTGAACCGATACCTGCCAGTGCCCCGCCGCGAAGTTCAGGCTGTCGCCTTCTATCAGCTTGAAATCCTGAATGCTGTTGATGAAAGGCACGGCCTGACCGGCCTGTTTCAGCGCGACCCAGTGGCCGACCAGATTGTCGGTGATGGTGAAGCGGTCGGCGCCCGCACCGCCTTCGGCGACGTCCTGGCTGTCAACCACCAGCGTATCGTTACCGTCGCCACCTTTCAGTGTGTCATGGCCATTGCCGCCGACCAGTGTGTCGTTGCCGGCGCCGCCGAGCAGCAGATCATTTCCGGCACCGCCAATCAGCAGGTCATTGCCGGCCCCGCCAACCAGCGTGTCATTGCCCGCCCCGCCGGTCATCACATCGTCCCCATCCGTCCCGGTCAGTGATACCGGTGTGGTATCCGGCGATGGGAAGGGCAGGGCGGCCAGATGCGCCCCCCCCTCCGTCCTGGTGGCGGAGGGTTGGCGGGACAGGCTGTCCGTGGTGCTAAGTCTGGCCCGGTCCGCGGCCGTCAGGATCATGCTTTCGCCAACCACGGGCAGGGCGGACCATTGTCCCTGTCCATGCGACCTGTCGGCTGCCGCCTTGTCTGCGGTTGCCGGCTCGGGCGGGGGCAGGTCGATATGGGTATGCACCGCAATGGCCGCCGCCGCCAAAGCCAGCGGCATTTCCGGCTCTTCCTGCGGTGCGGCCTGCGCCTTTTCCGTGTTCAGGAAGAAATCGACGACCAGGGCCAAGGCCGCCAGAACGACCACATTGTTGTAATTGCCGTTCGCTGCCTCTGCCGCTTCCACGCCGGAGGTGCGGTTGACCAGACGGCGCAGATCATCGCCTTCCAGCAGCAGATCGCCCGACATGTCATGGACGACGAATTTGCCGGCGATACGCGCGACATGCACCAGCACGTCGCCGGTTTCCGCCTCATAGACAATGAACCAGGGGTCGCCGGTGTCGCTGATGCCGGTTGCCGTTTCGATCCCCGCACCATGGGCAGACAGATCCTCTGCCAGGCGGAAAAGCTCCGCCTTCTCCTGGTTGGTCCAGTAGCCGGTTTGCGTCACGGCCCGTATGAACCGCAGCACGTCGCCCAAATGTGCCCCCCTTGATTAACGGTGCCATTGGCCCCAAGCCCTGACACCCGCCTCAAGCCCTTTGATTCTGTTTACTCTGCAATCGGAAACAACAGGCGGTGGATTTCCGGTTCATAGAAACCCAGGAGCTTCTTCGCAAACGCCTGCGGGTCCACGCTGATCGCCTGGGCCCACAGTTCGAAATGTTCGGAAGGGACGCGGCCATGGCCGCCTTCGACCTGACTGACGAAGGTGTAATAGCGATAGCCGACATGATCGGCAACCTGCGCCTGGGTCACACCAGCCTTCTCGCGCTGTGCGCTGAGCCAGCGACCGGCGTCCCGGCGCATCTGCCGGGTCAGCTTCGTCTTTTCACTTTCCTCGCCACGCGGTTTGGCGCGCGGGGTCGCGGCTGCGGCCATAAACGGATACTCCAGACTTCCTGTCCAGAAAGTCGCATTTCCGCTCCGCATGGGCAAGCGGCAAAATTTCAAACTCGCTCATTACAAAATCGCTTGACATAAACTCGCTGTTTCAGGATTACTGGACTCGTTCGAGGCCGGAGCATCGCCCCTGTCTTCGGTCCCGGACAAAGCACCCAGGGGGCGGTTCCCTGCCGTCCCCTGGGTCCTTCCGAACCTGATACCGTTGATGCCGTGCCCCATCCAGCATCGACGGCTAAGGCGCCAGCAGTCCGGCTGCCCCAAGGCGGACATGCTGGGTGACGGGCCGGTCGGGGGACCTTATCGCCCCTTGGTCTCCTGGCCGACCCGTCACATTGCCTTCTCCGGGGCCTTCTCCGGGCCGCCAAGAAGCCGCCCTGACCAGACCGCGATGGGTCTTATGCCTTATCCGTATCGGGATATGCATTTCGGGCATAACAGGTTTCAGTTTTGTTTCCGGACTGGCAAATTTCAAAAATGCCGTTTTGACGGACAGAAACGCATTTGTTTCAATTGTAACCGCCACCGGCTACGGCATTTTCTGCTGAAATGCCCAATATATAGGCATTTGAAACAATCGTACCGTATCGCCGTAAGATAACTTCTTTGACATCTCAAAGGCTTAGGTTTCCCTAAGGGAAGGGCACGCAAATTGCTTTTTATCATGTGGATTGTTAGCGCATGACAAAGGCAGACCCCATGGATAACAGCCTGATCGACCTCACCCGCAATGTGCTGGACGTGGCGAGCCAGAAGGTTTCCGCCATTGAAGACATCAACCGCACAACCAAGATGCTCGCCTTCAACGCCTTGATCGAGGCGGGGCGCGCGGGCGATGCGGGCCGCGGATTCGCGGTGGTGGCCAATGAAGTGAACTCCATTTCCCGACAGGTCAGCGTCGTTGCCAGTGAACTACGCACAGAAATTGGGCAACTCGTGGATCGCATGGCGACCGTGGGCGAGGATCTAATGGTCCGCTTCCGGGGGCAGCGGCTGGCCGATCTGGCCCTGAACATGATCGAGATCATCGATCGCAATCTGTATGAGCGTTCCTGCGACGTGCGCTGGTGGGCAACCGACAAGGCCGTTGTGGATTGCCTGGCTGTGCCGTCGGCAGAGGCAACGTCCTTCGCCTCATCCCGTCTGGGCGTGATCCTGGACAGCTATACGGTCTATCTCGACCTCTGGGTGGCCGACCGAAACGGACGGGTCATCGCCACGGGTCGTCCGCGCCGCTTTCCACAGGCCATCGGTACCAACGTCGCCAATGAGCCCTGGTTCCGTCAGGCGCTGAATACCCGCGACGGGTCCGACTTCGCGGTCGTTGATGTCACCACCAATGGTGCTCTGGATGGCCGAACGGTCGCCACATACTCTACCGCTGTGCGCCGCGACGGGGCTGTGGACGGGGAAGTGATTGGCGCCATGGGCATCTTCTTCGATTGGGAGCCGCAGGCCCGTGCCGTCACCGCCGGCGTGCGTCTGGACCGCAGTGAGGAGGCCAGCACCCGGTGCCTGCTGGTCGATGCCTCCGGTCGCATCATCGCGTCCTCTGACGGGCGCGGCCAATTGACCGAAACCTTCCCCCTGGAAACCCAAGGGCGCCCCATGGGCCATTATGTGGACAGGTTCGGGCGGCTGGTCGGTTTTGCCCTGACACCGGGATACGAGACCTATCGCGGCCTTGGTTGGTACGGGGTCATCGTCCAGACAGGTGGCGAGACCGCGCACTGATCTGTCAAATCACGAACAATGTTTGAGGGGCGCCGGCTATGAGTCGGCGCCCCTTTCCATTTTTGGGCTATAGCGCGCTCGTGCGTTGGTATCGTCATTACAAGTCGTTCTGTCCGGCAACCATTTCGCTTGCCCGCTCTCCGTTCATTCAGCCCAAAAAATAGGCCGATCGTGCCCTTTTCGACATGAAGGGTCGTTCGTGTTGCGCTGCAACAGGGTTCGACTTTGGTCGGGTGTCGGATAAGTCGCTGTTTCCCTTGGTGGCGATAGAACGTATCCGCATGGCGCCCGTACGATTTTGCACTTGCACAATAGATTTCAGGCGCGCATAGTCTGTCTCGCGACACGGCCCTATGCCCTCTGTCGTAACGCACTTCTTGGGCGTTTCCTCCCTAAACTCAGGCCGTGGCAATGCCACGGCCTTTTTTTCTGCCCAGAATGTAGCGAAATTACCTGTATGGTAGACTGATTAGGAAGCCGCCTAACAAGCGTTGGCGGCTTCGTCGTTTCAGGCGCTGGTCTTGGCGTATTTCACCGCACAGCCATAGGCGCGGGTCGATGTCGTGCTGACGGGTTTGCCCGCCGCGATCTCTGCCAGGGCGGAACGCACATAATTCTGCGAACCGGGGATGTCGGCCTTGTCCGCCGTCGGCTTGTCATCAATGGCGCCGTCATAGAGCAGGGTGCCGTCGGTACCGATGATGAACATGTGCGGCGTGGTCTTGGCGGCATAGGCGCGGCCAATGGCCCCGCCGGGGTCCAGGATGGTGGTGCTGGCCGCCCATTTCTCCGACGCGGCACGGGCCTTGGCGTCAGCCGGACTGACATGGCCCTGCTCACCAGGGGCGGAACTGATGATGGTCAGCCAGACGGCGCCAGCCTTCGTCGCCTCTGCCTGGATGGCCTGCATGTTGCCGGAATCATAATGTTTGCGGACGAAAGGACAGCCATGGTTGGTCCATTCCAGGATCACCAGCTTGCCCTTGTAATCGGCCAGGGAGATGGCCTTGCCATCCACATTCGTGCCCGTGAAGGCGGGTGCGGCCTGTCCCACGGTGGGTGCCGCGAAGGCGGGCAGCGACAAAAGCGGGGCCACAATCCCGGCGCCGGCGACGGCGGCGGTGCTGTTCAGGAATGTGCGGCGGGTAAGACGAAGTGACATGGCAGACCTCCCGTTCATGCAGGTCGCCTTGATCTGGTGTCGCATACGGAAAAGATCAAACCCCATTCGCCCGGAAACCGCATGATTTTCCGGGCGAATGAAGGTTTCCTCAGATCACCTTGCGCAGGGCCGTCAGAAAATCGCCCATGGCCTCTCCCAACTGCTCCGACCGATGCGAAAGACGTTCCGCCGAACCAAGCACCTGGGTGGAGGCGGCACCCGTTTCCGACGCGGCGCGCGTCACCTGTGCGATGCGTTCCGACACCGACCGCGTGCCCACCGCCGCCTGTTCAACATTGCGGGCGATCTCCGCGGTGGCGGCGCCCTGTTCATCAACGGCACCGGCGATATTGACCGTCGTGCCGTTCACATCGGCGATGACCTGAGTGATCTCGTTGATGCTGTCCACGGCGGATTGCGTGGCGGCCTGGATATCGGCGACCTGGGTCTGGATATCCTCCGTCGCGCGCGCCGTCTGTCCGGCTAGGTTCTTGACCTCCGACGCGACCACGGCAAAGCCCTTGCCGGCCTCTCCCGCCCGCGCTGCCTCGATGGTGGCGTTGAGCGCCAGCAGGTTGGTCTGCGCCGCGATCTCCTGGATCAGACCCACCACTTCCCCGATGCGGATGGCGGCGGCGGACAGGGTGGCGACGCGGTCATTGGCGGCCCGTGCCCGGCCCACGGCGGCATTGGTGATGTCGCGCGACCGGTCCACCTGTTCCGTGATGGACCGGATGGCGGCACTCAGCTCCTCGGCGGCGGCGGCGACCGTCTGCACATTGGAACTGGCCTGTTCGGCGGCGCTGGCCACCGCCATGCTCTCATGGTTGGTGCCTTCCGCCGCATGGGTCATGGTGTTGGCGGCACCCTGCATCTCGCGGGCCGATGCCGAAAGATCATCGGCCACGGACTTCACCGTGTTCTCGAATGCATCGGCAATGCGGCGGAAGCCCGTGACCTTGTCCGTCATGGCGTTGTTGGCTTCGTTGATGGCGCGGCTGCCCACCAGGAAGGTGCCCAGCATGCCTTTTTCCACGACGCGGCGATGATAGTTCTGGTTGGTGATGGCTTGAAGTGAGGCCGTGGCCTCCCGCACAAAGGCATCGGCCCGGTCGGTGACATCATTGATCCGGTGCAGCAGTTCACCCAGCGGACCGCCCTCCTTGATGCCGATGACCCGCGCCTCATAATCACCGCGTGCCAGCCGTTCCAGAACCTGGCCCGCCCCATCCAACACCCGGTCCACCCGCGCCAGATAATAGAAGCTGGCCAGGGCCGCCAGCAGGGTGATGACCCCGCCGCCCATGGCAATGGCATGCCAGCCCATGGCATTGCCAGCCAGATCGACGACCGATCCGATCAGGACCGCGATACCCGTCAGACGGGCCTTAAAGAGAGAAGATGAGTTGCTCATAGCTCACACCCCGGTCCCGCAGTAGGCCCATCAACATCGCTTCACTGGCCGCCATGCCTTCACGGATGCGGCTATGCTTGGCCTCTTCGGCCAGAAGCTGTTTGTAGAGGGGGCTGATAATGTCGTTGACGATCCGCTGGTCGGCGGTCCGGCGGCTGGAATGATAGCCGATGATGTTGCCGCCGGTGTCGCGTGATGGCGTGACATGGGCGAAGACCCAGTAATGGTCGCCATTCACGGCCCGGTTCAGCACATAGGCGAATATTTCATTCCCCGCACCCAGCGTGTCCCACAGCAGCTTGAACACCACACGCGGCATGTCCGGATGGCGAATCAGGTTGTGGGGCTTGCCCAGGGCCTGATCCTCCGACAGGGCGGCCACGCGCAGGAAGGTGCGGTTGGCATAGGTGATGCGCCCGCCCTTGTCGGTCTTGGTGACGATGATCTCGTCATCCTGGAACGGGCGCGCGATACCCGTCAGGCTGGGCCGGGTGCGGCCCGGTGCCGCGTCGGCGTCTATCATGGCGTTTCCATCCTTTTCGATGCGACGGAATGCGTTCTTCCTGGCCCTTACATGCCTGAATGGTTGGTTGGCCGCATTGATCCAAATCAGGATTCGTATCCCTTTCGGACAATCGGAAGGTCAGCTTGACCCGTTCGCGGATAAGGCGAACATGGAAGATACGGACATCATGTCCGGGCGAGGTGACGGCCAATGCGCAATTTCATGGCTTCCATCTTCAAGGGCCTGTTCGGTGGCGGTGGGCAGACGCCTGAAACCGTGGTGCAGCCACGCCCACGATATCAACGTCCGCGCCCCTCCATGCCGCTGGCCCCGACCGAACCGGCGGCGGATGCCTTGCCCCCGCCGCCGCCCGACATGGCCGATGGCCATGATCCCGAACTGTCGGCCAAGCTGCGCCGTATCTTCGACCGCCGCGACCCCACACAGGCGGGCAGCATCCATCTTTTGGGCCTGGGCAGCCTGCATGAACAGCTGGGTTCCCGCTGGCCCGCCGTGGCGGCGCGTGTGCATCAACTGACGGCCAAACTGCTGGACCAACATCTGACACCGCACGATGCCTGGTTCCGTCACGGGGAAGAGGCTTATGTCGTCGTCTTCGCACAGCTGGGCGCCGAACAGGCCCGCCTGATTTGTGCCAAGGTGATGGAGGAATTGCAGCTCGTCCTTCTGGGCCATGCCGACACGGAAAACATCCGTGTCCATACCGCCATGCGGGAGATCGGGTCGGATGTGCTTCTGGTGCCGACCAGTCTGAAGGACATGTTGTCCGCCGTACGCAAAGAGGCGGTTGCCGATGCTGCCCTGGCGGGCCCCATCGCGGTGCGGTCGGAGGGTTTCAGGGCATCCCTGTTGGCGCGGGCTGGCCCGTCACAGGTTCGCTACCGGCCCGTCTGGGATGTGCAGAAGCAGGTTCTGTCCCTTTACATGGCGCGTTGTTGCCGCGAACGGCCAGGCCGCACTCCGCTGTGGGGCTATGATTGCCTGGATGATCCGGAGGATATGGCCGGCATTCTGGCGCTGGACCTGCATGTGGCGCGCGAAGCGATCGAGACGTCCCTGGAACTGTATGAGAACCGGTTCCGCTTCTTCCTGTCCTTGCCCCTGCATTTCGAAAGTCTGGCCGTTACCGCCCGCCGGCAGGAGGTGATGGCGGTGCTGCGCACCATTCCCCGCAACCTGTTGCCCTTCATCACCTATCATCTGTGGGCGGTGCCGGATGGGGTGCCGACGGGGCGTCTGTCGGAACTGGTATCCGCGCTGAAGCCGTTTGGCCGAACCGTGATGATGGAGGTGGCAAGCCCCACATCTGATGTGTCGGTGGCAGAGGCGGCGGGCATTCGCGTCGTCAACCTGACCCTGCCGCCCGGCGCATCGGTTGAACGATGGGCACCCGAGGTCGTGCGCTTCGCCACGCAGGCCGCGCGCCACCGTCTGATGCCAGCGGTGGAGGGGGTGGACAGTCTGGCCATGGAGGATCAGTGCGAGGAAGCCGGTGTCCGTTTCCTGTCGGGTGATCTGATCGGCGGCTGGGTGGATGTGCCCGAACATGTCGTCCGCCGGTCCCGTACCGATTTCGTGCGTCAGGGCGTCAATCTACGCGGTGGTTTATCGGACTAAAAGTTCGCCATATAACCCTTTGCGTTTCCCGATGGCAACCAGCCGCGTGTAGGATCAGCACATCCTCATACACGGAAAGGCGGCTTCCCATGCTCAGGCTGGTTGGGAGGATGTGGGATTCTATTCGCGGCGAAGGCGCAACGCGCGCCACATCCCGCACCGACAGGCCCGTTCACGCGGTTTCCTCTTGTAAACAAAAGGATGGCGACGCGCCGCCGCTGGCAGATGACAATGCCGCCGCCGCCCTGCGCCGGATATTTGCCCGGCGTGATCCGACGCAGGCGGGCAGCATCCATCTGATGGGGCTGGAAAGCCTGCGCGACCGGCTGGGTGGCCGCTGGGAACCGGTGGCTGACCGGGTGCACCTCCTTACCTCCCGCCTGCTGGACCAGTATCTGGCGCCCCAGGACACTTGGTTTCGCCATGGAGCAGAAGCCTATGTCGTAGTGTTCGCAAAGCTGGGACCCGAACAGGCCCGTCTGATTTGCGCCAAGGTGGTAGAGGAGCTGCAGGTTCTGCTGCTGGGGGAGGCGGATACCGCCTCCATCACGGTTCGCACCGCCGTGCATGAGATCGGGTCTGATGTCATGCTGGTACCGGCCAGCCTCAAGGAGATGCTGGATGATGCGGCGGCAAGTCTGGCGAAGGCCGACATGATCGGCAATGCCGCCTTCGACCGCAACGTTGGGGATCGTCCCGGTATGGTGGAGAAGCCGGGGCCGCTGGAGGTCCGCTATCGCCCTGTCTGGGACGTGCAGCGGCAGGTCGTCTCCGTCTTCATCGCCCGCACCTGCCGCACCCGGCCAGGCCGCAGCCCGCTCTGGGCCTATGATTGCCTGGAGGACCCGGAAGATCCGCAGCAGATCCTGGCCATGGATCTGCATCTGATCCGCGACGCGGTTGAAACCGCACTGGAACTGTATGAGAACCGCTTCCGCTTTTTCCTGTCGGTCCCGGTGCATTTCGAAAGTCTGGCCGTGCTGGGCCGGCGGCGGGAAATGGTAGCGACTTTGCAGGCCATCCCGGCCCATATGCGCGCCTTCATGACCTACCATCTTTATGGCGTGCCGCCGGGTGTGCCCACGGGGCGTCTGGCGGAGATGGTGGGAACGCTGCGTCCCTATGGCCGCACCACCATGGTAGTGGTGGACCCGTTCAGCAACGATCTCCCCACCCTTGTGGCTGCCGGCGCGCGGGTGGCATCCGTGCTTCTGCCGCCGGGTCTGTCGGCGGAACGGGCCCGCGCCGAATTGCTGCGCTTTGGTGCGGTGGCCGCCAAGAACCGGCTGTCCACCTCGGTTGAAGGCGTCGACAGTCTGGCCATGGAACGGCTCTGTGAGGATGCGGGGATCAATTTCCTGTCCGGCGACCTGATCGGCGATTGGGTCGAGGTACCGGAACATGCGGCCCGGCGGTCGCTGGCCGATTTCCGGCGATAGTGGGGGTCAGGCGTCGGTCTGACCGGCTGCCAACTGTTCCACCACCCGCTTTCCCTGCACAATTACCGCGTCGCACAGGCCGGGCAGGGGGGCGGTCAGGCGCGCGACTTCCGCCCTTTCGCCGGCATCAGCAGCGATCATCAGGGCCCGGCAATGCCGTGACAGCGGCATGAAACCCAGATTGCCCGCCGCCGAAACCAGGGAATGGGCTTCCCGTTCAATCCGGTGCAGGTCGTCACCTGCCGCCATGATCGTGTCCACCCGCGCCCGGAAGGATGTCAGCGCATCGTTCAGCAGCTGCACCCCGATATCGTCACCCACGACCAGCAGTAGATTATCCAGGATCGACCGATCCAACGCCGGCTCTGTATCCTCCTGCGTCGCGGGGGTGGGTGGTACAGGTGCCGGCTCCATCTCCGTCAGGCGGAAGCCCGCAATGTCGGCGATGGCCTGATTGAGGGCCTGCGGGGTGACGGGCTTGGCGATATGGCCGTTCATCCCGGCGTCCAGGCAAGCCTCCCGCTCTTCCCGCAGGACATTGGCGGTCAGGGCCAGGATGGGTAAGGTGTGGCCCGCCTGCCGGATGCGCCGCGTTGCCTCCATCCCGTCCATGATCGGCATCTGCACATCCATCAGGACCAGATCGTAGACGTTATCCGCCTGCGCCACGCTTCGCACCGCCTCCGCCCCGTTCTCCACCACCGTGACCTTGTGTCCCGCCTTCTCCAGAATGGTGCGGACCAGCATCTGGTTGGCGAAGACATCTTCGACCAGCAGGATCGACAAGGGCCGGTAGGAGGGCAGGGCCGCCAGGGCGGCGGCCGGGCCCGGCTCCGGCGGTGGGGGCATGGCGATGGCCAGGGGCAGGGTGACCTCGAACCGGCTGCCGGCGCCGGGCTGGCTTTCCACCGTGATCTGGCCCTGCATCGCTTCCACCAGACGCCGGGTGATGGCAAGGCCGAGGCCGGTTCCGCCGAACCGGCGGGTAACCGACGCGTCCAGCTGTGTGAAGGGCATGAACAGATGCTGCCGGCGGTCGGCTGGAATACCCATCCCGGTATCGGTCACCGTGAACCGCATCTGCACACCGGTCCGCGTCACCGACATGACGACCTGGCCGTTCGCGGTGAATTTCACGGCATTGGACAGAAGGTTCAGCAGCACCTGCCGCAGCCGCGCCGCGTCACCCAGCACCCATTGCGGCAGATCGTCGGAAATCTCCGTCCGTATCACCAGGCCCTTGTCGGCGGCGCGCGGCGTCAGCAGGGCGACACAGCTTTCGGCCAATGCCGCAGGGTCCAGCGACCCCATCTCCAGCTCAAGCCGGCCCGCCTCGATCTTTGACAGATCCAGGATATCGTCAACGATGGCGACCAGGGCGCGTGAGGCCTCCATCTGCAAGGACAGCCATTTCTCGCGCTCCGCCACCGGCGCCTGTTCATCACGCAGCAGATCGGCAAAGCCGATGATGGCGTTAAGGGGCGTGCGGATCTCATGGCTCATATTGGCCAGGAAGGCACTTTTGGCACGCTCCGCCGCCTCGGCCTGCACCTTGGCGACGGACAACGCCTCCACCTTGCCCGCAATATCGGCGTAAAGGGTCTGAAGCTGTTCGGCCATGTGGTTGACGCCCGATGACAGCACCGCAAACTCGTCCTTGCCCGCCACATCCAGGCGGTGATCGAACCGGCCCTGGCCAATGGTGGCCATACCGTCCGCGATGCGGTTCAGGCCCCGGATCACGCGCTGGCTGGCCGCCATCGCGGCGGCGACAGTCATGGCCAGCAGCAGCAGCGGCAGCACCTGCAACACCAGCAGCAGGCGGCCACGCGCATAGACCCGTTCATTGGCCTGCGCCGCCAAACGGTCCGCGTCCGACGCCATCACATTGTATCGCAACTGGAGCGTATCCTGCGCGATACGGGCCGCGTCGGGGTTGAGACGTGCCTGAGCCAGCCGGGTCATCCCGTCGAGCATCAGGGCATTGTCGGCGGACAGGCGGCGCAGCAATGCCTGATCGGCCGGATCGGTCAGTTCGCCCAGCATGCGTGCCAGTTCACTGGTCAGTCGTTCATGCTGGCGCTGCCATTGGAACAGGGCGCGCTCGCTGCCCTTGTCACCGAAATCATGGACCAGCAGGCTCAATTCGAACACGCTGCGCACCACGGTCTGGGCCTCGGTCACCCGTGCCGTGTAGATGCCCATCCATTTCCAGGACCAGATGGCCGACGCTGTGGAAACGCTGACGGCCAGCGCTGCGAAGACCAGGGTCGTGGTGATCCGCCGCCGGATGCTCATTTGCTCAGTCCAGAACCGTGACCCGCGTGGGATCCACAGCCCGCAGAATGTCGCTTTGCAGATATCCCAGCATTTCCGGTCCCGGATTGCCGCCAGCGCGGCGGACATGGCCTTCGATGGACAGCAGTAATGCCTGATCCAGTCTCAGGGTGAAACCATAGTTTTCCCAATGTCGCCGGACCAGGGATTCGTCAATGCCGGTGGCGGCGGCGACTACGGGGATGGCCTTCTCCCGGTCGCGCAGGATCGACCATTCCGCAGCCAGCAAGGCGCGCACGAAACGCACAAGCGCATCATGCTTTGCGTCCACTACATCTCCGCGTGCCGACAATACCCAGCTACCGGTATAAAGACCCGGCGCCGTCAGGATCTCCATACCTTGTGGAAACAAGCGGGCGGCGGCGACGCGGACCGTGGTCCAGACGGAGGCGGCATCGATCTCTCCGCGCGCCATGGCCGCCATGATCTCTCCGCTTTCAAACGGAACCAGCGTCACCTGATCGCGCACCCCGGCCTGCAGCAGCAAGAGATCCAGAAAATACTGGGAGTTGGTGTCGGGCGAATATCCGATGCGCTTGCCGGCCAGTGCCTCCGGTCGGGTCAGCCCGCTGCCCATGGGCGAGGCCACCACCACATCGCGGTCCGAGGTCTGGACCGTAGAGATGATGCGGATGGGCCGACTGGCGATCATGGCGTTGGAGGCCGGCACGTCGGACGACAGGGCCAGGTCCGCCTTGCCGTCCAGCAGCGTTTCCATCGCCACCTTGCCATTGGCGGCGGGAACCATCTGCACCGTCAGCCCCTCATCGGCGAAATAACCTTCGGCCTGGGCCACGAAGATCAGGGCCGACATCATCTGCCGGCTTTCCGCGACGCTCAGATGCTGCTGCGGCACAGGGGTCCGGAATTGGAACCACAGGCCGGCGGTCAGCAATACGGCGAGCGCCGCCAGAACCCAACGTATCCACGTACGTTCCTTACCCATGCCGGACAGGTTCCCCTTCGTGCCCGGCGCCATCGCGCCGGTCCTCGCCCCCGAGAACAACCTATCAGGCATGGGGCCGCGTGACCGCCATCGCCAACCTATCCTTTTGGTCAGAATGGAAATCCGGAACGGAAACCCGGTTTATAATAGAGCCGGTGGCAGGCCAGGATGTTCATCCGGGCCGGGGGGCGGGGCTTGCGGATCACCCAGCGGTCGGACCATCATGACCCAGTCCAGCCAGCGCCCATGTTTGACGCCCAGACCGGGAATGGACCCGGCCAGTTCAAAGCCAAGCGCACGATGTAGCCCGACGGAGCCTTCATTGCTGCCATCGCCGATCACGGCCACCATGCGGCGATATCCGGCGCGGGTACATTGATCGATCAATGCCTTGAGCAGGGCACGCCCGACACCAGCCCCCTGCGCTTCCGGCGCCACATAGATGGAATTCTCCACCGTGAAGCGATAGCCGGGGCGGGACCGGAACGGACTGCCATAGGCATAGCCCAGCACCTGCCCGAACCGTTCCGCCACCAGATAGGGGAAACCCTGGGCCTGAATGGCGGCCATACGCATGGCCATTTCGCCGGTATCCGGCGGAACGCTCTCATAGCTGGCCGTGCCCTCGCTGACATGCGGGGCATAGATGGCGGCGATGGCGGCGGCGTCGGCAGCCGTTGCGGTGCGGATGTGCATCTCTATTTCGTCCCGTTCAGGCTAACGCGCCTTGGGCCGCAGCTTGTCGGCGGGAACCGCCGCCAGACGGGTCACCAACTGGCACATATGGGCCGCGAGGGTGGGAAGATAGGAACGGCGTGCCAAGGCGACCTCATCCATATAGAGGGAGCGGTTCAGTTCAATCTGCAGCGCATGCACTCCATCACCGGGCCGGCCATAATGGCGGGTAGTGTATCCACCGGCATAGGGTGCGTTACGGCCCACAATATAGCCAAGGTCCGTCAGTGCATCTTCCGCCGCTCCCGTCACGGCAGCGTGGCAGGCGCTGCCGAAGCAATCGCCCAGCACCATGTCCAGCGACCCGCTGGCCGCGGCCTCCGGCGGCAGGCCGATGGAGGGCATGGAATGGCAGTCCACCAGGATGCAATAGCCAAAAGCCGCGCGCGTCTGGTCAATCAGGCCGCGCAGGGCGGCATGATAAGGATAATAGCAACGGTCGACCCGATCCACGGCCTCGGCGAATCGCAGGCGCCTGGCATAAATCTCCTCCCCGCTGGCCACCACGCGCGGGATGGTGCCCAGCCCCGCCGCCACACGCGGGCTGCGGCTGTTGACATAGGAGGGCAGGGCGCCTTCGAACATGGTCGGGTCGAATTCGAACGGTTCCCGATTGGGGTCCAGATAGGCGCGTGGGAACAAAGCCAGCAGCAGTGGCACGCCCAGATCAACGGCGGGGGTGAAAATCTCGTCGACGAAGCAATCCTCCGACCGGCGCAGTGCCATTCCGTCCAGCCGTGAATGCGCCACGAAGCTTTCCGGATAGTCGCGCCCGCTATGGGGGGAGGCCAGGACGATGGGGTGCTGCACCTGCGCCGGACGCAGCACGCGGAACACATTGCCCCCGTATCCCGCGTCCAGGGGACGGCTGGTCGGCTTCATGCTGCCCAGGGATGTGTTGGTGCTGCTCATGGCTGAAAGATGTATCGAATTGTGAGATGCCCCGCCACCCGAACAGGCCGCCTTCGAAAAAAAACGACAATTTTCTGAAAAGAGGGTGTTGCAATGCCCGGATCAGGTGGTTATAAGCACGCCCACCCCGACGGCGCTGCCGACGACGGCGACGGAAACGAAGCCAACGACGACAGGGCAGAGGGGCAAGGACGGATGGGCGCGTAGCTCAGCGGGAGAGCACTACCTTGACATGGTAGGGGTCACAGGTTCAATCCCTGTCGCGCCCACCATCCGTTCCAAACCGAAAGGGCCGGCACCCACCAGGGGCCGGCCCTTTGGCTTTTCTGGCCCACATACACCTCATCGCGATGCCATCAGATCCCGCACGCGTGCGGCCAGCCGGGCGGTATCGTCCAGCGGCTGATAGGTCCAGCTTTCCAGACGTCCCTGGAAAGGACGGGTGATTCCCTCCGCCCGTATTGCGTCATGGAATCGGGTGAATTTCGGTGCGTTGCCGGGCAGGTCGATGACATGCACGGGCTTGCCCGTGCTGGCTGCCTCCGACACCATCGCCACACTGTCAGAGGTGACGATCAACGCATCGGCCAGGGCCAGCATCCCGAAATAAGGGTTGGGGCCTGTTCCATCCCACAGGAATACCGGCAGGCCCGACAGCGCCTGCTTCAGAATCGCTTCATTCTCCGCGCCTGTGCGTCGCGATGTGGTGATCAGCATGCCTACGCCCTGGTCCCGAACCAGGGTGGCCAGCTGCTCCGCCACGCCCGTCATCGTCTGTGGCGTCAATTGGCAGAAGCGGTTGGAACCGCCGATCATCACACTGACCAGGGGGCGGCCCCGGCCATCGGCCAGATGCCCCCATTCCAGGGCTGCCGCTGACAGCTTTTCCGCTGTCACGCGGTGGATGGCCCCCACGCTTTCCACAAGATTGGCGCCGCTTTTGCCATCATGGCGGGGCAGGGACACCAGATCGAAGCGGCTAAACGGCACGCCCGGATTCTGGATATGCACGCGCACCGTCCGGGGTGACCGTCGCGCCACCGCCATCGACAGGGCCACCGCCTGCCGCCCCGAACTGATCAGCAGATCGGGCCAGGGTGGGTCCAGCCGGTCGGATGATGGGTCCAACGCCAGGCGGATACCGGGTAAGGGCAGATAGGGTGTCGTTTGCCGCCAGGGGCTGCGCAGTTTCACGCGTTTCACGATCGGTGACAGGCCCAGCGCCTCCGCCAGCCCCAGACAGGGGTTCTCGATTCCTGCCCGCCCATCAGACACGACCCAGCAAGTAGGGATTTTGTTGTCTGCATACGTATGCGAAGACTTGTCCCCAGGAAATTTTGTGTCGCAAATCGGGTCGCCCTTGCAGGTTGGGCCGTCCCGTGTAATATCCTTGCTCAAATCAAGAACTCCTGGAGTTAAAAAATCACCATGCGGCGGGTCAAACTCGACCGAATTGATCGGCGCATCCTGCGCGACCTGCAGGCGGACGGCCGGATGACCAATGTTGAATTGGCCCGGCGTGCCGGTATTTCGGCTCCCCCCTGCCTGCGGCGCGTGCGCGCGCTGGAAGAGGCGGGCTATATCCGGGGCTACCATGCCGACATCAATCCGGAATCCATGGGCTTCCATGTCACGGTTTTCGCACAGGTCGGCCTGTCGTCCCAGGCGGAAAGCGATCTGAAGCGTTTCGAATCGCTGGTCAATTCCTGGCCGGAGGTTCGGGAATGCAACATGCTGGCCGGTGAGACTGACTTCCTGCTGAAGGTTGTCGCCGTCGACTGGGACAGCTATCAGCGCTTCCTGACCACCAAGCTGACGGCGGCACCCAATGTCAGCCACGTGAAATCGGCCCTGGCCATCCGCCAGTCCAAATACGCCCCCGGCGTGCCGATTGATGTGGATGTCGGTCCGGAGTCGAAGGACGAGGACGACGAGGACACCGAAGACTAACGGTCTTCACGGAAAGGGCGCCCCGCAGGGCGCCTTTTTCATTGCTCCTCACCCCAGCGCCATCCGTAGCAGCCCGAACCCCGCCCCGGCCAGCACCAGCCAATGCACCGCCAGCTTGAGGCGCAGCATGGCGGCCAGGGCGATAGCAGCGACCACCACGGCAACCCAATCGACAGACCCGCGGGGCAGCAGCACCGCCTCGCCCAGAACCACACCCAGGTTCAAGATCACGCCGACCACCGCCGCGGTGATGGCGGCCAGGGCCCCCGCTGCGGCCCGGTTATGGATCAACGCCTCCACATAGGGGGCGCCGGCGAAGATGAAGAAGAAGCAGGGCAGGAAGGTGACATAGGTGGTGAGTGCGGCCCCCGTGATCCCCGCCGCCAGCGGCGACAGGCTGCCCGGATGGTTCCAGCCCGCGAAGAAGCCGACATATTGCGTGACCAGGATCAGCGGCCCCGGCGTGCTTTCGGCCAGCGCCAGCCCATTCACCATGTCAGCGGGCGTCAGCCACTGGTAATTCTCCACCGCGCGCTCGGCGATGAAGGGCAACACCGCATAGGCACCGCCAAAGGTGACGAAGGCCGCCGTCGTGAACAGGTCGGCGATATCGGCCCAGGGGTTGCGCCCCAGCAGCAGTACCGTGCCGACCACCGGCACCAGCAGCAGCAGGGCGAAAAGGACAGCCATACGTAGAAGACGCTTCGCACTCCGATCTACTGGCTGATCATCGGGGACGAAATCATTGCCCACCCCATGGCCCGCTGGTGCGAAAAGCGGCCGCCCGGCCTTTGCCGACAGATAGCCGACCAGCGCCGCCGCCGCGATCACCACCGGAAACGGCACATGGCCCAGATACAGCCCCAGAAAGGCAGCGAACGCCAGCAGCAGCGGTGCCGGTCCCTTCAATGTCCGCCGGCCAAGGCGCCAGACGGATGCCGCGATGATGGCGATGACCACCGGTTTGACCCCGTCGAACAGGGCCGCCACCCAGGCCAGATCCCCATGTTCCGCGGCTAGCCAGGACAGGGCCAGCAGCACCAGCGCCCCCGGCAGCACGAACAGGCCGCCAGCCACCAGCCCGCCCCACACCCCATGCAAGCGCCAGCCGACATAGGTGGCCAGCTGCTGTGCCTCCGGCCCCGGCAGCAGCATGGCAAAGTTCAGCCCGTGCAGGAACCGCGTACTGTCGATCCAGCGCCGCTTATCCACCAGTTCCTGCTGCATCAGGGCGATCTGCCCCGCCGGCCCACCGAAACTGACACAGCCGAGCCACAACCAGAACCGCAACGCCTCCCCGAAACCGGGCATCCTGATCTCCCTTCATTCACGCTGGCGAATGCTGCGGGCGCGACGGCGCGGATGCAACCTTGTCCTTATGACAAGACAATGAATGCGCAGGCACTGCACTTGCGTCAGTAAGAAGGGGCAGAACCCTGGATATGCCCGATGTACACGCCCACGCATTTCAAGATGGAAGAGAGCGACGCCCTCGCCCTCATCGAAACCCTGTCTTTCGCCACGCTGGTCAGCCTGGGGGAGGGTGGATTGCTGTCCACCCCGCTGCCCCTGCTGCTGGACCGTTCCGGTGATGGCGTCCGCCTGATCGGCCATGTCGCCCGCGCCAACCCGCATTGGAAGCGGTTTGCCCCCGCTGTGCCGTCGCTGGCCATTTTCCAAGGTGGGGACGGCTATGTCACCCCCGCCTGGTATGCGGAAAAGCAGAAGACGGGCAAGGTCGTTCCCACCTGGAACTATGTCAGCGTTCAGGCCCATGGGCGGCTGGAGGTGGTGGAGGATGCGGCTGGTCTGCTGGATATCGTCACCCGTCTGACCAATCGGCATGAGGCGGGGCGGGAACGGGCATGGCAGGTTGGTGACGCGCCCGATGATTACATCGCCGCCATGCTGCGTGGCATCGTCGGCATCGTGCTGCATGTGGACCGGTTGGAAGCCAAGGCCAAGCTGTCCCAGAACAAGGATGAGCAGGACCGTGCCGCCATCCGCGCCGGGATGGCGGGCGTCCTGGCCATCCCGTGATTATACCCTGCTCATGAAACCCAGACGGACGGCAAGGCCCAGGAACACGGTACCGGACAGGTAGTTCAGCACCTTGGCTGCCACCGGGTTGCGGGCCAGATGCCGGCCCAGGCCACCGGCACCGGCGCCCACGGCGGCATTCACGATGGTACCGGAGATGTTCATTAGCGTGCCAAGGATCAGGGCTTGCACCACGACGCTGCCGCGCGCGGGATCGATGAATTGCGGCAGGAAGGCCAGGAAGAAGATGGCCACCTTGGGGTTCAGCATGTTGGTGACGGCACCGCGCAGGAAGATACGGCTGATATCCTTCTGCGTCACCTTCGTGCTATCGGCCACCGGCGGTGTCGCGCGGAAGGTGTTCCAGGCCAGCCAGACCAGATAGGCCGCCCCCGTCCAGCGCACGATTTCAAACAGCAGGGGCGACGCCATCAGCAGCCCCGCCAGCCCGAAGGCCGCCGCCGCCGTATGCACCATGGCCCCGCAGGCCACGCCCAGCGACGCCGCCACCCCGGCCTTTGGCCCGCGATGTGCCCCACTGCCCAGGCAGAACAGCATGTCGGGTCCCGGCGTCAGGTTCAGCGCCAGGGCCGCGGCCATGAACAGCAACAATGTTTCGATGGGGAAGGCAGGCATGGGCAGGGCACTCCATCACCGTGGATAGGCCCATGCTGCCGGTGGTGGCGCCCTCACGCCACCACGATTTCTTCAGCCCTGTATCCCTGAATATAGAGAAGGGCCGTCAGGTCGCCATGGTCGATGCGGGCGCGGGCCTGGGCCGCCACGCTGGGCTTGGCGTGATAGGCGACACCCATCCCGGCAGCCATCAGCATGGGCAAATCGTTGGCCCCGTCACCCACGGTGATGCTGGCCGCCACCGGCACGCGGTGGGCGGACGTGATGCGGATCAGGGCCTGATGCTTGGCATCCTTGTCCAGGATCGGCTCGAACACCGTCCCGGCCAGCTTGCCCCCCTCCACAATCAGGTCATTGGCCTGATCCTCGTCAAAGCCCAGCTCTCCGCGCACATGGGCCGTGAAGGTCTTGAACCCGCCCGACACCAGGGCGCAATAGACGCCATGCTTCTTCAAGGTGGCGATCAGGGTGGATGCCCCCGGCATATAGGTGATGCGCCCGATCATCTGGGTCAGCACGCCGGCATCCAGTCCCGCCAGCAGCGCCACCCGCTCCCGCAGCGCGCCCTTGAAGTCGATCTCGCCATTCATGGCGCGGTGGGTGATGGCGGCAATGCGGTCGCGGGCCCCCACCAGATCACCCAGTTCGTCCAGCATCTCCTGCTGGATGATGGTCGATTCCATATCGGCCACCAGAACCGACTTGCGCCGGCCTTCCACGCCCTGCGCTACGATGTCCACCGGCTTGCCGGCCAGCGCCTTGGCCACGGCGGCCTGCGCCTGATCGTCATTCAGCCCGTCAAAGCCGATATCGCAGGCGATCCCCGGCACCAGCCAGTCCGCCGGCGCCGTCTGCGCCCCCAGATCGGCCAGGGCGGCACGGGCCAGCTTGGCGACGGCATCATCCAGCGTGAAGGCAGCCGGATCGGCGATCAGGGTCAAGACTTGGCGCAGCATCTTATATCCCGTCCAGATTGGGTGGTCGATTGCCGCCCTTATCGCCCCCTATGGAACCGCTGGCAATCAATCGTCTGTGGGGGAAGCCATCCAGAAATATCAAGTCGCCACGAAGGGAAGGAAACTGTACGCAGCAACGGGCAGGATCACGCCCCGGTTCGACCGCGATACATACATATCACCCCGCCAGCAACATATTGAATATACCCCGGAGAACGAAATAGAGATTTCGAATACCCTGTTGCAAGTCCAGCCCTCCGTAGCTGGACTGCGTCTGGACAATCTTGCGCTTACCATGGTACCGCTTCAAACTCATAAGTTGGGTGACGCGTGATGCCGGAGAATTGGACTGACGGCTATATTGCCGACATTAACTACACGAATAATTTCTATGGGGAGCTTTTGCCCCATTCATTGCAATTCTGCATGACCCTCAAAGGCTTCGAAGCACCCGATGCCAACCAGCCCCTGCGCTACTGCGAACTTGGGTGCGGGTATGGGGTGACGGCCAACATCATGGCTATGGCCTATCCGCACATTACTTTTGATGCTGTTGATTTCAATCCTAGCCAGATCGTTGCGGCGAGAGCAGCAGCTGAGTCCGCCGGATTGCATAATATTCGTTTTCATGAGCGTAGTTTTCAGGAATTCCTGGACGAATCGGACTTGCCTGAATATGATATTATAAGTCTCCATGGAATTCACAGTTGGGTTTCGTTTGAGAATAGAAATTTTATATTAAACTTCATTAAGAGAAAGCTGCGTTCCGGTGGAATTGTTTATATTTCATATAACTGTTCTGTTGGTTGGCTGCCATTGGCGCCATTGCGAAAACTCATTCAAGAGCATGCAGAGGCATCAGCGGGAGGGCGGCAGGAGCAGGTCAGCCAGGCGTTGGCGCTTGCAAGGGAATTGATTGAAACCAATGCGCATTATTTCAAGCATGTCCCTGGGGCGGTAGGTCAGATCAAGGCCATGGACCAGAAGGCCCTAGGCTATATCGTCCATGAATTTCTTGGGCAGGAATGGCACCCGTCCTACTTCGCCGACATGGCCGAGGAACTCTGGAGCGTCAAGCTCAGCTTTGCGGCATCGGCATATCTAAGGGACCATGTTGACCAGGTTAATCTATCCAATGAACAACTGGCATTGTTGAACAAGATCAAGGACCCAAATCGTAAAGAAAGCCTGCGCGACATTATGGTTAGCCAGGGATTTCGGCGCGACATTTTTGTGCGTGGTCCTCGAAAACTCAGCGTCGCGCGCCGGGCACAGATTTTGTCCAACTATCGCTTTGCGCTTACCATCACTCCGGACTCTTTCATCTCCAACCTGGATACATTGAACGGGAAAGCGCAGCTGCCCTTGGAGCTTTACGGGCCTGTACTACAGCGCATGGCCAAGGGCCCGACTAGGCTCTTGGACCTGATTGAGGATACAAATTGCAGCAAATTTGGCGCGACCAGCCTGATGCACATGCTTGTTGTCCTCGTTGCCACTGAACAGGCTTCGCTTTGCCTGCCGGATGAGGGTTACGATGTCCGCCGGGTTCGGGCGTCAGCCCTTAACGAGGCGCTGTTTAACGAGCCGGTTATGGGATGTAATCTCTATTGGGCCTCGCCGCTGCTCGGCAGCGGTATTCTCACTGATTGGCTGAATGTCACTATCCTCGGCGCTCTGGAACGTGGAATCGATCCCGTGGATTTGGCGTGGACCCGGCTGTGTGACAATGGGCAGCGCCTGGTGCATGAGAGCCGGTCTTTGCTTACTGAAGCGGAAAACCGCGATGAATTGGCCCGGCGTGTGGAGCAGTTCCGAGCTGGTGAGTTGCAGCGGCTTACAGGGTTGGGCGTCAGCACGATGCCACGCTGAAGGCCTGCTTGCGAAATCCCGGGGCGGGGGTTAACACCAACCAATGAATTCATTTCCCGTCCTCATGGCCGAACCGCGCCCAGTCCTCGTCATTGGCGGCCCCACCGCCTCGGGAAAGTCCGGTTTGGCTCTCGCCCTTGCAAAGCGGGCCGGCGGGGTGGTGATCAATGCGGACAGCATGCAGGTCTATGCTGACTTGGCGATCGTCACGGCCCGCCCATCAGAGGCGGATGAGGCGGAAGCCCCACATATACTATATGGTATCGTGCCCGCCTCGGTGCGGATGAGCGCGGCGCGTTGGCGCGAACTGGCGCTGGCGGAGATTGACCGGGCGCACGGGCAGGGGCGTCTGCCCATCGTGGTTGGCGGCACCGGGCTCTATCTGCGATCCCTGATGCAGGGCCTGTCCGACATTCCCGACATCCCGGCGGACATCCGTCAGGCCGCGATGGATTTGCAGGCGGAGATCGGCAGCCCCGCCCTGCATGCCCGTCTGGCGGAAATCGATCCCGCCACCGCCGCCCGTCTTCACCCGACCGACAGTCAGCGCCTGATCCGCGCCTGGGAGGTGATCCAGACCACGGGCCGGTCGATCAGCGACTGGCAGGCGGCTCCGCCCACCGATGTGCCCACACACCTGTCCTTCACCACCCTGGTCGTGGAGCCGCCGCGCCCGCGCCTTTATGCGCAATGCGACAAGCGCTTTCTGACCATGCTGGAACAGGGGGCGGAGGAAGAAGTGGCGGCCCTGATGGCCCAGGGCCTCGACCCGGCCCTGCCGGCATGCAAGGCGCTGGGCGTGCCCGAAATCGCCGCCATCCTGTCCGGCACGCTGGACCGGGAAACGGCGATTGCCAGGGCACAGCAGTTGACCCGCAATTATGCCAAGCGGCAATTGACATGGTTTCGTAACCAGATGCCTGCCGCAGTGCGGTTGGATTCGACGGAACTTGCATCCGAGGTGGCGTTCGCGAAATTTTATGACCGTATCATGACAGGCATGACTAAGATCATTGCCAAAACCGGTTGACCATCTTTCCGGTTCCGTCTAGGGTGCCGCCACGTCGCCTTTCGCCCATGCGAGATGCGGCGTTTTTCAACCCTGTTGGAACTGTTTGAAAGCGTCTGCCATGTCTTCGGGAACCATCCTCTCCGGTGCGGAAATCGTCATCAAGGCCCTTCGGGACCAAGGTGTAGATACGATCTTCGGCTATCCGGGTGGGGCGGTACTACCCATCTATGACGCGCTGTTCAAGCAGAACCAGATCAAGCACATCCTGGTCCGCCACGAACAGGCCGCCGTCCATGCCGCAGAGGGCTATGCCCGTTCGTCCGGCAAGGTCGGTGTCGTTCTGGTCACCTCCGGCCCCGGCGCCACCAATGCCGTCACTGGCCTGGTCGATGCGCTGATGGACAGCATTCCGATCGTCTGCCTGACGGGGCAGGTGCCGACGCACCTGATCGGTAATGACGCGTTCCAGGAATGCGACACGACCGGCATCACCCGGCCCGCGACCAAGCACAATTATCTGGTCAAGGACGTCAACAATCTGGCCCGCACGCTGCATGAAGCGTTCTATGTGGCCAAGAATGGCCGTCCCGGCCCCGTCGTCATCGACATCCCCAAGGATGTGCAGTTCGCCGACGGCGTCTATCGCACGCCGGGCGAAAGCCAGCCCAAGAGCTATCGCCCGCAGGTGAAGCCCGACCTGAACAAGGTTGAGGAGGCGGTGGAGATGCTGGCCAATGCCAAGCGTCCCATCTTCTATGTCGGCGGCGGCGTCATCAATGCCGGCCCGGTGGCCAGCCAGTTGCTGACGCAGCTGGTGCGCATGACCGGCTATCCCTGCACCACCACCCTGATGGGCCTGGGCGCCTATCCGGCCCATGATCAGCAGTGGCTGGGCATGCTGGGCATGCACGGGACCTACGAGGCCAATCTGGCCATGCATGGCTGCGACCTGATGGTCTGCGTCGGCGCCCGGTTCGATGACCGTGTGACGGGCAAGGTCAGCGAATTCAGCCCGAATTCCAAGAAGATCCACATCGATATCGACCCGTCGAACATCAACAAGAATGTTCGCGTTGATCTGCCCATCGTCGGCGACGCGGCCTATGTCTTGGAAGACATGATCCGCATCTGGAAGGCCCGCAACAAGCGCGCCGATCAGGCCGCCTTGAAGTCCTGGTGGGACCAGATCGCCGTCTGGCGGTCCAAGGACTGCCTGAAGTACGAGAAGACCGACAAGGTCATCAAGCCGCAATACGCGCTGGAGCGTCTGCGCGCCGCCATCCAGGGCCGCGACGATGTGTTCATCTCCACCGAGGTGGGCCAGCATCAGATGTGGGCCGCACAGTTCCTGCCCTTCAACAAGCCGAACCGTTGGCTGACCTCGGGTGGCCTCGGCACCATGGGCTATGGCCTGCCCGCCGCCATCGGTGCGCAGATCGCCAATCCTGGCGCGCTCTGTATCGATGTCGCCGGTGAAGCGTCGATCCAGATGAACATCCAGGAAATGTCGACGGCCCTGCAGTACCGTCTGCCGGTCAAGGTCTTCATCCTGAACAATCAGTGGATGGGCATGGTCCGTCAGTGGCAGGAACTGCTGCACGGTTCACGCTATTCCGAAAGCTATTCGGAGGCGCTGCCCGACTTCGTGAAGCTGGCGGACGCCTTCGGCGGCGTGGGCCTGCGCGCCACCAAAGTGTCGGAAGTGGACGACGTTATCGCCGAGATGATCGCCACCCCGCGCGCCGTCATCGTCGATATGTGCGTGGACCAGAAGGAAAACTGCTTCCCCATGATCCCCGGTGGCAAGGCACATAATGAAATGCTGCTGGGTCCGGCGGATAAGGTTTCCGAAGCCACGCCGGAGGAGGGGATGGTGCTGGTGTAAGCCAGCCGTCCCATCCCTTTCGCCCGATAAAGACCAGATTTCCCGGAGCCTCGCCCCGTGACCCAAGATACCAGCATCCGTCGCCACACCATTTCCGTGCTCGTCGATAACGAGCCGGGCGTGCTGGCGCGCGTTATCGGCCTGTTCTCTGGCCGTGGCTATAATATCGAAAGCCTGACCGTGGCGGAGATCGATGCCGGTGACAGCCTGTCCCGCATCACCGTCGTCACCTCCGGCACGCCCATGATCATCGAACAGATTAAGGTGCAGTTGGACCGTCTGGTCCCTGTCCACAAGGTCAAGGACCTGACCCTGGAAGGCCCGTTTATCGAGCGGGAGATGGCCCTGGTCAAGGTCGTGGCCAATGGCGAGAAGCGGGTGGAGTCCTTGCGCATCGGTGATGTGTTCAAGGCCCGCGTCGTGGACGCCACCATCAACAGTTTCGTGTTCGAAATCACCGGCACAGCCGAGGACCTGAACCGCTTCATCGACCTGATGCAGCAACTGGGCGAGGTCGATATCAGCCGGACAGGCGCTGCCGCCCTGTCGCGCGGCACTTCGACCCTGTAAGATCAGTTCGAGTTTACCCCAATGCCGGCTCCCGCACCGGGGGCCGGACCTGACCACAGCAGAGCAGAACGAAGGAACATTCCCATGCGCGTCTATTACGATCGCGACGCCGACGTCAACCTGATCAAGGGCAAGAAGGTGGCCATCGTCGGCTATGGTAGCCAGGGCCATGCCCACGCCCAGAATCTGCGCGACAGCGGCGTAACCGACGTGATCATCGCGCTGAAGGCTAATTCGCCGACCCGCGCCAAGGCCGAAGCCGCCGGCTTTAAGTGCGTCACCCCGGCGGAGGCTGCGGCCACCGCCGACGTGATCATGATCCTGACGCCGGACGAGCATCAGGCCGAGCTGTACAACAACGAGATCGGCCCGAACCTGAAGCAGGGTTCCGCCATCGCGTTCGCCCACGGCCTGAACGTGCATTTCCGCCTGATCGAGCCGCGTCCCGACACGGACGTGTTCATGATCGCCCCGAAGGGTCCTGGCCACACCGTGCGCGGTGAATATAAGAAGGGCGGCGGCGTTCCCTGCTTGGTCGCCGTTCACCAGAACGCGTCCGGCAATGCCTTCGATGTCGCCCTGTCCTATGCCTCCGCTGTTGGTGGTGGCCGTTCGGGCATCATCGAAACCACCTTCAAGGAAGAGTGCGAAACCGACCTGTTCGGTGAGCAGGCTGTCCTGTGCGGCGGCCTGACCAAGCTGATCCAGGCTGGTTTCGAGACCCTGACCGAGGCTGGCTATGCCCCGGAAATGGCTTATTTCGAGTGCCTGCACGAAGTGAAGCTGATCGTGGACCTGATCTACGAAGGCGGCATCGCCAACATGCGCTACTCCATCTCCAACACGGCCGAATATGGTGACTATGTCACCGGTCCGCGCATCGTGACGGACGAGACCAAGGCCGAGATGAAGCGCGTTCTGACCGACATTCAGTCGGGCCGCTTCGTGCGCGACTGGATGCTGGAAAACAAGGCTGGCACCCCGTCCTTCAAGGCCACCCGCCGCATCGAGGCCGAGCATCCGATCGAGGAAGTGGGCGCAAAGCTGCGCGCCATGATGCCCTGGATCTCCGCCAACAAGTTGGTGGACAAGTCCAAGAACTAAGTTTTTCAGAAGCTTAGTTATGCTGATGCCGCCCGGTGGAGCAATCCGCCGGGCGGTTTCCGTTTTGGCGACTATCACTAAAGATACAATTTTACGGACTTGCTCCTATCACGCGAGTGTCTTACCCTTTGGGTGGATCAAAATGATCGCCTTTGGGGGAGCCCATGATCTCGCTAAACGCGAGTCCGCTCTTCAGCGCCACGAATTCCATGGCGATGAAGACGGCTATCGACCGCCATGTCGATAAGGCGGTCGAGGAAAGATTCAAAAAGACCAGCGACCCGCAATATCAGGGCCGGTCGCAGCAAGATATCTATAAGCGCCTGATGGAAATCGGCGTCACCGGTGGCGGGTTCGAGGAAGCCGCCAAAAGCGCTGCGCGCGTCGAGGAACTGGGCAAATACATGGATCAGGCCCGGTCGGAGATTGACCGCAAGGCCGCCAATGAGAAATTGACCCAGTCCAAGCGCCGCATGGGCGAGCTGGAGCAGGAGGCGCGTCAGGCCGCTGCGCGCGGCGATGCCCGCAAGCTGGCACAGATTGCGCGCGAAGCCACCGGCATGACCCGCAAGCTGGCCGAAGAGGCTAAGAGCTTGGTGGAGGGACGCAATGTCGATCCCGCTGAACGCGCTGCCGCCATCGCGCGCGGCGAACCCGATCCGGCCAAGCCGGTGGAGCCGCAGCCCGGCATGACCGCCGGTGGTGTTCCCGTCTCCTATGCCCGCGCCTATGTACAGGAAGTCCGTGATTTTGCGGGTCGCGCCCGCACCCTGCTGACCCAGGCAGAAGCCAACAAGGGCAACACCCTGTGGATGAGCGAGGAGGAGAAGCAGAAGTTCGAGGAAAGCCTGAAAGCGTCGCGCGATGATCTGGCGGCGGCAGGAGAAACCCTGGAACGGCTGAACGGCACCCTGGAAACCATCGACCCCGGCGGGGCGGCGGACGCCGCCAGCACCAGCGCCGGGACCATGATGGATGTCACCTACACCAGCACCTATACCGAGACACTGACCATCGCGATCCAGACAACGGAATCGTTCGTGTCGATCACAGCGTGATCAGCCGTTGATGTAAAGCCGGTGGTACCGAGATCCCAATCGCGTCAGCACCTCATACCCGATGGTGCCGGCCTCTTTGGCGACCTGATCGACATCGCGGTGCGGACCGATGATCTCGGCCCAGCCGCCGACCTGCAACAGCCCGTCGGGTACCCCCGTGACATCGGCAGTCAGCAGGTCCATCGACACCCGCCCGATCAGGGGGGCGGCATGGCCTGCAACCATGGCAACACCCTTGCCGGCCAGCGACCAGGGATAGCCATCGGCATACCCCATGCCCAGGGCGGCCACCTTACCCGGTGCCGCCACGCGGTGTGTCGCGTCATATCCGACCGTGTCGGGCGGGGTAACATCGCGAATTTGCAGGATACGGGCCAGCAGCCGGATGACGGGCCGCATCGGATTGGGCGCCCAAGGGGCGGGGTTGGGGCCGTAAAGCCCGATACCGGGTCGCACCAAATCGAAATGATAGTCGGGCCCGTGGAAGATACCGGCAGAGTTCGACAGGCTGACCGGCGCCTTGGGCAACCGGGCCAGCGCCGCCCGCACCCGCCGCAACTGTTCCGCCGTGAAGGGATTGGACGGATCATCGGCGCAGGCCAGATGGCTCATCCAGGCCTGCAAATCGATGCCATCCAGCAGTCCAGTTGGATCATTGCATAACCGATCCAATTCAGTGGGGGGCAGGCCCAACCGGTTCATTCCGGTGTCGATATGAATAAAGGCGGGCAGTTTGCGCCCCAGCTTGCGGGCATGGGCGCCCCAGCGTTCAATCTCGCACAGGCTGCTGAGCACCGGCACCAGACCGCGCGCCGACAGTTCCAACTCCGTCCCGGCCGGCACACCATGCAGGACCAGGGTGCGGGACTGGGGCAGGGCGGTCTTCACCCGCACCCCGGCTTCGATATCCGCCACGAAGAAGCTGCGGGCGCCCGCTTGCCAAAGGGCCGATGCCACGGCGACGTCACCAAGACCATAGCCATTGGCCTTGACCACGGCGGCGCATTCCGCCCCCGGTGCCCGGGCCGCCATGGCACGCCAATTGGCGACCAGGGCGGCCAGATCAATGACCAGCACGGCGCCAACACGCGCCGCCTCGGGGCTGTTCAACAGCCCCGTCAGATCACTCGTCATACGATCCGCCGCCATGCTGCGTGTCGAGATCGCCGAAGCGGGTGTAATTGCCGTCGAAATACAGGCGCACGGTGCCAACGGGACCGTGACGCTGCTTGCCGATAATCACGTCGGCGGTGTTGTGGACCTGGGCCAGCCGGTCCTGCCACTGCGCGTAACGGTCATTATACTTGTCTTCCGACTCGTCGGGGCGGCGGCCGGGCTCCGCACGTTCCAGATAATATTGTTCACGGAACACGAACATCACGACGTCGGAATCCTGCTCGATCGAGCCGGATTCACGCAGGTCCGACAGCTGCGGGCGTTTGTCCTCGCGGTTTTCCACCGAACGCGACAACTGCGACAGGGCGATGACGGGCAGGTGCAGTTCCTTGGCGATGGCCTTCAGGCCGCGCGTGATCTCGGAGATTTCCTGCACACGGTTCTGCTCGCCCCGGCTCGACCCGCCGCCGCGCAGCAGCTGCAAATAATCGACCACCAAAAGGCCAAGCCCATGGGTGCGCTTCAGCCGGCGGGCGCGGGTGCGGACGGCGGTGATGGTCAGGGCCGGTGTGTCGTCCACGAAGAAGGGCACGCGCGCCAGATACTGGCTGGCCTCCACGAATTTCGGGAAATCGGTGGCCGTGATCTCGCCACGGCGGATCTTATCGCCCGACACTTCCGCCTGATCGGCCAGGATACGCAGCGCCAGCTGTTCTGCCGACATTTCCAGGGAGAAGAAGCCGACCGGTGCCCCTTCCTTGCCGCCCGACAGCATATAGGCCTTGGCTGCATTGAAGGCGATGTTGGTGGCCAACGCCGTCTTACCCATGGAGGGGCGTCCAGCCAGGATCAGCAGATCGCTGGGATGCAACCCGCCCAGCTTGGCGTCCAGATCGCGCAAGCCCGAGGTGACGCCCGTGACATGGCTGGAGCGGCGGAAGGCGGCCTCGGCACTGGCAATGGCGGCGGTCAGCGCCCGGTCAAAGGGGATGAAATCGCCCTTGATGTCGCCTGTCGCCGCCAGTTCGAACAGCTTCTTTTCCGCATCCTCGATCTGGTCGTTGGCCACGATGTCGATATCGTGCTTGTAGGCCTGATTGACCATATCCTCGCCGACTTCGATCAACTGCCGACGCAGATAGGCGTCGTGGATAATCCGCCCGTAATCCTCCAGATTATGGACGGTGACGATGGCGGCAGCCAGGCGCGCCAGATATTCCGGCCCGCCAATTTCCGACAGGTCGCGGTCCTGTTCGAAATAGGCCTTCAGGGTGATCGGGTTCGCCACCTGGCCCCGGTCGATCATCTTCAGGACGGCCTGATAGATTTTCTGGTTGGCCGGGTCGAAGAAATGCTCAGGCCGCAGGAATTCGCCAACCTTTTCAAAGGCCTTGTTGTTCACAAGGATGGCGCCCAGCACCGTCTGCTCCGCCTCCTCATTGTGCGGCGGCGTGCGGTAGGCAACGGGGGCGGCACCGGCAAAGCCGGACGGGTCGATCAGCTTGGTATCCATGGCGGCGGCATTCTAGCGGCCTGTTTTGTCGGCGTCACCTGATCAGGCGGGTACGGGTCCAGAATGGCAGGGGATGAAACCTGTGGATAAGCTGTGGGTATCTTCAGGGTGGGCCGGAGAGCAGCCGGGCCGCATGATCGCGCACGGTCGCCGCCCACATGGCCAATCGCCGATCCTCAGCGTCATTCAGGTCTTGGTGCTTGAAATACTCGGCTTCAATCGCCCCCTGGGGATGGCGACTGCCCAGCGTTGCGTTGCCCTTGGCGCGCTTACGCTCAAACTCGGCCCGGGACTTTACTGAATAGTGGTTTAGCTGACTGTATCGATGGGAGATCGGGTCGTTGAAGGCCAAGTGCCGGGGGGTGAACGCAATCCCGCAACCATTCACGTAGCTGTACCCAGGCCGTAACATTTCGGCATGAACAGCCATCCGGTCCAGGGCGACCGGGCGTGC
The DNA here is from genome assembly GCF_052437035.1 of Niveispirillum sp. Lineage (NCBI taxonomy): Bacteria > Pseudomonadati > Pseudomonadota > Alphaproteobacteria > Rhodospirillales > Azospirillaceae > Niveispirillum > Niveispirillum sp. The sequence continues at coordinate 629,185 of NZ_JBQVOH010000002.1, forward strand.
CAAGGTCTTGATATGGGCATGACCGGGAAACGCCGCTTCAGCGCAGCGGGTAAAACGTTCAACCACCAGCCGTCCATCCGGCTCAATCTGCCCCGCTGACCCGAAATAGCGCCAGTGGAGACCGATGGCCCCGATATCCGGGCTGGGGAAGCGATCCACAAAACGGTTGAGGTGACCATCTTCGGGCAGCAGCAGGAATTCATCGGCATCGATGAACAGCATCCAGGCCGTCCGGTCACCAAACCGGGACAAGGCGTCATTATAGGCGCTGATTTGGGGGCCGAGCGCGCCAAGGCTGTCCCATGACGCCGTGCGCGGATCAGGAACCGCATCCAGCAGCCGCAGCATGCCGCCATAGGTCAGCCACTGGGGCGGCGGACGGTCGGGCCAGTCGATCCGTGTGACGATGCCGGCAGCGGCAAACCGGTCCAAGAGGGTGGCCGTACCGTCCGTGCTACCATTGTAATAGATGACGAAATGGTCGACGCCGATCAGGTGGTGATAGGCGATCCATTCCGCCAGACCGTCTTCTTCGTCGCGGACGATGGTGCAGAGATAGAGGGGGCCGATGGCTGATACAGGCGGATTTAGCGGCATGGAACATTTCTCCAACCGGCATGACGGTCCACCGGCATGCGCTCAGGCCGCCCGTGTCTGGTTATGGGCATTCCGCTTTTCATCGACCAACATATAATCACGGGCCAGCGGCACTGCCCCGATATCGCGGGCCAACTGCATCTGGAACACCATATGACCCTGGTAACGGAAGGCACATTCCGCCCCCACCAGATAAAACTCCCACATGCGGCAGAAGCGTTCGTCATAGAGCGCTTTCGCCTGCTCCCGCCGCGCCAGGAACCGTTCACGCCAGTGCCGCAGGGTTTCGGCATAATGCAGGCGCCAGATTTCCATGTCGGTCAGCCACAGGCCCGCCCTCTCTACCGCCGGCGTCACCTCCGACAGGGCGGGAGAGTAACCGCCGGGGAAGATATATTTGCGAATCCAGGGATTGGTGGTGCCCGGCCCCTCTGACCGCCCGATGGCATGCAGTAGGGCCACCCCGTCATCGGTCAACAGGTCGTGCACCCGCGCGAAGAAGGTGGGATATTGCGGGACGCCGACATGTTCGAACATGCCGACGCTGACGATCCGGTCGAACCGCCCCGGCAGTTCACGGTAATCACACAGTTCGAACCGCACCCGGTCCGACAGGCCCGCCGCGTCCGCCCGTTCCCGCGCCACGGCCAGTTGTTCCTTGGACAGGGTTATGCCCGTGACCTGTATATCGGCCAGCTTTGCCAGTGTCAGGGCCATGCCGCCCCAGCCGCAGCCGATATCCAGGACGCGAAGGCCGGGTTTCAGCAGCAGCTTGGCCGCGATATGCCGCTTCTTGGCCTCCTGCGCCTGATCCAGGCTCATGCCCGGTCGGGGGAAGTAGGCGCAGGAATATTGGCGGTCGGCATCCAGGAACAGATCGTAGAATTGCCGCGACAGATCGTAATGATGGGCCACGTTCCGCCGGGACCGGTCCAGCGGGTTGCGCTGCTGGATGAAGCGCTGCATCCTCGCCCCGATCCGCTGTGCAAAGGCGCCGGCGGGACCCATATGACCGAACCCGGCATTGCGGGTCACCAACTCGATGAAGTCGTACAGACTGCCATCCACCATCTGCAGCGTGCCATCCATATAGGCCTCGCCGGCATAAAGGCCGGGATGCAGGCCCAGCTTCCATTCCAGGGCAGGATCGGTCAGCCGTATCCTGACAGGCCTTATACCATCGGTTTCCGAACCGAAATGATGGGGCTGGCCGCGCGCGTCGACGACGGTCAGGCTGCCCTGGCGGATGATGGAGCGAAGAAAACGGAACAACAGCATGTCGGTATACCCCAAGCCGCTGATACGTCTTGGAGATGTAGTCACGCTGCGGATCGCCGCAAAGATGGCCAAAAGAAAAAGGGCGGTCCCCCGAAAGGAACCGCCCTTTATCGCTACCTGAGGTGCCGGATGTTTCCATGCGGCGTCCGGGGCCTTGATCAGGCCTCGGTCTCCTCGGTGGCTTCGGTCTCTTCAACCGTCTCGTCCTCGTCGTCCTGGTCGTTACCGACGACCATACCGCCACGGGCGGCCTGGACGGCGGCTTCTTCGACCGAACGAGCCACGTTCACGGTGACGCTCACGGCCACTTCCGGGTGCAGAACAACCTTGACCTTGAACAGGCCCAGGGTCTTGATCGGATCGGCAATGGCGACCTGAGCGCGAGCGATCGTGGTGCCGGTTGCGGTCACGGCCTCGGCGATATCGCGCGAGGTGACCGAACCGTACAGCACGCCGGACTCGGCAGCCTGACGAACGACGACGACGGCAACGCCATCGACCTTCTTGGCCACAACCTCGGCTTCTTTCTTCAGTTCCAGATTGCGCGCTTCGATCTGCGCCTTCTGGCCTTCGAAATAGGCGAGGTTTTCCTTGGTTGCACGGAGGGCCTTCTTCTTCGGCAGCAGGAAGTTACGGGCATAGCCCGGCTTCACCTTGACCACCTGACCGAGCTGACCCAGCTTTTCGACGCGTTCCAGCAGAATGACGTCCATGTCTTTTCTCCTGGCTTACTTGACGACGTAGGGCAGAAGAGCCAGGAAGCGGGCGCGCTTGATAGCACGGGCCAGCTCACGCTGCTTCTTCGCCGAAACGGCGGTGATACGGGACGGGACGATCTTGCCACGCTCGGAGATGAACCGGGACAGCAGCTTGATGTCCTTATAATCGATCACCGGCGCGTTCGGGCCGGAGAACGGGCAGGTCTTCCGGCGACGGAAGAACGGACGACGGCCACCGCCGGAGCGGGGAGCGCCACCCGTGGGAGCGCCCTGGGGACGTTCGGTGGTCATGCGCGATCTCCTTCACCTTCAACGGCGGCGTCACGACGCGGGCCACGGCTGAAGCCGCCCTCGCGCGGACCACGGTCGCCGAATTCACGACGCGGGCCACGGTCGCCGAAGCCACCGCGGGGGCCACGCTCCGCGCGCTCGCCCTTGTTGGCGAGCATGGCGGTCTGGCCTTCTTCGATCTTCTCGACCTTGACGGTCATGACGCGCAGCACGTCTTCGTTGATCGACAGGTTACGCTCCATTTCGGCAACGGCCGCCGCAGAGGCGTCCAGGCCGAGATAGACGTAATGACCCTTGCGGTTCTTCTTGATCCGGTAGGTCAGGGTCTTCAGACCCCACTGCTCGGTCTTGACGACGGAGCCGCCTTGTTCCTTCAGGATGTTGCTGAAGGTCTCGGTCAGGGTTTCAACCTGAGTCGAGGAGATGTCCTGACGGAAAATCAGGATGGTTTCATACAGTGCCATATAACTCCCCATGGCTATTGATGGTCCGCCGCTGTGGCCAGAACGGGTTCTGGATCAGCCGCACGGTCCTAGCCGGCGCCTTGGCAAAGCACCGGCGGGGTTTCGGAAGGCGCGCACTATACAGAATGGGCGGGTACACGCAAGGCCCGGTGCGGCTCTGGCCCGGCATGGGCGGGGTGACCCTGCCGCATGGGGCTCCTAAAGGCTTGCCGCGATGCCCGGCAGCAGATTGCTCAACGCCTCGCGGTGAAGCTGCTGCGACGCCGGTGTCTTCAGCGTCTGCGCGATGCGGGTCACCACGGGCTGCGGCATCGCCTGTGAACAGGCGAACCAGAAGCCCAGTTCCGGCAGTTCGGCCACGATACGCAGGGGCAGGGCCTTGATCTCCGGCGTGTTCATCGAACCACCGATCAGCAGCCCGAAACGCAGCGTGCCATCCACCACCATATGGGCCAGCTGCCGCTGGTCGTCCACGGCAATATGCCGGATGTTCCGGTTCTCCAGGACGGTGCGGTAGATGCCGCTGGGCGCGCCCAGCTTGCCATCGGCCAGCCGCAGAAAGTCAGACAGGTTGCCGCCGAACAGGTCATCCTGCCGTCCCACGAACACCATCCGGTCCCGCTTCACCTCCATCAACCAATGCACATCCTTTTCCCGGGCGGGCAGCCGGGCATAGCCAAGCGAGCATCCGTCAGGCTGCCGCATCACCTCGTCCAGCCGCTGGTCATTGGTCAGTGCCCGCAGCGACAGATGGATTCGCGCCTTCTCCGCGATATGGGCCAGCCAGCGGCCCAGGGCGGGACGGGGTGTGCCCATTGCGTCGACGGTGGTTGGCGCGATGGAGATCATTACCGACACCGGAGGATCGTCGGCGGCGCCATAACTGGCAATTTCACCTGCCGCCGCACACATGGGCGCCATCAGCACGACGATGCCGACGCACAGGAACCGGACGATGCGGTTAAGGGTCGCCATGCAGCACCCCGTTGAACGACAGGCGCCACTATACGTCACCTGCGGTTACCGGCAAAGACCGCTTGTCACAGCGCCGGGGCTACTGTGTGGGCGGTCCGTCATTGTTGAACGGTGCCTCTTGGCTGGGCTGCTGTGCGTCACCAAGGGCCACCCGGCGCAGCGCCTCCGCCTCCGTCCCCCGCAGCACCTGGGCAAGGCGCAGGGTCAGGCTGGCCGGCAGTTCGCGGCTGCAGGTGAACCAATATTCCAGCGGCTCCATTTCCGCGACGGTGCGCAGCCCTAACGGTCGGATGTCGGGCGACTCCAATGTGCCGGCCAGGACGATGCCAAACCGGATGCGGCCCAGCGCCACCATCCGGGCCAGCGCGCGCTGATCGTCCACCGGCGCGTAACGCACACCCTGATTTTCCAGAATGGGGCGGTAAAGACCGGATGGTGCGGCGATGCGGTTGTCGGCCTCCCGCAGCAGGTCGGCCATCCCGCCCTGGAACGGATCACCGCTCTGCGCGATGAAGATCACCCGGTCACGGCGGATCACGCTCAACCAGTTTGTAAGCTTTTCCCGCTCCGGAAGGCGCGCCATGCCCAGGGTGCAACTGTCGGGATATCGGGTGATCTCCGCCAGGCGCCGGTTGAAACTGCCGGGCTGCATGCGCATCCGCATTCCGCTGCGGTCCGCGACATGGGCCAGCCAGCGGCGCACCGCCGGCAGCAATTGTTGATATTCGTCCACCAGAAGCGGTGTCAGCGGCACCATCAGGGTAATGCGCGGCGCCCCTTCCGGCCCGATCTCCTCATCCAGCGCCTTTGCGGGCGCCCAGACACAGGCCAGGGCCAGCGACAGCGCCAGGATGGGCAGCAACAGGACCGGGTGGCGACGCGGGCTTGCCATGGGGCGGGTCCCGACTTGTGGTTGGCAAGCAGTGTAAGCCCATTGCCCCTCGCCGCAAAGGACACTCAACGGAGTCGAGCGGTACCATCCAGAACCGCATTCCAGCGTAGGGAAGGGGCCAATGATGCAAACTGCAGGGCGAAGTGGATGAGGTCCGGCGCTGTCAGTATTTCCATCGGCTTAGTGTCACCTTCCGTAATCGTCACGGGCTTCTGCGCTTGTTCTGCGGGACCGGATGGCTTGACAGGGCCATTTGCCGCTGTATCAAGGCCGCACATGATTTATTGCAGGACCTATCTATGACCCGCGCATTCGTCTTTCCCGGTCAGGGCAGCCAGGCCGTCGGCATGGGCCGTGAGCTGGCCGAGCGGTTCGCCATCGCCCGCGATACCTTTGCCGAAGTGGATGAGGCCCTGGGCCAGAAGCTCTCGGCCCTGATGTTTGACGGGCCCGGTGATGACCTGACCCTCACAGAGAATGCCCAGCCTGCCTTGATGGCGGTGTCGGTTGCCGTTACCCGCGTGTTGCAGGCCGAGAAGGGCCTGGACCTGTCCAAGGCCGCCTTTGTGGCAGGGCACAGCCTGGGTGAATATTCGGCCTTGTGTGCCGCCGGCGCCATCACCCTGGGCGACACGGCCCGCCTGCTGAAGCTGCGCGGACAGTCGATGCAGAAGGCTGTGCCGGTGGGTGTGGGCGCCATGGCCGCCATCCTGGGTGCCGATCTGGATGCGGCGCGTGAGATCGCGGCAGAGGCAGCCCAGGGCCAGGTCTGCACCGCCGCCAACGACAATGCCCCCGGTCAGGTGGTGGTGTCGGGGCACAGGCAAGCCGTGGAGCGGGCCATCAAGATCGCGGCGGAACGCGGTTTCAAGCGTGCCATGCTGCTGCCCGTGTCCGCCCCCTTCCATTGCCCGCTGATGCAGCCCGCCGCCGACACCATGGCAGAGGCGCTGGCCGGTACTGCCATCGTGTCGCCGGTGGCCCCGCTGGTCGCCAATGTCACCGCGTCGGCCATCACCGACCCGGAAACCATCCGCCGTCTGCTGGTGGAACAGGTCACGGGTGCTGTGCGCTGGCGTGAAAGCGTGCTGTTCATGAAGGAACAGGGCGTGACGGAACTGGTGGAACTGGGCGCCGGCAAGGTTCTGGCCGGCCTGGTGAAGCGCATCGACAAGGAACTGGTCGCCAGTTCCGTCGGTCTGCCCGCCGATATCGACGCATTCTCCCTGGCCTGATCCGCTTTTTATCTCTGGAGGTTTTCCATGTTCGACCTGAGCGGCAAGACGGCCCTGGTCACGGGTGCATCGGGCGGCATTGGTGCTGCCATCGCCCGCACCCTGCATGCCAAGGGCGCCAAGGTCGCCCTGCACGGCACCAAGGTAGAGGCGCTGGACGCGCTGGCCGCTGAACTGGGGGATAATGCCGTCGTGGTGCCCGCCAACCTGTCCGATCCGGCGCAGGTGGAGGAACTGTTCAAGAAGGCCGAGGCCGCCCTGGGCGGTGCCGTCGATATCCTGGTCAACAATGCCGGCCTGACGCGCGATGGCCTGATCCTGCGCATGAAGGATGATGACTGGGACAGCGTCATTAATGTCAACCTGACCGCCGGTTTCCGGCTGTCGCGCGCCGCCGTGAAGGGCATGATGAAGCGCCGCTGGGGCCGCATCATCGGCATCACCTCGGTGGTCGGTGTTACCGGCAATCCGGGGCAAGTCAACTATGCCGCCTCCAAGGCCGGCATGATCGGCATGTCCAAGGCGCTGGCCCAGGAAGTGGCGACGCGCGGCATCACCGTGAATACGGTGGCGCCCGGCATGATCGCCACCGCCATGACCGACGTGCTGAACGACGCCCAGAAGGAAGCGATGAACAGCCGTATTCCGGCTGGCCGTCTGGGCACTCCTGATGATATCGCCGCCGCCGTGCTGTATCTGGCCTCCAGTGAGGCTGCTTATGTGACGGGTCAGACGCTGCATGTGAATGGCGGCATGGCGATGATCTGATGCGGGCGGTGCCGTTCGGGGGCTTTCGAAAAGGCTCCCTCGGCACCACTTGCTGCGAATGCTGGTCAGGGGCCGCTGTTCATGTTAGATGACGGCTCTTTCCTGACCGGCGTCGCGGGCCGGGCAAGGAGACTGCTTGTTCGTTTCCCGCGATGGCCCTTAACAACCGGCTCCGGCCGGTCCCACCGGAAGATCCTGAAAGGTCAAATAAATGAGCGATGTTGCTGAACGCGTGAAGAAGATCGTTGTCGAGCACCTGGGCGTCGACGAGGCCAAGGTCACCGACGAAGCCAGCTTCATCGACGATCTGGGCGCCGACAGCCTGGACACCGTCGAGCTGGTCATGGCCTTCGAGGAAGAGTTCGGCATCGAGATCCCGGACGACGCCGCTGAGAAGATCCTGACCGTCAAGGACGCCATTTCCTTCATCAGCTCCGCCAAGGACTGATAGCGAAGGTGGGACAAGGGCGGGGGGCGGCCATGCGTGGCCGCCCCTGGTCCTGGCAATCCTCCTTGCTCTGCACCATGTTTACCCGGGCAGCGGCCTTGGCCGTTCCGGTTATCGTCTTCACTTCTTAAGGTCGGATACATGCGCCGCGTCGTTATCACCGGTATGGGTCTCGTGACTCCGCTCGGGGTCGGGGTGCAAACCAACTGGGATCGGCTGATCAAAGGTCAGTCGGGCATTCGCACCATCCAGGGCTTCGATGTCTCCGATCTTCCCTGTCGCATCGCGGGCCAGGTGCCGCGCGGTGACGGCAGCGACGGCACGCTGAACCTCGATCTCTTCATTCCGCCCAAGGAACAGAAGAAGATGGATGACTTCATCATGTTCGCCATCGCGGCGGCAGAGGAAGCCATCAAGGACAGCGGCTGGAAGCCGTCCAATGACGAGGAATTCGAACGCACGGGCGTGTCCGTGGGCTCCGGTATCGGTGGCCTGCCCGGCATTTATGAAACGTCGCTGGTGCTGGCCGAAAAGGGTCCCCGCCGCGTTTCGCCCTTCTTCATCCCCTCCTGCCTGATCAATCTGGCGTCGGGCCATATCTCCATCAACCATGGCTACAAGGGCCCGAACCACGCTGTGGTCACGGCCTGCTCCACGGGTGCCCATTCCATCGGCGATGCCGCGCGCATGATCGCGCTGGACGATGCCGACGTCATGGTTGCCGGTGGTGCCGAAGGGGCCTGTTCGCGTCTGGGCATTGCCGGCTTTGCCGCCGCCCGCGCGCTGTCCACCGGCTTCAACGACACGCCCGAACGCGGCAGCCGCCCCTATGACAAGGACCGCGACGGTTTCGTCATGGGCGAAGGGGCCGGCGTCGTGGTTCTGGAGGAGTTGGAACACGCCAAGAAGCGTGGGGCCAAGATTTACGCCGAAGTGATCGGTTATGGCCTGTCGGGCGATGCCTATCACATCACCTCGCCGTCGGAAGATGGCAATGGTGGCTTCCGTTCCATGCGCATGGCCATGAAGCGGGCGGGCCTGAACCCCGGCGATATCGACTATATCAACGCGCACGGCACCTCCACGCCGCTGGGCGACATGATCGAACTGGGGGCTGTGAAGCGTCTGTTCGGCAACGATCTGGCCGGTGCCTCCATGTCCTCGACCAAATCGGCCATCGGTCACCTGCTGGGGGCCGCCGGTGCGGTGGAAGCCATCTATTCCGTCCTGTCGATCCGCGATCAGATCGTTCCCCCGACCCTGAACCTGGATAACCCGGACGAAGGCACGGCAGGCGCCGATCTGGTGCCGAAGGTGGCAAAGGAACGCAAGGTCCGCGCCGCCCTGTCCAACAGCTTCGGCTTTGGCGGCACCAACGCCTCGCTGGTGTTCAAGGCTGTGTCCTGATCACCAGCGTGAGCGAGACGCCGGAAAACCAGACGAAACCGCGCCGCCGTTGGCTCCTGCCGACGGCGGCGTCGCTTTTTGTCATTGTGGCGGCTTGTGCCGGTGGCGCCTGGCTGGGCTGGCAGCGCTATGTGGGGCCGGGTCCGCTGACCGCCGATACTCCCGTGGTCATTCCGCGCGGCACGGGCGTGCAGGGCATTGCCCAGCGTCTCGTCGATGCCGGCGTGGTGGGGCACCCTCTGGAACTCGTCATCGCCTCACGCCTGCGCGGTGATGGGGCCAGACTGCGGGCGGGGGAATATCTCTTCCCTGCTGGGATCAGCGTGAAGGATGCGCTGGACCTGATCATCTCCGGCAAGGTCATCGTCCACCGCGTGACAGTGCCGGAAGGCCTGACCAGCTGGCAGATCGTTGAACGGCTGCGCAACGAACAGGCGCTGTCGGGTGATGTCACCGACATACCCGCCGATGGCACCCTTCTGCCCGAAACCTATCAATATCTGCGCGACGATGCCCGCGCCGACATCCTGTCGCGCATGTCGGATGATATGGAAAAGGCGCTGGACCGGCTCTGGGCCGACCGCGACCCCAACCTGCCGCTCAAATCCAAGCAGGAGGCCGTGATCCTGGCCTCCATCGTGGAGAAGGAGACGGGTGTGGCGTCCGAGCGGCCCCGTGTGGCGGGCGTGTTCGTGAACCGCCTGCGCATCGGCATGCGCCTGCAATCCGACCCGACCATCATCTATGCCCTGTCGGACCGGCGTGGACAGATCGACCGTGACCTGACCCGCGCCGACTGGAAGCTGGAAAGCCCTTACAACACCTATGTCGTTCCGGGCCTGCCTCCCGGCCCCATCGCCAATCCCGGCCTGCTGTCCTTGCAGGCCGTGCTGAAACCGGAAACGCACAAATATCTCTACTTTGTGGCCGACGGCACCGGCGGGCACGCCTTTGCGGAAACGCTGGAAGAGCATAACCGCAACGTCGTGAAATGGCGGCGGGTGCGGGATGGGGATTGATCACGCCGCCTGCCGGACCTGCCTCCACCACCAGGCATGGTCAGGATAGAACCGCGCCGCCATGCGCTGCACATAGGGGGTGAAGGCGCCATGCGCTTCCACAGCGCTGCGCAGCGGCGTGTCGAACAGCGGCGCCAGTGCACCGGCAAGGACTGCGAAGGCAAAGGCATCGACACCGGTGGGACGGTCGCCCATCAGGAAGGGCTTGTCCCCCAGCAGGGCCGCCAGCGCCGCTAATGACCGGTTGGCCAGTTCCAGCCGTTCGGCATCGCTGTGCCGGCCGATGCCGTGGGCATGCATGTTGGCGGCCACCCGCGCCCGCACATCCTTGATGATGCTGGCGCGCAGATGTTCGGGGGCGGCCTGAAAGAACTGGGCGGGGCCCTTCTGGAAATTGCCCTCATCCATCCAGCGCTCATGAACCAGCGTCCAGCAGAAATGATCCTCCAGCATGCGCTCGATGGCCCAGGCTTCCGCCCGCTGCCGCACCGTCAGGCCTTCGTCCAGGTCGATGCCGCGCGTGCGTTCGATATGAGCGCGGATGAAGGTGCTGTCGGCAACGATCACGCCATTATCCTCGATGATCGGCAGCTTGTGCTTGGGCGTATTCTCCAGATCGCCCTTCACCTTCTCGAAAGCCAGCCCCGCCATGCGCAGTTGCACTTCCGTCTTGGTGACATAGGGGCTGGGTTCGGGAAGGCTGAAGGCGGGGCCGAAAGCATGCAGCTTGATCATCGGGGTGCTCCATCGTCGCGTCGGTTGCTGTGATGGGGATGGTTTACAGCACCCCTGCTGCCACCCTACTGTCAGCATCCTGACAGAAGGGCAGAGATTGCCAAACCGTCAAGGGTTTACCCTTGACGGTTTGGAGGCTGGCGACTGCCAGCCCGGCGCTCATGCGCCGTGAGCCAAGGGCGCGGATGCGCCCGCCCGGCGACTGAGGGAGATGACATAATGCGGCGTGCGGATCGGTTGTTTCAGATCATCCAGATTCTGCGCCGCGCCCCGCGCCCGATCACGGCGGATGCCATCGCGGCGGAACTGGAAACCTCTAAACGCTCCATCTACCGCGACATCGCCACCCTGATCGGGCAGCGTGTGCCCATCCGGGGGGAGGCCGGGGTCGGCTATATGCTGGAGGGCGGGTTCGATATGCCGCCCCTGATGCTGACACCGGACGAGATCGAAGTGGCGATGCTGGGCGCGCAATGGGTGTCGCGCCATGGCGATCCCGTCCTGGCGCGGGCCGCCGCCGATCTGATGGCCAAGATCGAGGCGGCGGTGCCAGAGGATCTGCGCCCCGTGGTGCAGCGCCCGGCCAGTGTTGCCCCACCGCGCCTGCGCGCCGTTGAGGATACGATTGACATGGTGGCCCTGCGCGCCGCCATCCATGCCGGGCACCGGCTCTATCTCACCTACCGCGATGAGCAGGGGCGGGAAACGGTACGGTCGGTCTGGCCCGTCCTGATCGCCTATTTCGACAATGCCCGCACGCTGGCCGCCTGGTGCGAGATGCGGGCCGACTTCCGGCATTTCCGCACCGACCGCGTGGTCAGGGCGGAATTCACGGGCGAACGCTATCCGGAACGCCCCGCAACATTGCGGGCACGCTGGCGCAAAAGCCTGGATCGGGGGGAAAACTGCTGATCCCGTCGGTTACGGGAACAAATCGTCCACAGCAGACTGCGACAGGGCAGGGCCGCTGCTGGCCGGTTCATCCTCCACCGCCTTCGCAGCGGGCTTTGCCGCCGGGGGAGGGGGTGGGGAAGCCGGGACAGCCGCCGAGGTGGCAGCAACCGGCTGCGGCGCCAGCGGGTCGGCGCCGGCGGCGCGTGCCGCCGCAGCGCCGGTCAGCAACATGTCGACCGCATCCTGATTGATGGCGCCTTTCAGGGAAGGCCCGTTCATCAGATGGGCGTCGGGGCGTGTATCCTTGGGTTCATCGGCAAGGGCCGCCGCCATCTCGTCCGCGTCCAGATTCTCCAGACCCCAGATCTGGATCATGGCATGCACGCGACGCTCAATATAACGCAAGGTATTCACCACCTTGGTCATGCGCTGGCCCGTGATGTCCTGGAACGAACAGGCCGTCATGATCTCCGTGACTTCATTGTCCAGGGTTTGGGCAAGGTCAGGGCGATCTTTGCGCAACCGGTCGGCCACCGACTGGATACGTTCCGACCCGTTCAGAATTTCGGTCGTCGCGTGCTCGGTGGATTGCAGGATGGCGTCCAACTCCTCCGTCGCGCGCATGATGCGGTCGGCTGACGGGTCGTCGGGCTTCAGAGCGGCGATTTCACGCCGCGTCTCCGCTATATGCGAAGAAAGGTCCTGCAGCTCACGCCGCAGAACCTTGATGTGTGATTTCGGGTCAACTTCCGGGTGATCACGCTGATCGCGGATAAGGCGGCGGACATCGTCCACCGCCACCACCCGATTACGCCGGTCGCGGGCGCGCAGAAAGGCGCGACCGCGCGGACTGGACATCAACGCGTCCTCGATCTCGTCGTAATCCTGATCGGACAGATCGAAGATCGGTTCGGACACGGCGGATCAGCCCAGAGCGCCCAGAACGCTTTCGATCTTCTTCTTCAGCGTATCAGCGTTGAAGGGCTTGACGATGTAGTTATTCACGCCGGCTTCCTTGGCCGCGATGACGTTTTCCGTCTTCGATTCGGCGGTCACCATGATGAAAGGCGTGGCCTTCAGACGGACATCGGCGCGCACTTCCTTCAGAAGCTGCAGGCCGGTCATCGGCTCCATGTTCCAGTCGGAAATCACCAGACCAAAGGCTGCAGAACGCAGCTTTGACAGCGCTTCCGCACCATCGGCGGCTTCATCGATCTTCGTGAACCCGATCTGGGTGAGCAGGTTCCTGATGATACGCCGCATCGTCGCGTAATCGTCGACAACCAGCACCTGAATGTTCAAGGACACTGCGGAACCCCCACCTGAACGTGTTGCACCAAAGGAAATCTACCGAATATTTGCCCGGCGTCCATAACGGGCGCCGACTACCCTTTCAGGTTACCCGATCCGGCCTCGCAAGCCAATCAAGTTCACCCCGCTCCGGGTTACAGCGCCGCACTTTGGTAGGCAGTCCCTGGCTTGTCAAGCCATGACCCCCGGCAATCTATGCTTATGCACCACGAACCAGGGACAGAAGCCCGCTGGTGATGGGATAGCGGCGGTCGCGGCCAAAGCTGCGCGAGGTGATCTTCACGCCCGGCGGCGCCTGACGGCGCTTATATTCGGCCCGGTCCAGCATGCGCCAGACCCGGTTCACCGTTTCTGCGTCATGCCCGCGCGCCACGATGTCGTGCAACGAAAGGTCGCGCTCGACCAGGCATTCCAGGATGTCGTCCAGCACTGGATATTCAGGCAGCGTGTCCTGGTCCTTCTGATCGGGCTTAAGCTCTGCCGTCGGGGCCTTGGTGATGATCCGTTCGGGAATCACCCGGCCTGCCGGCCCCATCACCCCCTCCGGGTGGTTCTGATTGCGCCAGTGCGACAGCTTGTAGACGGTCGTCTTGTAGACATCCTTCAGCACATTGTACCCGCCGCACATGTCGCCATACAGCGTGGCATAGCCAACGGACATTTCCGACTTGTTGCCCGTGGACAGGACCATGCTGCCAAACTTGTTCGACAGGGCCATCAGGGTCAGGCCGCGCGACCGGCTTTGCAGATTCTCTTCCGTAATGTCGGGCTTGGTATCTGCGAAGGACGGGGCCAGCATCTCTGCGAACGCATCCATGGCCGGACGGATGGAGATGGTGTCGATGCGGCAACCCAGCAGGCCGGCACATTCAGCGGCATCATCCAGGCTATCCTGGCTGGTATAGGGGCTGGGCATCATCACGCAATGGACCTTGTCGGCTCCCAGCGCATCGACGGCCACGGCGGCGGAAATGGCCGAATCGATGCCGCCCGACATGCCCAGAATGACGCCTGGAAACCGGTTCTTGCCCACATAGTCACGCAGGCCCAGCACCATGGCACCGTACAGCGCGCCCAGCGCATCCGGCGGCGCCACCTTTTCGTCCGACGCCCCCGTCCAGCCATCGGCACCGCGTACCCAGCGCGTGATGGCGACGCGGCTGGCAAAGGCCGGCAATTGCGCCACCAGCGACCGGTCGCGGTTCAGCACGAAGGACGCGCCGTCAAAAACCAGCTCATCCTGACCGCCGACCTGATTCAGGTAGATCAAGGGCAGACCCGTCTCCACCACGCGCGATACGGCCAGTTCCAGACGGCGGTCGGCCTTGTCGATCTCAAACGGGCTGCCATTGGGAACGACAAGCAGTTCGGCGCCCGTCTCTGCCAAGGTCTCGGCCACGTCGGGCTTCCACATATCCTCACAGATCAGCACACCCAGCCGTACGCCCCGGAAATTGACAGGGCCGGGCAGGGGGCCTGCGGTGAAAACCCGCTTTTCATCGAAGGGGCCGTAATTGGGCAGGTCATGCTTCAACCGCACCGCCGCGATGGCGCCACCATCCAGCAGCAGGGCGGCATTGTGCCGGTGCCCATCAACACGCCAGGGGGCGCCAACCAGCAGGGCTGGGCCGCCATCGGCGGTTTCCAACGCCAGCGCGCGCACTGCATCCTCGACCTTGTCCAGGAAGAAGGGCTTCAGCACCAGATCTTCGGGCGGATAGCCGCAGATGGAAAGTTCGGGATAGACGACAAGGTCGGCACCGGCGGTGGCGGCCTCGGCACGGGCGGCGCGGATCAGGGCAGCATTATGGTCCAGGGAACCCACGGTGGGGTTGATCTGGGCCAGCGCGATGGTCAATTGATCGGTCATGATACCTTGTCCTGCCGGAACTTCTGCCTGGATGCGGCGTGGTTCGCTCTTCATATGCTCTTGCTGAGTATAAGGGGTCAAGCCGCCCTCCGGTGGCGGTGTGGGCATGGCGGCCTTGCTTCTCCCGGCTTGCGGCGCTGTCCCGGCATCCGTAACGTGCCGCCAACGAATCCTTGTGGAGCCTGATGATGGCCCTTTCCCGTTCGGCCCTGCTAGGGCTCGGCCTGTTGCTCACCGCCATGCCGGCCTGGGCGGAAAAGCTGCCGGTCCCCGCTGCCGCCTTCTCCGCTTCCCAGAATCTGACCGTGGATGGCGTGGCCCTGTCGGCCCGCATCTTCCATGATAAGGGGCTGGAACGCCGGGAAAGCCGGGTGGATGGCCTGAACAACCTGCTGATCATCCGTCCCGATCAGGGTGAGGCGCTGGTGGTGCAACCCGAAAGCAACATGGGCATGAAGCTGCCTTTGACCGATCCGGAGGTCGGGATGGTGGCCAGCAGCATTGCGCAGCTGTCGGGTACCAGGGAGGGCAACGAAACCCTGTCCGGCGAGACTGTGACCCGTTACCGGGTGCAGGACATCACGCCCGATGGCGCCGGATTCGATGGCCGCGTCTGGGCCACCCGCGACGGCATCTATGTAAAGATGGAGGGAAGGACCGGCGGGGAGGGGGCGGCCAGCATCGCCATGACCCTGACGGATATCCGGCGTGGGCCCCAGGACCCGGCCCTGTTCACGCCGCCCGCCGGCCTCTCGGTCATGACGCTGGACCCGATGGAAGGTCGCATGCCGCCCGCCTTCCAGGCCGACAAGGAGAAGGCGGCGAAGGAAAGGGCGCCGAAATGAAACGTCGCGAGCTGTTGCTGGCCGCACTGCCGGCCATCCTGCTGCCCACCACCGCGCGGGCACAGGTGTTGAGCAGCGCTGAACAGGCGTTCCTGGCAAAACTGGGTCCTGACTGGCAGGCCGTGACCAATGGCCCCACGCGCTATCGCATCGTGAAATCGGGTCCGGCCACCGGGCCGCTGGTCCCGCTGGTCTCCACCGCCACCCTGCATTATCAGGGCCGGCTGGAAAGCGGGAAGGTGTTTGAGGATACGCGCGAGATGGGGCAGCCGGCGCAGCTGATGCTGACCCGCGCCATTCCCGGTTGGAAGCAGGTGCTGCCGCTGATGCGCAAGGGCGATGTCTGGGAATTGGCTATCCCGGCCAGCGCCGGCTATGGCCCGTCCGGTTCTGCCAGTGGCAAGGTGCCGGCCAATGCCAACCTGTTCTTCACGATCGAGGTGTTGGGTTTTGTGAAGCCCAAGCTCAGCAGCGGATTATAGGGCGGGCAGGGGCACGCATTGCGTGACCCGCAGCCCGATCCATGGTAACCCGCTGTCTCTCCCTTATCCTGTGCAATGCGGAGCGTTGACATGACCGGCCGCCTGAAGAATGCCGCCTCTCTGATCGCCCTGACCCTGGCGCTGGCCGCCCCGGCCGGTGCGCAGCAGGCGCCGGCAGCGCCGCCGGCGGGGGGCGTCAATGATGTGCTGTCGATGCCGCGTGTCGATCCGCAATTGCAGTATCTGGTGGAAAATCAGAAGAAGCCCGGCTGGCAGGTTACGCCGTCCGGCCTGCAATATCGCGTCGTCCGCCGTGTGGCCGGCAATCCGCCGCGCCCGCTTCTGTCGGACGAGGTGACGGTGAATTACCGGGGCGTGCTGATCGACGGCAAGGAATTCGACAGTTCCTACGGTCGGGGCCGTCCCGCTACCTTCCCCGTGAACCGGCTGGTGCGCGGCTGGCAGGAAGCGTTGGTCATGATGCGGGTGGGGGAGCAGTGGGAACTGGCCGTGCCTGGCAATCTGGGCTATGGCCTGCGCGGGCAGCCCGATGGCGGCATCCCGCCCAATGCGACCCTGTTGTTCACGGTTGAACTGCTGGGCATCCGCAAGCCGGACACCACCAATCTACTGGCCAAGCCCGGTACCATTCGCTGACCAACCCACGTTTACGAAAATTGCGTGCCCCACAGGGGATGCGATTTGTGGTATGGATGCGCCGGGCGTTGCAGCGCCTGGGACAAGGTGTGCGACGCGGAACCCAATGACCGACCAGCTCGTTTTGAAAGAAAAACTCGCGGCTCTGAAGACAGAGCATCGCGACATGGATGATATCATCCAGCGGCTGACGGAGCAGTTCCCCGTTGACCAGCTTCAGATCCAGCGTCTGAAGAAGCGCAAGCTTCTGCTCAAGGACATGATTGCCCGTCTGGAAAGCCAGATGGTGCCCGACATCATCGCCTGATGCCGCCTGACCGGTGCTCAATGCCATGAAAAAAGGCCGCAGCGGACAACCGCTGCGGCCTTTGTCAATGTCGGACGGGGGCGTTGTTTACTCGCCCTGTTCCGTATGATGGTCAGGCTGCACCGCGTGATCGTCGGTGCCGGAATGTTCATGGGCCAGCGGGGGCTGCTGGTACCGGTTGGAATGGCTGCGCTGGATGGAGTTGGCCAGATCCTGGAGTTCCAGGAAATTGTCGGCTTGACGGCGCAACTCGTCGGCAACCATCGGCGGGGTGGACCGCACCGTGCTGATCACCGTGACGCGCACGCCCTTGCGCTGCACCGCTTCCACCAGCCTGCGGAAATCGCCATCGCCGGAGAACAGCAGGATATGGTCGACATGGTCCGCCATCTCCATCACGTCGATGGCGAGTTCGATATCCATGTTGCCTTTGATCTTGCGCCGGCCCGACGCGTCGGTGAATTCCTTGGTCGGCTTGGTGACCATGGTGTAGCCGTTATAGTCCAGCCAGTCGACCAGCGGACGGATCGGCGAATATTCCTGATCTTCGACCAAGGCGGTGTAGTAGAAGGCGCGGATTAGCCGGCCCTCAGCCGCGAAAAGTTCCAGCAATCGCTTGTAATCGATGTCGAAACCCAGGGATCGCGCCGCTGCATACAGATTGGCGCCATCGATGAACATTGCCAGCCGTTCTTGCTGGTAAAATATCTTGCGTGCCATTGCTTCCTCTAATCACGTTGTCAAAAATGGTTTACCCCGGAATATTTGCACCGGACGCCCCACCGGGAAGGGCAAGCCGGGTACCGTGACGCCATTGCACCAATCTAAGGTGCCTGGACCACACGGCAGGTGACGGATGATTTCCGGCACGGTATGCCATCACATGGTTGGCAGCAAGCGCCGTAACACTGCATCTATCGAGATAGGGTGTGGCCCTTGCGATTTCCAGGAAAACACCCGTGATTTTCATTGCCGTCGGCTCCAATCTCCATGTTCCCGGTCTGGGCAAACCCCTGGATATCTGCCGAAAGGCCTTGGCCCGGCTCGACTCCATGGGAATCACCGTTGCCACCCTCTCGCGGTTCTACGAAACCGCACCTGTGCCGGTTTCTGACCAGCCCTGGTTCGTGAATGCCGTGGCGCGGGTCGAGTGTGATCTGGACGCCGCCGCCCTGCTGGATCGCCTGCATCAGGTGGAACAGGAATTCGGGCGGGTGCGGCGCGAGCGGAACGAGGCGCGGGTTCTGGATCTCGATCTGATCGATTACAAGCGTATGGTTGATGCCGGCCCGCCCATTCTGCCGCACCCGCGTATGGCGGATCGCGCCTTTGTCCTTCTACCCCTGGCTGATGTGGCGCCAGACTGGACCCATCCCGCCGACGGTCGCGGCATCGGTGATCTGATCGCCGCCTTGCCCCCGGATCAGGCCATCCGCCCGCTGTCGGGGCTGGAATGATTTCCGCGAAGGGCGGGCGTCCTTGCAATGCGGAATACAGCCCCCTATAAATCAAAGCTTATCCGTCGCTGGAGAGTATCTGGATATGGCCCGCGTTACCGTTGAAGATTGCGTCCTGAAGATTCCGAACCGTTTCGAACTGGTGATGATGGCTGCCCAGCGCGCCCGTGATATCGCTTCCGGTTCGCCGCTGTCGATCGACCGGGACAATGACAAGAACCCCGTCGTCGCTTTGCGCGAAATCGCGGATGAGACGGTGGTGCTGGATCACCTGAAGAACAGCCTGATCAAGGGTCACCAGCGCGTGCCGGAGCAGGATGAGCCCGAGGAAGAGATTGTCGAGCTGATGGCCGGCGAGACCGCCTGGGGTGCCGATGCCGCCCGTGCCGAGGCCGAGGACGAGCTGGGCGGGGAGATGGACTTCTCCGAAGGTGATGTCGGCTCGGCCGATCTGGCCGACGAGGACATGTAAAGCCAACGGGATCGTGCAAATGGAAGGCCCGTGTTGGCGCGATAAGACCCGGATTGGCGGTGTAGCATGAGCCGCCAGACCAAGATCATCCGCCAGTACGAGCTGGTTGAGCGCGTGATGGGGTACGACCCCAACGCCGATGAAGACGCGCTCAACCGCGCCTACGTCTTCACGATGAAGGCGCATGGCTCGCAGACGCGGGCCAGTGGCGATCCCTATTATGTCCACCCGATCTGGGTGGCTTGGCTGTTGACCGAGCTGAAGCTCGACGCCAACAGCATTATCACCGCACTGCTGCACGACACGGTCGAAGACACCCTGACGACGCTGGAGGAAATCCAGCGTCTGTTCGGGCCGGAGGTCGCGCGTCTGGTCGATGGCGTCACCAAGCTGTCGCGTATCGAGCTGCAGAATATCGGTGAGCAGAGCGAAAGCACCAAGCAGGCGGAGAATTTCCGCAAGCTGGTGCTGGCCATGTCGGAGGATATCCGCGTCCTTCTGGTGAAGCTGGCCGACCGGCTGCACAATATGGGGACGATTCAGTTCCTGAAGCCGGAGAAGCGCCGCCGCATCGCGCGCGAGACGCTGGAAATCTATGTCCCGCTGGCCGAACGCATCGGTATCCAGCGCTGGAAGGACGAGTTGGAGGATCTGGCGTTCAAGGAATTGAACCCGGACGCCTATGACAGCATCCGCATCCGCCTGGATGATCTGCAATCCACGGGCAAGGCCCGCGTTGATCGCATCATCGAGGAGTTGGACAAGACTGTCCGTTTCAACAACGAATCGGCGGTCGCCAATGCCGAGATCTATGGGCGCCTGAAATCGCCCTATTCGATCTGGCGCAAGATGCACGCCAAGAATGTGGCGTTCGAACAGCTTTCCGACGTGATGGCCTTCCGCATCGTGGTCGACACGCTGGGCGAATGCTATCAGGCACTGGGCATCATCCATGCTCGCTACCCGGTCGTGCCGGGGCGGTTCAAGGATTACATCTCCACGCCCAAGCCCAACGGCTATCAGTCGATCCACACCACCGTCATCGGCCCGGAAAAGCAGCGCATCGAGGTGCAGATCCGCACCCGCGACATGCATGAAGTGGCCGATATGGGCGTCGCCGCCCACTGGTCCTACAAGCAGGGCGCGCCCGAGGCGGCGCAGCCCAAGACCGAGGGGCGGCAATATCGCTGGCTGCGTGAACTGCTCGACATTCTGGAGCATGCGACGCGGCCGGAAGAGTTCCTGGAACATACCAAGCTGGAGCTGTTCCAGGATCAGGTCTTCTGCTTTACGCCCAAGGGCGACCTGATCGCCCTGCCGCGTGGGGCCACGCCCGTCGATTTCGCCTATGCCGTCCACAGCCAGGTGGGCGACACCTGTGTCGGTGCCAAGATCAATGGCCGCATGCAGCCGCTGCGCAGCCATTTGCAGAATGGCGACCAGGTGGAGGTGCTGACCTCAAAGAATTCCTCGCCCTCGCCGGACTGGGAAAACTTCGTCATCACCGGCAAGGCCCGCGCCCGCATCCGCCGCTTCATCCGCACCCAGCAGCGGGGCGAGCATATCAAGCTTGGCCGCGGCCTGATGGAGCGGCTGTTCAAGCAGGAAGGCTATGAATATTCGGAAAAGGCCTTCGACGGCGTTCTGAAGATTTATCAGCAGCCCAGTGTGGATGACCTGCTGGCCGCCATCGGTGCCGGTACCGAGGGCCAGCGAGATGTCTTCAACTCCATCTTCCCCGGTCACCGCAACGTCAATCCCGTTGTGGCGGACGAGAAGGTGGTGGCCATCGCCACCAAGCCGAAGCCGGCCACGAGGGGCAAGGGCACCACGCCGCTGGCCATCCGGGGGCTGATCCCCGGTATGGCGGTTCATTATGCCCGCTGCTGTCACCCGATCGTGGGTGACCGCATCGTCGGTATCGTCACCACGGGCAAGGGCGTGACCATCCATACAATCGACTGTGAGACCCTGGAAAGCTTTCACGACAGCCCGGAACGCTGGATCGACGTCTCCTGGGACCCGGATGCCGACACGCCCAACGATCTGGTGGGGCGCCTGTCAGTGGTGGTGGCGAATGAGACGGGGGCGTTGGGCACCTTGTCCACGGTCATCGGCAAGAATGGCGGCAACATCACCAACCTGAAGATAACCAACCGCACGAACGACTATTTCGAGATGCTGATCGATGTGGACGTGAAGGACGTCAAGCATCTGACCAACATCATGGCGGCGTTGCGGGCCACTCCGGTGATCCATTCGGTCGAACGTGGCCGCTGACTGTCCATCTGGGGACCGGGAAGGAACCATAGGGTATCATGTTCAGGCGGCGTGAACCGTTGACCCCGGCGGGGCGCTTGCGGCGGCTGCTCTGGCCCTCCATGGGGCTGGTGCGGTCCGGGCGCTATGTGGCCTATCGGATCGCCCGCATTCAGGGGTCGCCGCATGCCATCGCACTGGGGATCGCGTTGGGCGTGGCGCTGGCCATGACGCCGCTGCTGGGTCTGCATTTCCCCATCGCCTTCCTGCTGGCCTGGGTCACCCGCGCCTCCATCATGGGCGCCATGGTGGGCACCATCACAGCCAACCCCTGGACCTTTCCGGCAATCTGGTATTCGAGCTACCGGCTGGGCTGTTCGTTGCTGGGCATGGCGCCGGGGCATGAGGATCAGGCGCGCCTGACCCTGGCCTTCCTGATCGACCATCCCTGGCAGGTGTTCGCGCCCATGCTGGCCGGTGGCGCCGTGATGGGGGTCGCGGCGGGCATCATCGCATACGTGATTGCCAAGCCCCTGATCCGGTTCTATCAGGAAAAGCGGCGGGATCGGCGTCGGGCCGGTCGTGTGCTTGTGGGCAAGGGTATTTGAGGGTGGAATGATGGGTGCCAAGCCGTTGCGTCTGGGCGTGAATATCGACCATGTGGCCACCGTGCGGAATGCGCGCGGCGGGGACAACCCCTGTCCGGTGCGCGCTGCCCTTCTGGCCGTCCATGCCGGTGCCGACGGCATCACCGCCCATCTGCGCGAGGACCGCCGCCATATAAGGGACGAGGATATCGACCGGCTGATGGCCGAGTTGTACAAGCCGTTGAACCTGGAAATGGCCGCGACGGAAGAGATGCTGGCCATCGCCCTGCGCCACCGTCCCCACGCCGTCTGCCTGGTTCCCGAAAAGCGGGAGGAGCGCACGACGGAGGGCGGGCTGGATGTCATCGGCAACCGCGCGCATCTGAAGCCCTATATCGCGCGTCTGGCCGATGCCGGCATCCGCGTCTCCATCTTCATCGGGGCGGATGTGAATCAGCTGGATGCCGCGCGTGACCTGGGTGCCCCCGTGGTCGAACTGCATACGGGCGCCTATGCCGACGCCGCCAAGGGCCCGGCCCGTGACGGCGAACTGGCCCGTCTGGTCAAGGGCGCGGCGCATGCCGCCGCCATCGGCCTTGAATGCCATGCTGGCCATGGCCTGACCTTTGACAATGTCGCTCCCGTCGCCGCCATCCAATCGGTCGTGGAGCTGAATATCGGGCATTTCATGATGGGCGAGGCGATGTTCATCGGCCTGCCAGCCACCATCGCTGAAATGCGCGCCCGGATGGATGCGGGCCGCCGCGCGGGGGCTGCATGATCCTTGGCATCGGCAGCGATCTGGTCGATATCCGCCGCATCCAGGCCAGCCTGGATCGTTTCGGCGACCGTTTTGCTGCCCGTGTCTTTACCGAGGCCGAACGCGCCCGTGCCGATGGTGCGGGAAATGCCACTGTCCGCGCCGCCACCTATGCCAAGCGTTTCGCGGCCAAGGAGGCGGCGACCAAGGCGCTGGGTACCGGCTATGCCGACGGCGTGCATTTCAAGGATATCGAGGTCCTGTCCAACGGTAAGGCCCGCCCGATCCTGAGCCTGTCCGGCGGCGCGCTGGATCGCCTTCACGCCATGGTTCCTGCCGGCATGGTGCCCCGCATCGATCTGTCGATGACGGATGAACTGCCCTATGCCCAGGCCTTCGTCGTCATTTCGGCCCAACCGGCGGGGATGTGACGCATGAATCCACGCCGGCAGCCGCCTCCGTCCCGTCCTGCCCCCGACCCGCTGCCCCCGCTGGTGGAAACGCATCCGCACCATATCAGCAGCGGCTGGGGCGAGACTCTGCGCATCATCCTGGCCACTATCCTGGTGGTCGTGGGCGTTCGGACCCTGACATTTGAGGCGTTCAACATCCCCAGCGGATCGATGGTCCCCACCCTGCTGGTGGGCGACTATCTGTTCGTGAACAAGGCCTCTTACGGCTACAGCCGCTTTTCGCTGCCGGGTTTCCTGCGTTTCGGTGATGCGGCCCCGCCGGTGACCAAGGATTGCAAGGCCGCCCCTGGCCGCCTGTTCGGCAGCCTGCCCGAGCGCGGCGACGTGGCCGTGTTCAAGCTGCCCAAGGATACTAGCGTCGATTATATCAAGCGCATCGTGGGCCTGCCCTGCGACCGGTTGCAGATGATCGGCGGCGCCCTCTATGTGAACGGGGAGATGGCGGCCCGCATCCGGGTGCCGGATTTCGTGCTGCATGAAGGGTTCGGTGGCGCCTTCACGGCCCCGCAATATATCGAGACCCTGCCCGGCGGGCGTCAGCATCCGGTGATCGAGATGTCGGGCGACCAGGGACTGCTGGATGACACGCCCGTCTTCACGGTCCCGCCCGGCTATATCTTCGGCATGGGCGACAGCCGCGATAACTCACAGGACAGCCGCGTGCCAGAGGTGGTGGGCTTCATCCCTGTCGAGAATTTGGTGGGCCGTGCCACCACTATCTTCCTGTCGGTGAAGGAGGAGGAAAGCCTCTGGCGCTTCTGGCGCTGGGGTTCGGCCATCCGCACCGAACGGTTCTGGGAAAGGGTTGATTGATGGAACTGGATGCGTTGCAGGAGGTCCTGGGCCATCGTTTCAAGGATGTCTCCCGCCTGAACGAGGCCTTGACCCATCCGTCGGTGGGCGGGGTCAACCGGGCCAAGGTGGGTAAAGGCTATGAACGGCTGGAATTCCTGGGCGACCGCGTCCTGGGTCTGGTCGTGGCCGAATGGCTGCTGGAACGGTTCCCCAAGGAACAGGAAGGCGCCCTGGCCCGCCGCCTGACGGCGCTGGTCCGGGCCGAGGCCCTGGTGGTCGTGGCCGGTCGCATCGGGTTGGGGCAGTATCTGCGCCTGGCGCCCGGTGAACAGGCGGGCGATGTGAAGCCGGCGATCCTGGCCGATGCGTGCGAGGCGGTGATCGGCGCGCTGTATCTGGATGGCGGTCTGCCGGCGGCGGCTGGCTTCATCCGCCGGCATTGGGATGCGGCATTGGAGGGGGCGAAGGCGGCACCCCCGCAGGACCCGAAGACCGGCCTTCAGGAATGGGCGCTGGCGCGCGGGCGTAAACTGCCGCTTTATACGGATATCGGTCGTACCGGCCCGGACCATGCCCCCATTTTCCAGGTCTCTGTGACTGTGGAGGGGTTTGAACCGGTGGTGGCAACCGGCCCCTCAAAACGCGCGGCGGAAAAGATCGCCGCCGAAGCACTGCTTTCCCGGATCAGGACGTAAATGACCGACAGCGACGATATCGTTTCCCGTTTTCTTTCTGGCCAGGATGCCAGTGGCGACGCGCCGGCCCGGCCGGCCCCCACCCATCCGCGCTGCGGCTTCGTGGCCTTGGTGGGGGCGCCCAATGCGGGCAAATCCACCCTGCTGAACGCGCTTGTCGGGTCCAAGATTTCCATCGTCAGCCCTAAGGTCCAGACCACGCGGAGCCGTGTGCTGGGCATCGGCATGGCCGGCGACAGCCAGATCCTCTATGTCGACACGCCCGGCATCTTCACGCCGAAAAAGCGTCTGGAACGCGCCATGGTCGCCGCCGCCTGGCAGGGTGCGACCGATGCCGATCAGGTGGCCGTGCTGTTCGACGCCGCGCAGAAGCGCATCGATGACGATACGCGCGGCATCGTGGAACGGCTTAAGGAAGCGGGTCGCAAGGCCGTGCTGGTCTTGAACAAGATCGACCTGATCAAGCGGGAACGCCTGCTGGCGCTCGCTGCGGAATTTGCCGAATTCGACGTGTTCACGGAGACCTTCATGGTTTCCGCCCTGACCGGCGACGGTCTGGAAGGGCTGTTGAAGTTCTTCGCCGCGTCCGTGCCGGAAGGCCCCTGGCTCTATCCGCCCGATCAGTTGTCGGACATGCCCGAACGCCTGCTGGCCGCCGAAATCACGCGTGAGAAGCTGTTCTTGCAACTGCATCAGGAAGTGCCCTACGCGACATCGGTGGAGACCGAGACGTGGGAGGAGTTTGAGAACGGCTCCGTCCGCATCGGTCAGGTCATCTATGTCCAGCGTGACACGCAGAAGGCCATCATCCTGGGCAAGGGTGGCGCCCGTATCAAACAGATCAGCACGGCTGCCCGTGTCGAGATGGCCGAATTCCTGGGCCGCCCCGTTCACCTGATGCTGTTCGTGAAGCTGCGGGAAAACTGGGCCGAAGAACGCGACCAGTACGAACCCTGGGGCCTGGACTACAACGCCTGACCGGGTTGGGCCTGACCGGGTGGGGATGGGGGCTGGCCCCATAGCGGGATTGCTGACTTCCCGTCCCCTTTGCGCTATCATCACCCTATCAACGCCACACCTACGTCCGTACATCCGCAGCCACCGGCTTGCGGCGCGGGTGAGCCACGGACTGTGAAACCAACATCGTTTTTGTGTTTCACTTGGTTGCGTGCGAAGCAGCCATAGGTCAGGCTGACCGGATTGTCGTTCGGAAGTGTCATCTTTGAACTATGAAACACGGATCACGTTCGTGTTTCACTCGGTTGCGTAGGATGTCGCAAAACAGGACTGCTTACCGCGACGTCCCCACGACTGCCGGTGCCGGCTGTACCGCTGCACGTGGGGCGGCGGCGGCGGGCGGGTTGGTGCTGCCGGCGCCGTCGGGGGCCGGCGTCGGCGCGTTGGCAGGGCGGTTGCCCGCCATCAGGCTGTCGCGCAGCAGCACGATGGAGATGCGGCGGTTACGGGGAGAGTTGGGATCATCCTTGAAAAGGTGATCGCGGTCCCCGCGTCCCACCACGGTCTCGATTCTGGTGTCGCTGATGCCCATGGCTTCCAGCGCGCGGCGAGTGGCATTGGCCCGGTCGGAGGAAAGTTCCCAGTTGGTGTAGGAGGCGCCGGCCCCGAACGGGATACTGTCGGTATGGCCGCTGATGGACAATTTGTTGGGCAGGCTGGAAACCGCCTGCGCCACCTGAGACATAAGCTGGGCCGTCTGTGGCTGCATCTTGGCGCTGCCCGACGGGAACATGGAATAGCCTTCCTGATCGACCAACTGGATACGCAGGCCTTCCGGCGTCTTGTCGATGATCAGGTTCTGGGCCAGGTTGCGCAGTTCGGGGATCTGCTGGATGGCTTGGCGCAGCTCTGCTTCGGCCTTGGCGAACTGTGCGTCCTCATGCTTGGCCAGGGCTTCTTTCAGTTCCTGCTCGTCTACCTGACCGTCCTTGTTCTTGTCGGCGGCATCCTTCTCCCCGGCGCGTTCCAGGACGGCCAGACCGTTCACGACATCGCCACGGGTCCAGCCACCTTCCTTGTCGCCGGCCCCCTTGCCGGTGGAGTCCTTCTCCGTCGGACGCCCGCTGGAGCTTTCCTGCATGTCGTCCGTCTGCTCATCCGAATTGGCGGCGGCGGGCATGGTGGGGGTGGGGACGGTGACGCCGGGCGGGCTGCTGGCATTGACCATGGCGCCATCCACGCGGATGGTCTGGCCGCCCAGAATGCCGCCGGACCCGCTTGTCTGTTTCGACGCGCTGGCTGGGCTGAAATAATCGGCGATGCCCATCTTCTGTTCGGCTGTGGTCACGTTCAGAAGCCACAGCAGCAGGAAGAAGGCCATCATCGCGGTCACGAAGTCGGCATAGGCCACCTTCCAGGCACCGCCATGATGCCCTTCGCCGCCCTTGTTGATCTTCTTGATAACAATGGGGGCCTTTTCTTCGCCGCCTGCCACGATGCCATCCCGGTACGCTGATCGATGGTGCAGTGTAGCAAGCTGTTTGGCGTGGGTCACGGCCCTTGCGGCCTTGCGCGCATGCCCTACCTCGGGTTAACCCCTATTTATGTAAGGACAGGAGCTTGCCCGGTATGAGTTTCGACCATCGTGCCTTTCGTGACACCCTGGGCTGCTTCGCCACCGGTGTCTGTATTGCGTCGGCGACCGGGGCCGATGGCAGGCCCGTGGGCCTGACGGTGAATTCCTTCACCTCGGTGTCGCTTGATCCGCCCCTGGTTCTGTTCTGCCTGGATAACCGGTCGGAAAGCCTGTCGGCCTTTCTGGAGGCGCCGGGCTTCGCCCTGTCCATCCTGTCCGCCGAACAGCAGGGCTTGTCCAACACCTTCGCCCGCGCCCCGCATGCCGCGCGCTGGGATGGTGTGGCCGCAGTGATCGGGCAGGGGGGCGCGCCCCTGATCCAGGGCGCGTTGGCCGTGCTGGACTGTACCCGTCATGCCATCCATGAAGGCGGGGACCACACGATCCTGGTCGGCCGCGTACTGGGCTTTGCAAGCCAGCCCGGCGCGCCGCTGCTCTATTACCGGGGTGGCTACGCCACGCTGAATGATGGTCGGGGTTGAAACCTGATTCATGTTTCAGTAACATACAGACCCGTCAGCCCGCCGGAGTGCGTTTCCCATGTCCAGCTTTGTCGAGAAATCCTGCCAGGGCCTGTCGGCGACCGGGTTCCACCGTATCGCCTACCGGGAATGGGGTACGGGTGACCGCGCCATCGTCTGTGTGCATGGGCTGACGCGCAATGGTCGGGATTTCGATGTCCTGGCCGCCGATCTGGCCGAGAGCCTGAAGGCGCGAGTGATCTGTCCGGACGTCGTGGGCCGTGGCCGGTCGGGCCGGCTGGCCAATCCCGACAATTACAGCTATGCGCAATATCTGGCCGACATGGCGGTATTGCTGGCTCGCCTGGATGTGCCGCAGGTGGATTGGGTCGGCACCTCCATGGGTGGCCTGATCGGCATGATGGTGGCGGCACAGCCGAACAGCCCCATCCGCCGACTGGTCATCAATGATGTCGGTCCCTTTATCCCGAAGGCGGCGCTGGAGCGGATCGGCGATTATGTCGGGCTGGACCCATTCTTCGCCGATCTGGACGCTGTTGAGGCCTATCTGCGGCGTCGCTATGCCGGTTTCGGCGCCCTGACTGATGCCCAATGGCGGCATATGGCGGAAACCAGTGCTGATGCGCGCGATGGTGGTTATCGTCTGGCCTTTGATCCCGGCATCTCCCGTATCTTCAAGACCAGCGCCATCGATGATCTGGATATGTGGCCGCTCTGGTCCCTGATCCGCCAGGCGGTGCTGGTCGTGCGTGGCGCGCAGTCGGACTTGCTGCTGGCCGATACGGCGGATCGGATGACGAAGGAAGGCCCCCGCGCCAGCCTCTATACCGTGCCCGATGCCGGTCATGCCCCGGCCCTGATGGCGGCGGATCAGGTGGCGGCGGTGCGGGATTTCCTGGCCCATGGCTGACGGTGCGCCGTCGTTCACGCCGCCCCCCTTCCGGCCCCGCTTTCCCTGGTGGGGCCGGCACCTGCAGACCATCCGCAATACCATCGTGAAGCCCGCCTATCCCCTGCCGCCGGGGCAGGAGATGCGGTTTGCCATGCCCGATGGCAGTGGTGACGTGCTGCGGGGCCGCCTCAACCTGCCGGCTGATGCCGCGAAGCCTCTGGCCTTGCTGATGCACGGCCTGACGGGCAGTGAAGACAGCTTTTACGTCCGCGCCACCACCCGCCTGCTGCTGGACCGGGGCCATCCCGTCCTGCGCCTGAACCTGCGCGGGGCGGGGCCGTCGGCGGCGACCTGTTCGCGTCGCTATCATGCCGGGCGCACGGGCGATGTCCGGGCCGTGCTGGCGGCCCTGCCAGCCGATCTGGCGGCCAATGGCGTCATCGTGGTGGGCTGGTCGCTGGGCGGGAACTGCACCTTGAAGTTCCTGGGCGAGGGGGATTTCCCCGTGCCCGTGATCGCCGGTGCCGCCATCTCCGCGCCTATTGATCTTGCGGCCAGCAGCCGGCTGTTCGGCTCGCCCCCCAACCGGCTTTACCATCGCCGCCTGCTGGGTCAGATGAAGGCGGATATGCAGGCCAACCGGGCTCTGGTCGGTAACCGCTGGGCCGACGCGGCACTTGCCGCTCATGACCTGTGGGATTTCGACGACAAGGTCGTGGCGCCCTGGAATGGCTGGGCCGACGCGCCGGAATATTACCGGGTCAATTCGGCCCTGTCCTTTCTGCCCCGGATCAGGGTCCCGACCCTGGTTGTCCATGCCCTGGACGATCCCTGGATACCGTCCGCCGCCTATCAGGATTTCCCGTGGAGCGCCAATCCCTGGCTGTCCCCGGCGATCAGCCGGACGGGCGGCCATGTCGGCTTCCACGGGGTGGGCGGCGTCTGGTCGGACCTGTGCCTGGGCCTGTTTCTGGACAGGCTGTAACGCGTTTGTCATGCGCCGCCGCTACCCTGTCCGCCCAACGCGGAGAGGGGGATCGGATGCAAGTATCGCGGGCCTTGCTGCTGTGCTGCCTGCTGTCGGCTGCTCCCTTGGCGAACGCCCAGGAGAAGCCGGTGGACCCGGCACTGACCGGCTGGCTCTCCACCACGCCCGTCACGCTGCTGGACTGGGGCATGCTGCGGCTGGACCGGGAGGTGCGGCAGGCGGTGACGGCGCTTGGCCTGAAGGATGGACGGGATGGGCCGGTGAAGGTCGGTACCCTCTATCGCCCCTTCGACCGCCGTGTCCTGGCCTATCTCTCATTGCCCATGACGGTGCGGGAACGCAGCCTGCCGCGTTGTCGGGAGCTTTATACGCTGCTGCGCGATCACCTGCTGGCCGGGGCGCCGGGCGGCATGTCGGCGGCGGGCTGGTACCTGCAGCGCATCTTCGGGTCCGACACGCGCGGCCCCGGCGGGGGCAGGCCGGAACCGTTCGCAGAGATGCTGACCAACATGGTCCTGCTGGAGGTGACCCTGCGTGTGCCCGAGGCCGACGCCTTCGGCAACGGCCCGCCCAAGATCACCTGTGCAGGTCGCCTGGATCAGGAGGAAGCGGCGGCGGTGCCGCCCTGGCGCCCGCCGGGATAAGGCTCAACCCCGCTCCCGCAGCAGCCGGGCGGCATCGATAGCGCCATAGGTCAGGATGGCATCGGTGCCCGCGCGCTTGAAGCCCAGCAGGGTTTCCAGCAAGGCCGCGTCATAGTTCAGCCAGCCATTGGCCGCCGCCGCCTTCAGCATCGCGTACTCCCCGCTGACATGATAGGCGAAGGTGGGCACGCTGAACTGATCCTTCACGCGGCGGATGATGTCCAGATAGGGCAGGCCCGGCTTCACCATCACCATGTCCGCACCTTCGGCAATGTCCATGCCGACCTCGCGCAGGGCCTCGTCGCTGTTGGCCGGGTCCATCTGATAGGTCTTCTTGTCACCCTTCAGCAGGCCACCCGTCTGCACGGCATCGCGGAAGGGACCGTAGAAGGCAGACGCGTATTTGGCGGCGTAGGAACAGATGCGGGTCAGCGTATGGCCCCGTTCCTCCAGCGCGTCGCGGATGGCGCCGATGCGGCCATCCATCATGTCCGACGGGGCCACGATATCGCAGCCGGCATCGGCCTGGACCAGCGCCTGGCAGACCAGCGCCTGCACCGTCTCCTCATTCAGGACATAGCCATCCTTCACGATGCCGTCATGGCCGTGGCTGGTATAAGGGTCGAGCGCGACATCGCCCAGGATGCCGATATCCGGCACCTCCCGCTTGATGGCGCGGATGGCGCGACACATCAGATTGTCGGGATTGCCAGACAGGCGCCCCTCCGGGTCCTTCTTGTCAAAGGGCAGGACGGGGAACAGGGCGACGCAGGGGATGCCCAGATCGCGCGCCGCCGCGACGGCGGGGACCAACAGATCCAGCGACAGACGCTCCACCCCCGGCATGCTGGCGATGGGCTGGCGCTGGTTCTCCCCCTCAACCGCGAAGATCGGCCAGATCAGGTCATTGACCGTCAGATGGTTTTCCGCCACCAGCCGGCGGGTCCAGCCATCGACACGGTTGCGGCGCGGGCGGGTGCGGGGGAAGTTCTGCATCGTCTGACCTGTTCGGATAAGGACGCGCCGATGCTACGCCCGCCCGGCCCCTGGCGGCAACAGTAACCCCTGCGGCCTACAGCCCCAGGAACTGATGGATGGCGTACAGCATGATCTTGAATGTCAATACGATGAAGCCGAAGGCGATGACCGTGCTGGCCACGGCGGAAATGTAGCCGGCAATCAGCGCCACACCGTCCCGCTCCATCAGCGCCAACGCGATCAGGGCGATGGCGATGGAGGGAAAGATATTGCCCATGAAGATGGGTAGGATCAGCACGATGGACAGGAAGAAGACCACGACACCGGCCAGCCGCTCCATCTGTCCGTCGACCAGATGGGTCAGGCGCGGTCGCGTCACCCGCTCCACCCGGCGCAGCCAGGGTTCGGCCTTGGTCAGGACGGCCATCAGGTCGGTGCGCAGAATGCTGCGGCGGCGCAGGAAGGCCGGCAGCCAGGGATGCGGGTGCCCGATCATCAATTGCATGGAGAAGACGACGATGGGCATGCCGGTCACAGCCGACATGCCGGGCGGGGCCGGCAGGATGGTGGGCAGGGCGAACAACAGCATCAGGATGCCATAGGCGCGTTCCCCCAGGCCGTCGATCAACTGACCGATGCTGACCCGCTCGCCCTCAACCTTTTCAATTGTTTCAAGAAGCACATCCGTCGTGCGCTTCGGTTCCGGCTTGTCGGGACCTGCGTTCTGAAAGCGGCTGACCTGTTCCAGACCATCGGGTTCGGGCGGCAATTGTGTATCCACGGATCAACCTTTATGCCGACGGAACAGCCTGTCCGCCGGCCCTCTATACCCCGCGCGGGTTACCGGAATATGAAGAGGCATTGCATCGCAATGTCCCCTTCATCATACCAACGCGGGATATGGGGTTCTTCATCCCAGATTGAAACGGGTAATCGTCGCAGCAATGTCGTCACCAAATGTCGCGCCCAGTCGGATGACGCCGGCATCGGCGGGCACGCCCTTCAACTGATCGGCACCCATGCTGGTCATCAGGGCGGCGGGCACATGGCTTGTCACCGACATGGCGCGCAGACCGCGGATCAGGTCGATGCCGCCCAGACCGTCCATGACGGCAGATGCGATGATCATATCGGGCGGCATGCGTACCGCGATGGAAATGGCCTCAATCGGGTCAGACACGATGTTCACGCGGAAGCCACAGGCCGCCAGCTCGCCCGCTGCCTTGCGTGCCACCAGCTTATTGGGTGTGACCAGCATGATTTCGACGTCGCGCACCTCGACATCGGTGATGTCGAATTCAAATCGGGTGGGCAGGCGGCGGATGATCTGATTGGTCGCCGCGATGTCCGGCTGTTCTTCCAGCTCCGCCATCTCCGCGATGCGGTCGGCGAAGGTCTGGATGGCGGCAATCTGCTTCTCGTCCAGATCCTTCAGATCGGAGCAATAGGTCTCCAGACGCTGTGCGATCAGGGAGACGATGGGATAGCCGAAGGTGGAGCCGGAGCCCTTCAGCGAGTGGATTTCGCGGCGCAGTTCGCGCAGCGCGTCACCGCCCTTGACCTCGCCTGTTTTCGCCTGATCCAGCGTGGCGTAGATGGAGGACAACCGGTCGCTGATATAGTCGCTGAACTCTGACTTGAGCTGCTCAAGCAACTCATCCATATCGACTTCGGCCATCCTGTTATTCCTTCTATCCGCAAGACATATCCCTGTACCCTGTCGGGCCTGTCCGCATCAAGTGCGGCGGGGTAACCGATGGGTTACAGCCGCCATGCCGGAAAAGCCGAAGGCCCGGATGCGGGCTGCATCCGGGCCTTCATGAAACGACGGTGCCAAACGACCGGATCAGGCCGCGCGCTTCAGTTCCAGGTTCTTCCAGACCGACAGCAGGGCATCGACCAGATGGTCCATCTTGCGGTCATCATGGAAGGGGGTGGGGGTCAGACGCAGCCGTTCGGTACCGCGCGGCACGGTCGGGTAGTTGATCGGCTGTACATAGATGTCGTGATAGCGCAGCAGGTCGTCGCTGGCCTGCTTGCACAGATGCGCGTCGCCCACCAACAGCGGCACGATATGGCTGACTGACGGCATGACGGGCAGGCTGGCCTGGGCCAGCCGGCGCTTCAGCGTCGCCGCACGCTCCTGATGGCGGATGCGGATTTCGTTATGTTCCTTCAGGAACATGACCGACGCCAGGGCACCGGCGGCCAGCACCGGGGCCAGCGAGGTGGTGAAGATGAAGGACGGCGCGAAGCTGCGCACGCAATCGACCAGGGCCGTGGAGCCGGTGATATAGCCACCCATGACACCGAAGGCCTTGCCCAGCGTGCCTTCGATCACGGTCAGGCGGTCCATCACGCCTTCGCGTTCCGCCACGCCGGCACCGCGCACGCCGTACATACCGACGGCATGCACTTCGTCCAGATAGGTCATGGCGCCATGCTTGTCGGCGACGTCGCACAGTTCCTTGATCGGGGCGATGTCGCCATCCATGGAATAGACGCTTTCAAACGCCACCAGCTTGGGCTGGTTCTTCGGATAGCGGGACAGCAGGGCGTCCAGGTGGGCCACGTCATTATGGCGGAAAATATGCTTTTCAGCGCCGGAGTGACGGATGCCCTCAATCATCGAATTGTGGTTCAGCGCGTCGGAGAAGACGACGCAGTTGGGCAGGATGCGCGGCAGGGTCGAAAGCGTGGCCTCGTTGCTGATATAGCCTGAGGTGAAGAGCAAGGACGCTTCCTTACCGTGCAGGTCGGCCAGCTCCTTCTCCAGCATCACATGATAGTGATTGGTGCCGGAGATGTTGCGGGTCCCGCCGGCGCCGGCCCCGCACTTGTGCAGGCTGTCGACCATGGAGCCGATGACGACGGGATGCTGCCCCATTCCCAGATAATCGTTGGAGCACCAGACGGTGACATCCTTGGGCGGCGCATCTTCCCCATGGAACGTGGCGGTCGGGAATTCGCCCACGCGGCGTTCCAGATCGGCAAACACGCGGTAACGGCCTTCACGCTTCAGACCGTCAATCTGGCTCTTGAAAAAATTCTCGTAATCCATGGGCCGCTGTCCCGTCTGCACCACTTAAAGGAATGTCACGCCGACCGTGCCTTTTGTCTACCCTTGTTTATTACTGCAAAGGTATCGCCAGCAAAACCCCGCGCGACGGCTTGTCGCGCCGGCTCCCGACAATGCGGACGGGCGACAGGCCCGCAGCATGGTCGCGATTGGACATCTCCGCTTTGATTTCGGTCAATTCATCATTCTGTCCAAGAGGCTTTCTGCGCATGGCTCGGGTGCTGATGCGCGACGTGGTAAACTGGATATGACGGCTTGCCGCAGGCGCAGGGCGAGCTAAGTCGATCCGACAGGCATGCTGCCCTGCGTAACGCTGTGAAACACGGAACGGGCCGATGTTTCAGAAGTCGTGCCTCTCTCACATCCACCGGCGCGCCGTCCTGCGCAACGCTGTGAAACACAAAATACGCCTATGTTTCAGAGTTCGCGGCGATCCCTCTTCGAAAGCCGAAAGCGGCGAATTCGGGTGGATATAGAGGTGCGCTAATGGACGAAAATGTAACACGAGCTGGGCAGAAAGTCAGCAATGACGGGCAATGCCGGACGTCCGGCGATGATCATGCCGCCGCCCTTATCCCAGCCTCACCCCCTCCCGCACCAGCCAGTCCGCCGTATCCGCCAGCGACTTTTCAAACCTGAACAGCAGCGTTTCGATCTCTTCCTGATTGATGATCAGGGGCGGAGAAAAGCCGATGCTGTCGCCGATGGGGCGCAGGATGGCCCCGTGTTGGTGGCTGAAAGAGACGAGTTTGGCACCCACGGCCAGGGCTGGATCGAAGGGTCGCTTCGTGGCCTTGTCGGCCACCAGTTCCACGCCGCCGATCAGGCCGATGCCCCGCACCTCCCCCACCAGCGGGTGGTCGCGGAAGGCGCGCAGCCCCTGTTGCAGCCGCGGCGCCATGGCGCGGACATGGCCGATTATGTCCCGCTCTTCATAAATCTTGAGGGTTTCCAGGGCCACGGCACAGCTGACCGGGTGGCCGGAATAGGTGTAGCCATGGCCGAAGGTCCCGATCTTGGCGCTTTCGGCCACGCAGGCCTGGTAGATGGCGTCCGACACCAGCACGGCGGACAGGGGCAGATAGGCCGAGGTCAGCGCCTTGGCCGAGGTCAGGATATCCGGCT
This sequence comes from Niveispirillum sp., assembly GCF_052437035.1. Classification (NCBI taxonomy): domain Bacteria; kingdom Pseudomonadati; phylum Pseudomonadota; class Alphaproteobacteria; order Rhodospirillales; family Azospirillaceae; genus Niveispirillum; species Niveispirillum sp. Next base: position 664,658 of record NZ_JBQVOH010000002.1, read on the forward strand.
TCATGCCATAGGTCTGGCTGCCCCACATGTTGCCGGTGCGGCCATAACCACAGATCACCTCATCCGCGACCAGCAGCACGTCATACTTTTTGAGGACGGCCTGGATTTTCTCAAAATATGTGGCGGGCGGCAGGATGACGCCGCCGGCCCCCATGACGGGTTCGGCGAAGAAGGCGGCCACCGTGTCGGGTCCTTCGCGCAGGATCAGCGCCTCCAGATTGTCGGCCAGCCGGGTGGCGAAATCCGTCTCGCTCTCCCCCTCCTGCCCGAAACGGTAGTAATGCGGGCAGTCGGTATGCAGGATGCCCTGGATCGGCAGGTCGAAATCGCGGTGGCAGTTCGGCAGGCCCGTCAGGCTGGCCGCCGCAACGGTGACGCCGTGATAGGCCTTCTGTCGCGCGATGATCTTCTTTTTCTGGGGCCGGCCCAGGGCGTTGTTATAGTACCAGACCAGCTTTACCGCCGTGTCATTGGCCTCTGACCCGGAGCAGGCGAAGAACACCTTGCTCATCGGCACAGGAGCCAGGGCAATCAGCCGTTCGGCAAGATCAATCGCCGGTTCATGCGATTTATGAGCGAAGGCATGGTAGAAGGGCAGGGTGCGCATCTGGCGGATGGCGGCGTCGACAAGGCGCGGTTCGTCAAAGCCCAGGCTGGTGCACCAGAGGCCGGCCACGCCCTCGATATATTCCTTGCCCGCCTCATCCGTAACGGTCACGCCCTTGCCCGACGCGATCACCAGCGGCCCCGTCGTTTCATGGGCCTTCAGGTTGGTATAGGGGTGCAGGTGATAGGCGATGTCACGGCTGCCGGCGGAATTTCCCAGATGCGTCATGATGGTGGCGTCCTGTTGCGGGTTGCCACCATGGTGAAGCGGGCGGGTGCCCGATGGCAACCCCTTACCCTATCCGCCGTGCCGCGCTGGGTGGGGCGTCATGCAGGCGGCCCCAGGCGCGGCGCAGCTGTCGGGTGGAGCCAAAGCCTGCCCGTTCGGCCACCGCCTCCATATCCAGGCGCGAATTCTCGATCATGCGGCGGGCCAGGCCGACACGCAGCCGGTTCACATAATCCGGCACCGTCATGCCGGCATGTTCGCGGAACAGGCGGGACAGGTGTCGGGGGCTGGCATGGGCGATGTCGGCCAGGGTGGCCAGCGACCATTCCCGCGCCGGATCGGCGGAAATGGCATCCTGAACCCGGTGGATGGCGGGATGTAGATGGTTGCGCCCCTCCAGCCAGGGTGAAAGCTGCGGATCGGCCCCGGCGCGGCGCATATAGACGACCAGATAACGGGCGACCGCCGCCGCCACGCCGGGGCCGCAGCGCTGCCCGATGAAATGCAGGGCCAGATCAATGCCTGCGGTGATGCCGGCACTGCTCCAGCAATTGCCATCCTCCACGAACAGCCGGTTTTCCATGACGCGGCAACTGGGTGCCGCCTGCCGCAGCTCCTCATACGAACTATGATGTGTGGTGCAGGCCCGGCCCTCCATCAGACCGGCGCGGGCGGCAAGCACGGCACCTGAACAGATGCACAGGATCAGATGGCCGGGCCGCACCATACGGCGCAACCAATCGACGATCACCTGTTCCTGCACATTATCGGCCCGTACATCCTGTCCCGGCAGCGGATCGATATTGCCCGATAGCATGATGATGGCGTCGTCGGGCAACCGGTCGGGCAGGGGCGCGATGTGGGAGAGGACGAGGCCAACCGAACTGGACATTTCCGGGTCGGGACCGACGAAGTTCAACTCGAACCGCAGCCGGTCCTGCTCCACCCCGGCGCGGCGCAGTACCTCTGTCGGGCCGGCCACGTCCAGCAGCATGGCGCGCGGCGGCAGCACGACATGAACGGGAATGATCTGCCGGTTCTGGTTCGCCCCCTCGTTCATGGTCAGGCCGCCTCCCGTTTCCCGGTATCATCCAAAGCGCGGGCCAGCGCCTGTTCCACGCTGGTGATGGTCGCGAAACGACCCGCCAGCACCAGTTCGGTGCGTGCCCGGATGTCATCGGCGGACCATGTGCGGCCCTTGGTGTCGGTCATGGCGAAGGTCAGGGTGGCCTCCGTCACGTAATCGACCTCGTACCCCAGGTCGGATGCGTGGCGCGTCGTCGTCTCACAGCATTGTTCGGTACGGATGCCGCAGATGATGACCCGGCGCACGCCCTTTGCCACCAGCCAGACATCCAGCCCGCTGCCCACCAGGGCGCTGTGGCGCGGCTTTTCGAACACCGCGTCGGGGGTGATCCGCACCGGCGCCAGCAACTTCACATGGCCGGACGCCTTGGAAAACGGGCCATCGGGATCGACGTGGAAAATCTGGGCGATGGGGATGCCGGCGGCCCTGGCACCATCGATCAGGGACTGCACACGGTCAAAGAAGGGGGCTGCCTCCGCTTCCTGCCAGTAGGGGCGCTGACGGAAGCTTTCCTGTACATCGATGACCAGCAGGGCAGTATCACGGGCGGACATTTCATGCTCCGGTTCCGGGTTGCGATGACCGGCACAATACGTGGCTGTCAGTGTAGCCGAAAGGCACGCGCCGGACCAGGAACGGACGGAAAAGGACAAGGCATGTCCGGCAATGGATGCGGGGCGCGAGGGCCAGAGCGGCGGCGATGCATCGAATTATACGCAATTTCTTCCTGAACCACCGTAAATGCGTGGAAAGCGTTGAATCGGCTTGGTATCATTCCGGTTCGACAGCGATGCCGGAATCCCTTGGGTGTGCCCGGGGGGCTTGGGGCCGGATGCTGGCCGGGGTCAGGGGTGGTACAGTATGACGTCGATGGAGACCGATGGCGGCGGTTCGACCGAAGCCGATTTGCCGCGCAAGAAACTGAGCGGCAAGAAAATCGTGCTGTTCATTGTTCTGCCCATCCTTCTGATCGTGGCGGGTGCGGCGGGCGCATACTTCATGGGCGCTCTTGACGGGCTTTTGGGCAAGAAGCCTCCGGCCGAGGGCGAGGAGCATGTGGAGGAAGAGCATAAGGAGCCCGAACTGCCCGAATATAAGGGGCCGCCGATTTTCAAGGACATGCCCGACATGCTGGTCAACCTGAATACGGGTGAGCGGCGGGCGACGCTTTTGAAGCTGGGCATCACGCTGGAGATCGGGCACCCGCAGGAGGTGCCGGCCATCGATCAGGCCATGCCCCGCATCACGGACGCGTTCCAGGTTTACCTGCGCGAATTGAAGGTCGATGACCTGCGCGGGTCGGCGGGCATGTATCGCCTGCGGGAGGAATTGCTGATGCGGGTGAATGCCGCGGCGGCACCGGTGAAGGTGAAGGACGTGTTGATCAAGGAATTCCTGGTCCAGCAATGATGCGAGAGGATGCGTGATGGCCGGGCCCGAGGAGCTTAGTGAAGAAGAACGCATGGCGGCCGAATGGGCCGCCATGGCGGATGAAGGGGCTGGCGACGCCTTTGGCGACATGGGCGGCGGCGGTGGCGGCGGTGCCACGCGCGTTCTGAACCAGGACGAAATCGACAGCCTGCTGGGCTTCGACAAGGACGGGGCCGGCGACGGCGACAATACCGGCGTTATGGCGCTGGTGAACTCGGCGCTGGTTAATTACGAACGTCTGCCGATGCTGGAGGTGGTGTTTGACCGCCTCGTCCGCATGATGTCGACATCGTTGCGTAACTTCACCTCCGACAACGTCGAAGTCTCGCTGGATCAGATCAGCTCGGTCCGGTTCGGTGATTACCTGAACTCCATCCCGCTGCCCGCCATGCTGGCCGTGTTCAAGGCGGAGGAATGGGACAATTACGGCCTGATGGTCATCGATTCGGCGCTGATCTACTCCATCGTGGACGTGCTGCTGGGTGGCCGCCGTGGTACGGCGGCCATGCGTATCGAAGGCCGCCCCTATACGACCATCGAACGCAACCTCGTGGAACGTATGGTGCATGTGGTCCTGTCGGACCTGTCGGCGGCGTTCGATCCGCTGTCGCCCGTGACCTTCCGCTTCGACCGTCTGGAAACAAATCCGCGTTTTGCCACCATAGCGCGCCAGGCCAATGCCGCCGTGCTGGTCAAGCTGCGCATCGACATGGAAGACCGTGGCGGGCGCCTGGAACTGCTGATCCCCTACGCCACCCTGGAACCTGTGCGCGAACTGCTGTTGCAGATGTTCATGGGTGAAAAGTTCGGTCGCGACAGTATCTGGGAAACCCACCTGGCGTCGGAGCTGTGGCAGACGGATGTGCATCTGTCGGCGGTGTTGGACGAGATTGTCCTGCCGCTGAACGAGGTCCTTTCCTGGCGCGTGGGCAGCCGTGTTCTGCTGAATGTCGCGCCGGATGAAACGATTGAGCTTCGGTGCGGCGACGTGCCGATGTTCCTGGGCCGCATGGGCCGCAAGGGCGGCAATATCGCGGTGCGTATCGACAAGGAAGCCCCCAAGCCGGAGTCGCAGCCATGATCGCCTCCATCCTGTCCCTGTTGCTGGACGTGGCCATTGTCGGCCTGCTGGTGGCCACCATCATTTACGCCCTGCGCCTGAACAAGCAGCTGTCGGCGGTCAAGGAAAGCCGCGCGGAGCTGGAGGAACTGGTCAAGGGCTTCGCCGAGGCCACGGCCCAGGCCGACAGTTCCGTGAAGGGCATGCGCAGGGCAGCGCATGAGTCTGGCGAAACCCTTTCCAACCTGATCAACCGCGCCCAGACCCTGAAAGAGGAGATGGAGTTGATCGTGCAGGCCGCCGATGGGTTGGCCAACCGGCTGGAAGCCGCGTCGGGCAAGGCGCGTGCCGCCGTGATGCCGGGCCAGGGCGGGGGTGCCCCCCTGACCGCATCACCCGCCGCCCCGCGCCCGGCTGCCGCCCCATCGCCGCGCCCCGCACCCGCAGCAGCACCGCCGCCCCAGCAGCAGGCTGCGGCCCCGACCCCCGGTGGCGCTGAGCCCCGGTCGCGGGCGGAGAAGGAATTGTTGCAGGCGCTGGAGAATCTGCGGCAATGACCGACGCTCCCACGCCAGCCGCCGGGGCCGCCCCCGGCCCCGCCAAACCGGCGGCCAAACAAGCCGTGAAGGCCGGTGCCAAGCCCGCTGCGAAACCCGGCGCGCGCCCCGCCGCACGGGGCAAGCCGGCACCCAAGCCGCCCAAGGCGCGCCGCGCCCTGATGCGGCCCGGTCTGCTGCCGGCCACGATCTTTGTTGCGACGCTGGTTCTGGGCTTCAAGGTTGGGGATATCTGGCTGACGGTAACGACGGGCAAGGGCCTGTCGCTGATCCCCACTTCGATTGCAGAAGAGGCAGCACCACAGGGTTTGCCGGAAACCAAGCAGGCCAATGCCGTCGCTGTGGCACCCGCCAAGCCCGCTGTCGCCCCCGCAGGGGGGCCGGCAGCACCGGTTCAAGTGGCGGAGGCGGAGCAGCAGCAGGCCCAGACCCCGCCCGCCGCCGGGGGGGAACATGCGCAGCCGGCAGCGGCGGGTGATCATGCCCAGAAGACCCCCGCCACAGCGCCCGCCGCCGATCCCAACAGCCCGGCCCCGTCCGGCGCGCCCGGCCAGGGCTTCACCCCCACCGAGGTTGAAATCCTGCAACGGCTGCAGGAACGGCGGGAGCAACTGGATAGCCGTGGACGGGAACTGGATCAGCGCGAGGCGATGCTGACCGCCGCCGAGACGCGATTCGACCAGAAAATCACCGAGCTTCAGAACCTGAAGAAGGAAATCCAGGGTCTTCTGACCCAGGCCAACGCCGAACAGCAGGCGCAGCTGGACAGTCTTGTGAAGATTTACGAGACGATGAAGCCCGCCGACGCCGCCAAGATTTTCAACAATCTGGAAAACGACGTGCTGTTGAACGTGATCAGCCGCATGAAGGAAGCCAAGGTTGCCCCTGTATTCGCCGCCATGGACGAGAAACGGGCGCAAGAGGTCACCATCCTTCTGGCTGCACGGAAGAGGCTGCCAACAGTGCCCGAATGATTGTATGAAGGCCCCCAGGGGAGCCCATCCCCCGTCTGACCCCGGCCCTTGCCGGCCCCGAAGTACTCGCGCTTTGAAGGTGTCCTGATGTTCCGCACCGCCACCGCCGCCGATCCCGTGCTCCAGGAACGGCTGGATAATGCCCGCGCTGAGGCGCGGCAGCCGCTGTCGCGCGAAGAAGTGGCGACCATCGTCGCATCCGTCCTGTCCTCCATGGGCGGCGACATGGGCCAGCATGACCTGCATCTCTATGCAGAACTGGAGGGGCTGGCCCGGTTCATCAATAACGCCAAGAAGGAAATCGCCAGCATTCAGCCGGCGGACATCCATTCAGAGCATATTCCGCTGGCTACCGACGAGTTGGACGCCGTTGTCGGCGCCACGGAAGATGCCACGAACCGCATCATGGATGCCTGTGACCAGATGATGGCCCTGGCCGGTGACGTGCCGGCGGAAGTGTCCAACAAGCTTATGGACATCACCACCGGCATCTATGAGGCCTGCAACTTCCAGGACATTACCGGCCAGCGCATCACCAAGGTGGTCCGCGCCCTGAAACATATCGAACAGAAGGTGGAAGTCCTGCTGGTCGCCCTGGGTGAGGAAGTGCAGCGCCGCCATCCCACCATGGAGAAAGCCGCCCCCGAGGCGCCGTCTGATGCCAAGCTGCTGAACGGTCCGTCGATGCCGGGCGCCGGCATCGACCAGGCCTTCATCGACAGCCTGTTTGATTGAGGTTGAATGCCCGAGACGCACACATCCGGCAGCACCGAACCTGATATGGCGGTTCCCCTGCGGTTCGGCGCGTCCGGTGACCGTGGCGAGGGCGGGGAAGGGGCGACGCTTCTTTATCTCGGCGTCTTCATCCTGCTGCTGGCCTTTTTCATCCTGTTGAACAGCATCTCTCATTTTCATGACGAGAAGGTGGGCGCCGTCATCCGTAGCGTGGATGACGCCTTTTCCACCCAGGCGCTGCTGACAGGCTCCCCCGGCGACCGGCAGCAGGCCCGGCGCGAGGCGGCGCGTGCCGTCCAGGATCTGGGCGATCTGATCCGCGCCGAACTGCCGCTGGCCAAGGTGGAGGCGGGAACCGAGACGGGTACCCTGCACGTCACCATGCCGGCCTCCAACCTGTTTGCGGGCGATGGTCTGGCGATCCGGCCCAGCCAGCAGGGAATGATGGACCGCATCGCCCGCGCGCTGGAGAACCGGCCGCGCGGCGTCTCGGTACGGGCGGAGTTTCTGTTCGCCACGAAGGGTGTGGAGGATACGGCGCCGCTGGTGGCGCGTGCCGGTGCCCTGGCCCGTGCCGTATCGGCGCTGGGTGCCAATCCGGCCTGGCTGTCGGTCGGGCTGGAAAAGGGGGCGGAGGCGGGGCAACTGCGCCTGCTGTTCCGCGTGCATGAGGAGGGTGCCTGATGCGCCCGCAGGCCCATTTCTCCCCCTTCAGCTTCGCAAAGCCGGATACGCCGGCGGGCAAAGCCTGGCTGGTCACCTTCACCGACCTGATCTGCCTGCTGCTGACCTTTTTCGTCATGCTCTATGCCATGTCCGATCCCGATCCTGCCCGTTACAAGGCGCTGGCGGCGGGTGTGCCGGGGGCGAAACCCGTCCAAGTGGGCGAAGAACGGCCCGAAGCCGCCTTTTCCGCCGCCAGCCTGGACCGGGGCAAGGCCATTGACCTTGGTTATCTGGGCCGGGTGTTCGAAAGCCAGATGGCGCGCAACCCGGAACTGGCCGATGTGCGTATCAACCGTATCGACGGCACCTTGATCCTGTCGCTGCCGTCCGACCTGCTGTTCTCTCCCGGTGACGCCACCCTGTCGGAGGGGGGCAAGAAGGCCCTGTTCGTGATGGGTGGCGTGGCGGCCAATATCGGCAATGCTGTGGATGTCGTGGGCCATGCCGATGCCTCACCCACGGGCCGCCGTTGGCCCAGCAATTGGGAATTGTCGCTGGCCCGTGCGCAGGCGGTGGCGCATGCCCTGCGGGAGGCGGGATATTTGCGGGACATCACCGTGCGTGGCCATGGCGATGGTCAATCGGGGGGCGAGGTGAAGACCGATGCGCGCCGCGTCGACCTGGTGGTGCGTGAACATGGGGTGACGCCATGAGGGCGGCCCGCATCCTGGCCGGGACCCTGGCCCTGTCGGTGGCCGCCACCGCGTTGCTGCCGGCCCCCGTCCGTGCACAGCAGCCACCGGCCCCTGCCGCCGCCAGCAGCAATACGGCACCGCGTGTGCCGGTGCGCAGCGGCGTGCATCCCGATTACAGCCGTCTGGTCTTCGACTGGCCGCGCGAGGTTCCCTATACCGTTGAACAGAACGGGGCAGGGGTCAGCATCCGCTTTCCCGTCGCGGCACAGGTCGATCTGGCCGGTGTTCTGCGCGCCCGGCCCTCGCGCATCAACGGCCTGACCCAGGCGGCGGCGGACGGGTCAGTGACGGTGCGGTTCGATATTCCCGCCGGGGCCGGCATCAAGCATAGCCGGGCCGGCGCCCGCATTATCGTCGATGTGCTGGACAAGCCGCCGCCCGGCAGCACCCCCGCCCCCGCCAGTCCGCCACCACCCCCGGCAGCGCAGCAGCAGCAGGCAGCGGCGGCGCCCACCCCGGCGCCAGCAACGCCCGCCCAGACGGCCACCGCACAGGCGACACCCCGTCCCGCCGATCCCCGCGCACCGCGTGAGGGGGCACCGCTTTATCAGTTACGTGGCAATGCCGCACCCAATGGCGCCGCCACCGCATCCGGTGCCCCGACCCCGCTGACCGTCAGCCCGCCACCACCGCCTGCGGCGACCAATCCGGCCCCTGCCGCCGCTGCGCCTGCGCCGACGCCGGCCCCAGCCGTGACAGCCACGGCGGCACCCACGGCGGTTGCGCCGCCACCGCCCCCCGCATCGACGGCAGCAGCGCCGCCTCCGGCGGCCACGCCTGCTGCCAGCACGTCAGACGCGCCGGCAGGGGAGATTGCCATTGCGCCCGTGACCCTGCCCTTTGATCCCAAGGCGGCGCGGGCGGCAGCGATTTTCGAACGGGCCGGCTATCTCTATATTCTGTTCGATGATACGGTGCCGCCCGAGACGGCGCCGCCGGTGCCTGCCGGTCTGCAATCGGTCATCGAACCGGTGGCCGTTCAGGGCGGGGCCGGCTTCCGCCTGTCCATGCCGGCTCTGATGCAGGCATCCGTCGGGCGTGACGGCACCGTCTGGCAGGTGACCCTGGCACCGGCCACGGGCGTCAAGGCCACCAACAGTTCCATCATACCCCGACCGGACCCGGATTTCGCGCTGGGGCCCCGGCTGGTTGTGCCGGCGGCAGAGGCGGAAAAGGTCATCGCCTTCAAGGACCCTGTGGTGGGCGACACCCTGTCCGTGGTGCCGCTGCCGCTGCCGGGCCAGCATGTGGACGCGCCGCTGCGTTATACCGAGGTGCAGTTCCTGCCCACCCTGCAGGGCCTTGTCATGCGCCCCCTGGATGACCGGCTGGCGGTACAGCCAGTGCGTGAGGGGGTGGAGGTGACGGTGCCGGGCGGCCTGCGTCTGTCGCCGCCAGCAGATGTCCAGGTTGCCATTCCGCCGCCCCCGCCACCCGTGGAGCAGGATAAGCTATTCGATTTCAAGCGCTGGGGCCAGGTGGCGGCGCGCGATTACAACAAGACGCGGCAGGCGAAATGGGACCGTCTGACGGCCCTGCCGGATGCGGAAAAGACGCGTGGCCGCCTGGATATCGCCCGCTTCTATCTGGCCAATGGCATGGGGTATGAGGCGCTGGGCATGCTGAGCCGCGTGCAATCCTTGCAGCCCGATGTGGACCGCCGGCCTGAATTCCTGGCCGTGCGCGGTATTGGCCGGGTGTTGACCGGTGATTTTGCGGGCGGCATGGCCGACCTGTCGAACCGGCAGCTGGCCAATGAACCCGACGCGGCCCTGTGGCGGGCGGCGGCTCTGGCGGGGCAGGGCGATTATGCCGGGGCGCATGCCGCCTTCCAGGCCTCCAAGGACCTGCTGGACCGCTATCCGGAACCTTTCTACACCGGTCTGGCCCTTTCTGCCGCCGATGCATCCTTGCGCGCCGGACAGCCGGAAGCGGCGGCCCTGATCATGGACCGTGTCGCCAAGCGTGGCGGCGAAAGCGGCGACCAGGCACCCGCGGTACAGTATTTCCGCGGTGCCGTGTTCCGCGCCCTGGGCGACAATGACAAGGCCCTGTCCTATTTCAAGCAGGCGCAGGGCGGGCGTGACCGGCTTTATTCCATGCGGGCCAAGCGCGACTATATCGACACGGCCCTTGCCGCCGGCAAGATGCCGCCCAAGGAGGCGGCCAAGAAGATGGAGGAGATGCGCTTTGCCTGGCGTGGCGATGCGCTGGAACTGTCCAACCTGCGCCGTATAGGGGAGGTGCATGCCATTGCCGGCAACTATCCCCAGGCCTTCGACAGCATGCGCCACACCATCTCCGCCTTCCCGGACACGCCGGAGGCCAAGGAGATTGCGGCGGACATGACCCGGACCTTCACGGACCTGTTCGCCACGGACGGGGCTGCGAAGATGTCGCCGCTGGAGGCGATGGGGCTTTATGAGCAATACCGCGAGCTGACGCCCCCCGGCCCCGATGGTGACCGCATCATCCGCAAGCTGGCCGAACGGCTGGTCGAGATCGACCTTCTGGACCGTGCCGGCCAACTGCTGGACCATCAGGTGCAGTATCGGTTGCAGGGCCTGGAAAAGGCGCAGGTCGGCACGCGGCTGGCCGGCATCCGTCTCCTGGATGGCACGCCGGAACTGGCGGTGGCGGCACTGGACAAGAGCGAGGTGCCGGAGATCACGCCGGAGCTGGCGGAGGAACGCAAGCTGCTGCGCGCCCGTGCCCTGTCGCAGATCAACAAGGGCACGGAGGCGGTTCAGCTGCTGGCCGCCGACCAGTCGCACAATGCCAATCTGCTGCGTATCGACATCGCCATGCGCGACAAGCAGTGGAAGGCGGCTGCCCAGGCCCTGGCCGATGTCATCGGCCCGCCGCCCGCCGCCGGTGCCACCCTGGACCCGCAAGTCTCCAGCCTTGTCGTCAACCGGGCCACGGCCCTGTCGCTGGCCGGCGACAATGCCGGGCTGGACGCTCTCCGCCGTGATTTCGGGCCGGCCATGGAAAAGTCGAAGGACGCGACCTTCTTCCGCCTGCTGACCAGGCCGGAGGAATCGGCGGGTCTGGCCGATGCCAATACCATCCGCCAGCGCATCACCGAAATCGACCTGTTCCGCAGCTTCCTTGACAATTATCGCACCGTGCGCCAGGAAGCCGCCACCCCGCCGCCAGCGGCGGCCCCGGCCACACCACCGGCGACGCCGCCATCGTAAACCCATGGACATTGCTTCTGCCGCCGCCCATCTGAAATAGTGGGGCCATAGCGGGATCGGCTGATCAGGGATTTGCCACGTGTCGGGTTTGTTTGAAGCACAGGCACCAAGGCCGCTGGCCGACCGGTTGCGGCCACAAAGCCTGGATCAGATGGTGGGGCAGGATCACCTGTTGCGCCCTGACGGCCCCATTGGCCGCATGATCTGCGCGCGCCGGCTGGTTTCCATGATCCTCTGGGGGCCACCCGGATGCGGCAAGACCACGCTGGCCCGCCTGCTGGCCCAGACCACGGACCTGCATTTCGAACCGCTATCGGCGATTTTCAGCGGTGTGGCCGACCTGCGCAAAGTGTTCGAGGCGGCGAAGTCGCGCCGGCAGGCGGGCCAGGGCACCCTGCTGTTCATCGACGAAATCCACCGGTTCAACCGGTCGCAGCAGGACGGGTTCCTGCCTTATGTGGAGGATGGGACCGTCACGCTGGTGGGGGCCACGACGGAGAATCCTAGTTTCGAACTGAACGCCGCCTTGCTGTCGCGGGCACAGGTATTCGTCCTGAACCGTCTGGACGATGCCGCCCTGGAAAATCTGTTGGCCCGGGCGGAGGCGGAGGAGGGGCGGCCCCTGCCGCTGGACGCGGATGCAAGGGCGTCGGTCAAGGCGCTGGCCGATGGTGACGGGCGTTATTGCCTGAACCTGTGCGAGGAACTGTTCGCCCTTCCGGCAGACAAAGTTCTGGACACCAACGCCCTGGCTGCGGCGGTGCAGCGGCGCATGCCGCTTTATGACAAGGCGCAGGAGGGGCATTACAACCTGATCTCCGCCCTGCATAAATCCCTGCGCGGGTCGGACACGGATGCGGCCTTGTACTGGTACGCCCGCATGCTGGCCGGGGGCGAGGACCCGCGCTACATCGCGCGGCGCCTGACCCGCTTTGCGGTCGAGGATATCGGCATGGCCGACCCGGCAGCCCTGACCCAGGCGACGGCGGCGTGGGAAGCCTATGAACGGCTAGGCAGCCCGGAGGGTGAGCTGGCCATCGCGCAGCTTGTCATCTATCTGGGTACGGCGCCCAAATCCAACGCCGCCTATACCGCCTATAAGGATGCCGTGCGGGCGGCCAAGGAGACAGGCAGCCTGTCCCCGCCCAAACATATCCTGAACGCACCGACCAAGCTGATGAAGCAATTGGGCTATGGTCACGGCTACAATTACGACCATGACACGGCAGAGGGGTTCAGCGGCCAGAACTATTTCCCAGACGAGATGGGACGGCGCGAATTCTATCGCCCCGTCGAACGTGGGTTCGAGCGGGAGATCAAGAAACGCCAGGATTACTGGGCGCGGCTCCGGGCGGAGAAGGGTGGGGGGTGATTGCGCCATTGGCGCAATTTATGCTAGTGTCCCCTTGTGAAGATCGTAAGAACCCAGCGCTATCAGCGCGATCTCAAACGGATTGGTGCGACCCAGGCCATATTGATCGGCTGGAACTGATGGTGGCATCCAACCCGACAGTTGGCGATGTCATTCCCGGCCTGGGCGGCATCCGTAAGGTGCGTTTCAGACTGGGCAACAAGGGTAAGCGGGGCGGTGGCCGCGCCATTTACTTCCTCATGGTTACGGATGAACTGGCCGTCATGCTTTTCGCTTATGAAAAGGCCAGCCAGACCGATTTGACCGAGGATCAGCGCCGCATGGCCCTGGCGCTTTTGCAGGAGTTGAAGCGATGACAGCGGAAAAGCAGGGATTCGGCGAGGCTCTGCTGGAGAGTTTGGCCGAGGTTGTAGCCTGGAAGAAAGGCGAGATGGCGCTTGAGGTTGTTGACGTTGATGCCATGCCACCGGAGCGGGTGCGCGCGATCCGCCATGCGGTCGCCAAATCCACACGCGAGTTCGAGCGGCGTTTCGGAATCCCTGCGGCCACGATGAACAATTGGGAACAGGGGCGCCGAAAGCCCGATCCGGCGGCCCGCATTCTGTTACAGGTTATTGAGAAATCGCCGGAGATGGTGGCATCGGTGGTAGCGGGTGATTGATCTGATGCACCGCCGCACCTTCCTCCTTTCCGCCGCCGCCCTGTCCGCCCTGCGCCCGGCCATCGCTGCACCCTCCGGCCTGTCGCTGGGGGAGGTCCTGCATGAAGATGACTTCCGTGACGGTCTGGGCCAGTGGCTGTTGCAGGCCCACCGGCCCGGCACCGTAACCGCTGCCGATGGTGTCCTGGATATCGATGTGCCGGCGGGAACGTCGCTGTGGTTCAAGCCCCGCCTGTCCGGGCCCATCGCCATCCGGTATGAGGCGTTGATGGTGGCGGAAGGGGGCCCTAATGACCGGTTGTCGGACCTGAACGCCTTCTGGATGGCCAACGATCCTGTGGTACCGGATGGCGATGCGATGGCCAAGGACCGAACGGGCAAGTTCGAAGATTATGACGATCTGGTCCTTTATTATGTGGGCCAGGGCGGCAATTCCAACAGCACCACGCGCTTTCGCCGTTATACGGGGCGGGCGGGTGATCGGCCCCTGCTGCCGGAGAATGACCGTCGGCTGCCGGCGGATATGCTGGTCGGCAATGTCTGGCAGACGGTGACCCTGGCCGCCGTCGGGTCGCGCATCCTTTATTGGCGGGATGACCGGCTGCTGTTTGATTTTGAGGACCCGGCCCCGCTGGCCAGCGGCCATTTCGCACTGCGCACGACGCAGAGCCATCTGCGGGTGCGGAATTTCCGTGTGTATCGGGCGGGTTACATCTGATTTGGTCAGGCCACGCCTGCGTTAACCGGTACTTGCGCCGAATGGGTTGCCGCCCCAATCTTAGGGCGCCCGATGCCAGAGAGCCCGCCCCTTGAACGCCTTCCTGTCCGACCGCGTCCGTTCCATCGCCGACTGGTTGCTGCTTGAAGGCAACCAGCTGTTCGACATCGACCTGCTGTTCGCACAACTGGTCGACCGGATTGCCACGTCCGGCATTCCCATCGGTCGCGTTTCGTTGAACCTGGAGCTTCTCCACCCCGAAGTGGTGGGGGAGGGGCGTGTCTGGCTGTGTGGTCAGGCAACTGGCACGCACCGGCTGAACCGTGTCGATACCGACATGTCGGAATATCTGAACTCTCCCGTCCACCGCGTGGATGAAACGGGGGAGCCGTATCGTGTCCGCCTTGCACTGGAAGAGACGGCGTTGCCGCTGCTGGCCCGGTTAAAGCGGGAAGGGTTCCAGGATTATTTCATCGCGCCCATCCAGGTGCAGGACAAGCACCGGTCGGCGGCCATGTCGTTTGCCGCTAAGCGCGTAGCCTTCAGCGATCAGGATATCATCGACCTGACCCATATTGTGGCCGCCGTGTCGCCCATTCTGGAGGCCCGCGTGGTGCGCAATATCGCGCGCGACCTGCTGGCCACATATCTGGGGGCCGGGGCCGGTGACCGGGTCTATGCGGGGCAGATTTCGCGCGGCGATGCCGACCATATCTTTGCCGCCATCCTGTTCGCTGACCTGCGCGGCTTCACCCGCTTCACCGCTGATAACCTGTCCACCACCGTCCTGGAACGGCTGAACCACTGGTTCGATCTGTCCGTGGACGCGGTGGAGGCGCATGGCGGCGAGGTGCTGAAATTCATGGGCGATGGCATGCTGGCCATCTTTCCCGCCGACATGATGAACCCGCGGGAAGCATGCGGCCACGCGCTGGCCGCCGCCGCGACCCTGGATAATGCTGTCACCGCCTGGAATGAGGCCTGCCCCAATGGGCAGACCCGGATCGATTATGGCCTGTCGCTGCATCTGGGCCATGTCGCCTTTGGCAATATCGGCGGCAAGCGCCGGCTGGATTTCACGGTTGTCGGCCCCGCCGTCAATCTTGCCAGCCGTCTGCTGGAGGTGGCAAAGGAACTGGACAGCCATTTCGTGGTCTCCACCGCCTTTGCCGGATGCTCCGGTCGCACGATGCGGTCGGTCGGCGTGCATGAGGTGCGGGGATTGGATCAGCCGGAAGAGATTTTCGTGCCCTGTTGATGGCGCCCATGCTATCGCTGCACGCCCATCTTTTCCCCTGACCAGCCTGATCCCGAGCCATGAACGTCGCCGTCCGCTTCGCGCCCAGCCCGACCGGCCATCTGCATATCGGCAATGTCCGCACCGCCATCATGAACTGGCTGTTCGCGGCCCGGCATGGCGGCAGCTTCATGTTCCGTCTGGATGATACCGACGAGGAACGGTCCACCCAGGCCTTCGCCGATGCGATTGCCGAGGATCTGACCTGGCTGGGCCTTACCTGGGACCGCTTTGCCCGCGAGTCCGACCGGTATGGTCGCTATGCTGAGGCGGCGGAAGCGTTGAAGGCCGCCGGGCGTCTTTACCCCTGCTATGAGACGCCGGAGGAACTGGGCCTGAAGCGCAAGGCCATGCTGGCGCAACATCGCCCGCCCATCTATGACCGCTCCGCCCTGCGCCTGAGCGAGGCTGACCGCGCGCGGCTGGAAGGCGAAGGACGGCGTCCGCATTGGCGGTTCAAGCTGAACCATGCCGATATCATCTGGGACGATCTGGTGCAGGGGCACAAGCATTTCCGGGGTGCCGACCTGTCGGACCCCGTGCTGATCCGGGAGGATGGCCGCCCGCTCTATACCCTGACCTCCGTCGTCGATGATCTGGATTTCGCCATCACCCATATCGTGCGCGGTGAGGACCATGTCACCAACACGGCGGTGCAGGTGCAGCTGTTCGAGGCCATGATCGGCGTCGAGGGCAAGGGGTCTGTCCCCAGTTTCGCCCACCTGCCCCTGGTCGCAGGGTCGGAGGGGGAGGGGCTGTCCAAGCGCTTGGGCTCCCTGTCCGTGCGGTCGCTGCGCACCGAAGAGGGGGTGGAACCGCTGGCCCTGACCGCCTATCTCGCACGGCTGGGCACGTCTGACGCCATCGCCGCTGCCGGCAGCCTGTCCGAACTGGCCGAAGGTTTCGACTTCGCCAAGTTCGGGCGCGGAACGCCGAAGTTCGACGCTGATGAGCTGATGCGGCTGAACGCCCAGGTCCTGCATGCCGCCCCATTCAGTGCCGTCGCCAACCGTCTGGTCGCGCTGGGTATGGAGGGTGTGGATGAGGCGTTCTGGTTGGCCGTGCGGCCCAACCTGTCCCGCCTGTCGGACGCGAAGGAATGGTGGGCCGTGACCAAGCAGGCGGTGACGCCGCTGGTCGATGATGCCGCGTTTCTGGCCAAGGCCGCCGAACTGCTGCCCGAGGGTGCCTGGGATGATACGACCTGGGGTGTGTGGACCAAGGCCGTTGCGGCGGCCACGGGGGCCAAGGGCAAGGCCCTGTTCCTGCCGCTGCGCCGGGCGCTGACCGCCCATGATCATGGGCCGGAGCTGAAGACCCTGCTGCCGCTGATCGGGCGGGACCGCGCCCTGGCGCGGCTGTCGGGCTGTACGGCCTGACGCTTGCCCGCTATCTCTAACCATGACCTTTCTGCTGACGGAAAGCCTGCTCCCATGACCCTGTCGCTTTACAACACGCTGCTGCGGACCAAGGAAGCGTTCGCGCCCATCGACCCGGCTCATGTGAAGCTCTATGTCTGCGGCCCCACCGTTTACGACTATGCCCATATCGGCAATGCCAGGACTTTCAGCGCCTTTGACCTGCTGGCACGCCTGCTGAAGCACCTGTACCCGAAGGTCACCTACGCCCGGAACATCACGGACGTGGATGACAAGATCATTGAACGGTCGAACCAGTCGGGCGAGCCCATCGATAGCGTGACGGCGCGGACCACGGCGCAGTTCCATGCCGATATGGATGATCTGGGCCTCCTGCGCCCCGATATCGAACCGCGTGCCACGCGGCATATCGGTGACATGATCGCCATGATCGAGGCGCTGATCGCCAAGGGCTTTGCCTATGCCGCCGAAGGTCACGCCCTGTTCCATGTGCCTTCCATGTCCGATTATGGCCAACTGTCACGCCGCAGCCAGGATGAGCTGATCGCCGGCGCGCGGGTGGAGGTGGCTCCCTACAAGAAGTCGCCCGCCGATTTCGTACTGTGGAAGCCGGCCAAAGATGGCGAACCCGGCTGGGACAGCCCCTGGGGCAAGGGTCGCCCCGGCTGGCATATCGAATGCTCGGCCATGACGGCGGCGCATTTTGGCGATGTGTTCGATATCCATGGCGGCGGGCTGGACCTGATCTTCCCGCACCATGAGAACGAGATCGCGCAGAGCCGTTGCGCCCATGGCACCGCCGTGATGGCCAATGTCTGGCTGCATTCCGGCTTTTTGACCATCGCCGGCGACAAGATGTCCAAGTCCCTGGGCAACTTCTACACGGTGCGCGAGCTGCTGGACGAGTTTCCGGGTGAGGCGCTGCGTCTGGCCATCCTGTCGGCCCATTACCGGCAGCCGCTGGATTTCACCAAGGAGAAGGTGGCCCAGGCCCGTCATACGCTGGATCGCTGGTACGGTGTGCTGCGCACGGCGGGCGATGTGCCGGCGGGGGATATTCCGGCGGAATTCATGTCCGCCCTGATGGACGATCTGAACACGCCGCTGGCTATTTCCGTCCTGCATGAACTGGCCAATGCCTATCACAAGGCGGGTGACGATGCCGGGCGTGTGGCCGCCGCGTCCGCACTGAAGGCTGCTACCAACCTGTTGGGTTTCCTGACGCAAGCCCCGGAAGCCTGGTTCAAGTGGCAGCCGGCGGGCGCGTGCGGCCTGGATGATGCCGCCATTGAACAGGCCATATCCTCCCGTCTGGCCGCCCGCAAGGCCAAGAACTTTGCCGAGGCTGACCGCATCCGCAACGATCTGGCCGCCCAGGGCGTCATTCTGGAGGACGGGCCGAAGGGAACGACCTGGAAGCGGGGGTAGAGTTTGTCGAATTAAGGTGGGGCGATTGATGACGCCCCACCTTAATCTGCCCCGCTTGTGCCTTGGCCTGTGGCGGCCTGACCTTAAGCCCGTTCCACCTCTTCCAGCGCCCAGTCAAAGGCCGCCGCCTCTTCTTCCTCATCGCCCGGCAGGGTTACATCCTCGTCCAGCGTCTCCAGCGTTATGCGCAGGCGTTGGCCCGGCACGATGCCCAGCCGTTGGAAAATCTCTGATAATTGTTCGGGCGTGACGTCGTTCAGAACCTGCCGCATGTC
Organism: Niveispirillum sp.; assembly: GCF_052437035.1. Taxonomy (NCBI): domain Bacteria; kingdom Pseudomonadati; phylum Pseudomonadota; class Alphaproteobacteria; order Rhodospirillales; family Azospirillaceae; genus Niveispirillum; species Niveispirillum sp. The sequence goes on from NZ_JBQVOH010000002.1 coordinate 683,088, forward strand.
CGGGGCCTCCGCGTGACGATGTTTTCAGGGTAGCCATTCCGGGCCGTTCCGGCAATGATGCCGCGCTAACCCAATGGCCCGAGCGCAGCAGAGACCATGACCCGTTTCCAAGGCACCCAGAATTACGTCGCCACCGATGACCTTCGCGTCGCCGTGAATGCCGCCATCACGTTGCAGCGTCCGCTGCTGGTGAAGGGCGAACCCGGCACCGGCAAGACGGTGCTGGCGCAGGAGGTGGCAAAGGCGCTTGGCCGACCGCTTCTGTCCTGGCATGTCAAATCCACGACCAAGGCGCAGCAGGGCCTTTACGAATATGACGCGGTCAGCAGGTTGCGCGACAGCCAACTGGGCGACCCGCGCGTCAAGGACATCAAGAACTATATCCGCAAAGGTCCCCTGTGGACCGCGTTCGAGGCTGACGAGCCGCCCGTCCTGCTGATCGATGAGATCGACAAGGCCGATATCGAGTTCCCGAACGATCTTCTCCAGGAACTCGACCGTATGGAATTCTTCGTTTACGAGACGGGGGAGACCATCAAGGCGGCCAAGCGGCCCGTGGTTATCATCACGTCCAACAACGAGAAGGAACTGCCCGATGCGTTCCTGCGCCGCTGCTTCTTCCATTATATCCGCTTCCCCGATGCCGACACGATGGCCCGCATCGTGGAGGTGCATTTTCCTGACCTGAAGGCCGAACTGCTGCGCGACGCGCTGACCCTGTTCTATGAGGTGCGCGATGTGCCCGGCCTGAAAAAGAAGCCCAGCACGTCAGAACTGCTGGACTGGATCCGCCTGCTGCTGGTGGAGGATGTGTCGCCGGAAACGCTGCGTCAGCGCGACCCGAAGAAGCTGATCCCGCCGCTGCACGGCGCGTTGCTGAAGAACGAACAGGATGTCCACCTGTTCGAACGTCTGGCCTTCCTGGCGCGGCGGAACAACGGCTGAGGGCGGGGGGGAGCGCTACAGCTCCCCGAAGCTCTGGACCAGCGATCCGACAATCAGGTACCAGCCGTCAATCAGCACGAAGAAGATCAGTTTGAACGGCAGTGAGATCATCGCTGGTGGTAGCATCATCATGCCCATCGCCATCAGCACCGATGACACCACCATGTCGATAACCAGGAACGGCACGAAAACCAGGAACCCGATCTCAAAGCTGCGCTTCAGTTCCGACAGCATGAAGGCCGGGATCAGGACGTGGATCGGCACATCTTCCGGCTTGGCCACGGGTGCCGTCTTCGACATATCCATGAACAGCTGCAAATCGCGTTCGCGCACATGCCGGGTCATGAAGGCATGAAACGGCTCCACCGCCCGCTTGAAGGCCGTGATCTCGTCGATCTCTTCATTGATCAGCGGGCGCAGGCCCCGGTCGTAAGAGGCCTGGAGCGTCGGCGCCATGATGAAGAAGGTCAGGAACATCGCCAGGCTGACCAGCACCTGATTGGGCGGCACCTGCATGGTGCCCAGTGCTGACCGCAGGAAGCTGAGCACGATGGTGATGCGGACAAAGCAGGTCATCATGATCAGGATGCTGGGCGCCAGCGACAGCACCGTCAGCAGCATCACGAACTGGATGATACGGCCCGTGCCGCTGGCCCCCTGGTCACCGAGGTCCAATGACAGGCTTTGCGCCGCTGCCGGCCCCGCCGACAGCAGCATCAGGCCCAGCAACGGCAGCGCAAGGCGGCGGCAAAGCAACAGCATAGGCGCCATCATGGTGCGGACCCCGCCTGTTCCTGGCGGTTCAGCGCCGCCTTGAAATCCCCCGGCGGAATGATCCCCGTCTCCACCACCCGGTCCTCCCCGATGCCCAGCAGCAGCAGATGTTCCACCCCGTCGCGCCGCACCAGCACCAGCCGGCGGCGCGCGTCGAGCGCCATCACCTCCACCACGCTCAGCCTTTTATCACCTTTCCGGCGTACGGCCAGCCCGGCGGCGGGCCCATAACGGCGCAGCAGAACCGCAAAAACCGCGATCAGCGCCAGAACGGCACCCAGCGCCAGGATCAGCCGCAGGTAATTGGCCGCGTCCATTCACATATCCTTGCCGGTACGATAGGCCTGGGCGGCGCGCATGCGGGTGGCGTGCGTCTCCCGTCCCCCCAGCTTGTCACCATGCACGCGTTCCAGCGTACCGGCCACCTGATCCAGCGCCGCCATCACCTGTTCCAGCCGGGGCAGCAGCGACCGCGCCTGTGGCGGTGGCAGGGCCAGGATGGTGTCCAGAATGGGCTTCACCTCCCGCTCCAGACCATAGAGATCGACCATCTCTCCTTCGCCCAGGGTCTTGTCGCCCTGGGTCAGCAGCGACAGCAGACTGTCCAGCGTCTGACCGATATCGTCGGGAGCGGGCAGGGTGGGGATGGTGGGATTGTCGGTCATGGCGTTGTCGGCCGATCCAGGGGCTTCAGGTCAAGTTCGCCCGCGCGTTCATTCAGCGTGCCATTGGCGCGGTACACATGGGCAAGGATTTCCGCCACGGCGGCGATGGCTTCAATGGGAATTTCACTTTCCACATCGACGGCGGCAAGAATTTCCGCAAGGTCGGCATCGGTGCGCACCTTTACCCCATGGGCAAAGGCCAGTTCCAGGATCTGTTCGGCCACCGCGCCATGTCCGCTGGCCACGATGCGCGGCAGGCTGGGATCGCCCCGTTCATGCCGGAGGGCCACGGCCACCTGTCGGCGGGCGGGGGCGGGCGGGGGGCTTTCAGGCGGTGGAGGCAACGGCATGGCCCTTGTCGGATGTGCCATTCCGGGCGCGAAACCACCCTTGCGGCAGAAAGCATCCTAGCAGATGCGATTGTCCTGTGCGAGGCGGCTTCGCGCATGCGATTTCACGTTCCTTGGCGTCGCACTTGCGCTATGTTGGGAATGAAAGCCGCTGGGCCGCCCCCGGCCCCGTGGTTTTGTCCCCGCAAAAGGCGGGCAGGGTGGCCAAAAACCCACCCGAACAGCCGAAAATGGCGCGGAAATTGCATTAAATTTGGTCTGGAGAAGGCGCCTGTCGGGTGCATTCATGGGCAAGGATGGAAGAAGGGTATCGCCATGGATCTGAAGGATAGCGGCATATTCCGCCTGATGTCGGACAAGATGGCCTGGCACAATCAGCGGCAGGAGGTTCTGTCCAAGAACATCTCCAACGCCGATACGCCGGAATTCCGTCCCCACGATCTGGTGCAGTTCGACTTCAAGAAGCAACTGCGCGAAACGGCCCGCATGCCGCTGGCCGGTGGCGAGAATGGTCATCTGTCCGGCACCATCGTGTCGAAGACAGGTTTCAAGGATGGGCAGGAACGCAACCCCTATGAAACCGCGCCCGCCGGCAATGCCGTGGTTCTGGAAGAACAGATGATGAAGGTTGGCCAGAATTCCATGGAGTACCAGACCGTCACCAACCTGTACCGCAAGCAGGTTGGCATGCTGAAAACCGCGATGACGCCGCCGCGTTAAGACGCGCCGCTGCTGGCTGTTAGGGGGAACGGAACATGGATCTGATGAATTCGATGGCGGCATCGGCCGCCGGCATGAAGGTGCAGGGCACCCGCCTGCGCGTCATCGCCGAAAACCTGGCCAATGCCAATTCCACCGCTCCGTCACCGGGCGATCTGCCGTACCGCCGCAAGGTGGTGATGTTCCAGAACGCGCTGGACAAGCAGATGGAAACCGATCTGGTCCAGGTCAAGAAGATCGATGTGGACCGCAGCGACTTCCAGCGCCGGTACGATCCCGGCCACCCGTCGGCGGATGCCGATGGCTATGTGCTGCTGCCCAATGTTAATTCGCTGGTGGAAAGCATGGACATGCGCGAGGCGCAGCGTTCATACGAGGCGAACCTGAACACGCTGGACGCCACCCGTTCCATGATCATGCGTACCATCGACCTGCTGCGTTCCAACTGATTGACCCGCCCCTCCGGACAGAAGAGACAGAGCCATGGCCATTCCCTTCAGCGGTGCCGCCGCCGCCTATGCCAGCGCCGCCACCCGCGGCCTCACCGCCCCGTCCCGGTCCGGCCCGACGGAGGGGCCGTCCTTTGGTGACATGCTGGAAAGTGCGGTCGGGCAATCCATCCAGACCATGCACAAGGGCGAGGAGATGACGGCCAAGGGCGTGCTGGGCAAGGCCGATCTGGCCGATGTGGTGAATGCCGTCACCAATGCCGAGGTAACCCTGCAGGCGGTGGTGAATGTGCGTGACAAGGTGATTTCCGCCTATCAGGAAATCCTGCGCATGCCGATGTGACGGCGGGGCCAGGACCGGATCATGAATGAGGCCGAAGCCATCGAGATCGTGCGCGATGCGCTGTTCACCACGATCATCGTCAGCCTGCCCTTGATGTTGATTGCGCTGGTGGTTGGCCTTGCCATTTCTCTGTTCCAGGCACTGACACAGTTGCAGGAACAGACCCTGACCTTCGTGCCGAAAATCCTGATCCTGTTCACGGCCATGGTGTTCCTGCTGCCCTTCATGAACGGGCATCTGAAGGTTTTCACCGAACGGATCATGGACCGCATCATCGCGGTGGGGACCGGCGTCGATAACGGGGATGATGGCTGATGTCGCTGGATGCGATCCTGGGCGGGTCCGTCTATGCTTTTTTGATGATTTTCGTGCGGCTGGGTTCCGCCTTTCTGATCATGCCCGGCTATGGCGAACAGTTTGTGTCGCCGCGCATCCGTCTGCTGTTCGCGCTGGCCGTGTCGTTCATCTTGCTGCCCATTCTGCTGCCTTCCATGCCGAAGCCACCCGCCAGTCCGGCTGATCTGACGCTGTTGATCATTTCGGAGGCGATGATCGGCATCTTTCTGGGGACCATCACCCGCATGCTGATGGCGGCGCTGGAAACGGCGGGGATGCTGATCGCCAATCAGGTGGGGCTTTCGGCGGCGCAGGCCTTCAATCCGGCCATGTCGTCGCCGGGCAATGCGATATCCTCCATCCTGGGTGTGCTGGCCCTGATGCTGATCTTTGCCACCGACATGCATCACATGCTGCTGCTGGCGGTTGTTGACAGCTATTCGCTGTTTCAGCCGGGGCAATGGCTGCCTATCGGCGATGTGGCACAGCATCTGACGCGCGTGATGGCCGACAGCTTTCTGATCGGGATGCAGTTATCCGCACCCTTTACTGTGATCGGGCTGCTGTTCTATCTGGGACTTGGCCTGATCTCGCGCATGGTGCCGCAGATCCAGGTGTTCTTTGTCGGTGCGCCGATCCAGATCGTGCTGGGCCTGCTTTTGCTGGGCCTCAGCCTGACGGCACTGATGACCTTCTGGCTGGCCCGGTTCGAGGGTCAGCTTGTCAATATCCTGCAGCTGTGACGGGGAGGGCTCGCCATGGCTGAAGACCAGGATGATGACAGCAAAACAGAAGAACCTACTGGTAAACGGCTTCAGGACGCGCGCGAGAAAGGCCAGGTCCCGAAGTCGCAGGAATTCACCCACCTGTTCGTGCTCAGCGCCTCGCTGGTGCTGATCCTGATGGTCCTGCCCTGGTCATTCGGGCGCATATCCGCATCGATCACACCATTCATTGAACAGCCACACGCCATCATCATGGATGGTGGCGCGTTGACTGATATATTCACCGACCTGATCACCAGCACCTTGATCTCTATGGTGGTGCCGCTGGTCATTCTGCTGATCGCCGGGGTCACCGCCTCCATCGTGCAGGTCGGCTTTTTGGTGACGACCGAGAAATTCATGCAGTTCGATTTGAACCGCTTGAATCCCTTGCCGGCCCTGGCGCAGAAATTCTCGATGAAGAATCTGGTGGAGTTTCTGAAATCGCTGGCCAAGCTGGTGATCGTCTCCATCGTCGTCTACATCATGCTGCGGCCGCTTTGGGACTCGGTCGATCACTTTATTTCGATGGCGATCATCGACATCGTGAAGGAGACGCAGCATCTGGCGGCCAAGATCATTTTCGCGGTCATCCTGGTTCTGCTGACGCTGGCCGGCGCCGACTATATTTATCAGCGCTATACGTTCATGAAGCAGATGCGCATGACGAAGCAGGAGATCAAGGAAGAGTTCAAGCAGGCGGAAGGTGACCCGCTGATCAAGGGCAAGATCCGGCAGTTGCGTATGGAACGTGCCCGTAACCGCATGATGGGCAATATTCCCACGGCTGACGTTGTGGTGACCAACCCCACCCACTATGCCGTTGCCTTGAAATATGATCCCGCCGTGATGGGCGCGCCGACCGTGGTGGCCAAGGGCGTCGACCATCTGGCCATGCGCATCCGCGAAATCGCGGAAGAACATGACGTCCCCCTGATCACCAACCCCGCCCTGGCCCGTGCGCTTTATGCAACGGCAGAGGTGAATGAGGAAATCCCCACCGATCATTACAAGGCGGTGGCGGAAATCATCTCCTACGTCTTCAAGATGAAACGCAAGCCGATTCCCCGGCAGTGATCGACCTTAACTGTTTGTCGTGCCTGATATTATCCTTCGTGTAGGATGGTGTGCCCGCCGACAGACCCGACCGGTGTTCCTATGCGCAAATCCACCCCTATTGCCCGTTCCGGCCTGAACCCGACTGCGCGCGCTGCCGGCCTGTGGGCATTGGTGATGGTGCTGGCGGGTATTGCCGCCATGGTCTGGCTGGCCCGGCTGGATGGCCCGCCGCCGGTGGAATGGCCTGCCGGGCTTCGGGGGGGTGTGGCCGTTTGGCTGGGTGGCGGCGTCCTGGCCTTTGCGGCTGTGATGCTGGTCCGTAGCGTGGCGGAGCGGGCAGGCGGTGTCGAGGAACGCCGCCATCTTTTGGCCCGCGCGCTGGAGGCGGCGCCGGTTGCGACCGTCATCATCGGCAGCGATGGACGCGCCCTGCACTATAATCCCGCCTTCCGCGATCTGGCACAGCCGGGGACCCAGCCGCCCTTGTCGGCGTTGGGTGCTGCGGCGGGGACCGGTCTGGCGCCGCTGGAGATCAAACGGCTGCTGGCCGCGGTGGAGCGCGGGCTGGATGGAGAGGCGGATATCGGTTTTGCCGACGGTCGCCGGTTCCGCGTAACCGCCCGGCCGCTTGATGGCATCGCCGGCTGTTCGGTCTGGCAGGTTCAGGCCGTGGAGGCCGCCGCTGCCCCGGTGATGGAGCATGCCCCGGTGCTGCCCGCACCTGCCGCCGATCTTGCGGAAATTGAGCGGCTGCGCTGCGATCTGGCGCGGATTGAGGAGCGGTTCCGGCGGTTCTTCGATTATGCCCCCATCGGCATTGCGCTGATCGATGCCGACCTACGGCTGGCAGAATGCAATGACACTGTCCTGGCCCTGTCCGGCCTGTCACGGGACGATGCGCAGGGCCGGCCTGTGGCCAATCTGTTCAAGCGGGATCAGCGGACGGCCATTCAACAGCGCCTGTCGGCCATCCGCGATGGGGGTGAGGGGGGGCCCGTGCATGAGGCACAACTGCGCGGCAGCCACGGCCCGGTCGTGCATCTTTATGCCCGCCGCGATGATGGTGCGCCTGCTGCCGGCGTGGTTCTGCATATGGTCGATATGACCAACCAGAAGAACCTGGAGGCGCAGTTCGTCCAGTCGCAGAAGATGCAGGCCATCGGGCAACTGGCCGGCGGCGTGGCACATGATTTCAACAATCTGCTGACGGCCATGATCGGCTTCTGCGACCTGCTGCTGCTGCGGCACAAGCCGGGTGACCATTCCTTCACCGACATCATGCAGATCAAGCAGAATGCCAACCGTGCAGCCAATCTGGTGCGCCAGTTGCTGGCCTTCTCCCGACAGCAGACCTTGCAGCCGCGTGTTCTGTCCGTCACCGACGTTCTGGCCGAACTGTCCAACCTGCTGCGCCGGCTGATCGGTGAGAATATCGAACTTAAGATGCTGCATGGCCGCGACCTGGGGCTGGTCAAGGTGGACCAGGGGCAGTTGGAGCAGGTGATCATCAATCTCTGCGTCAATGCCCGTGACGCCATGGTGGAGACAGGCGGACGCCTGACCGTCGTTACCTCCAATCTGCATGTCGCCGATCCGGTGCAGCGCGCAACAGAGACGATGCCCGCCGGTGATTATGTGGTGATTGAGGTCATCGATACCGGTGTGGGCATCCCGGCTGAAAACCTGCAACGTATCTTCGAACCGTTTTTCTCCACCAAGGAGCTGGGGTCCGGTACGGGGCTGGGCCTGTCCACCGTCTATGGCATTGTGCGGCAGACGGGTGGCTTTGTGTTTGTCGACAGCGCACCGGGCGATGGTGCCAAATTCTCCATCTATCTGCCGCGATACCAGGAGGAGGGCGTGCAGGCCGCCACCCTGGATAAGGGCGAAAAGGGCAGCGCCGACCTGACCGGGACGGGCCGTATCCTTCTGGTGGAGGATGAGGACGCCGTCCGCGTCTTCTCCGCCCGTGCCCTTCGCAACAAGGGGTACGAGGTGGTGGAAGCCAAGAGTGGTGAGGCCGCCCTTGACTTGCTGCGCCGTCCCGACCGGCCAGAGGTGGACCTGATCGTCACCGATGTGGTGATGCCGCAACTGGACGGCCCGGCCATGATCCGCGCGGTCCGTGAGTTCATGCCCGACGTGAAGGTGATCTTCATCTCCGGCTACGCCGAGGAACGCTTCCGCAGCTCCGTCGGCGGTGGGGAGGTGGTGGAGTTCCTGCCCAAGCCTTTCAGCCTGAAACAGCTGGCCGGCAAGGTGAAGGAAGTCATGGAGCGGTGAGGCCGGGTCTTACCCAGGCCCGATAGCTGACAAAGATCAGGGGCAGCAGGGCCACGGCATCGACCATGGCAATCGTTCGTGCCGGTCCGTCCGGCAGGCTGGCGCGGGCATAGACCCCCAGAAAGCCGATGATGCTGATCCCCACGACCATGCTGCACACGCGGCGCGCTGAGGGATCGATTATCGCCCAGAGGGATGCTGCCGTGATGGCAAGGAACAGCGCTCCCCGGTGAATGATCAGGATGCCGGCAGGCCCTATTGGGTCCACGCCATAAAGCCGCATCGACAGATCGGGCGCGAAAAGTACCGTAGCCGGCATCACATGTACCAGGGCCAGCAGCAGCCACGCGGCCCTTGCCAGTTTCTCCACCATCATCCCCTCCCGCTTGTCATTCAACGCGCAGGGTAGGGGCGGGGCGACGGCAGGACGATTACGCGTGAGGTAATAGTCCTGTCACCGGGCCAGTTTCGGGCCCGACTGTACGCTGACCTCACCGGTGCGGTTCAGGGCCTTGGCCAGCGCATCCAGCCGGCGTTGCACGCTGTCGCCGGTCAGCATGGCGGCATCTTCGGGCAGCAGCAGGGTCAGCTTCTGATCGCCCAGGCGCAGCAATGTCCGCTGCAGCAGGGTTGCCGCACCGCCGGTCAGCGTATGGGCCAGACGCAGGGCCAGCCCGACGATGTAGGCGCGGGCCAATGCCCCCTCTTTCAGCAGCCCCCGGGCCGGTGCCAGGATGGGGCTGTCCATAGTGCCGGCATAGCGGACATGGATGGCAGTGGCCAAGAAGGCACGTTCGGCATGGTCCACGCCCGCAAACGGCATGCGCAAGATACGCAGGAAGGCATGTTCGGCACGGTAGTCGGGATGTTCGGCCCAACCCAGATCGGACAGAAGACAGGCAGCCTGACGCAGGCGACGGGCCGTCGGGTCCTCCCCCACGAACAGCGGCGCCGTCCAGCCGGTGAGGATTTCGGCATGGCCGAAGCGACCAATCCGTTCGGCCACATCCTCACACGCAGTGATCAGCGGGTCCTGCCGCTTTTCCGTCGCGTCCAGCAGGTCGTACAGATGCCCCTCACGCAGACCGTATGCCGAGAAGGTGACGCGCGATGGCTGCACCGCTTTCAGCACGCGTTCCATGACCAGGGCAGCCAGGGGCAAAGTATCCAGGCGACGTTTCGACACGCCCTGCATCTTTTCCAGATTGCTGCGTCCGGCGCGGGCCACGGTACCGGCGAATTCCGCCATGGCGGCACCATCCACACTGTACTGGTGGATGATGTGCAGGGGATGGTTCACCTGCTCCAGATGCATCTTGGCCAGCGCGCGCCAAGCGCCGCCGACCGGGTAATAGGTCCGGCCCTTGCCACGCGACAGCCAGTCCAGCTTGGACAGATGCTGATCGATCAGCTTGGCGGCGGGACCGGGCTTGCCCTCTGTCGCCTCCAGCAGGCGCAGCGGACCCAGCGGGGTGGTCACCTGCGCCCCGATCTCGCCCTTCTCCAGCAGCACCAGTTCCAGACTGCCACCGCCCAGATCACCGGCCAGCCCCTCGGCATTGGGGGCACCGGACAGCACGCCCAGTGCCGCCAGCCGCGCCTCTTCCTCACCGGACAGGACATCGACATGAAACCCGGTGCGACGCGTGATCTCCGCCACGAAATCGGCCCCGTCGGCGGCATCGCGCACCGCCGCAGTCGCCAGCACGTCGATGCGGCGGACCTGCATCCCCTCCAGCAGGCGGCGGAAGCGGACAAGGTTATCCAGCGCCAGCACCACCCCGTCGGGGTTCAGCTTGCCCGTCCGTTCCACCGTCTTGCCCAGGCTGGGCAGCACCTTTTCATTGAAAAGGGCGACGGGCGAGCGTGTCAGCTTCTCATAGACGACGCAGCGCATCGAATTGGAACCGACATCGATGACCGCGAGGCGGTCGTCGGCATGGGCGTGATCCACGTTGGGGTGATCCGCTTTCTGTGACAACATCGGGAGAATGCCGGGTTACGGGAAATTGCTCAATACCAGTTTCGGCGGCAGACGCGCCTCCGTCGTGGCACTGCCCCGACCCGAAAGGCTGGGGTTCGTCATGAAGTAGGTATGAGCGTTAAAGCTTTCGAGGCAAGGTTCCACGCGGCGGTATGTCGCGTCGGGTTGCAGGACCCAGCTTTGCGTATTGTCCTTGAGGTTGGCGACCATGATCTGGTCCAGCACCTGCTGATGCACCGTCGGATTCTCGATGGGCACCAGGGTTTCGATACGGCGGTCCAGATTGCGGGGCATCCAGTCGGCGGACGAGATGTAAATCTTCGCCTGACGCGAGGGCAGGCCATGGCCATTGCCGAAGCAGATCACGCGGCCATGTTCCAGGAACCGGCCCACAATCGACTTCACATGGATATTCTCCGACAGGCCAGGCACGCCGGGGCGCAGGCAGCAGATGCCGCGGATCACCAGTTCGATCTTCACCCCGTTTTGCGATGCCTCATACAGCTTGTCGATCAGCTTGGCATCGACAAGGCTGTTCAGCTTCACCCAGATCTGTGCCGGGCGACCGGCATGGGCATGGGCGATTTCGGCATCGATCAGTTCGAACAGACGCTGACGCAGGGTGATGGGGGCGATGGCGATCTTTTCCAGCGCCCTGGGCGTGGCGTAACCCGTCATGTAATTAAACATGTGGGCCGCGTCATGGCCCAGCGCCAGATCGCAGGTGAAGAAGGACAGGTCGGTGTAAACCTTGGCCGTGATCGGGTGGTAATTGCCCGTGCCGAAATGCACATAGGTGCGCAGCCCCTGGCTTTCACGGCGGACCACCAGCGACACCTTGGCGTGGGTCTTCAGGTCCACGAAGCCATAGACCACCTGAACCCCGGCGCGTTCCATGTCGCGGGCCCAGCGGATATTGGCCTCTTCATCAAACCGCGCCTTCAACTCCACCAGCGCCGTCACCGACTTGCCCTGTTCGGCGGCATCGATCAATGCGGCCACGATGGGGCTGTTCTTGGAGGTGCGGTAGAGCGTCTGCTTGATGGCCAGCACGTTGGGGTCGGCGGCGGCCTGACGCAGGAACTGCACCACCACGTCGAAGCTTTCGAACGGGTGATGGACGACGATGTCCTTCTGCCGGATGGCGGCGAAGCAATCGCCGCCGAAATCGCGGATACGTTCCGGGAAGCGGGCATTATAGGGCGGGAACAGCAGGTCCGGGCGATCATCGCCGATGATCTGCTTGGTATCGGCAAGCCCGATCAACCCATCCAGCACGAACACATCGTCGTTGGAGACGTTCAGTTCATCGACCAGGAAGGCGCGCAGTTCCTTCGACATGCCGGCATTGACGGCCAGCCGGATCACGCTGCCGCGCTTGCGCCGCTTCAGCGCGGATTCGAAGGTGCGGACCAGATCCTCCGCCTCTTCCTCAATCTCCATTTCGCTGTCACGCAGCACGCGGAATACGCCGCTGCCCTTCAGCACGAAGGGCGGGAAGAGCCGGGAAATGAAGGTCAGAACCACCTGTTCCAGCAGGACATAGCGTGTCTCGTTGCCGGGAAGCCGGATGAACCGTTCCAGCTGCGTCGGCAGCATGACCAGCGCGTCCAGATTGGCGCCCTTCTGCGGGTCGAACAGCTGCAGGGCCAGGGCGAAGCCGCTGGACGGCAGGAAGGGGAACGGGTGGGCCGGATCGACGGCGATGGGCGTCAGGACGGGGAAAATCTCGTCAATGAAGCGGGCTTCCAGCCAGTCATGCTCCGACGCGGTCAATTCATCGGGATCGACGACCGCGATACCGCTGGTGCGCAGCAGCTTGCGCAGCATCAGCCAGCATACCTGCTGGTCGCGCATCACCTCCGTCACCCGGTAGTTGATGGCGGCCAGTTGCTGCGCCGGCGTCAGGTTGTCGTCGGATGGAGTCGTGACCTTGGCGGCCACCTGTGCCTTCAGGCCGGCGACGCGGACCGTATAGAATTCATCCAGGTTGCTGGCAGAAATGGACAGGAAGCGCAGCCGTTCCAGCAGCGGATGCTGATTATTGTACGCCTCTTCCAGAACACGCTGATTAAAGGCCAGCCAGGACAGTTCGCGGTTGATGAACCGTTCCGGGCTGTCGGCCGCGATCCCGCTCTTGGACGGGATCAGCGCGTTGGCGACCAGCGTGTCGGCCAGCAACGTATCGGGTTGCGTGGTGGTCGGCAGCGTATCAGGGGCGGCGGTCACAGCGATCTCGTCCTTCTGGTCCTGTGGGGCCGGAGCAGTATATGTTGCTTCTGTGACGGTTTTGGGTACACGGGTCCCGCGCGGGCGGCGACGCTGCCCTGCTGTTCCGGTTCCGCTATCCTTGCCATTGGTGGTCATGAAGACACTCTATCTGCTGCGGCACGCCAAATCGGACTGGGATGACCCGCGGCTGGCCGACCATGACCGGCCGTTGAGCGCGCGGGGCCATCGCGCCGCCGCGACGATGGCGAATTATTGGACGGCGCGCAAGGGCGGGCCACCGCGCCCCGACCTTGTGGTCTGCTCCACCGCCACCCGCGCCCGCGCCACGTTGGAGATTGTGGCGGCATCCTGGGGCACCAACCTGCCGTCCACCACATTCGACCGGTCCATCTATCTGTGTGGGGAGGAATTGCTGCTGGACCGGGTGAAGGCCTTGCCAGAGCAGGTGGGGGCGGCCCTGTTCGTCGGCCATAATCCGGACTTTCAGCTTCTGGCCCGTGATCTGTGTGGCCGGGGGGAGGCGGGGCTTCGCCAGTCGCTGGCAACCAAGCTGCCCACCTGCTCGTTTGTAGAAGTTACCGTTCCGGACGGGATGAACTGGCGGGACCTGAGCTGGGGAAGCTGCACCCTGTCGGGCTTTACGCGACCGCGCGATCTGGAAGAACGGTAACCGGGGGTCTTTGCCCCTTCCGTCCCATGCCGCACTGCGGTATGTGAAGGGATCATTCCCCGACGGAACCGAGGCGCGAGCCCCCTTGAACGCCAAGCCCAAGGCCCCCCGCATTCCCCGCCCGGAGCGGGAGGTGGAAATCAAACTGCTGGCCGATCCGGCGGATCTGCCCCGCATCGCGTCCTTGTCGCTGATCCGCGAACGGCTGGTGATGCAGGCAGAGCCGGCGCGTCAGCATACGGCCTATTTTGATACGCCCGGTCTGGCGCTGGCCAAGCGCGGTCTGGCCCTGCGCCTGCGCCGGCAGGGGATGAGGCGCGAACAGTCGGTGAAGACCATGTCGTCGGGCGAGGCGGGCGATGGCGCCGGCATTGCCGTCCGCCGCGAATGGCGCTGGGATGTGGCCGGTGACGGGCTGGATACCGGCCTGTTGCGTCAGGGGGACTTGTCGGAACTGATTCCTGCCGACGCGCTGGACAGCCTTTCCCCCCTGTTCACCACCGATGTGCAGCGCACCATCCTGCTGCTGCGTGCGGGTGATGAAGGGCGGGTGGAACTGGCACTGGATCTGGGGCAGGCCCAGGTCATGTCACCAGACGGCCAGCCATCGGCCCGCCACACGATCAGCGAGGTGGAACTGGAGCTTCGCCAAGGCGAGGTGGCGGACCTGTTCCGGTTGGCCGCCGACATCCATGCCCGCGTGCCGCTGCGCCTGTCAACCCGCAGCAAGGCCGATCTGGGTCTGGCCCTGCTGACGGGCGCACAGCCGCGCGCCCATGCCGTGCGGCCCCTTGGCATCACGCCCATCACCACCGTAATGGAGGCGTTCCGCCATATCGGGCGCAACGGTCTGGCCCATCTTCTGGACAATCAGCCGGCCTTTACCGAAGCCATGGGTGATCCAGCAGCCCTGCGCGAAATGGCGTCAGCGGTACGGCGGCTGATCACGGCCTATGGCCTGTTCGCCGACCTGATCCATACCGATCAGGGTGACGCGCTGCGTGATCAGTTGAAGGTGCTGGGCCGCAAGCTGGAAAGGGCGCGCGACTGGCAGAAGCTGGCCATGGCCCTGACTGAACTGCCGCAGGAGGCCCGCAAGGGCGCCGTCGGACCCGTATCGGCGGCCCGCGCCAAGGCACTGGACAAGGCAATGCGCCTGCTGTCCTCCCCGGAATGGACGGGCTGGCAACTGGAATTCGCGGCATGGTTAGAGGCTGGTGACTGGGCGCAGCAGCCCCATGGCTGCCCGTTCGGCACCACCCTGTCGGAAATCGCTGGCGATATGCTGCGCCTTCGTCTGGATGCCTTGCGCGCTGTCGGTCTGCCGGGGGATGTCGCGACCGCCATCAAGGCGCATAAGCGCCTGCGCAAGCTGCGTTATGACCTGGATTTCTGCCGTGCCGTGTGGCCCGCCGAACGGGTGGACCCGTTGCAGCGCGCCGTGGATGCCCTGCGCACGCCATTGAAGCAGGTGGCGGATGACATGAACGCGGCGGGATTGCTGGACAAGATTGAACAGACAACCGCCGCCGACGCCTTGCGCAAACGCGCTGCCGCCGCATTGAAGCCGCTGCCGGCGCTGTGGACGGCGTTTCTGGCAGCGGATGTGGTGGCGGTGGCGGCCTGATCAGGCCAAGGGTCGGATCAAGATTTCTGCGGGAATACCCAGCCTTTCATGAAGACGCCTGATCATGCCGATGGACAGGCTGCGCCGCCGGTTCAGGATTTCCGCCACCCGTGTCCGGGTGCCGATCATCGGTTCCAGATCCTTGCGCGTCAGCCCCATCTGTTCCATGCGGAACTTGATGGCCTCCACCGGGTCGGGCGGGTCCATCGGATGATGCTCCGCCTCATAGGCATCAATCAGCGTCGCCAGAATATCCAGCCTGTCCCCATCGGGCGTGCCGCTGGCGGCGCCCCAGAGCTGTTCGACCTGTTCCAGGGCCGCGTCATAATCTGCTTCGGTGCGGATGGGCTTCAACTCAGCCATCATATCCAATCTCCGTCACGTCGATGCGGTCATAGTCACGGTGGCTTCCCAGCCATTTGATCCAGCTCACGCCACCCCGAACCGATACTCACTGAGCGACCGGAAGTGCTGCCCCGGTCGCAGGACCGTGCCAGGGAATCCCGGCTGGTTGGGGCTGTTCTGGAAATGCTGGGGTTCCAGGCAGACGCCGCAATGGGGTTTGTAGACCGCACCGCCACGGCCCACCATGTCCACACCGTTGGCGGTGAAAAGCTGCACGCCGGGTTCGGTGGTCCAGAGCTCCATTGTCCGACCGCTGCCGGGATGTGACAGACGTGCCGCCCGCCGTAAGGCGCCGCCATGCGGGCCGCGGATCACGAAGCAATGATCATAGCCACCACCGATACGCATCTGTTCTTCAGGTGAGGCAATGTCGCGACCAATAGGTTTGGTGCTACGTAAATCCAGTGCCGTGCCGTCGACGGGCCTGATCTCCCCGGTCACCATCTTGTCAGGTCCGAAGGCGGTGAAACCATCGGCCTCCAGGGTCAGCAGGTGGTCATGGATCAGCGATCCCGGCACGCCTGACAGGTTGAAATAGCCATGATGGGTGGGGTTCAGAACCGTGGGCCGTGTGGTCAGCGCCTCGATCTCCAGGCAGAAGCGGTTATCCGGTGTCAGGCTGTAGGTGACGCTGATGCCCAGTTCGCCGGGGAAGCCCTGATCCCCGTCCGCCGACAGCAGGGTCATGCGCACGGCGGCACCGTTCAGGATCTGACCCTGCCAGTTGCGTTTGGCAAAGCCCACCGGCCCGCCATGGGAGGAATGTTTGGACCCGCCGGTGTCCAGCACAACCTCATGCCCATCCAGCGTAAAGCGGCCATTGCCGATGCGCCCCGCATAACGGCCAACAAGCGTGCCGAAATTGCGGGACTTGGTACGGTAGCTTTCGAAATCATCCAGGCCCAGGACGATATCGGCGAAATTACCCGCCTTGTCGGGCATGATCAGGTTGGTGACGGCGGCACCATAGGTCATGACCCGCAGGCTGGCGCTGGTACCGTTGCTCAGGGTGTAGAGCGTCACCGGCGACCCGTCCGGCATCTGCCCGAACACCTGTTCCGTCACGCCCGGCCTGCCGGTGACCCGCGCGGCACAACCGGCCAGCGGCAAGGCGGCCAGGGAGGAGAGAAGGACGCGGCGGGACAGGATCATGGTCATGATGGTCGCATTTCCCAAGGTGCAAATAGAAAGAGGGCCGGGACGCGGATCACGCATCCCGGCCCCCGTCAAAGACCCATCTTACAGCTTGTAGCGGGCACCCAGATAGAACTGGCGGCCCGTATGGTGATAGACATAGGTGGAGTTGCGGACGCCATCCAACTCGCCATGATACTGGCGGTTGGCTTCATCCGTGAGGTTCAGCGCTTCAAACGAGACGGAGAAATTCTCTGTCACATTATAGGAGGCGGAGGCGTCGAAGGTAGTGGTGCCCGACTTGCCGATGGCCACGATGCCCCGCGTACCGCCATTGGCCGCCGGAACCTGCTGGTAATAGCCTGACCGGTGTGCCGCCGACACGCGGACATTCAGCTTCTCGCCATCATCATAGTAAAGCGTGGCATTCCAGGCGTCGGGCGACAGGTTCACCAGATCCGCGGTGACAAAGACCGAGCAGGCTGCGGTCGAGCAATAGTCGATCTTCGACGACACATGCGTGTAGTTGGCCTGCACACCCAGCTTGTCGAACCCTTCCGGCAGGAAGCTGAATGGCGCCTGGAAGCTGATCTCATAGCCTTTCAGCGGGCCGCCCGGCGTGTTGGTGGGGGTGCTGAACACATAGGACAGGTTGGGATCACGCCCGCCGCCCGCCGGGAACGCCTCCGGATTCATGGCCGTCAGCTGGGCATAGGTCATGGTCTGCTGCGTGGTCTGCACGAAGGTGGAGATGTCCTTGTAGAAATAGGCGACGGAGATCAGCGACTCCGGCGCGAAATACCATTCAAGCGACAGGTCCACCGTATCGGCACGGTAGGGTTCCAGCGTGACATTGCCCAGCGACGCGCTGGGGTTCGGCGCGTTCAGGGCCGACAGGGTGAAGACCGGCGTCAGGTTGGTGACCGGCGGCCGCGACAGCACCTTGGCGGCGGCGGCGCGCAGGATCACGTCGTCAACTGGCTCCAGCGACAGGTTGATAGAGGGCAAGGTGTCCTTGTAGCTGTTCTTGCCAGTCACAGGGCGGGTGGCGCCACTTACAAAGGAGTAGCCGGTGGCCGTGACGTCGGTCTTCACCTGACGCACGCCGATATTACCGCGGAACGGCATATCGCCCAGTTCGGTATTCCAGTCCACCTGCGCCCAGAAGCCCAGCGACTCTTCCTTCACATTGCGCCAATTGGCCAGGGTGGCGCTGTTTTCCAGACCCTGGCTGCGGAAGTCGCCGCCGGCAATGCCGGTATCGCAGTTGCAGTTGATGTTGAACAGCTTCTCGAACGCGGCTAAATCAGGGACCAGCCAGCTGGTCGGCGTGCCGGTGGGCAGGTTCAGGCCCTTGCCGAAACCGGTCAGCAGTTGTGTCATGCTGGCCAGGGTAGTGCCGGTGGGCAGGGCGGGGCCGACATTGCTGGTGGCCGAGGGGCGGGCGAAGGCCTGGGCGTCGGACTTGAACCGCTTCCAGTTGACACCGCCCTTGGCGCTGAACGTGTCATTGATGTCCCAGGCCAGATCACCCTGTGCCGTGTCATAGGTGTTGGTCTGGAAGGTCGGGTTCATGCGGATTTCCGACCGGGGATTGGCGCCGGTCGTACCGGTGATGACCCACTTGGTCGGGTCCGTAACATCGAACCCGTAATCGATCAGCGGCAGGTTGCTGTTGTCGCGGAAGTCCCAGCTATACCCATCGGTATTCTGCCGGTCCATCAGGACCGTGGTCTGGACCGGATTGTCGAACTTCGACTTGGCCCGACCACCCGTCACGCTGCCGCGCACCGTCTCGCTGAACTCGTGATCCACGTTCAGCGTGTATTGCGTGAACTCGGTCTTCAGCACGTCGAAGCGCTGTTCGGACCGGATATCCATGTCGTCCAGCTTGGCATAGACCATTTCGCCGGTCTGGGGATCGACAACGGCCTGGACAATGTCCACTTCCGGCTTGCCGCCCTGAGACGCGTTGCGGCTCAGCGACCAGGCTTCCAGGAAGTTTTCCTGTCGCGTGCTGTCCAGCTTGGAATAGAGCACGTCGAAGCTGACGGTGGTGTTGCCCTCGTTCGGCTTGGCCTGCAAGGACAGGGTGGCGCCGGTGCGTTCCTGGTTATGGACCAGACGGCCATAGCGCGGGATGCGCGGGTGGAAGACGCCGCCGGCAGAAGAGGCGCCCCCGGGCAGGGCCGCCGGATTCTGGAAGCCGTTATCGCCATTGGCGGGGCCCCAGCGCACCGAACTGAACCCTTCTTCCAGCAGGTCACGCTCCGAATAGGCAACCGACAGCAGCGCGCCCACCTGATCGTCCAGCCAGGTGTTGGACAGCAGGACGGCACCGCGCGGGTCCACCTTCTCCGACAGGTCATTATAGCCGGCCTGGGCGGACGCTGCGGCGGTGAAGCCGTTGAAATCGAAGGGGCGCGAGGTTTTCAGATCGACAGTGGCGCCCAGAGAGCCTTCCTCGACCTCGGCGGATGCGGTCTTGCGCACCGTGATGTTGTTGAACAGTTCGGATGCGAAAACGTTGAAGTCGAAGCCACGGCCACGGTTGGTGCCGCCGGAGCTGTCGGTAGCGCCGGTGGTGGCCTGCGCCTCGATCCCGTTGATACGGGTGCGGGTGAATTCAGAGGAGAGGCCGCGAACGGTCAGCGAACGGCCCTCGCCCGCGTCGCGGTCGATGGAAACGCCGGGAATACGCTGAATGCTTTCGGCGAGGTTAGTATCGGGGAAATCCGCAATATCCTCGGCACTGATCGCATCGACGACACCGGCCTCGTTACGCTTGATGTTCAGCGAATTGGCAAGGCTGGCACGGAAACCGGTAACCACGATTTCTTCCAGGACCGCACCGCTGTCGGTCTGGGCCGGGGCTTGCTGGGCCTGTGCATTCGTGGCGGAAACGGCCATGGACAGGGCGAAAGCCGAGACGCCATAAGGAATTGCGCGGCGAAGGCCACGATGGATACGGGACATGGGATTCCTCCTCCTGTTCGGGACCTCGGTGCTTTGTCGCACCGTTTATCCCCTTTTTTGCATCAGCGACGGGCGATTTTGCTTGCCAATTGTCACCGGTGTCATAAGAAACTATGCATGGTTTGAAACGGAACGCAAGCGGTGGAAACAGGAAACGAAACAAACTTTGTTCCTGTGGCACGGATGCGAACCAACGACCGGCGATAAACAGGGCAGGCGGATGAACCGCCGCCATGGTCAGGGAAGGACACCGAAAATGGCGCATGCGAAACGGTTGCGGACAGGGGTGGCGCTGCTTGCCCTGTTGACGGGGGCCTTGCCTGTGGCGGGGGCGGATGCGCCCGATGGGTTGCTGTTCCGGGTCACGGGTGACAGGGGGCTGGTGGCCGACCGTGCCGTGGGCGACGCGCGTCCCACCTTCGCCGACAAGGTGGCTGTGGTCCCGCAGGGCGGCGCGTCCGGTGCCTATCTTCAGGCCGCCGATGATCAGGTCCTGGCCTGGGCAGCCCCCGGCAATATCAGGGCGCAGCGCGGGACGCTCAGCTTCTTCTGGCGGTCCCGCTATCCCGTTGGCAGCAATCAATTTCCGCTGTTTCGCGTGTCCTTTGCCAATCACAGCAGCTGGGACATGGTGTTCCTGCGCCTGGACTGGAACGGCAAGGGGTTCGACGGATTCGTGACGGATACGAACCTCGCCCGTGTCCGGGTTTCCTGGGAAATGCCCGCAGCCCCGGCGCCCGACGCCTGGACCCATATCGCGTTTGCCTGGGACGAAGCGACAGGGGTGCAGCTTTACGTGAACGGTGCCCTGGTGGCCCGCAAGGATCAACCGACCTCGCTGGATGCTAGCCTGGATCAGTTAGGGCCGCACAGCCGCATCATCAGCCCGATCCAGGTGCAAAGCCGGTATAATTTCCTGCGCGGTGGCGATATCGATGATATCCGCATTCATGACCGTGCCCTGGACGCGGCATCCATCAAGACCCTGGCCGGGGGTGGGGAACCGGCGTCAGTACCGGCGGCGCCGGATGGCTGGTCCGCGTGGGCGCATCGCAACGGCTTTGACCGTCCTGACGATCCGCCGCCCTATCTGGCCGATGCCAGCACACGTATCCGCAAGGTCGAATTCACCGAACAGCGCGATATCGCGCAGCGCATGTGGAAGGGCAATGACGGTATCCGGGAAACCACCTGGCCCGGCGTCTATAACCGTTCCCGTCTTGCGGGCCGCCACGATTATTTCACCCTGCCGGACTGGAATGTCTATTCCATGGGTGGCAAGTCCGGGACCTGGTTCCTGCCCGATGAACCGTTCAATCAAGTCGAAATCCAGGGCGCTGCCTATGGCAAGCTGGGCTGGGTGAAGGGGGCCAAGGTTCCGGAAGGAAATGGTCAGATCACGGTTGATGGCGACCTGCTTGCCAAACGCCGGGCGGGGACTGAACGCAGCACCACCCGCCTGAAGCAGGAGGCGGCTGGCGGTGCCCTGCGCTTCGTGAACGAGGCACAGGAAACCCCGATCCAAGAGATCGGTGCCTATCATGTCGGCCCTGGCGCGGCGCCTGCCGGGCTGGGTGATTTCCATTTCAACCTGCGTCTGGCGGCGGAACCGGATTTCACAGCCATCCTGCCGCTGCGCCACTTTATCGAGGGCCGCTATCCGGAGGGGGAACGCGACGTGATCGTCGCCATTCCCGATGGCGGCGTGCCGACCCGCAAGCGCGTGACGCCGCCGGCAACTAAGGGCCGGCCCGTGGCCCATATCGCCATTCCCATGGATTTCCGCCGACAGGAGCCGGGCCTGCCGCTGTACCGTGCCAGCACAGAAGGCTTTGAGAATATCGGCGGCCTGGACGGGATCGAACTGGTGATCCCGGCGCTGGACGTGAAGCCGACGCATAAAGGCGGACTGGTCGCCCTGAACATCCGCGTCAAGGACCCGCTGACGCCCGAACGCGACCTGTTGGATGTCAATGTCGCCGTCAAGCCGGGGGAGGCGCGCACCCTGTGGCTGGATACGCGTGACCGCATCCTACCGTCCGACAAGCCGCTATACTTGACCATCGCCTCGTCTGCGCCAGACTTTTCGGTCGCGAAGCTGGATGGGGCCTCGCTGCGGCTGGTGTTCAAGACCAAGGCAGAGGCCAAGGTCGAGCATGCGTTCGACCGTGAACGCCAGATCCAGGACAATTACGGCTTCCTGGTCGAGGAGCGGCAAAGCAGCCGGAACCTGGGCCTGTTCCAACGATTCTATGAGGATGTAACCGACCTCCTGCGCATCGATCCCGACAATAAGGTCGGCAATGGCTATTGGTCGGAATGGAACCCGCAGCAGCCGCTTCCGCCCGTCGATCTGGAGGCAGCGCCGCCGGGTGTGCCCGCCTGGGCCTGGGGCCAGACCCGCTATCTGGCACAGGTCCGGTCCTTCGTGAACTGGTGGATCGACCACCGGCAGGTGGAGGGGGAATTCGGCGGGGGCCTGTCGGATGATACCGACCTGACCAATCAGTGGCCGGGACTTGCCCTGATGGGTGTGGACCGGGAGAAGCTGACCCGCTCGCTTTCCGAGATGATCGACGCCGTTTATGCAAATGGCATGATGAAGGACGGCCTGGGCACCATCGTCACCGATGAACTGCATGTTTATGAGGAAGGGATCAACGCGCAGTCGCAGATGTCGCTGCTGACCCCCGGCGATCCGCAGGCCGTGGAACGGCTGATGGAGACGGCGGCCAACTTCCCAGACCTGACGGCGGTCAATCCCAAGGGCAATCGTCTGCTGGTCTCCAACTATTTCGGGGCCGGGCACATCGTCAAGGAAGCGCCCTGGCAGTGGTCGAAGCCTTATTCGTACCTGATCTTCCATCCCGGCATCCGGTTGGTGGAGATCAATGGCGATCCCGCGACCCGCAAGCTGTTGTTGGAACTGGCCGATGGCTACCTGGCCCATGGCAAGCAGGCCGCGGACGGCACCTGGACCTTCCCGTCGGAGATCAACTGGCCCGATGGTGCCACGCGGGGCAGTGCCGGGCCGGAACAGACCAATCTGTTGATGTGGGCGGCGTATCGCTGGACGGGTGATGCCAAATATCTTCGGCCCATCGAACAGGTGCTGCGCAAGGGCGGGCTGTCGGCGCTGGCCGGGATCGTCAGCAGCGATCTGGCCATCGACCTGAAACGCACCGACCTGCGGGCTGCTGTTCTGGAGCAGGCCAAGGCCGACCGCTATGCCAGCCCTTATACCTACCACACGGCCTGGATCGCGACGGACGACAAGGCCTGGCTGGTCAAGCAGTACGATAATCAGCGGCAGTTCGCGGCGCTGCGCATGGAGATGATAACCGCCGATCACTGGTGGACCGACCGTGTCGAACTGCCGACCCAGGAATTGCAGCGCCAGCGTCTGGGCGGTGTCGCGCTCTATCGCAACGCCATCGTGCGCGGTAACCGCATCGAATGGGATTTCGATGACAAGGATGGGGCGGAGAAGGTGGCCATCCTGGTGAAGGAGCCGACCCGAACCGGATTCCGTGTCCTGGCCCATAACCTGTCCGACAAGCCCGTTACTGCCCGGATCATCGGTGCCGATGTCGCCACCGGCGATTGGGCGCTGGCCGAAGGCATTGATGCCGACGGCGATGACAAGGCGGATAGCAGCGCCAGCCGCAAGGTCGCGTTTGGTGAGGGGCAGGCGGTTTCGGTCACTCTGGTGCCGGGCCGGACCAGCGTGTTCGATTTCGTCCTGTCAGGGCCTGAACAGGATCTGACACAGCGTCCGGACCTGGCCATCGCGGCGCGTGATGTGGTGCGGGTAAAGGGCAGGGTGGATGTGACCGTCCATAATATCGGTTCGGTGCCTGCCCCTACGGGCCGTGTCAGGATGCTGGCCGCCGATGGCTCCGTCCTGGCGGAGGCGTCGCTGCCGCCCATCGCGGCACCGCTGGACCTGAAGCCCAAGGTCGCGAAGGTCACCTTGAAGGCTCCGGCGGGGGCGGTGTCGGTGGATGTGCTGTTGGATGGCGGGGCCGTGGAAGCACGCGCCGACAATAATAAGGTGATGCTCCGCTGAGGTGCCGGGGGTGGCAGCGTCCATTGGACTTGTCACCCCCACAACAATCGGATTGGACGCACCGGGTGGCGGGTCTATAGGCTGGGGCCTGGATATCCGCCACCGGTGCCTTCATGCCCGTCAATCTCGCTCTGTTTTTCTGTTCCGTCCTGATCTGGGGCTCGACTTGGTACGCCATCACGTTCCAGTTGGGGGCGGTGCATCCGGCCGTGTCGGTGGCTTACCGGTTCCTGCTGGCGGGTGGTGTGCTGCTGGGTTGGCTGGCGCTGCGCCGGCAGCCGATCCTGCCGAAGCGGGGCGGGTGGGGCCTGATTCTGGGTGCGGGGCTGCTGAACTTCTCGTTGAACTATTTCATGGTCTATAAGGCCACCGCTCTGTTGCCATCGGGTCTGGTGGCCGTGGCGGGGTCGGTTCTGTCCTTGATGAATGTCGTCAACGCCCGGCTGTTCCTGGGACAGCCGATGCGGCCCGCCGTGCTGGCCGGTGGCATCATGGGGGTGGTGGGCGTCCTGCTGCTGTTCACACCGGAATTGGATGGCGGGATGCTGACCGGTGGGGCGTTGATCGGATTCGGCCTGATGATGGTGTCGAACTACTCTGCTTCGCTGGGCAACATGGTCGTCTCCAAGACGCGCAAGGCGGAAATGCCGCTGATCGGCACCACGGCTTGGTCCATGCTGGTCGGTGCCGGCATCATGGTGATCGTGGCCCTGGTGCAGGGCGCCAGTTTTGCCATCGTGCCGTCAGCCCCTTATTTCCTGTCGCTGGCCTATCTGGCGCTGTTCGGCTCCATCGCGGCTTTCCTGTGTTATTTCACGCTGCTGGGCCGTATCGGGCCGGGCCGGTCGGGCTATGTGGCCATCATGACGCCGGTCGTCGCCCTGGTCATTTCGACCATGTTCGAGGATTACCACTGGACGCCCGCCGGTATTGCCGGCCTGCTTCTGGCCGTTCTGGGCAATCTTCTGGTCATGGCGCCGGCCTCATTGGGGGCCCTTCTGCGGCGTCAGCTGGCCTGATCCTGCATAAAGATTGGGGCCATGCGCACTTCGCGCGTGTTCGGATACTTGCCCCCATGCTTTCGGTGGTGTATTCCCACCGCTGAATTGGCGGAGCGTGGCGCAGCCTGGTAGCGCGGCTGGTTTGGGTCCAGCAGGCCGGAGGTTCGAATCCTCTCGCTCCGACCATTTCCCTTACGGTTCAACCATCAGTCACAGGGTTCGCCATGAAGGTCCGGATTTACCAGCCGTCCAAGACCACCATGCAGTCCGGCCGCGGCAAGGTCGGTGACTGGGTGTTGGAATACGAACTGGCCACCCCGCGCCGTCCGGAGCCCATGATGGGCTGGACCAGCTCCGGCGACACGCTGAACCAGGTGCGCGTCAAGTTCCCGACCAAGGAGGCAGCATTGGCCTTTGTCGCCAAGAAGGGTTGGGATGCCGATGTCGCCGAATGGCAGGAACGCCGGGTGATCCCCAAGAATTACGCGGATAATTTCCGTACCGACCGTCCGCGCATCGGCCGGTTCTGATCCTTTCCCCTATCCGGCCCCATAGCTCAGCTGGATAGAGCACTCGCCTTCTAAGCGAGCGGTCGCAGGTTCGAATCCTGCTGGGGTCGCCAAACATCTGATCGAAAGGGCCGCCCGTCCGATGTGACGGGCGGCCCTTTTTCGTTTCCGGAACCATGCTCTAGCTTTTCGTTTCCTCAGGCGTCGGCGCTGCATCCGCAGCTTGACTTACGCGGCACGTGCCGCGCGGCGGCGATCGCCGCCGGAGCTGTTTCCGGTCATCCGAAAACAGCTCTAAGCGAACCCGTTCCAGGCGGCAAAAGCCGCCGCCGCCTTGCCCCCTTGGCCTGTTTCCGGGGCTCGGCAGGAAATGCCTGCCTAGGCAAAAATCGCCCAGAGCCCCCGTCCAGACCGGCCCCAAGGCGGCAAGAATGCGCCGTTTCAGGCTCTGTGTACCCTGCAATATACCTCTTAAGTATAGGTCTTCGGGCGTCTGTGAACTTGGCACGCTTCCTGCTTATCACCTGTCGAACCCAATCGTGTTCACCCTCAGGAGGAAGAGACCGAAGCTCTGGACAAGGCGTTGAGCGAGTAGCGGTGCAGACCAGCCTTTAAGGCGATAAGCCAAGCAAGCCTGATACCGCGATCAGCAAAACGGATTGCCCGATCCGACAAGAAACTGCCGGTCATGCACTGCACCCGGCGTCTTCCACGGGTTACGGCGACGTCCTTCCTGACAAGTCCACGAGATCGATTTGGGCCGAAACGGCCCCTCTCACGGCTCAAAAGGAGATATACCATGTCGACCAGTGACGTTCAGTTGACCGCAGGAATGCGCAACAACCTGCTGCTGCTCCAGAAGACCAACAAGCAGGTGGAAAGCATTCAGAACCGTCTGTCCACGGGCAACAAGATCAACTCTGCCCTTGACGGTCCCACCAACTTCTTCGCGGCCAAGGGCCTCAGCGTTCGTGCCACCGACCTGTCCAAGCTGAAGGAAAGCATGGGCCAGTCGATCAGCACGATCCAGGCTGGCGACAAGGGTATCACGGCCATCGAGAGCCTGATCGAACAGGCGAAGGGCTTGACCACCACGGCTTACGGCAACCTGGGCACCGACGCCGCCAGCGTCGCCACCCGTAAGTCGCTGGCCGAGCAGTTCAACCGCCTGAAGGATCAGATCGACAAGATCGCCCGTGACAGCGGCTATCAGGGCAAGAACCTTCTGGTCGGCAACGGCCTGACGCTGGACAGCACTGCCGGCAGCCGCGCCAATGTGAACTCCATCGAGGGCATGTCGAACAGCCGCGTCACCAACGTGGTCAGCGCCGACACCTACTCCATCCGTGTTTCCGGCACCGGTGCCATCAGCGCCGATCTGGAGGACATCGCCAAGGCCGAAACCGCCCGCGGTATTGCCTCTCTGAAGGTGTCGGGTACCATCTCCGCCACTGCCGGCAACTTCGCCGATGTCAGCGTCGAGATGCGTGGCAATGTCGGTCGTGAGCGTACCCTGGTTATCTCCGAGGGCAGTGAAAGCCGGACGGTGAAGTTCTTCGACAACACCCAGGCCGCCGTGGCAAGCACCACCACTGCCGGCGCCTCAGGTACGCCGCAGACGTCCCGGGTCACGATCAGCGGCTCGATTGAAGAAGGCGACACCTTCACGGCAACCGTCAACGGTAAGGCCTATAGCTACAAGGTCACCGCAGACGATCTCACCAATGCGGGCGTCACCCGCAACCCCGACGAACTGCGCCGCCAGGTAGCCAGCCAGTTGGCCAACGAAATCGCCAAGAGCACGGATTTCGGTGGTGATGGCTCCACGGCTGTGACGGCTCCGACGACCCTGGCCACTGCCGACGGCACGGGCGCCCGCTTCAACATCGCCTACGACACCGCTAACGACTATTTCGAGATCGGGTCGGATCTGTCGACGGGCACAGGCGTCAGCTTCAATGTCGGCGCCACTTCCACCAACACGCTGGAAAAGGCGATCTCGATCACCTTCTCCTCGGGTACTGTGGTGAGCTTCACGGTCGACCGTACGGCCCTGGATAACCTGGGAACCGGCGGTAATGGTACCTCGACGATCGAAAAGAATGTCGATCTGACGGTGTCGGCCACCAACCTGAACGGCGTGACCATCGAACGTTCGGCGGCCAACGCCCGCGGTTCGGGCAAGCTGTCGGATGGTGAGAACTCGCTGGCTTTCGACAGCGGTACGGTCCGCTTCGAAGTTGACAGCGCCACCTTGAAGCAGGCTGCCTCGGCCCAGCGGTCGAACAACCTGATCACGGTTCAGCGTACCGATGCCAACACCGAGAACGACCTGACGGTGCAGTTCAACGAGGCGAACACCTCCACCATCGCGGTTGTGTCCCAGAATATTCAGACGGATGGTCAGGGCCTGCGCCTCGACTATGCTCAGAACAACTTCCTGGATCGCGCCGACATCGACAAGGCCGTGTCCAGCCTGGACTTCGCCACGGCGAAACTCCGGTCTACCTCTCAGGCCCTGTCGACGAACCTGAACATCATCCAGACGCGTGAGAACTTCACCAGTGAGTTCTCCAACGTCCTGACGGAAGGTTCGAACAAACTGATCCAGGCTGACCAGAACGAGGAAGGTGCGAACCTGCTGCTGTTGCAGACCCGTCAGCAGCTGGGCACCATCTCCCTCTCGCTGGCCAACCAGGCCCAGCAGGCGATCCTGCGTCTCTTCTAAGAGGCCGGGTTGGAGTGAAAAAGGGGCGGCGACCGCAGGGTCGCCGCCCTTTCTTTTTGCGATGCAAAGATCAAGGAATAATACAAAAGAATTTAAGGTAAATTCCTTGGATTAATGCAACGCCAATCTCTCATTGCCCGACGCAAGGCAATAGGGTACAGCCGATCACATGCGCTTTGTGATCCGCATCCTGATCTGGTCATTGGTGGTGGGGTTGGTGCTGGCCTGGCTTGGCTGGACGCCAGCCGAGCTTATTGGCTGGCTTTGGCACCTGTTGGGCCATCTGCCGACCTGGGTGCTTGGCTTTGCGGACTGGGCCTGGCCCTATGTGAAGCAGGGCGCCATCATCGTGGTGCCGCTTGCCTTGATCGGTCTGGTGCTGGAACTGCGCCGCCGCCGCCGGCGCGATAACCGCAGCGTCGATTGACCGCTTGCTGTGGTAGGCCGCCCGTCAGTTGGGTAGGCCACGCTTCTCTGCCGCGGCGACATGGACCAGCCGGGCCGCCTTGTTGAAATTCATGGTGATCATCAACGTGGCGCGGCCACGGATCAGGTGGACATTCTTTTCCGCATCCACCGGCAGCGGCACCTTGCGGGCCATGCAATGGGCGATCAAGGCGGCCTGCAGCTCGTTCTCCGGAACCGTAACGGTTTCGCGGCCCTGGTCATAACTCAAGGTGCAGGTGACGCCCTCATCACCGCTATCCATCCGAAGCCCGCTGATCTGGCCCAGCGGCAGCTCTTCCTTGAGACGGCGCTTGCGATCCAGCACGGCCACGAGAACCTCGCGGTCGGTGAACAGAATGCAGCGTAGTTCCTTCATGGGGCAACGTCCGGTAGCAACATCAAGCTGTCACCTTACGCTGATCCAATCGCATGGCCCAGCCTGGAACCTATGAACTTTTGGATGGTGCGCGCCGCGTTGGTATTCAAAAGCCGGGTGTCTGGCCCTTGTTCCCGTAAAGCGCCTCCGGTGACAGCAGCACCGGGTCGGTAATGGTCAGGCCATCGGCGTCGGCGCGGCGGTAGAAACAGGAACGCCGGCCCGTGTGACAGGCGGGGCCCTGCTGATCGACACGCAGCAGGATGGTATCGCCATCGCAATCAACCCGCCATTCGATCAGCATCTGCACCTGGCCGGAGCTTTCGCCCTTGCGCCAGAAATTCTGGCGCGAGCGGGACCAGTAGCAGACGCGGCCCGTGCGCAGGGTCTCCGCGATGCTGTCGCGGTTCATCCAGGCCATCATCAGCACCTCGCCGCTGTCATGCTGCTGAGCGATGGCAGGGACCAGGCCGTCAGTATCGAACTTTACGGCGGCAATCGCGGCCTCGATGCTGGCATCGGGCAAGGGGAAGGTGCTCATCATGCCTCCAGCGCCGTCTTCAGGCGGGCGAAGCCCGCCTCCAGATCGGCGATAAGATCATCCACATCCTCCAGCCCGATATGCAGCCGGATCAGTTCCCCGCCCGTCCAGGAGACGGCGGTGCGGATGGAGGTGGGGTTTGAGGGCAGGATCAGGCTTTCAAAGCCGCCCCAGCTATAGCCCATGCCGAAATGCGCCATGCCATCGACCATGGCGGCCATCGCCTTGCGCGGGGTGGGGGCCATTTCAAAGGCGAACAGGCCGCAGGCGCCCGTAAAGTCGCGCTTCCACAGGTCGTGGCCGGGGCAGGCGGGCAATGCTGGATGACGCACCCGCGTCACCTCCGCCCGTGTTTCCAGCCAACGGGCCACCTTCAGGCCGGACTCATGGTGGCGGCGCATGCGCACGGGCAGGCTGCGCAGGCCACGCAGCCCCAGGAAAAGCTCATCGGCGGAGGCGCATGCGCCCAGTTCCACCGCCGTCTTCTTCAACCGCAGCCAATGATCCTGCCGCGCACAGACCGCGACCCCCAGGCTGGCATCGGAATGCCCGCCCACATATTTGGTCGC
Source organism: Niveispirillum sp. (assembly GCF_052437035.1). Lineage (NCBI taxonomy): Bacteria > Pseudomonadati > Pseudomonadota > Alphaproteobacteria > Rhodospirillales > Azospirillaceae > Niveispirillum > Niveispirillum sp. Next base: position 713,044 of record NZ_JBQVOH010000002.1, read on the forward strand.
CGACTGGATAGAGACATGAACGCCCTGTTTCAGCGGCTTGAACAGCAGGCCCGCCGCCCAAGTATTGTCGATCATCACCACGATGTCGGCATTGGCGGCGGTGACGGCGGTGCTGATGGCCGGCACGTCCTGTACCTCGAAGGTCAGCGATCCCGGTGATTCCAGGAACACGACCCTGGTCGCAGGGCGCAGCAGCCCCGTGATGCCAGCGCCGATGCCGGGATCGAAGTATTCCACCGTCACGCCGGAACGCGACAGGATGCCGTTCGCGAAGTTGCGTGTCGGGGCATAGGCGGTATCGGCAATCAGCACATGATCGCCCTGTCGGGTGAAGGCCAAAAGGCTGCTGGTGATGGCCTGCAGGCCCGATGCATAAGAGACGGCGGCGTGGCCTTCCTCCAGCTCCGTCATCGCTGCTTCGAAGGCATGGCTGGACGGGTTGCCCGTGCGGCCATAGCGCACGGTGCGATGGGCCGGGTCATAGGCGTCCAACTCCGCCAGGGTCGGGAACAGCACTGTGGAGGCGCGGAAGGGCGGGATATTCACAGCCCCGCCAAACTTCTCCGGTGCGCGGCCCGCATGGATCAGACGGGTATTCTCGGCGAACGGCCGGTCGCGGTCATGCGTGCTCATGCGGGCGTGGCCTCTGACGGGGGCAGCTTCTGGTTGGGCAGGGGGATGTGGGAACCGGCGGTCAGCGGGATCAGACCCGCCAGACGTGGATCGGGATCTAAGCGCACTTCCTGGCCCACGGGGCGGAAACCCGCCTTCTGATAGGTCATCAGGGCGCGCGGATGGTCCAGGTCGCAGGTGTTGACGGTCACCTTCTCCACCCCGGCCCCGTTCCATGCCGCCTCAATCGCCCAATCCAGCAGCCAGGGACCGATGCCCTTGCCGATGAATTCGGGGATCAGGCCCAGATACTGGATATCGCACGCACCCGGATTGGTGCGGCTCAATTCAACATATCCGGCGGGAACGCCGCTGATATAGGCGACATAGATTTCCACCCGCTTATCGGCCAGGATGGCACGCAGCTCGTCCGCCGGCATGGCGCGGCGGAACCACCACAGCCACTCTTCTCCCACCGTGTCATAGAGATAGCGGTAGAAGGAGAAGGTGCAGTTCTCCGCCCGCAACAGCGACAGACCGTGCGGATGCGGCCGTTGCCGGCGCATCGGCTTCGTCGTCATCTCCAGATAGGTCACCGTGACCTTGATATGGCCCGGCGGCGGGGTGGGGAGGCTGTCGCTCATGCCTGCTTCTCCTTTAATCAGCCCACAATAACGCCTGTGATGCGCTGATCGACCCCGCGTCCGTCAATCCTCCCCTTACGCTTCAAGGGGTTGACAGCTCATGCCGCAGGGCCGGTTGCCACCGGCAGATCATCACGTCCGCCCCATTCGGTCCACGACCCGTCATAGAGCGCCACATTATCCACGCCCAGACGGTAGAGGCCCAGCGTCAGGACCGCTGCCGTGACGCCGCTGCCGCAAGACGTGGTGATGGGCCTGGACAGGTCGATGCCGGCCCGGGAGAAACGATCGCCCAGGGCATCGCCCGTCAGCATCAGCTTGGTTTCCGGGTCCAGTATGTCGCCGAAGGGCAGGTTGCGGGCTCCGGGGATATGGCCGCCACGCAGGCCGGCGCGCGGTTCCGGCGCGGTCCCTTCAAACCGGCCGGCGGCGCGGGCGTCCAGAACCTGTTCGGCACCGTTTTCCAGATTGGCCCGCATATCCTCCACCGACCGCACCAGATGGGCGCGGTAATGCGGGGTGAACTGGCCCTGCGCAGGGGGCGCCAGCGGTCCCGTTTCCACCGGGCCGCCGATATTGACCCAGCCCGGCAGGCCGCCATCCAGCACAAAAACATTGTCATGGCCAAAGACGCGGAACATCCACCAGGCGCGTGCGGCACTGGACAGGCCCGTCACGTCATAGACGACAATGATGCTGTCGGAACCAACGCCCAGCGCCTCCACCGATGCCTTGAAGCTTTCCGGGGTGGGCAGCATGTGGGGCAAGGGGCTGCTGGGATCGGAGATGCCGTCAATGTCGAAGAACTGCGCACCGGGGATACGCTTGGTCACGCATTCCGCCTTCGGGTCGCGCTGGGCCGCCGGCATGTGCCAGGACGCATCCAGAAGGCGGAGCTTCGGATTGCGCAGTTCCGTTTCCAGCCAAAGCGGGGAAACCAACGGGTCCGTCATCGCACGCTCTCCGATCCTGTAGTGATGTCAAACGAGTATCTGTTCAGCCCTTGGTAGCGCGCGTCTTCGGCTTGTTCAATGAAGCTGCCGCCTGGATCAGGGCCTTGAAGGCGTCTGTATCAATCATGCTGTCCCGGAACAGGTCCAGAGCGCGGCGGGCATTGCCATCCAGGCTGGCATTGAACAGCCTGGCCGGGTCCTCCACCGACGCGCCCTTGGCAAAGGTCAGCTTGACCTTGTCCTTGTAGGTCTCTCCGGTGCAGATGATGCCGTGGCGTTCCCAGACCGGAACGCCACCCCATTTCACCGTTTCCACTACATCGGGCAGCGCCTCGTGGATCAGGGCGCGCATGCGGGCAAGGGTTTCACCACGCCAACCGCCCAGTTCGGCGATGCGTGCGTCGATCTGCCGGACGGCGTCGGGTGCTTCGGTCATGGCGCGGCTCTCAGTCCCGCAGCGCCAGCTGTACGCGCCGGTTCTGCTTGCCCTTGTTCTCGATCTTTACAATCGTGATGCCGCCAATCTCACCCGTCCGCGCCACATGGGTACCGCCGCAAGGCTGCAGGTCGACGATGGCATCGTCGGTGCCGATCTGAAGCAGGCGAACGGAGCCGGACCCGGTGGGCGGCTTCACCGACATGGTGCGGACAAGGTCGGGCGTGGCTTCCAGTTCGGCATCGGTGATGGTGCGTTCGCGGACAGGGTGGTTGGCGGCGATCAGTTCGTTCACCGCCGTCTCAATCTGTTCCTTGTCCAGGCTGGCCGACGGCACATCAAAATCCAGGCGCGACCGGTCGGCCCCCACCTGTCCGCCCGTCACGGCCCCCGGCACCACGGCGCACAGCAGATGCAGGGTGGTGTGCATGCGCATATGGCGGTGGCGGCGTTCCCAGTCGATCTTCTGCGTCACAAGCGTGCCGACCGGCGGCAGGGCCGTATCGGGGGCCGGGATGTGCAGAACCTGATCACCACGTTCCACCAGCGCCTCGGCCTTGCGCGCATCGATGATGGCGACGCTGCCGCCATCCCAGGCCAGACTGCCGGTATCGCCCGGCTGCCCGCCGCCATTGGGGTAGAACAGGGTGCGGTCCAGAAGGATGCCTTCCGGCCCCGCCGCCATCACCACCGCCTCGGCTTCAACCTGGTACGGATCGTCACGGAACAGCAGGGTCATGGGCATCCACCTTGTTTGTTACCGGTCTGCGATGAGTATAGCTCATCGCAGACCGGTTGGCGCGTTAAGCGCCCGCGTGCCTATGCACGCGCCAGCCCAAGCCGCCGGATGGCGGCGCCCGGCGCCTGAGGGCACTGAAGACTCATTCCAGCCAGTTGGGCACCGGCAATCCTTTTTCGCGCAGGAAGGCGGGATTGAACAGCTTCGATTGATAGCGTGAGCCGCCATCGCACAGGATGGTCACGATTGTGTGGCCCGGCCCCATCGCCTTGGCGACCTTGATGGCGGCACCCACATTGATGCCGCTGGATCCGCCCAGCACCAGACCTTCGTTTTTCAGAAGGTCGAAAACGATGGGCAGCGCTTCCTCATCCGTCACCTGAACGGCATCGTCGATGGGTGCATCGACCAGATTGGCCGTGACTCGGCCCTGGCCGATGCCTTCGGTGATGGAATTGCCCTCGGACTTCAGTTCGCCAGTCTTCTTCCAGGAGAACAGGGCGGATCCCATCGGGTCGGCCAGCACGATCTTCACATCCGGCCTGCGTTCCTTCAGCGCCAGCGCGATGCCGGCCAGCGTGCCGCCGGTGCCGGTGGCGCAGGTGAAGGCGTCGACCTTGCCGCCCAGCTGGTCGAAAATCTCCGGCCCTGTGGTGCGGCGATGGCCCTCACGGTTGGCCAGATTGTCGAACTGGTTGGCCCAAATGGCGCCGTTCGGCTCCGTCGCGGCCAGTTCCTCGGCAATGCGGCGGGAGACATGCACGTAATTGCCCGGATCCTTGAAGGGCACGGCAGGCACCAGCCGCAGGTCGGCCCCGCACAGGCGCAGCATGTCCTTCTTTTCCTGGCTCTGCGTTTCCGGCATCACGATGACGGTGCGGAAGCCCAGGGCATTGGCCACCAAGGCCAGACCGATGCCAGTATTGCCAGCGGTCCCTTCGACGATGGTGCCGCCGGGGCGCAGCTGCCCGCGCTCAATCGCGTCCTGAACGATGGCCAGGGCGGCGCGGTCCTTCACCGACCCGCCGGGGTTCAGGAATTCGGCCTTGCCATAGATGTCGCAACCCGTCAGGTCCGACGGGCCCTTCAGGCGGATCAGGGGGGTGCGACCGATGCTGTCCAGGAATCCGGTGCGTACGTCCACGGTAAATAACCTTGGTTTATGTGTGAAACTTGGGATCAAATATGGCGGTGGGGCTGCGGAATTACCAGGGGTGGTTCCGCACCGCAGATTATCGGTTGTTGCAATGCGGGGTGTAGAATTCCTTAAACCACACCTGCCTCACGTCGCAGCGCCTCGCGGTGGCGTGCGAACCAGGACAGGCCCAGAAGGGTGAAACCGCTGGGCACCCGGTTCTCATCCATCAGGGCAATCGCCTTCTCGGCGGGAACCAGATGGACGCGGATATCCTCCACCTCCTCCTCCACCCCATGGATGCCGCCAATGCCGGTGCTGTCTACAAGGCCCGCGAAGATCTCCACGATCTCTGTGCTGCCGCCGGGACTTGGCATCATGGAGTAGATCAGCCGGACATTATAAGGAACACACCCGGCCTCTTCCCCAGCCTCTCTGATGGCCACGTCAGCGGGGTCTTCGTCTGGTTTCACCATACCGGCGACAAATTCCAGAACCCATGGGGTTACGCCGGCCGCAAAGGCACCGATGCGGAACTGTTCGACCATGACCAGAACGTCGGCCTTTGGATCGTACAGGAGAATGGTAACCGCATGCCCGCGATAGCACACATCACGGTCAATCGTCGGTGTCATGCCGCCCGCGAACCGTTCATGACGTAGTTTCATGACAGAAAATTTCATGAAGCCGTCATGCCGGAAATCGTTTTCGGTTACCTCCACCCTGGTAGGGCTTTCCAAGCCGGGCAGGGGTGGGTGGATGGGAAGGCGGGTCATGAAGGATCCATCGGTTGGCAAATCACTTGCGCCGGCCCATGACCCCGGTCCAGCTTAGGGGCCGTACAGGTTAACTTGCCAAGGGCAGACGGGGGCCACGATGGCGCGCGTAACGCAGGATTTCAACTTCGCCGGTTCGACTGGGGCCACGCTTTCGGGGCGGATCGACCTGCCGGACGGGCATCCGGTGGCCACCGCGATCTTTGCCCACTGCTTTACCTGCAACAAGGATTACCACGCCTCGGCCCGAATCAGCCGGGGGCTGGCCGAACGCGGCTGGGCCGTTCTGCGTTTTGATTTCACAGGCCTGGGGGCCAGCGGCGGCGCCTTTGATGAGACGAATTTCTCCACCAATGTCGCCGACCTTCTGTCCGCCGCTGCCGCGCTGACGGTGGAGATATCGGCCCCGCGCCTGCTGATCGGGCACAGCCTGGGTGGAACGGCGGTGATGCGTGCGGCGCGGGACCTGCCATCGGTGGGGGCTGTCGTCACCGTCAATTCACCGTCCGGCCCGCACACCCTGCTGGCCAAGATTGCGGGCCGCGATGCGGAGATGCAGCGCGACGGGCGGGTGCAATTGAATGTCGGCGACCGGGAAATGCCGATCACGGCGGATTTCGTGACCGATGTCGCGCGCCATGACATGGCATCCGTCATCGGCGGTCTGGGCCGCCCGCTGCTGGTCCTGCATGATCCCAAGGACCCTGTGGTGCCGTTGGCGGAGGCCGACCGCATTATCGCGCTGGCCCAGCATCCGAAAAGCTTCGTGGCGCTGGATGGGGCCGGGCATCTGGTGGCCGATCAGCGCAATACGGCTTTCGTGGCCGAGCTGGTCGATGGCTGGGCCCGCCGTGCCCTGCGCCTGGACGCCGCCAATGCGCCCAAGCCGGTGGGGGCGGAACATGAAGGCCCCGTCACCGTCGCGGAGACGGGAGAGAGCACCTTCCATAATCTGGTGACGGCGGCGGGCATCCGCTTCACCGCGGATGAACCGACGCATGTGGGCGGTACGGGTCTTGGCCCGAACCCCTATGAGCTGCTGCAGGCCGCGCTGGGTGCCTGCACCTCCATGACGATCCGCATGTACGCCAACCGCAAGAACCTGCCCCTGACCCGCGTCTCCGTGGTCGTCAGCCATGAAAAGCGCGACCCGCAGGAGGGGGAGGTGACGGAGAATGCGGGCGGCAAGGTCGATCATTTCACCCGCACCATCACGCTGGAAGGCAAGCTGGACGAGGCACAGCGCCAACGCCTGCTGGAAATCGCCGGCAATTGCCCCGTTCACCGCACCCTGCGCAGCCGGGCCAACATTGACAGCCTTCTGGCCTGAAGGTCACGGGGAACCCTCCTTCCTTCGCTGCCGTTGTTTGAGCGGACAGAGAAGGGAGGAGCGGGTTATGGGCATCCGGACCGATCATGAATTGGAGAATGCTGTTCAAGAGTACCAACGGCTGCGCAATGCTCCTGAAGGCTCCGACAGTGCGGCCCGCAGAGAGGCCCTGAACGCCGATATCCAGACCTATTATCATCAACATCAGCAGAACCTTCGCCCGGCTAAGCCGCGCACAGAGCTGCTGCCCAACGGCTGATCCCCGTGCTCTCCCTTTGCAATCCATGCGGCGCAGCATAGGATATGGGTCTGTTACCGAGGGGGAGAGGGCGATCTTGCGTCGCGGCGATAATTGCTACAGCTGCCGGTTCTGGGTGGGGCATGGGGTGCGGGAACGTGGACCGAAGGGCACATGCCGCCGGTATCCGCCCGTCGTGACGGACCGCTATCCATCGGGCGCCATGCCGACCACCAATTTCACCGACTGGTGCGGGGAATGGCAGCGCAATGCCGGTGTGCGGGAGGCACCGGAACCCGAAATACCAGGCAACTCTACATTGTATGATGATATGTGACCCGTGGTGGTGTCAAAACACACAATTGTCTGTGTAGCTGTCTGCCTATGAAACTGGATATAGGCCGCTCTTTACCCGTTGCGCGAACGTTCAGGTTGGTGCGTACTTAATGCCATCCAGGTTGCAGTGGCAGCCGCTTTCATATGGATAGAACGTGGATCTGCGTGGTTCGGGTATACGGACAGGGAAAAAGGGGCGGTTGGCTCTCGGGCTTTCCGTGCTGACATGTCTGATGTCTGCTGTTGCCGTGCACGCCCAGCAGGCCCGTAAGCCGGAACCGCCGCTGCTTTTGCTGACGGAGCCCAATCCGCCGGTCAATTTTACTGATCCCCTGACCGGGCAGATCATCGGCCTTGCCGCCGACAAGGTCCGCCTGATCATGCAGGAAACGGGATTGGCGCATGAGATGCGCATCATGCCCTGGCCGGAGGCGCAGGCCATGGTCGACAGCACCCCCAATGCCTGCATCTTTCTGATGAACCTCACCGATGAACGGCGGCCCAATTATCAATGGGTGGTGCCATTGATGGAGGGGGGCTGGGCTCTCTTTGCGCCGCTGGGCTTTCAACGGCGGATCAATGGCCCGTCGGACCTGTCCGGTCTGCGGATCGCGGTGCAGGGTGGCGCGGCGGTGGAGAAACATCTGATCGAGCTGACCCGCGACGTGCCCAACGTTACCCTTGTGGCGCAGGAGGGGGCTGCGGAAATCGGCAGCATTTTCAATGGCAAGGCCGACCTGTATGCGGGTGGTGCCTGGGCGGCCCCGTATCAGGCGCGGCAGGTTGATATGCCCGTCCGCATGGTCATGCGGCTCACACGCTCAATCGGCGCCATGGCCTGTAACAAGAAGGTGCCGGCCCCTACGATCGCGCGCATGCAGAAGGCGTTGGATACGATCATCGCCGATGGCAGGGCGGGTGCCGTGGAGCGGCGGTACAGTACGCCCGGCTCGTGGGGCGGATGGGGGCAGGACCGTCGTCCGCCCTCCTGACGGCTGTAGCGCGGTCAGGTCCAGTCGATACACATCAAAAGCTTGTCCACGCGCTGTCCGTCACTGGCTAGCGGCAGGCACAGCCAGTGGAAATTGCGGTAGCTGCGGCTCAACCACCACAGGTTCTCTTCCCCACCCAGCGGGCATGCGCGGCGGCGCACCGTTTCCAACCGGCGGAACCAGCCGGCAAAGGCGGAGCCCAGCAATTCATCATCCAGAACGCGGCCTGTCAGTTCCTGGCCCAACCCCTCCACCACCGCCGTGCCTGCGAGGCGGCAACGATACTGACCATTTGTATAGTCAAGGATCAGGATATAGGGAAGAAGACCCGGTATATCACCTGGGTGGATATGTTGACGTCCGGGTATCACCCCTTCTGCGCCAATTCCAGACCAGTAGTCCTGAAATTCACGCAGCCGGCTTGTTGCCGGTATTGGCGGCGGCACAGGGGGTGATCGCTGCAATAATTTGAACATGGCTGTTTCCAATCCCGTTTGGAGGAACCATGACCCTGTTCCACCCCCTGGGCAACTAACCGTAGGGTCAGGAATGGTCCTTTGCCCGGCAAACTATGCGGGAGGATAGGCATGCGTTCCGGACATGAGGCGAGGGGCCAGGAATGCGAACGAAGTGAGAACAAACCCCTTGATGTTCACATTTTGTTCTGACATTGTGGCCTCACGAAAACGAAGGAGGCTCACATGAACCGCGTTGCTTACGTTCGTGATTTCCTGGCCATCACCGGCTTCTTCGGTACCATGTATGCGTGGTTCGTGGTCGGCGCCGCCCTGGGGGCGTGACGATCCCATCCGGCCCATCACGCACCGATGACGCGGCCGCTGTTTCTCAATTGGTTTCCTGGATGGCGCGTCAGCCGTTCCGGTCGATATGCTCCCGCACAGCGGAAAACACCGCCTGGAACATCTCGGTGGTCAGACGCCCGGTGTTCGTGTTGTAGCGGGAACAGTGATAACTGTCGAAAAGCACAACCTTGTCCCGCACGTCATGGCGCGCGCCGTGGCCGAAGGCGAAGTGTGCCGGACGGCGGCCCAGTGCCGTCAGCGTGCTGGCATGAGAGACGGTGCCCAGCGTCACAATGGCGCGCAGGTTGCCCATGGCGGCGATTTCGTCTGTCAGGAAATTCCGGCAGGTGGCAATCTCCGCCGGTGTCGGCTTGTTCTCCGGCGGGACGCATCGGGCGGCGTTGGTCAGGCGGGTGTCGATCAGTTGCACCCCGTCATCGGGCCGCTTGTCATAGGTGCCGGTGGCAAAGCCGAAACGGATCAGCGTGTCATACAGAAGATCGCCGGCATAATCGCCCGTGAAGGGACGGCCCGTTTGATTGGCCCCGTGCAGGCCAGGTGCCAGACCCACGATCAGCAGCCGTCCGTCCAGCGTGCCGAAGGCCGGGACGGGCGCGTTGTGATAGGTGGGGAAGGCGGCGCGGTTACGGGCGCGGAATTCCGCCAGACGCGGGCACAGGCCGCAATCGCGCCCCGGCACCGCCGGTTGGCCGCCCGACGCCATCACCACCTTAACCGCCTGCCGTACCGCCATGACCCGCCCCATGAACCCTGTTGATTACTGCTCTGGGGTTATGGGTTGATTGAGGCCTGGTCAAGGGGAACCACGGTTCCGTCCAGTTATGTTCCCGCACCAATACCCGATTTTATGCCGGGCCGCCCTGCGTGCCCGGCTGTTGTGTCATGGGGACGGGTGCCTATAATCCGGCGCTTTCCGGAAACGTCGCATGGAACGACAGGGGAGCCGGCAGCCGTGACCTTCGATATCACCCGCGACAGCCAGGGCACGCCCGTGCCCGTCGGTATCATCATGGGCAGCCAGTCCGACTGGGTCACCATGAAGCATGCGGCCACGGTCCTGACGGACCTGGGCGTGCCGTTCGAAACGCGGATCGTGTCGGCCCACCGCACGCCGCAGCGGCTTTATGATTATGCTACCTCCGCCAAGGAGCGGGGGATCAAGGTGATCATTGCCGGGGCCGGCGGTGCGGCACATTTGCCGGGCATGGCGGCGGCGATGACCACGCTGCCCGTGCTGGGCGTGCCGGTGGAAAGCCACGCGCTGAAGGGTCAGGACAGCCTTCTGTCCATCGTGCAGATGCCGGGCGGCGTGCCTGTCGGCACGCTGGCCATCGGTAGGGCCGGGGCCATCAATGCCGGCCTGCTGGCCGCTTCCATCCTGTCCCTGTCGGATGCGCGCCTGGATGCCGCACTGACCGCGTGGCGTGCCAAGGCGACGGATGCCGTGGCCCTGGTGCCCGTTGACGAACCCGTCTGATCCAACTGGCCTTGCCTGAAGGAACAAAGACCATGACCGTGATCCCCCCCGGCTCCATCATCGGCATCCTGGGTGCCGGCCAGTTGGGCCGCATGACGGCGCTGGCCGCCGCCCGCCTGGGCTACCGCGTGCATGTCTTCGCGCCTGAAAGCATGGACAGTTCCTGTGGTCAGGTCGTGGCCTATCATACCCAGGCCGGCTGGCATGACTTGCGCGCCCTGGCCCGTTTCGCGGATGACGTCGATGTCATCACGCTGGAATGGGAGAATGTGCCCACCTATGCCGTTGACTTCCTGGCCCGCCATGTCGGCGTGCATCCCGGTTCCAACGTCCTGTCGGTGGCGCAGGATCGGGTAGCGGAGAAAAGCTTCGCCAACAAGCTGGGCATCGGCACCGCGCCCTTCCGCGCCGTCCGCACCCTGGATGAGTTGAAGCAGGCGGTGGCGGAGATCGGTCTGCCTGCCATCCTGAAATCCACCCGCATGGGCTATGACGGCAAGGGGCAGTTGCGCCTGAACCCCGGCGATGACCTGTCCGGCGCCTTTGACGCCATCGGCAGCGATGAGGCGATCCTGGAAGGGTTCGTGGATTTCGAGCGGGAGATTTCGGTCGTCACGGCGCGCCGCGCCGATGGCACCATCCTGTCCTATCCGCCCGTGGAGAACCGGCACAAGTCGGGCATCCTGGACACCACCATTGTGCCTGCCGGCATCACGCCCGAAATCGCCGCCGAGGCTGTGCGCGTGGCGGAGCTGCTGGCCGCCGAACTGCATGTGGTCGGCCTGCTGGCGGTGGAGATGTTCGTGACGCGGGATGGCCGTGTCCTGGTCAATGAAATGGCCCCGCGCCCCCACAATTCCGGCCACTGGACCATCGATTTCGCCGAAACCAGCCAGTTCGAACAGTTGGTCCGCGCCATCTGCGGTCTGCCGCTGGGTGCGGTTGGTGTCACGGCCCCGTGCGTCATGACCAACCTGATCGGCGATGATATCGACGGGTGGGAGGCGATGCTGGCCGAACCCGGCGCCCGCCTGCATCTCTATGGCAAGGGTGAGGCGCGGCCCGGTCGCAAGATGGGGCATGTGACGCGGCCAGCCTGATGGCCCTTGTCAGCCTGTCTGTGATAGTGCGCACAGCCGTTCCGGATATCACCATTGCGGCGATCTTCGCGTCCGCAGCAATGTCACAGCAAGAAAATGGAATTCATCCCCGCAAACCCTTGTCATGCTGAAAGCTGACCGGATTTGTTGGGGTGGAGGATTCCATGGGTGGGCGCCATGTCGGCCGCGCTGTTTTGCTGGCGGCTGGACTGTCAGGATTGATTGTGCTGCCCGGATGCGGGCCGGGCGGACAGCAGGCGGGCGGGCCGCCATCGGCGGCACCGCAGGTCGTCGTCTCCCAGCCCGTGAAGAAGAATGTCCAGGAATGGGATGAATATACGGGTCGCTTCGCCGCCGTGGAGGAGGTGGAGATCCGGGCCCGTGTCAGCGGCTATCTGACGGCAGTGAATTTCCAGGACGGGCAGATCGTCTTCAAGGGCGACCCGCTATTCGTGATCGATCCGCGCCCCTATCAGGCGGCGGCGGATATCGCGCGCGCCGGGGTGGCGCAGGCGCAATCCTCGGTGCAACTGGCCCAGCGGGAACTGGACCGCGCCCGCGATTTGCGGCAGACCCAGGCGGTGTCGCAGGCGGTATTGGATACCCGATCCCAGCAGCTTCAGAACGCGCAGGCACAGTTGCTGGCGGCGCAGGCACAGGTGCGGGCCGCGGAACTGGACCTAGAATTCACGGCGGTGAAGGCGCCTGTCACGGGCCGCGTCTCCAACCACCGCGTCTCTGTCGGCAATCTGGTCAGCGGCGGGTCGGCGCAATCGACCCTGCTGACCACCATCGTGTCGCTGGACCCGATCCATTTCTATTTCGATGCCGATCAGGCCTCCTACCTGCGCTACACGCGGCAATCCCGGTCCGGCGAACGGGCCAGCAGCCGCGACAATCCCAACCCCGTCATCCTGGCCCTGCCGGATGAGAAGGATTTTGGGCATAAGGGCCATATCGATTTCGTCGATAACCAGATCGATGACGGCACCGGCACCATCCGGGCCCGCGCGGTTTTCGACAATCCCGACATGGTGCTGACGCCCGGCATGTTCGCCCGCCTGCGGCTGGTGGGGCGGCCCAGCTATGACGGGCTGCTGCTGCCCGATGCTGCCATTGGCACCGATCAGAACCGGCGCTTCGTCTATGTCCTGGACAAGGATAACAAGGCAACCTATCGCGGTGTGACCACCGGCCCCCTGATCGACGGGCTGCGCGTCATCCGCGACGGGCTGATGGAAACCGACAAGGTGGTGGTGGGCGGCTTGCAGCGGGTGAAGCCCGGTGCCGCCGTCACCCCGGTTGAACAGCCCATCACCGCCGCGGCGGGAGGCACGCCATGAAGATCGGTCGTTTCTTCATCGACCGCCCGGTCTTTGCCGTTGTCCTGTCGGTCCTGCTGATCGCCGTTGGCGCCATCGCCTATTTCACCCTGCCGGTCACGCAGTATCCGGAGGTGGTGCCGCCCACGGTCACCGTGAATGCCCGCTATCCTGGTGCCAATGCCCAGACGGTGGCCAACACGGTCGCCGCCCCGATCGAGCAGGAGGTGAACGGGGTGGAGGGCATGCTGTACATGTCCTCCAACTCCACCAGCGACGGTCAGATGAACCTGACCATCACCTTCAAGCTGGGTACCGATCTGGATAAGGCGCAGGTGCTGGTTCAGAACCGTGTCGCGGTGGCGGAACCGCGCCTGCCGGAGGAGGTGCGCCGCAACGGTGTGGTGACGCGCAAGGACAGCCCCGACCTGATGATGGTTGTGCATTTGCTGTCGCCCGATAACACCTATGACCAGCTTTACATTTCCAACTACGCCCTGTTGCGGGTGCGTGATGTGCTGAACCGGCTGGACGGCATCGGCAATATCAACCTGTTCGGTGCGCGTGATTATTCCATGCGTGTCTGGCTGGACCCGCAGAAGATCGCGTCGCTGAACCTGACGGCGGGGGAGGTGGTGGCCGCCATCCAGCAGCAGAATGTGCAGGTGGCGGGTGGTGGCCTGGGGCAGCCGCCGCTGGACAATCCCCGCGATTATCAGCTGAACATCACCCTTCAGGGCCGCCTGACCGAACCGCAGGAGTTTGAGGGCATCATCGTCAAGCATGGCGAGGATGGCCGTATCGTGCGGTTGAAGGATGTGGCTCGGGTGGAACTGGGTGCCCGCGATTATGTCACCAATTCCTTCCTGGATGGAAAGCCGGCGGTGGTGCTGGCCATTTCACAGCTTCCCGGCTCCAACGCCCTGGAAACGGCGGCGCGGGTGCGTGAAGCAGTGGCGACACTGGCCAAGGATTTTCCGCCCGGCCTGGAATATCGCATCGTCTATGACACGACCGGTTTCATTGCCGAGAGTATCCATGAACTGATCAAGACCATCGGCGAGGCCATGGTGCTGGTGGTTCTGGTGGTGATGCTGTTCCTGCAGCGCTGGCGGGCGGCCATCATCCCTGTGCTGGCCATCCCGGTATCGCTGATCGGTACCTTCGCGGTGATGTCGGCGTTGGGCTATTCGGTCAATAACCTGACCCTGTTTGGGCTGGTGCTGGCCGTCGGCATCGTGGTCGATGACGCCATCGTGGTGGTGGAGAATGTGGAGCGCAATCTGGCACTGGGCCATTCTCCCATCGAAAGTGCGCGCATCACGATGGATGAGGTGGGCGGGGCGCTGGTTTCCATCGCCCTGGTCCTCTCGGCAGTCTTTATCCCGACGGCTTTCATCGAAGGCATCCAGGGTGCGTTTTACCGGCAGTTCGCGGTGACCATCGCGGCGGCCACCATCATTTCCGCCTTCAACTCCCTGACCTTGTCGCCGGCCCTGTGTGCCCTGCTGCTGCGGCCCCATACGGAAGGGCATCAGGCGGCGACGGCACGGCTGGCGGCGGTGTCGGCCTTGGTCGACCGCTTCTTCGCGGGTTTCAACCGGCTGTTCGACCGGATGGCCGATGGCTACGGCCGGCTGGTGGCACGCATCACGCACCTGACGCCCCTGGTCGTGGGTGTCTATGTGCTGCTGATTGCCGCCACCGGCTTCCTGTTCACCCGCATTCCCGGCGGCTTCATACCGGCGCTGGATCAGGGCTATCTGATCATGGCGATCCAGACGCCGGAAGGCACCTCGCTGGCCAATACCACCAAGGTGCTTCAGAAAGCGGCGCAGATTGCGCGGGAAACGCCGGGCATTGCGCATACGGTGCAGTTCGCGGGCTTTTCCGGTGCCACCCGTACCATTGCGCCCAATGCCGGGGCCATCTTCACGCCCCTCGACCCGTTTGAGGAGCGCTTGCCCAAGGGTCAGACGGCGGTGGCCGTGTTGCAGAACCTGCAAAAGCGGGTGGCCATGGCCATTCCCGAGGCCTTGATCTTCGTGGTGCCGCCGCCGCCCATCCGGGGTCTGGGGACATCCGGCGGCTTCACCTTGCGCGTGCAGGACCTCGCCAGCGCCGGACCGGCGGCCCTGGAACAGGCGACCTGGGCCCTGGCCATGGCGGGCAATCAGGTGCCGGGCCTGATCAATGTCTTCACGCCGTTCAGCGCGCGGGCACCGCAGGTCTATCTGGATGTCGACCGGGTCAAGGCACAGATGCTGGGCGTGCCCATGACATCGGTGTTTCAGACTCTGGGCATCTATCTCGGCTCTGCTTATGTCAATGATACCAACCTGTTCGGGCGAACCTTTCAGGTAACGGCGCAGGCCGATGGCCCCTTCCGTCTGGACCCGGAGAATATCGGGCGGCTGGAGACGCGCAATGACAAGGGCCAGATGGTGCAGCTGGGTTCCTTTGTCGATTTCCGCTTCGTCACGGGGCCGGACCGCGTGCTGCGCTACAACCTTTATCCGGCGGCGGAATTGCAGGGCAACAACTTGCCTGGCGTCAGTTCCGGCACCGCCATCAAGGCGATGGAGCAGGCGGCAGCGACGGCCCTGCCACCGGGGTTCAAGGCGGAATGGACCGACCTGTCCTATCAGGAGAAGAATACGGGCAATTCCGCCCTCTATATCTTCCCGCTCTGCGTCTTCTTCGTCTTCCTGGTGCTGGCGGCGCAGTATGAAAGCTGGTCCCTGCCGTTTGCCATCCTGCTGATCGTGCCCATGTGCCTGTTGTCGGCGGTGGCGGGGCTGATGATGCGGGGGATGGATAACAACATCCTGGCCCAGATCGGCTTTGTCGTGCTGGTCGGTCTGGCGTCGAAGAACGCCATCCTGATCGTGGAGTTCGCCCGGCAGTTGGAGGCCGAAGGCCGCAATCGCTATGACGCGGTGATCGAGGCCTGCCGTCTGCGTCTGCGTCCCATCCTGATGACCTCGTTCGCCTTCATCCTGGGCGTGGTGCCCTTGATGATCGCGACGGGGGCAGGGGCGGAGATGCGGCAGAGCCTGGGCACGGCCGTGTTCTTCGGCATGCTGGGCGTCACCTTCTTCGGCCTGCTGTTCACGCCCGTCTTCTATGTCGTCATCCGGCGTCTGGCCGGACGGGATAGAGCGATGACTGTGTAAAGCAAAAAGGGGGCGTCCATCGGACGCCCCCTTTGATCTCTTATCCCCGAAGAAAAGCCTGACCTTAATCCTTGCGCTTGGTCAGGCTTTCCATCTGCGTCTGCAACTCGTCCAGGCGCTTTTGCAGCTCGGAGAACTTATCCTCCGCCCGGGGCTTGGCCTCCGGTGACGTCGCAGGTGCGGCATCGGCCATGGGCACGCCGCCACCTTCAGCGTTGAAAGGGCTGAACATGCGCATGGCGCGTTCGAACAGGGCGATGTTCTGCTTGCTCATCTCCTCGAACCCGCCGAAGGGGAACATGCTCCCGAACGTGTTCTGGAAATAATCCTTCATCTTGTCCTGGTTGCCCGTGAACGACTTCATCGAGTGTTCCAGGTAGCGCGGCACAAGCCACTGCATATTGTCGCCATAGAAGCTGATCAGCTGGCGCAGGAACGGGATGGGCAGCAGGTTCTGCCCCTTCGATTCCTCTTCCACGATGATCTGCGTCAGCACCGAGCGGGTGATGTCATCACCGGTCTTGGCGTCATAGACCACGAAATCGGTCCCGTCCTTCACCATCTGGCAAAGGTGGTCCAGGGTCACGTAGCTGCTGGTCGCCGTGTTGTACAGCCGGCGGTTGGCGTACTTCTTGATGGTGACCGGTGCGGGCTTGGTGTCTTCTTTTTCAGCCATTTGGCGTCGCTTCCCCCGGACAATGCTGCGAACCGTTATATCAAGGAGTACGTCATTACGCGGTCGCAGCGCAAGCCTTCCGCAATGCCGAACGTTGAAAGCGTAACTATTGTTCTGCGACCATACCGGTATGATCTATGCTGAACAGCAGGCGGGGACCAGTCCGGCCCCGCGCCCTTGGATGGGAATGCGATGGTGAGTGAACGCGACGAACCACCCGCGATGGAGGATCTGGCCCGGCGTTTTCTGGACCTGTGGCAGGACCAGTGGGCCGCGGTCTGTGCCGATCCGACCGTGGCCGACAGCATGGCACGGACCATGACGGCCTTCGGCCAGACGGCGCTGACAATCAATGGCATGTTGGAACAGACCCTGGGATCGGCCACGGCCGTGAACCCCTGGGCGGACATGATGAAATCGCTGTGGCCCATGGCGGCGGCGGCGAAGGGGGCGGAAACCCATGACGAACGCCAGGAAAAGGCCCGAACCGCCGGGACCCAAACCACTGCGCCAGGGGCCGCGTCCCCTGGGCCTGCATCTGGGGATGGGGACGGCGCTGTTGCTGAGCTCGCCGGCCGCATTGCCGCTCTTGAACGCGAACTGGCCGCATTGGCACCCGACGGTGCGCCAGACGGCGGAAAATCTGCGCCGCGACCTGCGCCAAAACCTCGCGCAAAGCGCAAGCCGGCCGCCAAACCCGCCTGACGCACCCCTGCCGACGGAGGTCTTCGCGCCCTTCGCCGTGGCGGTGGATCGGGAGATGCGGCGGCGACTCGACCGGTTTCTGACCGGCCTGGAACGTTACCGCCACCATCCCTATCAGCGTGATATCAACGACGCCCCCACCGTCTGGTGCGAAGGCGCCACCCGGCTGCTGGAAGTGGGACAGACGGGAAGGCCCGTGCTGTTCGTCCCGTCCCTGGTCAATCGCGGCTACATCCTGGATCTGTCCTGGCGCAAAAGCCTGCTACGCTGGCTGGCTGGGCAGGGGGGCGATGCGGCGGGTGGCGGCGGCATCCGGCCTTTCCTGCTTGAATGGGGGTATCCGGGGGCCGTGGAGCGGGGATACAGCCTGTCTGACGTGGTGGCGGGCCGCCTGATCCGTGCGCTGGAGGCAACTTGCGCCCGTGTCGGCGGGCCGGTGACCCTGGTCGGCTATTGCATGGGCGGGCTGCTGGCGCTGGGGGCGGCCCTGCGCCGGCCCGACCTTGTGTCGGGTTACGTGGCGCTGGCCACGCCCTGGGATTTCCATGCCGATGATGCGGCGGCGGCGCAGCGTACGGCGGCCCTGATCAACCCGTTTGATCCCGTCATGCGGATGCTCGGCGAACTACCGGTGGATGCGGTGCAGACCCTGTTCGCCACGCTGGACCCGCTGCTAGCCTATAAGAAATTCAGCCGCTTTGCCGCCATGGATATGGCCAGCGATGAAGCGGACGATTTCGTGGCGCTGGAGGATTGGCTGAATGACGGCGTGACCCTGCCATCGGCCATCGCGCGCGAATGCCTGACGGGCTGGTATGGAGAGAATACGACCGGTCGGGGCGAATGGCGCGTGGCCGACGCGGCGGTCCGGCCCCAGGCGCTCACCTGCCGTTCTCTGGTGATTGTGCCGGCCCGTGACCGTATCGTGCCCCCGGCCTCTGCTGCCGCCCTGGGCAGCGCCATGCCCGGTGCCACTGTCTGGCAGCCATCGCTGGGCCATATCGGCATGGTGGTCAGCGGCGGTGCCAAGGCCAAGGTCTGGGCGCCGTTGAGGGATTGGCTGCTGGAAGGAAATTGACACAGTCATCAACGCCCGTCGACGCCGCCGTCAGTTCCCCTTACACTGCCCTGCGGATGGTGATGGGAATGATGCAACCTATGAAATTCAAAAAGTTGCTGTAATTTCCTCACCTCAAATCTTATAACGATTCGGGAATCGCCTTTCTTGTCCCTGCGTTCTGCCCCTGTCCCCCTGCTTTTGCTGCTGCCGGCCTTGCTGGCGGCACCTGTTCTGGCGCAGGAGAAGAAGCCCGATCCGACCAAGCAGTTGCAGCAGGTTGAACGCGATCTGAAGGAAGCGGACAAGGCCAAGGCGGAGCTGGACGCCAAGGCGGAACAGCTGGAAAAGGACCTGGCCGACCTGCGCGCCCGCGCCATCGAGGCCGCGGATCAGCAGCGGACCCAGGCCGACGAACTGGCCCGGCTGGAAGGTGCCCTGGGTGAGTTGGGGACGGAAGAAAAGGCCCGGCTGGAGAAGATCGAGGCTGACCGTGCCGCCCTGGCCGATCTGCTGGGCGCGTTGCAGCGTCTGTCGCGCCTGCCGCCGGATACCATGATCGCCGCCCCGCAATCGCCCAGCGATACCGTGAAAAGCGCGCTGCTGCTGCGCTCCGCCGTGCCGGAGCTGAAGACCCGCGCCGATGCGCTGGCCAAGGAACTGCAAGGGCTGGTCGATCTGCGCCGGCAACTGGCTGAACAGAAGGACAAGGCCGCCCGCGCTGCCGAGAGCCTGACCCTGCGTCAGAAGGATCTGGCCACACTGGTGGCCAAGCGCGAGGAACTGTCGAAGACGACGGACAGCGAGCGGGCGCGGCTGGCGACCCAGATGGCGTCCCTGGCCGATAAGGCCGGCGATCTGAAGGAACTGATCGAAAAGATCGAGGCGGAGCGCAAGGCCGCCGCTGCCCGCAAGGCGGAGGCCGACAGACAACGTCAGGCCAAGCTTGAGGCCGACCGGGAGCAGCGGGCCCGTGACAAGGTTGCTGGCCTGAAGCGTGCCCCGCAGGAGCCACAATCGGCGGGAATCCTGGGCGGCATGGTGGCACCCGTCAGCGGCAAGGTGGTCCGGCGATATGGACAGACCGACGATGTGGGGGCCACCAGCCGGGGCCTGACCTATAGCGGCCGTGCCGGGGGGCCTGTGGTGGCGCCGGCCGATGGCGCCGTGATGTTCGCAGGACCGTTCAAGGGCTACGGGCTTCTCTTGATCCTTGAACATTCCAACGGATATCATTCGCTTCTGTCCGGGCTGGGGCGTATTGACGCTCAGGTTGGACAGCGCGTGCTGGGCGGGGAGCCGGTGGGACTTCTGTCGGGGGATGGGGACCCGACATTGTATTATGAGCTGCGGCGCGGTGGTCAGCCGGTCAACCCCGCGCGCGGCCTTGCAGTCTCCGACGGCAAAGGACAAGGTTGAACATGAGCAAGCTCTTCTCCACTGCCGCCATCGCGGCCCTGCTGGCCTTCTCCGCTCCCCTCGGCGTGACGGCGGATGCCCTGGCGCGTGAGCCGCTGAAGTCGGAAACCTATAAGCAACTGGACCTTTTCGCCGACGTGTTCGAGCGGGTGCGGTCCGAGTATGTGGAAGAGGTGACAGACGAGCAGCTGATCGAGGCGGCCATCGATGGCATGCTGACCTCGCTCGATCCGCATTCCTCCTACCTGAACAAGAAGAACTTCGCCGATATGCGGGTGCAGACCCGGGGCGAGTTCGGGGGCCTGGGCATTGAGGTGACGACGGAGAATGGCTTCGTCAAGGTCATCTCCCCCATGGATGACACGCCCGCCGCCCGCGCCGGCGTGCAGCCCGGCGATTTCATCACCCATCTGAATGAGGAGCCGATTGTCGGCCTGTCCCTGAATGAGGCGGTGGAGAAGATGCGCGGCCCCGTGGGCAGCGACATCAAGGTGACCATCCGCCGTGCCAGCGTGGCCGAACCAATCCAGCTGAGCCTGACCCGCGCCAGCATCAAGGTGCAGTCCGTTCGGTTTCGGGCCGAGGACAATGTCGGCTATATCCGCATCTCCAGCTTCAACGAGCAGACGCAGCCCGGTCTGGACAAGGCCATGGCCAAGCTGAAGGAACAGCTGGGGCCGAAGCTGATCGGCTATGTGCTGGACCTGCGCAACAATCCTGGCGGTCTGCTGGATCAGGCTGTTTCGGTGTCCGACACATTCCTGGATAAGGGCCGCGAGATCGTGTCCACCCGTGGGCGCGGCGGCAAGGAAGGTGATCGGTATACGGCAAAGCCCGGTGACGTAGCGGACGGCCTGCCCGTCGTGGTGCTGATCAATGGCGGATCGGCTTCTGCCTCGGAAATCGTGGCCGGTGCGCTGCAAGACCATAAGCGCGCCATCGTGATGGGCACGCAGAGCTTCGGCAAGGGATCGGTCCAGACCATCATCCCGTTGCAGGGGCAGCAGAGCGCCATGCGCCTGACCACCTCGCGCTATTACACCCCGTCGGGTAAATCGATCCAGCAGTTGGGCATCACTCCGGATATCGAGGTTCAGCCCGCCAAGATCGAGGAACTGGCCGCTGCCGGTCAGCGCCGGCGGGAGGCCGACCTGCCCAACGCCCTGCGCAACACCGATCAGGGCGCGGCAAAGCCTGCACCGGCGACGGCACCCGGTGCGGCGGCGCAGCCGCCCGCCACCCCGTCTGCGGCAGCGCCGGTCCCTGCGGCCACGTCCGTCGCGGCCAATAACAATGCTGACGCGCCGCCCGTGGATTATCAGCTGGCACGTGCCGTCGATCTGCTGCGGGGGGTGTCGATGTTCAACCAGCCCAAGCACACCAATTAACCCGCAAAGCATCTGAACCGTGGCCTTGTTCCCGCTCGCCAGGAAGAAAAAAAAGGAAGCCGACCCGGCGGACGGCGGAAGTGCCGCCGTGTTGGCGTCCCGTCTGGGGGCCAAGCGGGAGAAGCCGGCCAAGACGCATGACCGCGCTGCCAAGAAGGATCGCAAACGCTGGTCCTTTGGCCGCAAAGGCAAGAAGGCCAAGGGCGGTGATGACCAGGATCTGTCCTTCATGGCGGATGACGGCGGGGCAGCGGACGATGAAGGCGGTGACGCGCCGGTAAAGGCGGCGCGCAAGTTGCCGAAGCCATCGCCGCCGGCTGTCGCCGCAATGGTCCTGGTTCTGGCGCTGGCCGGCACCGCCGGCTGGCTGGCGATTGAGGCCCCGCATACGATGGAGCGGCTGGAGGCGGCGCGCGGCCTGGGACGGTCGGTCCCGGTTGTGCTGCCGGATGGCAGCCCGCGTTTTGCCGATGCGGCGGAGGCTGCGCCGGCGGAAGATGTGCCGCTGGACCCGGTGGACATGCCGGTCACCCTGCAACCGTCGCGCAATGATCAGTTGCTGGAACGGCTGCGCGTGGGCCGGGTGCCCCGCATGGCGGCGGATGGCACCACGCCCTGGCAATATTACGCGCGTCCTTTCCCCCAGGATGACAAGCGCCCACGCATTGCCATCGTCGTGACGGGCCTGGGACAGGCAGCGGCGGCCACGCATGAGGCCATCGACCGGCTACCGGGTGCCGTCACCTTCGCCTTCACCCCATCGGGGGAGAATTTGCAGGCGCAGGTGGATGAGGCGCGGGGCAAGGGGCACGAAGTGTTGCTATCGGTACCGATGCAGCCGCTGGGCTATCCCGCCAATGATCCGGGCCCCAACACGCTTCTGTCCAACCTGTCGGACGAGGAGAATGCGCGGCGTCTGGAGGCCAGTCTGGCGGCCTTTACCGGCTATGTCGGGGTGACCTCGAAGACCGATAGTGGCACTGATTTCCTGACCCAGCGGGAGAGCCTGCGCGGCGTGCTGTTGCAGGTGCAGCGCCGGGGTCTGGTCTACCTTGACCTATGGCAGGTGTCGGGCAGCAAGGCGGCCTCTGTCGCCAAGGAACTGTCGCTGCCCCGCGCCATCAGTGATTTGCAGATAGACCGCATCCCGTCCAGCATCGGCATCGACGCGCAACTGGCGCAGCTGGAGCGGTTGGCGCAGGCCAATGGCGTTGCTGTGGGATTTGTGGAAGTGACAAACCCCGTCAGCCTGGAACGCCTGTCGGCATGGTCCGCCAGCCTGCGCGACCGTGGGATTGTTCTGGCCCCGGTCACAGCCATCGTGAACCGGCAGGCGGATCGCTAAGACATCAGGCGCCCGTGGGCCGCTGCATCATCATGGCCTTGGAGACAACCAGGGCAATATTCTCCCCATCCACCTCAAATGATTTGTTGGCGGTGCGGGGCAGGGGGATTTTGATCTTGCGGCAGAACACGATCAGCATGGCCGCGATCTCGTTTTCATCCATTTCCACTTCGCGATAGGTACTGGACCCCATGGCCTGTACCTTGACGCCGAGTATCAGCGGATCAGCCCCCCGGATGACGATAGGACCCAGCAGTCCCGGCGGCTGCTTGGTTGGAAACAGTTCGCGATAGGTTTTCACGGCTTCCCGGATGGCTTCCGGGGAAAACATGATGTGGCGGCTGTCGACGATCATTGGGGGCAGTATTTCCGGTCAGGCAATGAATGGAACGAATGTCGCAGACCAAGGTCGGGGATGAATCCACACATACGTTCCGGTGATTCTAGGCACAGAATGCGGCGTCGTGATCTCCGGTTTTTCTATCCCAATCGTACAGGTCGATCCATAAGCGGATGGGAATAGACTACCAGGGATCACTACCCCAAGCGGAAAAATATGGGGAGGCTACAAAATGTCCGGTCGATATCAGGCCATGCATGAACGGTCCCTGTCGGACCCGACAGGTTTCTGGGCGGATGCTGCGCGGGCCATCGATTGGGATGTCTTCCCAACCACCATCCTGGATGACAGCGACAAGCCCTTCTACCGCTGGTATCGCGGCGGTCGGCTGAATATCTGCCATAATGCCCTGGACCGGCATGTGGCGGGCGGGCGGGCGGAACAGGCCGCCCTGATCTATGACAGCCCCGTAACGGGTGTGAAGCAGACCCTGACCTATGCCCAATTGCTGGACAAGGTCGCGCGCTTTGCCGGCGTGCTGCGTGACCTGGGCGTGGGCAAGGGTGACCGCGTCATCATCTATATGCCCATGATCCCGGAGGCGGTGGTGGGCATGCTGGCCTGCGCCCGCATCGGGGCGGTGCATTCGGTGGTGTTTGGCGGCTTTGCCCCGCACGAACTGGCGACGCGCATCAATGATGCCACGCCCAAGGCCATCCTGTCTGCCTCCTGTGGGATCGAGGGGGCGAAGGTCCTCGCCTACAAGCCCATGCTGGACGCCGCCATCGACCAGGCCAGCCACAAGCCCGACCATTGCGTGATCTTCCAGCGTCCGCAGGCACTGGCCAGCCTGATCCCCGGACGTGACATCAATTGGGATGAGTCTGCCGCCACTGCCGAGCCGGCGGCCTGTGTGGCGGTGGAGGCCACGGACCCGCTTTATGTGCTCTACACCTCCGGCACGACGGGGCAGCCCAAGGGGGTGGTGAGGGATACTGGCGGTTATGCCGTCGCCCTGAAATGGACCATGGAGCATTTCTATGGCGTGAAGCCGGGGGAGGTATTCTGGGCCGCCAGTGATGTGGGCTGGGTCGTCGGGCACAGCTATATCGTCTATGGCCCGCTGCTGCATGGCTGCACCACACTGGTTTACGAAGGAAAGCCCGTCGCCACGCCCGATGCTGGCGCCTTCTGGCGGGTGATATCGGAGCATAAGGTGGCGGTGCAGTTCACGGCCCCTACCGCGTTCCGTGCCATCAAGCGGGAGGACCCGAACGGCGAGCTGCTGGGCCAGTATGACATGTCCTGCCTGCGCGCTCTGTTCCTGGCTGGTGAGCGTTCTGATCCCGATACGCTGAACTGGGCCGAAACCCATCTGAAGGTGCCGGTCATCGATCATTGGTGGCAGACGGAAACCGGCTGGCCGGTGGCGGGCAATCCGTTGGGTATCGACCTGATGAAGGTGAAATATGGCAGCACCGCTGTCCCGCTACCCGGCTGGGACATCCGTGTGCTGGCACCGGACGGGACGGAGGTGAAGCGGGGCGATATCGGCGCCATCGTGGCCAAACTGCCCCTGCCGCCGGGCACACTGCCGACCCTGTGGAATGCGCGTGACCGCTTCTTCAAAAGCTATCTGGCCGACTTTCCCGGCTATTACCAGACGTCGGATGCCGGCTTCATCGATGAGGATGGCTATATCTATGTCATGGCCCGCACCGATGACATCATCAATGTCGCGGGCCATCGCCTCTCGACAGGAGCGATGGAGGAGGTGCTGTCCGGCCATCCGGACGTGGCGGAATGCGCCGTGATCGGCGTGGCCGACGACCTGAAAGGCCAATTGCCGCTGGGCTTTGTCGTGTTGAAGCGTGGTGTGGACCGGCCCCATGCCGACATCATCAAGGAAGTGGTGAAGAAGGTGCGCGACGAAATCGGCCCCGTCGCCGCCTTCAAACAGGCCCTGGTGGTGGAGCGTTTGCCGAAGACACGGTCGGGCAAGATCCTGCGTGGTACCATGCAGAAGATCGCCGACAGCGAGACTTGGAAGATGCCGGCCACCATCGATGATCCCGCCATTCTGGGTGAGATCGGTGAGGCGCTGAAATCCGCTGGCTATGCGAAAGGATAGGACAAGGGGTGCGTTAATTCGGCAACAATGATGACGATTTCTTTACGGTTATCGTTGTCATGCCGACAAGCCCGGTTGACCGGGCCGCCCCGCGCACATAGGGTCGCCTTGCTCGTTCGGCAGAGTTGAACGGGTGGGGCTTCAGGGAAACGGGTAAAAAATAGAGGGCCGCCAACGTAGCGGCCCTCTTTTTATTTGGTACTGCTGTCAGCCCTGATATCAGGCCGCAACCGCCGTCGTGGTCGCCGGCAGGGCGGCGGGCGTCAGATTGCTAATCTGAATGGTACGGGGCTTCATGGCCTCCGGCACCTCACGCACCAGCTCGATATGCAGCAGGCCGTTTTCCAGCGCGGCATTGTTCACGCGGATATGGTCGGCCAACTGGAAACGGCGTTCAAAGGCGCGGCCGGCGATGCCGCGATGCAGGAAGGTGCCAGCCTGCTGCTCCTTGGCCTTGCCCTGCACGATCAGCAGGTTGGGGTGGGCGGTGATCTCCAGATCACCCAGGCCGAAACCGGCAACCGCCATGGTGATGCGGTAATTATCGTCGCCCAGCTTTTCGATATTGTACGGGGGGTAGGCGTTCTGGCTGTTATCCTCGCCGTTCAGCGCGCTTTCCAGCAGGCGCGTCACACGGTCGAAACCGACGGTGGAACGGAACAGCGGCGACAGATCATAGCTACGCATAGGTATCCTCCAAGAGCGATACGTTTAAGGTGCGGGGTTCCCGACATCGGCCAACCCCTTGGTTTAGTGAAGATTTCCGACCCCGGTCACGGGCGCCGTCCTCACACTGCAAGACTTAAGAAACGTCCAGCCCCCCTTCAAGGGGCCATATTCAAAAAAATTGGTCACATGCCGGAAAGGCGCGGAAAAGGCCCCGGCACCTACTTTCGCCGCAATTGTCAGCCGGGATGGATGGCCCCACACTGAAGAAACGACAAAGGCCGGTCCCGTGAGCGGAAGGCCTGGAAGGAGCCGCGGGTGAACGGACCGACAGCCTTCTTTAACCGCGCTTACGACGAGACCATGTCTCTTCTGGTCGAGGCGCGGAACTATGTCGCTTATCAGGAGGCAGCAGACCAGCGCGGTCTGCCGCCAACCGTCCGTCTTCAGGTATCCTATGAAAGCATGCGGGTGACCAGCCGCCTGACCCAGGTCATGGCCTGGATGCTGGCGCAGAAGGCGGTGCATGCGGGCGAAATAACCCCGGCACAGGCGGTGGGCGATGATTATGCCCTGTCAGGCGGGGCCGTTTGTGCCGACCCGTCGGGGCCGGACAATCTGTTGCTGCCATCGGCCCTGCGCTCCCTGCTGGAACGCAGCCATAGTCTTTACATGCGCACGACGCGCCTGGAGGAAATGGTCCGGCGCGCCGTGGCGTGAGGAGCGTGGGCGTGAAGAGGCGGCGTAGTGCCGCCCCTCGTGCCTTGCCTTAATCGAACAGGGCGTCGATATCGGCCTGCGAGATGCTGGCCTTCGTATTTTCCTGCGGACCATGCAGGGCCAGACCGTCATCATGCTTGGAGATGTTCGGCGGCAGGGGCAGGGCCTCGAATTCCTTGCTGTTCCAGACCGACATCATGCCATCGATACGTTCTTCGATGAAGGCCAGGGCCTGCACCACCTTGGTGATGCGCTGGCCCGTTAGATCCTGGAAGTTACAGGCTTCGAAGATGCGCAGGGTGACGTCATTCAGATCCTTCAGGCGGCTGTTCTGATAGCCCTCGGGCAACTGCGACCGCACCTCGTTGACGATATCCTCAATCTCCTCGGCGGCGGAGATGATGCTGTTCGTTGCGGTTTCTGTGGAGCGCACCACGGCGGACAGCTGTTCGCTGGCCTCCATGAACGTATCCTGGTTGGACAGCGGGTGACGCAGCGCCGCCATCTCCACCTTCGTGGCCTTGATGCGGCCTGCGATATCGGAGATTTCGATCTGGATTTTTTCGATCTGGGTATGATCGACAGTCAGGAACCGGTCCAGCTTGGCGCCCAGGGCGCCGATGGCCGCCATCACCTCGCTATTGTCCATTTCGACATGGACGGGTGCCGGCGGGGGCGGGGGAAGGGCGGGACCAGCGGCTGCCACCTCACCGCCACGGTTTGGCGCCCTCTTGGCCATCTGGATTTCCGCCATGAAGGGCCGTCGCGGCGTCTGCACCATTCCCATCTCTCCCCCGTCACACAAGAACGCCGTCACCCGACCTGTCCAAAAGGCTTCATACCATCGGGTGCGGTAAACGCTTCCGCACTGTGACCGATGCCGCGGGCGCCTGCAAGACGCGATCAATGACCAAAAGATGAAGATGGTGAACCGGCACTCACGCCGTTTTTCCGCTCTCGTCCCGGATCCAATGGCAACCGGTAGGACCGGTGCCCGCCGCCAGCGCCGTGCCAAGTGCGGGCAGCAATTCGGACAGGGCCTCTTGCGTCTTCCAGGGCGGGTTCACCAGGATCAGGCCAGAGCCGTTCAGGCGGCCGGACCGGTCATCGTCGGACCAGCAAAGTTCGGCGGCCAGCATCTTGGGAATGCCGGTATCTTCCAGCATCTGATGCAACTTCCAGACGGCGGCCCGGTCCTTGACCGGGTACCAGAGCAGATATTGTCCCGTGGCCCAGCGGCGATGTGCCAGAGCCAGGGCCGCCACCATGCGCTCATACTCGTCCGGTGCCTCGAATGGCGGGTCGATGACGACCAGACCGCGCCGTTCCTTAGGCGGCAGATGCGCCTTCAGCGACAGCCACCCATCCATATGATGCACCGCCACCTGCGCGTCACCCCGGAACAGGTTCCGCAGCGTCTGCACATCCTCGGCATGCAGTTCGGCCAGCAGCAGCCGGTCCTGTTCGCGCATCATCATGCGGGTGATCAGGGGGGAACCCGGATAGGTGCGGATCGGTGACACACCGTCATTCAGCCGGTTCAGCAGGTCGAGATAGGGTTTCGCCGCCTCAGGCAACCGATTGGCACCGCCATCGGCCAATACACGGCGGATACCGCGCAGCGCCTCGCCGGTGCGGGTCGCGGCCTGGTCATCCAGGTCGTAACGACCGATACCGGCATGGGTATCCAGCACGAAGAAAGGCGCATCCTTGGTCCGCAGCCGGTCCAGCACCCAGGCGAGGACGGCATGCTTCATCACATCGGCGGCGTTGCCGGCATGGAAGGCGTGGCGGTAATTCATCTCAGGCGTTCTTCGTGATCGTCTGTGCCTTGACGGGATTGGTCACGCCCAGGCGGGTTTCGCGAACCGTGATGTAGACGCCGCTGGCGATCACGATCAAGGCCCCAACCGCCACCGCCGGGTGCGGAACCTCACCCCAGATCAGGAAGCCATAGCCGGTTGCCCACAGCATGGCAGTGTAATCGAACGGCGCGATCACCGCCACGGGCGCCCCGCGATAGGCGGTGGTCAGCAGCACCTGGGCCAGCCCGCCGATAATGCCCAGCAGGGCCAGCATGGCGGCATCACGCGGTGTCGGCATCACGAACTCCCGCGACATGGCAATGCCGGCCACAATGATGCCGGTGGCCATGAAATAGAACACGATGCTGGTACTTGGCTCCGTTGCCGACAGCCGTCGCACCGAAATCATGGCGCAGGCCGCCAAGAAGGAGGAGGTGAGGCCGAACAGGCTGCCGATCGCCTGCGTGCCGCCGGTCATGATGCCCTCAATCAGGGCGGCGTCAGGCCGGACCATGATCAACACGCCGGAAAAACCGACGATCAGCGCCAGCGCCCGTCGCCACCGCACCTTCTCCCCCAACACCAGAACACCCAATGTCGTGGTCCAGAGAGGGGCCGTAAAGGCCAGGGCCGAGGCATTGGCAAGCGGCAGATAAGTGATGGCGGTGAAGCCGCAGGTCATGGAAATGACGCCGATGACACTGCGTGCCAGATGGCCCAGCGGCCTTTTCGTCCGCAGCGACATCAGCCCACCCGCGCGCCAGATCAGCGGCAGCAGAACCACCATGGCGAACAGCGCTCGGAAGAAGATGATCTGGCTGACCGGATAGCGACCACCCAGCCATTTGATGCTGGCATTCATGGCGCTGAACAGGGTGACAGCGGCAATCATCGCCAGGATGGCGCGGGCGACAGGCGGCAATGTGGAAAGACGCGGCATGGACAGGCGGTTTCAGCGACCGTGATGGCAGAACATCATGGGTGCGCTAAACCAGGGCCAGAGACCAGCCAATCGTTCACATGGCTGACATGGGCAGCCGTGTTGATTTTATTTTAAAGATTCAAAGGCGTGCGGACGCGTCGTTCCGGGGGATCAGCCGACGGGCGTGTTCTCGTCGTGCTTTTCAAACGCCCTGCGGGTACGCGGACCCACCGCCGGCGGATCGCTGACGTCGCACTTGCCGGTGGTGCTGATCAGTTCAGCGCTGCCCTGGGCACCCAGGCTGACCAGCTGATTCTTGATCTTGCACTGGTAGGAAGCAGCCTTGACGCCCGACGACCCGTTATAGCGGGTGACGGCGGCAGCCCAGCTGCCGGTTTCACGGCGCAGGCTAACCAGATACTTGGCGGCGTAGCGCACATTGGCTTCCGGGTTCACGATCTTTTCGACCGGGCGGAAGGCCTGCTTGTGATGGGCCAGCGAAAGCTGCATGCAGCCGGCATAGACATTGCCGCGCAGGTTACCCTGATTGTCGCGCAGATAGGTGGCGGCCTCCGCCTCCGACCGCGGGAACATCACACGGCCACGCACATTCATGATGAACGGGCTGGGCGTGCCGCCACCGCCGCTTTCAACCAGCGAAACGGCCAGCAGGATACCCTTGGGGATATTGAATTCCTTTTCCGCATCGACGATGTGGTCCAGGCAACCGGCGCGGGCCGGAATGGCCAGGATCATCAGAGTGATGAGGAAAGTAAAGGCGAGGAGCAGGCGGGAGTCCGGGCGGGAGCGGGTGGCAACGCGGGATTGGCGCATCGTCATCTCAATCGTCCCCTCTGGTTCCGGTCATCCATGACGGGTTACCCCGCCGGTTAATCCCGCTTGCGTGCGGGCCCTGCAATCAGACCACCGTTACTGGAATGCGGTGGTCGCTCCCTCAAAGTCACCGGCTTCATGCGCCGACCGCATACCAATCCCAGAATTGACGCATTGGGTCAACCAAGAATCGTCCTGATTGATGCGTCTTTGTCACAGATCAAAGAAAATTGGACCTTTAACGCCTCTGGAAGCCGTCTCTCATGGAACAACACTCATGCTATAGGGCGGGTGAACAGGTTTCATCTCGCCTTGCCCGTCCCAGGATTCGCCATGTCGGATACCGTCGCCCGCGCCTATGAATTGCTGCATGCCCAGGACCGCCCCGGTGCCATTGCGCTGCTGCGGCAGGATGGCGGTCGTGAGGCGGTCGGCCTGTTGGGGGAGCTTTTGCTGGAGGACGGGCAGGCGGAGGCGGCGGCGGACGCCCTCTCAGCTGCGGTGGCTGCCGATCCAGGGCACATTCCCTGGCGCCGTGCCCTGGTCACCGCCCTGATGATGGCGGGCCGGGGGGAAGAGGCGTTATCCCAATGCCGCGACCTGCTGACCCGCCGCCCCGACGATGCCGTGGGACAGGTGCGGATGGCCCGCCTGCTGCTGGATGGGGGGGAGCGGGAAGCCGCCCTTGATCATGCGCGCGAGGCGCGCTTTCTGGCCAAGGGTGATCTGGACATCACGACCGCGACCGCCGCCATCCTGACCGATGCCGATGAGGCGTTGGCTGCCGTGGAGATGCTGGACGCCGCCCTGCGTCAGGCCCATCCCGCAGACCCGGCACAGCCGTTCGGCTGGGTGGCGCTGGGCAAGGCCTGGCTGCATCTGGGGGAGCCGGAAAAAGCGGCCAAGGCCTGGCAGGACGCATTGGACATGGATGAGGCCGACCCCGCCGGCGCCACCCCGCTGCTTGCCGGGTTGGCCGGGGCCGGGGCGCAGACCAGCCTGCCGCCGGCCTTCGTCCGCGCGTTGTTCGATACCTATGCTGACCGGTTTGACCGCGAACTGGTGGGCAAGCTGCGGTACGATGCGCCACAGGCCCTGCGGCAGTTGCTGCTGGAGCATGGAGGCTTAACGGGCTTGCGCATTCTGGATGCGGGCTGCGGCACCGGTCTGGCCGGCGTTGCGGTTCGGGACATGGCCTCGTATCTGGCGGGGTTCGACCTGTCACCGCGCATGGTGGACAAGGCGCGCACGCGGGATGTCTATGATGCGCTATGGGTAGGGGACCTGGTGGGGTCCATGGCGGAGCGGCCAGGGGCGTTCGATCTGGTTCTGGCGGCGGATGTGCTTGTCTATATCGGTGATCTGGCGCCGGTGATGGAAGCCGCTGCCACAACACTGGTTTCCGGTGGCCGCTTCGCCTTCACCTGCGAACGCAGCGATGGGCCGGGGTTCCAGCTGCATGAAGGCCGGCGCTTTGCCCATGGAGAGACACATATAGAGGATGCGGTGGCGACAGCCGGCCTGACCCTGACGCATCTGGCCCATCACAGCACCCGTATCGACCGGGGACAGCCGGTTCCCGGCTGGATTGCGCTGGTCGTCAAGGCGTGATCAGGCGACGGTGACGGTCCAGGGATCGTCACGGCCCTCAATATGCCATTCGGCCAGAAGGTCGCCATTGTCCTGGCCCGTCAGGGTCAGGTAATTGCGCTTGGCCAACAGGCGGCTTCCATCCGCATCCATGGGCTCCATGGACAGGGCCAGCCGGTCGAACAGGCTTTCCCGTCGCCCGGCCAGCCGTTCCATGACGCTGACACCGAACCCTTCTGGCGGTGGATGCACGATGCCAGAGCTGACAAACTGCCGGATGCGCAGGCCGGGGCTGGCCAGCATGCCATGGGCCGCCAGATGCACCTCCCCCGACAGGATGGTGACGCGTACGCCGCTGCGCCGGGCGAAGTCGGTAAGCATGCGCAGCACCCGCAGCCATTCCTCGCGATGCGCGGGGCTGCGCCACTGATCGCGCAGATCATCCTCCATCGCCTGCCGCCCCGGCAGCAGGTTCAAGAACCGTTCGGCCAGCCCGAAGCCGGGGAAGATCAGCGGTACCGACGACATCAGCAGCAGGTGGCGGCAGGACGCAAACCGATCCAGCCATTCCGGCAGGGCGGCCAGCGTCTGTGGCGACATAACCCGATCCTCCGTCCGCTCACTGCGCAGATCGGGGGCCAGCACACCGACACCGTTCAGCATCAGGGCCTGGCTGAAAGATGGCGGACCATCGGCCAGCAGTGTGTCGGCGGGATCATCATCGCCCATGCCGATCTGGAACAGGCGGAAGGCGCGGCGGGCTGCCTCATAAATCGCTCTATAGGCGGGGCTGTCCAGCAGTTCCGGCGGGTGCGAGCCCCAGCCATCGATAATGTCATGGTCGTCCCACATGCACAGCGATGCGACACCGCTTTGCAGGGCTGCCGGCTCGGCCTGGGTCCAGGCATGCAGGTAGGTGGCCAGATACCAGGCATTCAACTGTGCGGTCAGATCGGGGCCGGCTGACAGGCCGAGCCGCTTCATCAGCTTGGCTTCCGACAGGCTGCGCAGGGCCGGCACCCGTTCCCAAAGGCCATCGGCATAGACCTGATCGCCACCCATCAGCAAAAGATGTATGGGGTTGGACCGATGCCGGCCCAGCAGACGTGCCCACAGGGCGTTGCGCCGCAATCCGGCGGCCTCAATACTGTCCTCATCCTCACAGCCGCCGCAGCTGACAAAGCCGATGCGCGGCGCGATGGCGGTGCCGGGCACGGACAGCATCCACCGCCGCTCATCGTCTGCAAAGCCATAGGTAGCGCGGCCATCCTGCAGCCCGCGCGGTACCGCAAAATCATACCGCCACAGGCGCAACGTGCCGGGCGGGCAGGGAACACCCACCGGCCCCACGGGCGGCATATCCTTCCATTCATGCAGGAAGCGCGGGGGTACCGCCAGACCCACACCCTCCACCCGCAGATCGGGTGGTTCGGCATCACCGGCCAGCAGGAAAACCGCGGACACACGCCAGCGCTGCCCCGACCCCGTGGCCCCCTGGGCGCCGCGGGCGCGCAGCAAGGGGCCCATCAGGATGACGGGCGGTTCCGTCTTCTGTCGGGAACGCCGGGGTGAAGGAGGGGGTGGGGAACTCATCATCCTCGAAATGCGGTGGCGGGCGGGAAAGGTCAAGCCTGTAACAGTTTGACAAGGCTAATGGCGTGCGGGGCGGCCCCCGCTTTTTCCCATTGCCAACCGGTCGGCGGCAAGGCGGAATGGTGACATCTTTCTGTCATTACCGTTGTTGAAAGCCTGCTCACCATGGATGCCCGTTACCGTTCCCGCGAAATTGGCCGCAAGGCCGAAGATGTCGACGCGCTGAAGCGCTCTTTCCTGGAATGGCTGGTCTATTCGGTGGGCAAGGATGCCAAGACGGCGACGCGCCGCGACTGGTTCACCTCCGGCGCTTTGTCGGTGCGTGACCGTGTCGTCGATCGCTGGATGGATACGACGCGCGGGGTTTATGCCGCTGATGCCAAGCGCATCTATTACTTCTCAATGGAATTCCTGATTGGCCGGCTTCTGTCCAACAATCTGGACAATCTGGGCCTGACGGAGGTCTGCCGGGAGGCGGTTGACCGTCTGGGCCTGCGCCTGGAAGAAGTGCTGGATGCCGAACCCGACCCGGCACTGGGCAATGGCGGCCTGGGCCGGTTGGCCGCCTGTTTCCTGGACAGCATGGCGACGCAGCATCTGCCGGCCTATGGCTATGGCATCCGCTATGAATATGGTCTGTTCGAACAGCGCTTCGATCAGGGCTTTCAGGTGGAGTTCCCGGACAATTGGCTGCGTTTCGGCAACCCGTGGGAGTTTGCGCGGCCGGAGGTGCTGTACCCGATCCATTTCCATGGCCGGGTCGAAACCTATATCGATGGGGCCGGGGTGGAACGCCGCCGCTGGGTCGATACCGAAACCGTCCATGCCATGGCGTTTGACACGCCCGTCGTCGGTTACGGTGGCGAAACGATCAATACTTTACGCCTTTGGTCCGCCCGCGCCACCAGTGATTTCAACTTCCACCATTTCAATGATGGCGACTATCTGAAGGCTGTGGAAGGCAAGGTCCTGTCGGAGAACCTGTCACGCGTGCTCTATCCCAATGACGCGACGGAAGTGGGGCGCGAACTGCGGTTCAAGCAGGAATATTTCTTCACCAGCGCGTCCATCCAGGACATCCTGCGCCGCTATATGCAGCATCATAAGGATTTCGATGCGCTGCCGGAAAAGGCGGCCATTCAGTTGAATGACACACATCCGGCCATCGGTATCGCCGAACTGATGCGTATCCTGATCGATATTCATGGGCTGGATTGGGACAAGGCCTGGGACATCACCCGCCGTACCTTCAGCTATACCAACCACACCTTGCTGCCCGAGGCGCTGGAAAGCTGGCCCGTGGGCATGATGGAACATGTGCTGCCCCGGCATATGCAGATCATCTACGATATCAACGCCAAGTTCCTGCAAGGGGTCTGGTCTCGTTGCGATATCGATACGATCCGCCGTCTGTCCCTGATTGATGAGAATGGCGGGCGGCGGGTGCGCATGGGCGGGCTGGCCTTTCTGGGCAGCCACAAGGTGAACGGGGTTTCTGCCCTGCATACCGACCTGATGAAGCAGACGGTTTTCGCCGACTATCACCGCCTGTTCCCCGAACGCATCACCAACAAGACCAACGGCATCACCCCGCGCCGCTGGCTGCATCAGGCCAACCCGGCCCTGTCCCGCCTGATCAGCAGCCGCATCGGCGATGGCTGGATCACCGATCTGGGGCAGTTGGCAGCCTTGAAGGACAGGGCAGGGGACGAGGTGTTCCAGGAGGAATTCCGCCGGGCCAAACGCCAGAACAAGAAGCGGCTGGCCGCCTATATCGCCCGCCACCTGCGCATCGATGTCGATGTCGACAGTCTGTTCGATGTGCAGGTGAAGCGTATCCATGAATATAAGCGGCAGTTGCTGAACCTGTTGCAGACGGTGGCGCTCTATAATGATATCCGGGACAATCCCAACCGGGACTTTACCCCCGTCACCAAGATCCTGGCCGGCAAGGCAGCACCCGCCTATCACCAGGCCAAGCTGATCATCAAACTGGCGAATGACATTGCCAAGGTGGTGAATAATGACCCGCTGGTGCGCGGGCGGCTGAAACTGGTGATGCTGCCCAATTACAATGTCAGCCAGGCGGAAATCATCATGCCCGCCGCCGACCTGTCGGAACAGATTTCAACGGCGGGGATGGAGGCGTCGGGCACCGGCAATATGAAGCTGGCCCTGAACGGTGCCCTGACCATCGGCACCCTGGACGGGGCCAATGTCGAGATCCGCGACCATGTCGGCGCCGACAACATCTTCATTTTCGGCCTGACCGCGCAGGAGGTGCAGGATCTGCGGTCGGGTGGCGGCTTTGACCCGCGTGCCGTCGTGGGTGCAAACCCGCATTTAAAGCGTGCGCTGGACATGATCGGCAATGGTGCTTTCAGCCCCGATGACCCTGGACGTTTCCGCCCCATCGTCGATGCATTGCTGTACGGCGACCATTTCCTGGTCACCGCCGATTTCGAGGATTACCGCAACGCCCACAGTGCCGCCCGCGCGCTCTACCGGGATAAGGCGGAATGGACGGCCAAGGCCATTTTGAATACCGCCGGTATGGGCTGGTTCTCTTCCGATCGGACCATCATGGAATATGCCAGCGAAATCTGGGGCGTGGCGCCGGTGCTGCCCGTTGGGGATGCGGCGGATTGACCGCAATCGCCGGGGCGTCCGTCTGGATGCCCCGGCCTTCACGCATCAGTTCCGCCGCTTGAACCGTGACCCGACCTCTGCCTCTTCGTTTTCATACTGATAACCGAAGGTCTGCTTCTGACGGATCAGGGTGCCGGGATCGCCTACCGGCACCGTCGGCTGGTAACGCCATGTGCGAACGGCCTTATCAACCGATGTCGCATATTGCGGGTTGCCGGATTTCTCCAGAATCCTTGTTTCCTTCACCCGGCCATCGGCGGTGGACACCATGAATTCGATGGTCACCTGACCCGATACGGAGATGCGGTTGTCCGGCGTGTCCGGCACCTCCCGGAACAGCGGTTTCACCTCACCCTCCGGCACCGGCAATCCGCGCGTCGCCTCGACCCACTTGTCCTCTGTCACGCTGTCCCCGCGCTTGAAGGCGATATAGGCCAGCATGCCATAGGTGGGGCGCAGAACCGCCTTCACTGCCGCATCATCCTGCCCGACACCCCGATCCGCGACGGAGATGAACAGGGCCTCGGCCTCATCCTTGCGACCGGTTTCCATGGTCAGCAGGGCATGTTCATAATCCACCATCAGACGGACGACATGATTTGCCGGCACGGCCTGGGCCACGGCGGAGGCGCGGTCCAGGTACT
This sequence comes from Niveispirillum sp., assembly GCF_052437035.1. Lineage (NCBI taxonomy): Bacteria > Pseudomonadati > Pseudomonadota > Alphaproteobacteria > Rhodospirillales > Azospirillaceae > Niveispirillum > Niveispirillum sp. The sequence continues at coordinate 749,618 of NZ_JBQVOH010000002.1, forward strand.
TGCGGACATCAACGATGTCCATGGCGCCCTTCAACTGCCGCGCCTGGGTCAACAGGGCGTTGACATGTCCCACCGATTCCGCGCCGAAATTCTTGGCATACAGGTTGATGACCTGATCCTGTGCATCGCGCGCCGCCTCAAAATCCCCGGCACGGATCAGCGCCAGTGACAATTGCTCATGCACCGCGATCAGGGTTCCATCCTCCGGGCCGACATGGCGTTTCAGGGCCACGATGGCTTTGCGGATCGTGCTGGGGGCGGCCCGGTCCTTGGCCGTACGCAGGAAAATATCGATGGCGTTCAGCAGCAGTCGCTCATGGCTGGCCGCCTTATAGGTGGGTGACTGCTCGTAGAGTTCTGCTGCCTGCCAGGCCAGATCGAAGGCCTCGTTCAGCTTGCCTTCATTCATCATCGCCACGGAGGCCTTGTTCGCCTCCTGCCACGTCATGGCCGATGCCGGCAAGGATGATAGCAGCAGGGCACAGACAGCCAGACTGGCAACACGCATGGAAACCCCCGGAAAATATCGCGGGCTGCACGATATCTTTCCGGGGGGCGTCATTCAATACAGGAGATTGCACGATTGCAAATGCATGCAATCGTATGGTGTATTTTAACCTGTCAGCTTGCCGCGTTGCTGACGCTCTGCCGCACGGTGACCAGCGATCCGGCTGACCCTTCGGTCGCGGTGGGCTGGAAGCGCCAGTTCAGGATGGACTTGGTCATAACGGATACATATTTCGGATCGCCGGAGCTTTCCAGAACGCGGACTTCCTTGACCTTGCCGTCGGCGGTGGATACGCGCAGCTCCATGGTGGCGGACCCGGTCAGCCCGCTCTCGATGCTTTCCGGGATGGAGCGGAACAGGGGCTGCGGACCGCCGGCATGCTGCGGCAGGCCGCGCGTGGCCTCCACCATGCGGTCCTCGGTCTGCGGATCGCCCTCACGCTGCGCAATGAAGGCCAGCATGCCATAGGCATCGCGGGCCAGGCTGCGCATCGCCACATTCTCCGACGCCCGCGCCTGCCTTACGATGGAACGAAGCTGCGCGCCGGCGGCGCTGTCGCGACCGGCATCGATGGCGCCCATGGCCTGTTCAAATTCCACCTGCAGGCGGATCGGATGATCGGCAGGCAGGCTCTTGGTCAGGCCGTCGATCCGATCCAGATAGCGCTGGGCCGTGGCCGCATCGCGGGCGGCCTTGGCGGTGCGGACCAGTTCCAGCTGCGCATTCACGCTGCCTACGCTATCGGCGCCATAGTTCTTTTCATAAAGCGTGGCCACCCGCTCATAGATCAGCTTGGCCTTGGCCTTGTCGCCCAGGGCCAGATAGGACTTGGCCAGTTGCTCATTCAGCGCGATGGTTTCCGGCGCCCCCTCGGGCACATGCCGGCCAATGGCTGTCAGCGCCTTTTGCAGCATTTCCGGTGTCTTGGCCGGATTCTGGATCTGCAGGAAGATGTCGGCCGCGTTCAGCAGCAGACGCTCATGATTGCTGGGCTTGTAGTTGGGGGCCTTCTCATACAGTTCTGCGGCCTGCCACGCCAAGTCGAAGGCCGGCTGCAACTTGCCTTCCACCATCAACGCCACAGAAGCCTTGTTGGCTTCCTGCCAGCTGGATGCGGCCTGTACTGGGCCAGCCAGCAGTAGCGCGCACGCTGCGACGGGGATCAATTTCGTTGCAAACATGCAACCTCCTGGGAATGTCAAGTAAAAAGTTAAATGTAACTTACGATGCTTTGCGTCTCCGCTCAAGCGGGGAAAGTTTGGCTCGTGCAATGTTTCTGCTTTTGCACTCGCCCTGCGCCGCGCGCTGCCCAGCCTTGTGATGGGGCTGGACGGATTTCGCTGGTGCAACAGCATGGTTTCCGTCATGGTCCGTTCCGTAACCGAGTGGCTGTGGGGCCCCCGGTGGCCACCCATGCCACCAATAAGATACGCCCCGAATGATGAGAGTCGGGTCGTGTCGCTGCCCATCGCCCTGATGGTGCCGCCCTTCGCTTTCCGAACCAGCAGAAGCCGCTCCGAAGCGCAACCGCCAGCGCCGGGATAACCCCGACGTTTGGCATCCCTTGCGCTCCAACCGCGTCCGGACCCGTCAAGGGCCGGCGGTGCGGAGCGTTTGGCTTTGTCCGAAGAAAGCACGTTCCTTGACCATTACCTTTTCCGATCTCGCTCTTCCCGCTTCCCTGATGCAGGCCGTGGCCGAGCTGGGCTATGTCAACCCGACCCCGATCCAGGCGCAGGCCATTCCCGCCGCGCTGGAGGGCCAGGATGTCGTGGCCTCCGCCAACACCGGCACCGGCAAGACCGCCGCATTCGTGCTGCCGGCTCTGGCCCGCATTGCCGCGTCGGAGCGTCAGGCCGGTTCCTGGGGCCCGCGCGTCCTGGTGCTGACGCCGACGCGTGAACTGGCCAGCCAGGTGCTGGAGCAGGTTCGCCTTCTGTCGAAATTCGGTCGTATCCAGACCGGCACCGTGCTGGGCGGCATGCCCTACCGCGCCCAGATCGAGATGTTGCGCCGCCGCGCCGATCTGATCGTCGCGACGCCGGGCCGCCTGATCGATCATCTGGAAAACGGCAAGGTCGACCTGTCCTGCATCGAGATGCTGGTGCTGGACGAAGCCGACCGCATGCTGGACATGGGCTTCCGCGATGCCGTGGAACAGATCGCCGGCGCCTGCCCGGAAGGTCGCCAGACCCTGCTGTTCACCGCCACGCTGGACCGCACCGCGGAAAAGCTGGCCGCCAGCCTGACCAAGAACCCGGTGCGCGTCGATGTGGCCGGCAAGGCTGTCACCAACACCTCCATTGAGCAGCGGTGGCTGCGCGCCGACGGGCTGGACCACAAGCACAAGCTGCTGGGCCGCCTGCTGGAAGATGAAGCCTTCGGCAAGGGCATCATCTTCATGGCGACCAAGGCCGATTGCGATGTGATGGCCGACCGCCTGTCCGAGCAGGGCCACCGCGCCATGCCGCTGCATGGCGACATGCAGCAGCGCGAGCGTAACCGCGTGGTGCAGTGGCTGCGTGACAGCCGCATCAACGTGCTGGTCGCCACCGACGTTGCCGCCCGCGGCATCGACATTTCCGACCTGTCCCACGTCATCAATTTCGACCTGCCGCGCGTTGCCGAAGATTACGTGCACCGTATTGGCCGTACCGGCCGTGCCGGTGCCACCGGCATCTCCTACAGCCTGTTCACCCGCCATGACCGCAATCTGGTCCGCGCGATTGAGCAGTATACGGGCCAGCCGCATATCCAGACCACTCTGCCGGGCCTGGAGCCGATGCCCGAGCCGGAGCGCAGCAAGTTCCGTCCCGGCGGTGCCGGGCCCAAGCCGTACGGTGCCCGCAGCAATCAGGCTGGCAAGCCCTATGGCAACAAGGGTGGCTATGGCGGCCAGCGCCGTGAAGGCGGCTGGGGTGGTGAGCGCCGCGAGGGTGGCTATCAGGGCGGCGAACGCCGTGATGGCGCCCAGGGTGGCGAGCGCGCCGAAGGCGGCTTCCGCGCCGAACGCCGTGAGGGTGGTTACCAGGGCGGCGAACAGCGCTCGCAGAGCGACCGTCTGGGCGGTTGGCAGGGCGAACGCCGTGAAGGTGGTTACCAGGGCGAGCGTCGTGAACGCCGCGACTTCCAGGGCGAAGGCCAGCATCAAGGCGGCGAGCGTCCCCAGCGCGCCTGGACCCCGGATGCCAGCCCCGTCGCCGGTGAAGCCCGCACCCCGCACCCGCACAAGGCCAACCCCTACAAGCCCCATGCCGGCAAGGGCCGTCCCCACGGCCATGGCGGCGAAGGCCGCGCCGACTTCCGCGACGCCGGCCATGGTGGTGAAAAGCGCCGCGAATTCCGTGGCGAACGCCAAGGTGAAGCCCGCGCCGAAGGCGGTGCCGCCCCGACGCGCCGTCCGTTCCGTCAGGCTTGATCACTGACCGGAGAAGCCCCTCTCCCGCCGCTGGCCGGGGGAGGGGCTTTTTCATTTCAAGTTTCGGTCCGTATCCGTTAATCCACCAGCGCCCGCTGTCCGATTGAAGAGCACGCGTCATGCCCGACAACATCCTCGAAACCGAAGTTGCCAAGCGTCGTACCTTTGCCATCATCGCGCACCCTGACGCGGGTAAGACGACGTTGACGGAAAAGCTGCTGCTGTTCGGCGGTGCCATTCAGATGGCGGGTGCCGTGAAGGCGCGTGGCGAGCAGCGGCGCGCGCGGTCGGACTGGATGAAGGTGGAGCGGGAGCGCGGGATTTCGGTCACGGCGTCGGTGATGAATTTCGACTATGCCGACCGCACCTTCAACCTGGTCGACACGCCGGGCCACGAAGACTTTTCCGAGGATACGTATCGCACCCTGACCGCCGTCGACAGCGCCGTGATGGTGATCGACGGGGCCAAGGGTATCGAAGCCCAGACGCGCAAACTGTTTGAGGTTTGCCGCATGCGTGATGTGCCCATCATCACGTTTGTGAACAAGATGGACCGCGAGGCGCGTGACCCGTTCGATCTGATGGACGAGGTGGAGCGCGACCTGCAACTGGAGGTAACGCCCGCCTCCTGGCCCATCGGGTCGGGGTCGGATTTCCGGGGCTGTTATGACCTGATCCGCGACCGGCTGATCCTGATGGATCGCCGTTCGGGCGATGTGGCGACCGATGGCGTGGAATGCAACGGCATCGACGATCCCAAGATCGACCAGATGCTGCCCGCCGATCAGGCCGCCAAGCTGCGCGAGGATGTGGCGATGGTGCGGGAACTGTGCCCGCCCTTCAATCTGGAAACCTATCGTGAAGGTCACCAGACACCGGTCTTCTTCGGCTCCGCCATCAATAATTTCGGCGTGCGTGAGCTGCTGCTGGGTCTGGCCGCCTATGCCCCGCCGCCGCGCCATCAAAAGGCCGATGGCCGCATGGTGGCACCGGACGAGGGCAAGGTCACGGGCTTCGTGTTCAAGGTCCAGGCCAACATGGACCCCAACCACCGCGACCGCATCGCCTTCTTCCGCCTCTGTTCCGGCCATTTCAAGCGCGGGACCAAGCTGAAGCATATGCGCAGCGGCAAGATCCTGGCCGTGAACAATGCGGTTCTGTTCCTGGCCCGCGACCGTGAACTGGCTGAAGACGCCTTCCCCGGCGATATCATCGGCATTCCCAATCACGGCACCCTGCGCATCGGTGACACGCTGACCGAGGGCGAGGAACTGCGCTACACGGGCGTGCCAAGCTTCGCGCCCGAACTGTTGCAGCGCGTGCGCCTGGACGACCCGATGAAGGTGAAGCATCTGCGCAAGGCGCTGGAGCATTTCGCCGAAGAAGGGGCGTCGCAGGTCTTCAAGCCCATCGTCGGCGCCGATTGGGTGGTGGGCGTGGTCGGTCAGCTGCAGTTCGAAGTGCTGGCCGCGCGCATTGAGGCCGAATATGGCATGAAGGCGCGGTTCGAGACGGCGGGCTATGACGCTGCCCGCTGGGTGGAAAGCGATGATCCGGTGGCGCTGAAGAACTTCATCGACAGCCGCCGCGCCGATCTGGCCGAGGATCATGACGGCGCGCTGGTCTATCTGGCCCGCAATGGCTGGCAGTTGAACCGCGCGCAGGAGGATTTCCCGGCCCTGCGGTTCCTGAAGACGCGTGAGCAGAACAAGAGCGTGACAACAGTGGCGGCCTGACCGGGCCGCCACCTATCCCCCTTGCGCGCCCAACACCCGATGGAGGGCGTTATCGGCCATGGGCGCGAAGGACCAGTCGGATGCCATGCATTCGAAAGTCTCGTCCTTCATGTGGAACAGGAAGTGGCGCATCCCGTCTGCGTCGGGGGCCAGGGTAATCCAGTCGTCCGGCTGATCCCGCAATGGATCGGGGCCGGTCAGTTCGTAGAATTCGCCCCAATCCGGGGCCGCCTGACGGTAGCGGCACTGGTTCTGGTACCAGCCCTCGTCATTGGTTTCGCCCAGCCGGTACCGGCTGCTATTGCCGAACCTCAGAATCCCTTGTTCGTCTTCCTGGAATGCAGGAAAGGCATAGTGGTTCAGGATAAGGCGCATGTGAAGCGCCCCATCCTGGGTCCAGAATTCTGGCGCTGGGCACACAGGCTCCGCGTTCCAACCCCGGTTCAGGCGGGTGAAGGTTGGCGGAGGTGGGCGCACGGCGGCTAGGCGCTGCCGCCGATGTGAAAAGAATGACATGGGCTTGCTGCCTTTCTGGCCACATGCCCACCCGATATCAGATCACGCCGACCAGATACAGAATGATGATGATAGGGATCGGGATACCGAGGGCCCAAAGCAGAATGCCGCGCATGTTCTTTCTCCTCTGACCGTGGGGTTCATGGAGAGGGAACAGCGTTACGGTGCGGATGGTTCCGTCTTAACGTGCCGCAATCGCTACCGTGATCGTGTCGGCATAGGTGCCGGCGATGGCCTGCGGGTTGGCGGGGATGTTCACCTTGAAGCTTTTGGTGGACACCGTCTTCTTGGCGCTGGTCCGTGTCAGGACGACGGGGTTGGCCAGCGATTTCACGCCCGAATTGTCATATTGCACCGTATAGGCGGCGCGCGCGCCGGTGGCGTTCACCAGCGCACCGGCATTGGCGGACGAGATGGTGACGGTAAAGCCGTTGCCACGGTTGCACTTTTCACCCACGGTGCCGATGGTCAGATTGCTGGTGCCTTTGATCAGATCGACGCTGCTGGTGTTTGTCTGATTGATCTGCACGAAGCAGATACTTTCCATGGTGCCACGCAGGCCGATGCTGCCATTGGACTGCGCCAGCACCGGAAGGGCGCTGGAGGCCAAAAGCAGGGTGGCGGCCAACGCCGCGCATGCGTGGTCTTTGCGGACCATGGTGACAACCTCGGTTCTGGCCTTGGGGCCTTGCAATGCCGGCTGATGCCGGTCGTTCCTGTACTAAAGCAAGACTGATTCCAGGTAATTTAGGGCATCTGCATCGGATTGTCGTTGCACTATGCAATGGTTTGGTGGTTTTGTAGTGCCTGCAATTGCATTGTGCAAAGTGTCCAGTTTTGCATAATGCAATAAACAAGACCCTTTTCCATCGCCCCATAATCCGTTATGACAAGGTTGTCACATAGCTGGGCGATAGAATGATCCGGCGGGTGAAGCAGGGAGGATAGATCATGGCCCCTACGCGTCGTGCGGCACTGGGGATGCTGGCTGCCGCCGCATCCGCCCCCCTGGCCCCGTCCTGGGCTTCCAGCCCACCGCCGTGGCATTCATTGATCCCGCCTGCCGCCGCCCCGGATGGTTCCATTACCGGCTGGCGCCCGCTGGGCGGACGGGCCAGTTATCGGCTGGACGCGGGGGAGATTGTCGGGACATCGGTGGAGAAATCGCCCAACAGTTTCCTGTGCAGCGAGGAACTGTTCGGCGATTTCATCCTGGAATTCGAGGTGAAGACCGATCCGCGCCTGAATACCGGTGTGATGATCCGCGCAGAGTCCAAGCCCGATTATCGCAACGGCGTCGTCCATGGCTATCAGGTGGAAATCGACCATGCCGCCCGCCGCTGGACGGGCGGGCTGTATGATGAACAGCGCCGGCTGTGGCTGGCGACACCGGCCCACCGGCCTGAACCCAGGCCAGCTTCAAATCCGGCGACTGGAACCATCTGCGGGTGGAGGCGGTGGGGACGCGTTTTCGCACCTGGCTGAACGGTCTGCCTGCCATTGTCATGGTCGATGACATGACGCCGCGCGGCTTTATCGGGTTGCAGGTGCATGATGTCGGCCCCGATCCCGCCAATGCCGGGCTGGAGGTGCGGTTCCGCAACCTGCGCATCATCACCGACGATCCTGCCCGCTATATGCGCAGGCCGCTGGACGTGACGGATGAGCAGGACTTCATCGCCAACCATGTCAGCGCCGAACGCGCTGCCCTGGGTTGGCGTCTGCTGTGGAATGGGCAGGATGGGGCGGGGTGGTCCGGCCTGTCGGCTACCGGCTGGCAGATCGGTGACGGGGTTATCATCCGCGACGGTGCCGCCACCCCGCTGGTCACCGCCGACCGGTTTACGGATTTCGATCTGGAACTGGATGTGCGCACGGTTGACGGGGCCGATGGCACCGTCACCTATCTGGGCAGTGCCGATTATCGCGTGGCACAGGGGCCGCAGGGGCAGGGGGATGCCGCCAGCGGCACCCTGATCGGCAAGGTACCGGCCCGCAACCTGACCGATCCCAATCCCGACAAGCCATCGATGAAGCCCGCCGGCCAGTGGAACCGCGTCCGTATCCTGGCGCGCGGCGACCGGATCGAACATTGGCTGAATGGATCAAAGCTGGTGGAGGGTAGCCGCGCGGCCTTGGGCCTGCCGCCATCGGGCCCCATCCTGCTGCGCCCCGGCAAGGACCGTCTGGAATTCCGTTCCGTCCGTATCCGTCCCCTGTAAGGAACGCTGCATATGAACCGGCGACAGGCCCTTCTGGCCGCCATCACGCTGCTGGGCGGCACCTTCCTGGACGGTGCGCTGCCCGTTTGGGCCTATGAGGGGACAAGGGGGGCCAAGGGCCAGCCGGGCCGTTTCTTCAATGCCCGCGAAATGGCGCTGCTGGCCGATGTGGCGGAGATCATGATACCCGCCACGGATACGCCCGGCGCCATGGCGGCCAATGTCCATGGTGTGGTTGATGGGTTGATGCTGGATTGGGCGGTGCCGGCGACGCGGGTGCAGTTCCGTCAGGCCTTGGCCGATATCGATGCCAGGGCAGCACCCCATGGTTTCATGGCCCGCCCACCCGCCGAACGCGCCGCCCTGCTGACCAGCATCGACATCGCCGCCTTCCAGGGGCAGGGGCCGGCGGATCAGGCCTATCGCCGGCTCAAGCAACTGATCTGGTACGCCTATTTCACGTCCGAAGGGGCCGATCCCGACTATGTCGCCGTTCCCGGTCAGTATCGGGGCGACATTACGCGGGTGGAGATGAAACAGCTGGTGGCGGGGGCGCGGTGATGGAATGGGATGCCATTGTCGTCGGCTCCGGCATCACCGGCGGCTGGGCGGCCAAGGAACTGTGCGAGAAGGGCCTGAAGACCCTGGTCATCGAACGTGGCCGGCATATCGACCATGGCGGTCCCGACTATACCGACATGGACGCCCCGTGGGAGGTGGAGTTCCGCAATCTGGTGCCGGAGGATTGGCCCGATAAGGGCTGGCAGTACATGAAGGATAAGGGTGACTGGATCTATAAGATGCAGCATCTGCAATTCTTCGCCGATACCACGACCTACCCCTTTTCCTATCCCGAAGACCGGCCCTTCATGTGGACGCGGGGCTATCAGCTGGGGGGACGGTCGCTGACCTGGTATCGGCAATCCTATCGCTGGGGAGAGGCGGATTTCACGGCTAACCTGCGCGACGGACACGGGGTGGACTGGCCCATCCGTTATGCCGATCTGGCGCCCTGGTATGATCATGTCGAACGGTTTGCGGGCATTTCCGGCAGCCTTGAGGGGCTGGACGAACTGCCTGACGGGGTGTTTCAGCCGCCGTTCGAGATGAACTGCGCCGAACGCCGCGTATCGGAGACGTTGAAACGCCGGCGCCCCGATCTGCATATGATCATGGGCCGCACTGCCAACCTGACGGAACCAACGGCGGCGCAGGAGGCCCTGGGCCGGTCACGCTGCCAGGCGCGGTCGCATTGCAGCCGGGGTTGCTCCTTCGGGGCCTATTTCAGCAGCCTGTCCGCCACCCTGCCGGCGGCGCGAAATACCGGCAACCTGACCATCCTTACCGATCAGATCTGCCACAGCCTGGAACATGATCCGGCCACGGGCCGCATCACCGGCGTTCGGGTCATCGATGCCAACAGCATGGGTGCCAGCACCCACCGTGCCCGGCTGGTGTTCCTGTGTGCCTCGGCCATCGGGTCCGCGCATATAATGCTGAACTCCCGCAGCGAGGCGCATACGCGCGGGCTGGCCAACGGCAGCGACGCACTGGGCCGTTATCTGATGGATCATGTCGGCGGCGCCTGGGCGGCGGGCCGGGTGCCGGGAATGCTGGACCGGTATGAATTTGGTCGGCGTCCGAATAACATCTATATCCCCAATGTCCGGGCCAGGGGACAGAAGCCGGGCGACGGTTTCATCAGGGGCTTCGGCTTTCAAGGTGGGGCCACGCGTGGACGCGCCATGGATGGGACCGGGCGGCAGGCGGGTTTCGGGGCCAAGGTGAAGGATGGCGCCACAAATTACGGCCCCTGGACCATCCGCATCGACATGTTCGGGGAAATGCTGCCCCACGCCGATAACCGTCTGACCCTGCACCCGACCAAGGCGGACCGCTGGGGCATCCCGTTGGCGCATCTGGACTGCACCCTGCGTGACAATGAATTGGCCATGATCGCCCGGGGGCGGGACGAGGCAGCGGAAATCCTGCGCGCCGGCGGGTGTGAGGATGTGACGGCGGGCGCCCGGTTCGACCATCCGGTGGGCTTCAAGACGCATGAGATGGGGACCGCCCGCATGGGCCGCGACCCCGCCACCTCCGTACTGAACGCCTGGAACCAGACGCATGAGGTGGCGAACCTGTTCGTCACCGATGGGGCCTGCATGACGTCGAACGGCACACAGAACCCGTCGCTGACCTACATGGCCCTGACGGCGCGTGCCGCGAACCATGCGGTGGAGCTGCTGCGGCAAGGGGCGATCTGACGCGCCCCTTGTCCGCGATTGATCAATCCTTCGCCTTCAGCAGGTCGCGGATTTCGGTCAGCAGAATCTCGCTCTTGGTCGGCTCCACGGGCTTGGCGTCCTCCTTCTTCTTGAAGCGGTTCACCTGCTTGACCAGGATGAACACGGCCCAGGCCACGATGAAGAACTTGATTATGGCATTGATGAACAGGCCGTAATTGATGGTGGTGACACCGGCATCCTTGGCGGCCTTCAGGGTGGGATAATCGCCGCCCGACAGGCTGATGAAGTAATCGGAGAAGTCGATTCCACCCATGAGGTAGCCGATGGGCGGCATCAGGATATCGTTCACCAGCGAGGTGACGATGGCGGTGAAGGCGGCGCCGATAATGATACCGACGGCCAGATCCACGACATTGCCGCGGCTGATGAAGGTCTTGAATTCGTTCAGCATGGGTTCCCCATTCCCATCGGCAGCGGCCCCTGTGGCCGTGCCAACCGGATCAGCATCCTGCATCGTGCCCGGAATGGAAAGCCCCCATGTGCCCCGCGCACTTGTCCCCACCCGTCCCGGCCCTGACACTGGGCTTGTTCTCACCACCCTAGGTGTCGCGCCATGCCGCATCCCGCCCGCCCCGTTCCGCCCGGCCTTGTCAGTGATATGACGGTGCTGGAGGGGCTTTATGGCCCGCCGGGCGCGCCGTCGCTGGCCAAGGTTTCGGACCGGTTGACGCAAGCCTACCGTGCCTGGCTGTCGGCAGCACCTTTCTTCGCGCTGGGGTCTGTGGGGGCAGGTGGGCTTGACGTGTCGCCGCGCGGGGATGCGGGTTCGGCGGTCACCATCCTGGATGACCGGACCCTGTTGATCCCCGACCGGCGCGGCAATAACCGTATCGACAGTCTGCGCAACATCATCGCCGATCCGCGCGTGGCCTGCATGTTCATGATCCCCGGCGTCAATGAATGCCTGCGCATCAATGGCCGCGCCGCCATAAGCATTGATGCCGACCTCTGCCAGCGTCTGGCCATGGAGGGGCAGCTGCCGCAGTCCGTGATCTGGCTGGAAATCGACGAGGTCTATTTCCAGTGCGCCCGCGCCCTGATCCGTTCCGACCTCTGGGCCCAAGGCGCGCGGGGCCACCCGGATGGCGTTCCCACGGCGGGGCAAATGACGGCGGAGGCCAGTAACGGTGCCGAAGGCGGCCCCGCCTATGACGCCGCCCTTCCCGAACGGCAGCGCCGCACATTATGGTGAAGTGCTGAAACTGGAGATGGGGGACGGACGGGAATGTGGGGCCTGCTGCGCTTTATCGCCACGCTGATCGGCGTGGTCCTGTTTTTGACCCTGCCCATGGTCTTTCGGGACAATATTCCGGACGGGCTGTTCGATGCATGGGACAGCCTGTTACGGCCCTTACGCGATCCCGTGACCCGGTTCTGGTGGCAATATTTCAACCGTCTGGATCAGCAACCGCTGTTCCAGCTGTCGACCCTGCTGACCCAGGCCTTTTCTATCACCCTGGTGATCACCGCCATCCGCTGGATATGGCAGCGCCGGGTGGCGTGAAGCTTCGTAGCTGCTACAGCCAGTCCTGAAGCCGGTACCAAAGCATGCCCAGCACCAGGGCAGGCATTTTCAGGCCCGGCGGTCCCGGAAAGGCCCGGTGCGGCACGCGGGCGAAGATGTCGAAACGGCCCGCCTGACCGGCAATTGCCTCCGCGATCACACGGCCGGCAATGGCGGTCAGGGCCACGCCATGGCCGCTATATCCTTGCGCGAAATAGGTCGTGGGGCTGACCCGGCCCAGATGCGGCATGCGATTCATGGTGATGGCGACATGGCCGCCCCAGCAGAACTCCACGTCCAGATCGGCCAGTTGCGGGAAGTATTTCAGCATGGTCCGGCGCAGCGACTGTTTCAGGTCGGGCCGGTCGAATCCGGAATAGCTGACGCCCCCGCCGAACAGGAAGCGGTTATCCGGGCTGCGCCGGTAATAGTTCAGTACGAAATTCACATCCGCGATGGCGATGTCCGACGGGATCAGGGCCTGCGCCCGCTCCGCCTCCATCTTCTCGGTCCCAATGATGTAGGTGCCCGCCGGCATCACTTTGGCGCGGATGGGGGGGCTTAAGTCCCCCAGATAGGCATTGCCGGCCAGGACCAGGAACTTGGCCGATACCGATCCCGTTGACGTGAACGCCTTGGGGGCGGTTCCCGTATCGATACGCACCACCCGGCTGCCCTCATGGATGCGCACGCCCAGCCCTTCGGCGGCAACCGCCAGCCCCAGTGCATAGTTCAACGGGTGCAACTGCCCGCTGCCGCCATCGAACAGCCCGCCCAGATAGACATCGGTCGCCACCATGGAGCGGATTTCTTCGCGCCCCACCATGCGCGTCTTGCCGTAACCCAACCCCTCCAGTTCCGTCTGATGCTCTGCCAGACCTGTCATGTGCCGGGGCTTCAGGGCCGCCAGCAGATAGCCCCATTTCAGGTCACAATCGATGCCGTACCGGTCGATCAGGCCGGAAAGCATGGTCTTGGCTTCTTCCGACAGGTCCCACAGGTGCCGCGCATCCTGCTTGCCGACCCAGCCCTCGATATCCCCGATCCCCTTGTTGAAGCCGGTGACGATCTGTCCGCCATTGCGCCCGGATGCGCCCCAGCCGACGGATTCGGCCTCCAGGATCGTGACGGACATGCCCTTGGCCGCCAGTTCAATGGCGGTCACCAGACCCGTATAGCCACCCCCGACGATGCAGACATCGCAAGCGATATCGCCCACCAGCGGCAGGCGGGCGGGGGCGTGGTGGGCCGTGGCGGCGTACCAGGAGGGGGCGTGGGGCATGTCGGAGCGGGTCGCGATGGAGGATACGGATCATTCTACAGGCGGGGGTGCGGAACTGCACCCTCTCATCCTGCCAGGACCATCGTCGCCCCGGCCTACGGCTTATCCCGCAGGTCCAGGACATAGGCCAGGACGACCCCCATCCGTTCCACCCGCAGCAACTCCCGCCCCGCCGGAACCGGGCCGCATTGCCCGCGTGTGAAGGCGATATAGAAATCGGCCTCCCCCTGGCCGTCCTTGGGCGCCTTCCAGGTGGGGGGCAGGTAATGCAGGGCGCTGTCATGCGGGCCGCAGATGCGGATACGGTAGGGATGGGCAACGGCGCCGCCGCCTTCCTGTCCTACAATCAGGTTGCGCAGCCGGTCTGCGGCTTCTGACAGGGGGCTGCCCCAGTAATCCAGTTCGAACCGGCCCTCGGCCCCGCGCACCCCACCGGCCAGGGCATTGTACCAGATGGCCTCATACGGATGCAGGCGGGCAACGGTCAGCATCTGCCACCCCGCCCACAGAAACAGCATTCCACCCGCAATGCGGCTGGCCAGGGGCAGGCGCTCGGTAACCATTGGTGCTGACAAGTGACTGGCCAGCCGGTCCAGCCCGATGGAAGCCGCCACCGACAGGGGCGGCAGCAGGAACAAGAGATGCCGGATACCGTCATAAAGCACGGCACCCGTAACGATCACGATCAGGGGGGGCAAAAGGATCGCCGCCGCCAACCCGACCCGTTCGGGCAACAGGGTCAGGGGCCGGCGCAGGGCACGCACACTCATGACAGCCGCAACGCCAAGGCCCAACAATGTAACCTCCGGCAGCTTCACACCAAAGGCCACCGGCACGTACCACCAGGGCAGGTCGGTCGTTACCAGCGTCCGGCCCGCGAACGGAAAGCTGAACGCCAAGGGAAAGTGCGAGAAGCCGGCCAAGGCCTCCAGCGGGCGGGATACCGGGTCCAGCTGCGCCCAGGGCCAGAAGGCCAGCATGATCATCCAGGCCAGCGCAAAGGCCGGCAGTAGCCGCGCCGCCGCCGTCACCCCTTCCCACAGGGCCGTACCCAGGGGCCGTTCCCGCAGGCGCAGAAACAGCCAGTACAGGCAGGCGATGCCCAACGGCCCGATCAACACGACCCCGCCCACACGGATGCCCAGTGCGGCCCCGAACGCGATACCGTAGGCAAGCAGCGTGTGCATCCGCTGGCGCGGCAGGTCGCGGATCAGGCGGATCTGGTAAAGGCCCATCCAGGCGGCGGCGGTGGCAAAGGGAACGTCCTTGGGATTGGCAAAGGATTGTCCCATCCATTCGGGCGTCAGCGCCAGAAGCATAACGGCCAGTGCACCTGCGCGTGGCCCCGCCAGCGTCCGTGCCTGCGCCCGAACTGCCGCCAGCCCTGCGACACCCACCAGCCCGCCGACCAGCCGCCGCGTCTCATACGCATCGAAGGGCAGCAGGATGCCGGCAACCGCCGTCACTGTGTCGTACAGAGCGCCGTAGAGATAAAGGTTCTGGAACCCCAGCACCCGCTGGTCTTCCCCCAGCGACAGATACCAGTCCAGCGCGCGGCGACCGTTCTCCAGGTGCAGCGGCTCATCCCAGGTGATGCCATATTGCTTGAAGGTGGAGGCAACGAACAGCAAGGCGCCAGCCAAGATGAGCTGCGCCACAATATCCCAGAAATTGGAAGGGCCTTCGTCCCTTGCGCCGGATGGGCCCATCACGGGTCAGTTCGCGCCGCTGCGCCGGTCGGGCAGGGCCGCCGCCGGATGGCGGTGATCGGCAGTCTCTGTCGCCGCACCGGTCGCGAAGCCGACGCTGTCCGACACGAGATAGAGGGGCCGTCCCTTCACTTCCGTGAAGACCCGGCCCAGATAGTCGCCCAGCACGCCCAGGCAGATCAACTGCACCCCACCAATGAACAGGGTCGCCACCATCAAGGAGGCATAGCCCGGAACATCGATCCCGAAGATCATGGTCTTCAGCAGGATGACGGCGCCATACAGCACCGCGATGGCCGCCACGGCCAGCCCCAGCCATGACCAGATGCGCAGGGGCAGGGTGGAGAAGGAAACGATGCCATCCATGGCGAAACGGAACAGCTTCCAGGTGCTGAAGGTGGTCGTGCCCGCATGGCGCGGTGCCGTTTCGAACGGAACCGCCACCTGCCGGAAACCGACCCAGGAATAAAGCCCCTTCATGAAGCGCGTGCGTTCGCCCATCTGGTTCAGCGCATCGACCACGGCGCGGTCCATCAGACGGAAGTCGCCGGCATCGCGGGGCAGGGGCACTTCCGACATGCCATCCAGCATGCGGTAGAAACGGCGGGTCAGGAAACGGCGCAGCGGCGGATCGGTATCGCGCGAGCGGCGCACGCCATAGACCACCTGCGCACCGGCCTGCCAATGGGCATAGAACTCTTCGATCACTTCGGGCGGGTGCTGCAGGTCACTGTCCATCAGGACGACGGCCCGGCCCGACGCATGGCGAAGGCCGGCCGTCATGGCCATTTCCTTGCCGAAATTTCGGCTGAACCGGACCAGACGGATACGCGGATTGGCCGCGTGTGCCGCCTGCAACCGGACCCAGGTGTCATCGCGGGAGCCGTCATCCACGCACACAACCTCATACGGCACGCCCAGCCGTTCCATCACGGGCGCAAGCCGGGCAAACAGCGCGTAGATATTCTCCCCCTCATTATGCATGGGCAGAACGACGGACAGCACCGTGGCCTCATTCAAGGGCCGCAGCGGGGTAGGGGACTTGGACGTCTCGTGGGTGGGCGTCAACATGACGGGTCCTTGGCAGGGCACGTGGCAGCGGCGATGACGGCTGTCACCGGCCATTGCCGCTTCAGACGCGAACACTAAGCCTTAACCAACCAAACCGCCAGCCAACCGGAGGGTTAGGCACTGGCCAGCCGGTCGATGCAGCCATGTTCCACCTGTCCGGTGGATATAGCGTATCCGCACCGTTTTTCCAACCGGGCGTCATTTCTGTAGCGGATGGACTATATCCAACCGGCTCTGACTAAAGAGATCACAGCTTAGACCGCCGCCGCCACAATCGTGACACGGTCTGGGTAAAAATTACTTAAATCACGAAGGGGAAAATTCAGATCAACAAATTTCCCCTCACTTTGGCCTCGCCAATAAAAAAATCGAATATATTTCGATATTCGACATTTGGCGCAGCAGACATTGGTTCCAGCTTTGGACGATGGAGATGAACATGGCCAGCAGCCAGTACAATATCACCACTGCCTCTGCCCGCCCCGACCTTGCGGCACAGGTGGCAGCCGAGCGCGAATATCTGCGCCGCTATGCGTTGGGATTGTGCCGCGATGGTACACTGGCCGACGATCTGGCCCAGGAGTGCATGGAACGCGCCCTGACGCGCTTGCATCTGTGGGAAGAGGGCACGAACCTGCGGGCGTGGCTGTCCACGATGCTCCGCAATCTGCATATCAACGGCCTGCGCCGGAACCGGCAGCATGTGGCCCTGGATGATTGTGACGGCGCTGAACTGGGGGGCACGCCTGCCCGGCAGATGGGCCGGATGCAGGTCCGCGACCTGCGCCGCGCCATGGCCCGGTTGCCGTCCGACCAGCGCGACATGGTCGTGATGGTGGCACTGCGCGGTGTCAGCTATGAACAGGCGGCGCTGAATGCCAACG
This sequence comes from Niveispirillum sp., assembly GCF_052437035.1. NCBI lineage: Bacteria > Pseudomonadati > Pseudomonadota > Alphaproteobacteria > Rhodospirillales > Azospirillaceae > Niveispirillum > Niveispirillum sp. The sequence goes on from NZ_JBQVOH010000002.1 coordinate 766,777, forward strand.
TCTCGGTCGGGACCGTGAAGTCCCGCCTGTCGCGGGCACGGGGCACCCTGCGCCGCCTGATGGATGGTGAGATGGTCGTGGAAGGCCGCGCTTAAGACCAACGGTCACAATTTGTGACCGTTGCTACGGCGGCAACTACCGCCGCGCCGAACATGCGGCATCGTCAAGGGCGCGGGCACGCCACGCACCGATCAGGCTGCCGATGGCCGGCCCCGGCGGCGACGCTTCTTGGGCTCCGGTGCGGCGGGCGGGGGCGGGGCAATGCAGCGTTGCAGGCCCTGGTACGCCAGTCGGATCACGCCTGTAAGCTGATCCGGCGCCTGCGGGTTGGCCTGTATGTAAGCGGTCGCTATCTTGGCGGCCAGCAGGCGCAGTTCATCCGTCGGCGTCTCGGTCATCGGGGTTTCCTCCAGCCCTTAATCGATAAGGCACTGTGGAACCGGGACCCCCTTTAAGTCCATTTGACGCAAAAGCCTAGACACGCAAACGTTGGGCCTATGCCCTTCGTCGGAATGCGTGGGTGGCAACCCCGTGCCACCCACACGGTACGTCATCAGAACTGGTCTTCCGACAGGCCCATGACGGCGCGGTGACCCTGGGTCACAACGGTCAACAGGCCGCGCGCCTGGGGCAGGATCTGGTCCGCATAGAAACGGCCCGTGATGATCTTGGCATCCAGGAACTTGGCATCGGCACCCGGTTCGCGCATCAGGCCATTGGCCGCCATCATGGCCTTGGCCGTCAGGTAGCCGCCGATGGTGACGCCGAACATGCGCAGATAGCTGACGGCGCCCGATGCGACGGCGGTCATGTCGGCCTTGCCCGTTTCCACCACCCACTTGGTCGCCGTTTCCACGGCGTCGATGGCGTCGGTAAGGTTGGCACCCATGGTCGCCATGTCGTCGCCCGGCTGGGCGGCGATGGCTGCGGCCGTGGCGCGCATTTCGGCGATCAGGGCAAATGCCGCCTGACCACCATCGCGCAGCACCTTGCGGAAGGCCAGGTCATTGGCCTGGATGCCGTTCGTGCCCTCATAGATGGGGGCGATGCGGGCGTCGCGGTAATGCTGGGCGGCACCGGTTTCCTCGATGAAGCCCATGCCGCCATGGATCTGCACGCCCAGGCTGGTCAGTTCCACACCCAAGTCGGTACACCAGGCCTTGGTGATGGGCGTCAGCAGGTCGTTCAGGGCGTTGGCGGCCTTTGCGGCCTCGGCATCCGGGTTGCGATGCGCATTGTCCAGCGCCGACGCCGTCAGGTAGACGAGCGCGCGGGCTGCCTCGATCTGCGACTTCATGCACATCAGCATGCGGCGCACATCGGGATGCTTGATGATGGCGACGGGGGCTGGGTCCTTGCCGGTCAAGGCGCGGCTCTGCACCCGGCCCTTGGCATAGTCAACCGCCTGCTGATAGGCGCGTTCGGCAATCGCCATGCCCTGCAGGCCAACGCCCAGGCGGGCATTGTTCATCATGGTGAACATGTACTCGATGCCGCGATTTTCCTCGCCCACCAAAAAGCCGACAGCGCCGCCATTGTCGCCATAGGCCATGACGGCGGTCGGGCTGGCATGGATGCCCATCTTGTGCTCCAGCCCGGCGCAGCGCAGGTCGTTGCGCGCGCCCAGGCTGCCATCCTCGTTCACCATGAATTTCGGCACGACAAACAGGCTGATGCCCTTCACGCCCGCCGGGGCCGTGGGCGTGCGGGCCAGAACCAGATGGATGATATTGTCGGTGAAGTCATGCTCGCCATAGGTGATGAAGATCTTCTGACCGGTGATCAGCCACGTCCCGTCCTCATTCGGCACGGCCTTGGTCCGCACGGCACCGACATCGGAACCGGCCTGCGGCTCCGTCAGGTTCATGGTGCCGGTCCATTCGCCGCTGATCAGCTTTTCCAGATACAGCTTCTTCTGCTGCTCCGACCCGTGGGCCTGCAGCAGCTCCACCGCACCCTGGTTCAGCATGGGGCAGAGGGAGAAGGACATGTTGGCCGAGGTCCACATTTCCTGGATCGGCAGGGCGAGCGTCCAGGGCAGGCCCTGACCGCCGAAATCCGGATCGAACGGGACCGCGTTCCAACCACCCTCGGCATATTTCCAGTAGGCGTCGCGGAAGCCGGGGGCGGTGGTGACTACGCCATTCTCCAGCTTCGACCCGTTCTGGTCGCCGACCCAGTTCAGCGGTGCCAGCACATCGCGCGCCAGTTTGCCGGCCTCATCCAGGACCTGATCCACCAGATCGGGCGTCACCACGTCATAGCCGGGCAGGCCGGCCACCTGCGACAGGCCAACCACATGGTTCAGAGTGAAGCGCATGTCCTGGATGGGTGCGTTGTAAGCGGTCATTTCGCCTTATCCTCCCGGCTTAACATATGGGCAGGTTCCAGCGCCCCGCCCGGTTCATGATGAAACATCGCGCGAACACATCCACCCGGCAAGCCCCGCTGGCTGGATGTTCGGCTGTCGGTGCTTACGTTAACGTAAAAGGTAGGTGTTTGTCATCAGGGTTTGGGGCGCTTTTGGGCTTGGCACGCCGATTGCTTTACCTCTGCCAACACCCGTACCCGTGGAGCCGTCCCGTGAATAGCAACCTCAACCTCCTGAACCAGGGCAGCGTCGCTGAAACCAAGGGAAATGCGCGCAATGCGCCGGCCCATGTGGTTCGCGCCGTACAGCAGGCCAGTGCGGCAACCGGGGTTGATTTTGCCTATCTGATGGATAAGGCCGGGGTCGAAAGCGGCTATCGAACAGATGTCAAGGCATCGACCAGCAGCGCCACCGGCCTGTTCCAGTTCACGGAAGGAACCTGGCTGAACATGGTGGAACAGCACGGTGCCAAGTACGGGTTGGGTGTTTATGCCGACAAGATCAATAATGGCTCTGTCTCTGATCCCCAGACGCGCAAGGAAATCCTGAACCTGCGCAAGGATCCGCGCCTGTCGGCCATTTTTGCCGCCGAATTGGCCAATGACAACAAGACCCATCTGGAAAATGAACTGGGCCGTCCGGTCGGAAAGACGGAACTTTACATGGCGCACTTCCTGGGTGCCGGTGGGGCCGCCAAGTTCCTGAAGGCTATGGACAAGAACCCCAACCAGCCGGCGGCCAATCTGCTGCCCGACGCGGCCAAGGCCAATCTGAACGTCTTCTACGACGGCACCCGGCCCAAGTCGGTGGGGCAAATCTTCGACAATTTTGCCGCCAAGTTCGATGACGCCCCGGCACAATTTGCCGGGTCCACGACGCTGGGCACTATTCAGCCGGCGGATACTTCCTCCCAGCCCTGGCTGACGGGCATGCGCTCTGCCGTGTCGGGTAAGGAGCCGATCTCCACCTTCACCATCATGATGCTGGACAGCCTTGCCGTGCCGTCTGATGACGATGAGGAGAAGAAGCGCTCCACCGGCTCCGGCGCCCGTGACAGCGATGAAGGCGATCAGAGCAGCGGCAAGGCGACCAACGGTTATGGCATGAAGGTCGGCCCGAACCTGTCTGCTGGTAGCCTGATCGCTGCCTAATCTCAAACGGCCCGGCTGCCGCCACCGAACAGGATGCCGGAGCCCACGACGAATCCGAAATCGTACCAAAGCCCGTCATTGGGGAAGGCGTACATCCGCATGTCCAGGAACAGGCTGCCGATGAAGGAAATCGGGGCCAGGAATCCATGAACCACACCCCAGAGCAGGCCGGGCAGGGGATGGGTCACTTCGGGTGCCGGCTGGTTGGCGCAGGCCGCGACCGACAGGGCCAGCAGCAACAACATGGCGCCACGCAGCGCCCCCTTGCGATCAAAGGATTTCAGCATGCGGGCGGCCCTTTTCGGCTGATTGAGCAGAAAGAAGATCGTATCACCGCCAAGCCTGAAAAGCGAAAACCCCGCCAGAGGTATCTCTGACGGGGTTCTATATGGTGGCACCGGCGTGATTTGAACACGCGACCAAGGGCTTATGAGTCCCCTGCTCTACCGCTGAGCTACGGTGCCGAAGCTCGTCCGTCCGGGTGGTCCCGAACGGGAGCCGCTATTTATGAAACTGCGTCGGGCCTGTCAATATCTGTTTTCAAAAATCTTCATCATAAAGCAGGTGCCGTTTCAGCTGTGCCCGGTAGCGGCCCATACGCGACCCGTCATGGCCGGGCCAGCCGGCGCGCAGGGCCGACAATTCCGCCTCCCGCTCATTGACGGCCCAACAGGACAGCTCCGTATCCCTGCCGGCCTCGTTGCGCCAGCGGAAGACGAACAGCTGTGGCGTTGCGGTTGGCGGCATGGGGCAGGGGACCTGTCGGCGGCTTCACGGGGTGCAGGATGCGTCGGGATGGCGTCCCTGTCCACCCTGTCCAAGTTTGGTGGTTGATCTGTGTATCGACCACAAGACTTTGGGTGTAGTGCCGCTGTAGGATGCGCCACCCGCCAACCCGTGCCGGTTATCCGCCATGTTGCGTTTTATGCTGACCCCGCTTCGCTGGTTTTTCCGCTTCGTGCTTTATACCAGCGTGATTCTGACCCTTCTTGTGCTGCTGGCACCCTTTGCCTTTGACATTCCGGGGCGGGCGGAAAAGGTGCTGGCCACCATGAATGCCGGCAACCTGCGTGGCATGCGGGTGCAGGCGCTGCCAGAATCAGTGCGTGGCTTCCCGCCGGAACTGGAAATCAGGGACCTGCGCGTGACGGTGCCAGGGCCGCAGGGCGTGGCGGCCACGGCCATGACGGCGGCCAAGGTCCGCGTCGTTGTCAATGTCATGGAAAGCATGCTGCGGGGGCGCGTGGTCCTGGCGGCCATGGTGGAAAATCCTGTCATCTATGCCAACCAGCCCCTGAATCTGGGCGCCATCGCAACCGCCATCAGCGTCGCTACGGGTTTGCATACCCAGATACAGCTGGTGGGTGGCGAGGTCATCAATCCAGGCAGCCGGACGGTGGTGGCGCTTGGCGATGACACGCTGACCAATATCAATTCACGCTCCAGCGAGGATCAGCAGGTGGCGGAGGTCGTCCCCCAGGATGATCGGGGGGCCGCGTCCAACCTTGGGGGCGGTGGCGGCGGCGCGGGCGGTACCACGGGGGCGACGGCCGCCGGTGCTGGTGTTGGCGCTGGGGCTGTGGCTCCGGGCGTTGTTGCTGGTGTTGCGGCTGGTGTCGGCGGCAGCGTGGTGGCCGGTACTAGCGGCGGCGGTGGCCGGGGGCCGGGAACCACCCCAGGGGGGGGCGGCACAAATCCCGGTGGCGGTGGAACTGACCCTGGCGGTGGCACCAATCCCGGCGGCGGTGGCACCAATCCCGGCGGTGGCGGCACCAATCCGGGTGGGGGCGGTACTAACCCCGGTGGCGGTGGTACGAACCCAGGCGGTGGCGGCACGAACCCTGGTGGCGGCGGAATTGATCCCGGTGGTGGTACATTGCCTGGCGGTGGTGGGATCAACCCCGGCGGTGGTGGCACCAATCCTGGTGGCGGCGGCACGAACCCTGGCGGTGGTGGCACCAATCCTGGTGGCGGCGGCACGAACCCTGGCGGTGGTGGCACCGATCCCGGTGGTGGCGGTACGAACCCCGGCGGTGGTGGCACCAATCCCGGTGGTGGCGGTACGAACCCCGGCGGTGGTGGCACCAATCCCGGCGGTGGCGGTACGAACCCCGGCGGTGGTGGCACCAATCCTGGCGGTGGTGGCACGAACCCCGGCGGTGGCGGCACCAATCCTGGCGGCGGCGGTACGAACCCCGGCGGTGGCGGCACCAATCCTGGCGGCGGTACGAACCCCGGCGGCGGCGGCACCAATCCTGGCGGTGGTGGCACCAATCCTGGCGGCGGTGGCACCAACCCAGGCGGTGGCGGCACGAACCCCGGTGGTGGCGGCACCAATCCTGGCGGTGGTGGCACGAACCCCGGCGGTGGCGGCACCAATCCTGGCGGTGGTGGCACCAATCCTGGCGGTGGTGGCACCAATCCTGGCGGTGGTGGCACCAATCCTGGCGGTGGTGGCACCAATCCCGGCGGTGGCGGCACCAATCCTGGCGGCGGTGGCACCAACCCTGGCGGTGGCGGCACGAACCCCGGCGGTGGCGGCACGAACCCCGGCGGTGGCGGCACGAACCCTGGCGGTGGTGGTACCAATCCTGGCGGCGGTGGCACGAACCCGCCCATGTGTACCTGTCCTTGCGGCTTTTAAATCGGCGTTCCGGGTGGGGATCCCCACCCGGCTTCGATCATGCCTGCCGCTGCCGGCTGGCTGCACGGTCCAGGAACAGGCACAGCGCCACCACGGGAATACCGATGGCGGCGGTGCCGGCAAAGAACAGGGCATAAGCCCCCATCTGTCCGGCAATCGGCTCCAACCCCAGCACTATCTGTCCGGAGAAACCCTTCAGCACCTTGCCCAGCACCGTATAGAGCGAGGAGAGAAGGGCGTATTGTGTCGCCGTATAGCCCAGGCTGGTCAGGCTGGACATATAGGCGGTCAGGGCCACGCCTGCGAAGCCAGTGGCGATATTGTCAACGATGATGGCCGCCGTGAACACGCTGATATCCGGTCCGCTGAGCGCCATGACGGAGAAGGCCAGGTTGGAGAAGGGGCCTAGCACCGCGCCTAAGATCAAGGTCCGCCGGAAGCCCAGCCTGACCGAGGCGATGCCGCCCAGCGCGATGCCGGCAATAGAGGCCCAAAGTCCGACCGAGGCGCGAACGGTTCCCACCACTTCCTTGGTCAGGCCCAGATCGACATAGAACGGGTTGATCATCGGCCCGATCATGAAATCACCCAGCCGGAAGGTCATCACCACCAGCAGCATCAGCACCGATAAGGCGCCATAGGTGCGCAGGAAGCTGAGCAGCGGCCCGACAATAGCATCGAACAGGCCCACCGGCGTCCAGAGCGGGGCGGACGCCATGCCGCCCGTCGGGGTGTGACGCATCGGTTCCGTCGCCATCAGGGTGGCGACAACGCCAACCGCCATCACGGCACCCGCAACGCCATAGGAGGACTGCCAGCCGATCCCGGCCGCCAGCAGCAGGATCAGGCTGTCGGTGGCCAGCATGGCGGCCCGATACCCAGTCTGATAGGCGGCGGACAACAGGCCCTGTTCGGCCCCATCCTCCGCACTTTCAATGCGCCAGGCATCGACCACGATATCCTGCGTCGCCGATGCGAACGCCGCCAGCAGGGCAAAGGCCCCCAGCTTCCACAGGTTCGCCCCGTCCGGCCCTACGGCGGCCATCCCGAACAGCCCGGCCCCGATCAGCAGCTGCGACAGCACCATCCAGCCGCGCCGCCGGCCCAGCCGCCCCAGGATCGGCGCGTCCAGCCGGTCAACCAGCGGCGCCCACAGCATCTTCAATGAGTAGGCCAGCCCGATCCAGGACAGAAAGCCGATGGTGGCGAGATCGGCCCCGCCCTCCCGCAGCCAGAAGCCCAGCGTATTGCCCGTCAGCAGGAAGGGCAGGCCCGAGGAAAAGCCCAGCAGCAGCATGACCAGCACCTTGCGCTGGCCCAGTGATCGCAGCACCTGTCGCCAGCCGATGGGGGCCTTCTTCTGCTCCGGGCTTGCTGCATCGGCCGTCATGGGCGGGTCCTGTCCTGTCTGCGGATAATCTGTCGGCGAGTATAGGCAAGGCCTTGTCCGCCCGCGCGGCCTATTTGCGCACGAACATTGCGCAGAATGCAGGTCGTTTGGACTGGAAAATACCGGCGCGAGTCGCTTACAAAGTTCGACCCACCGGTGAAATCCGATGCTGGGTAACCCATATGCACATCCCGCCGCCGGGAAGAGGCCGGTGCGGCGATGGCTGTAGAAGGAAGAGCAGGACATGTCGACGGATACGCAGAAGGTGGGGACCGCTGGGCGCTGGACGCCTGACAGCTGGCGCGCCAAGCCGATCCGGCAGGTCCCGTCTTATCCCGACGAAACCAGGTTGAAGGCCGTTGAAGCCAAGCTGGCGGCCTATCCGCCGCTGGTTTTTGCGGGCGAGGCGCGGCGGCTGAAAGATCATCTGGGCAAGGTGGCGCGCGGGGAGGCATTCCTGCTGCAGGGCGGCGATTGCGCCGAAAGCTTTGCCGAGTTCCATCCCAACAATATCCGCGACACGTTCCGCGTGCTGTTGCAGATGGCCGTCGTCCTGACCTTCGGTGCGGCGACGCCCGTCGTGAAGGTGGGCCGTCTGGCCGGGCAGTTCGCCAAGCCGCGTTCGGCCGACACCGAGGTGATCGACGGCGTTGAGCTTCCCAGCTATCGCGGCGACATCATCAATGGTTTCGACTTCACGCCCGACGCCCGCATCCCCGATCCCGAACGGATGGTGCAGGCCTATAACCAGTCGGCCAGCACCCTGAACCTGCTGCGCGCCTTCGCCCAGGGCGGTTATGCCGACCTGCACAAGGTGCATCAGTGGAACCTGGGCTTTGTGGAGAAGAGCCCGCAGGGCGAGCGGTATCAGGATCTGGCCAACCGCCTGGACGAGACGCTGTCCTTCATGGCCGCCTGCGGCATCACCGGTGAAACTACCCCGCAGATTCGCGAGACGGAACTGTTCACAAGCCATGAGGCGCTGCTGCTCCCCTACGAACAGGCGCTGACCCGCATCGACAGCACGACGGGCGATTGGTACGACGTGTCGGCCCATATGCTGTGGATCGGCGACCGCACGCGCCAGCATGATGGCGCGCATGTGGAGTTCCTGCGCGGGGTGAAGAACCCGGTCGGCCTGAAATGCGGCCCGACCATGGACCCGGATGACCTGATCCGCCTGATCGACATTCTGAACCCGGCGGACGAGGCGGGGCGCCTGACCCTGATTGTGCGCATGGGCTCCGACAAGGTGGCGGACAAGCTGGCGCCGCTGGTCCGCAAGGTGCAGCGGGAAGGCCGCACCGTCGTCTGGTCCTGCGACCCGATGCATGGCAATACCGTCAAGTCCTCCACCGGCTTCAAGACCCGTCCGTTCGATCGGGTTCTGGGCGAGGTGCGGGGCTTCATGGAGGTCATCCGGTCCGAAGGTGCCCATCCGGGCGGCGTGCATTTCGAAATGACCGGTCAGGACGTGACGGAATGCACGGGCGGTGCCCAGGCCATCACCGACCATGCGCTGGCCCTGCGTTATCACACCGCCTGCGACCCGCGCCTGAATGCCAGCCAGGCCCTGGAACTGGCCTTCCTGATCGCGGAAACTCTGAAGGCCGTGCGTGACGGTCAGCCGCGCGCCCGCGTGGCGGCTGAATAAAAACTATCCCTGCGGTTGTGGCATGCGCTGCAATCATAGGTCTGGTTGTCACTTGGAAACAAAGGCCCCGGAATTTCCGATCTGGAAGTTTCGGGGCCTTATCTTATTGTGATTTAATGGATTTTCTAAAATCCGATTTGGTTGTAACAGCTGTTCGCTGCGTTGCGCCGCTTTCCCGATATCCATGATCGATAAGGTGCCCTGGTAGAGTTGTTCTGGTGGAAAGTGGCAGAAATCCGCCATTGCTATCGATAGCAATCAAGGGGTGGCTTCAGTAATCCACACAAAGGTAACCAGCTGATTCATCTAAAGAAAATTTTAATCGTAAAGGTCGTTAATGCGCGCTTCCAGATGACAGGGGGCGTTATGTTCAAGAAACTACCGTTGGTGACGAAGTTGATCCTGGCGATCATCCTCGTCCTTGTTGCCGGCCTTGGCGTGGGCATTGTCGCCATTACGGAAAGCAGCGGGGAGAGCACCGACACCCTGTCACTGGAGGTTGGGCAGCGGCTGGGCGAGTATCATGGTGCCATGGTGGAGCGCCGCCTGAACGACGCGATGGATGTCAGCCGTTTTGTGGCGACCTCCATGCTCAGCATGAAGCAAGCCGGCATCGTCAACCGCGCCCAATTGAACATCTGGCTGAAATCGCAGCTGGACGCCAACCCTGGCGTGCTGGCCGTTTGGGTTGGGATGGAACCCAACGCCCTGGATGGTAAGGATGCTGCGGCGGCCAACACGCCGGGCAGCGATGCCGCCGGTCGCTTTGTCCCCTATTGGAACCGTGGTTCCGGCAAGGTGGAACTGGAACCCCTGGTCGATTTCGACAAGGACGGCGCCGGGGATTACTATCAGTTGCCCAAGCGTCTGATGCGTGAGGTGGCGATTGAACCCTACACCTATACGGTCGCCGGCAAGTCCACCCTGATCATGTCGCTGGCAGTACCGATTATTGAGAACGGCAAATTCATTGGCGTGGCGGGCGTCGATATTGCGACCGATGGCATTGGTGATGAACTGAAATCTGTTAAGCCGTTTGATACGGGCACTATCTCGCTGATCTCCAATGGCGGTCTGTGGGTGGGCTATGCCAACCGTGACCATCTGGGCAAGCCCATTGGCCAGACCAATGAGAAGCTGAAGGATGCTTTGCCCGCCATCAAGGAAGGCCGCACCTATTCGCACCTGTCCTTCTCAAAAAGCCTGCAGACCGAGGTGACCCAACTGTTCGTACCGATCCGTGTCGGTGCCACCGGTACCCCCTGGTCGATCCTGATCAACCTGCCCATGGACAAGATACAGGCACCGAAGGTGCAGTTGCGCAACGCCATCCTGATTGGTGCCCTGGTCCTGACGGCAATTCTGGTCCTGGCGCTGTGGTATTCCACCCGCCATATCGTCGGCACGCCGCTGCGCCGGATCATCAATACCGTGCAGGCGTTGACCAGCGGCAACCACGCGGTGGAGGTTACCGACCGCGACCGTGGCGACGAGATCGGCGCCATCAATAACGCCCTGCAGCTTTTCAAGGAAAATGCCGGCCGCGTGGCAGAGATGGAGGAACAGCGGCGTCAGGACGAACTGGCCGCTGCTGAAAGCCGCCGTCAGGAGCTGAACCGTCTGGCCGATGAGTTTGAAAGCTCCGTCGGGCAGGTCGTGTCCGCCGTGGCCGAACAGTCCGACAGCATCCGTAGCGACGCCGAGGCTCTGTCCGCCATCGCCACCCAGACCAATTCCCAGGCCACCGTCGTGTCGAACTCCGCCGATATCGCCAATGCCAATGTGCAGACGGTGGCGGCAGCGGCAGAGGAACTGGCCTATTCGATCGAAGAGATCAACCAGCGCATCGCCGACAGCTCCCGCCGCGCGACAGAGGCCGTGGGCGAGGTGGAGCGGACCAACGGCACCGTCGCCGGTCTGGCCGAGGCGGCCCAGAAGATCGGCGATGTCGTCAATCTGATCCAGTCCATCGCGGCCCAGACTAACCTTCTGGCCCTGAATGCGACCATTGAGGCGGCCCGCGCCGGGGAGGCTGGCAAGGGCTTCGCCGTCGTCGCGTCGGAGGTAAAAAGTCTGGCCAATCAGACCGCCAAGGCCACGGAGGAAATCGCCGGACAGGTCGCCGCCATCCAGTCCGTCAGCGGCACCGCCGTCACCGCCATTCAGTCCATTGGCCGCACCATCGTCAGCATCAGCGAGACGGTGACCACCATTGCCGCGGCGGCGGAAGAACAGGGCGCCGCCACCCGTGAGATCAGCCGTAATGTCCAGGAAGCGGCCACCGGCACGCGTGAGGTGACATCCAATATCGAGGGTGTGACCCAGGCCGCTGCCGAAACCGGGCGTATGGCGGCCCAGGCGCACAACGCCTCTGACAGCCTGTCGCGCGAAGCCACACTGCTGCGCCAGGAGGTTCAGCGCTTCGTCACTGGTATCCGCGCCTGATACAGGCTGGGTTAAATTCTGCGGCCCCTTATGTTACGCCTTTGGTAACCGACAATAAGGGGCCGCGATCCCATGGCAATCTCTCTCTCCCGTTCGCTTTCCGCACTGCTGCTGGCCGCCACCGCCCTGGGCGGGGCGCTGTCCGCGCAGGCCGGCACCACCTATGTCCAGGCTGACCGCATGGTCGATGTCGTGTCTGGAAAGCTGGTGGAGAAGCCGGCCCTGGTCATTACCGATGGCCGCATCGCGGCGGTCGGCACCCAGGGCACCGTGGCGGTGCCGGATGGGGCCGTACGTCTTGATTTGACGGGCATGACCATTCTGCCCGGCCTGATCGACATGCATGTGCATCTGACGGGCCGGCACGATATGCACGGCTATGAGGGGCTGGCAGAATCGACGGGCGATGAAACCATCAACGGTGTCATCCATGCTGAAAAGACCCTGATGGCCGGCTTCACGGCGGCACGCAATCTTGGTGCCGCCGGCTATTCCGATGTCGCTCTGCGCCGTGCCCTGGCATCCAACCGGCTGAACGGTCCCCGCCTTTATGTCTCCGGTCCCTCCATCGGGGCCACGGGCGGACATTGCGACAATAACCTGCTGCCGCCCGAATATGACGCGCACAGCCAGGGTGCCGCCGACGGCCCCTGGGGCGTGGTCAAGAAGGTGCGCGAGGTGAAGAAGTATGGCGCCGACCTGATCAAGATCTGCGCCACCGGTGGCGTCCTGTCCAAGGGCACGCAGGTCGGTGCCCAGCAGTTGGCGCAGGAAGAGATGGACGCCATCGTGGCAGAGGCCAAGCGCCTGGGGTTGAGGGTTGCCGCCCATGCCCATGGCACCGCCGGCATCAAGGCCGCCATCCGCGCCGGCGTGGACACGGTCGAGCATGCCAGCTTCATCGATGATGAAGGCATCAAGCTGGCGAAGGAGCGCGGCACCTACCTGTCCATGGATATCTACAACACCGAATATATTCTGTCGGCGGGCGAGGCGGCGGGCTTCCTGCCGGAAAGTCTGGCCAAGGAACGGGTGGTCGGCAAGACCCAGCGCGAAAGCTTCACCCGCGCCGTGAAGGCCGGGGTGAAGATGGTGTTCGGCTCCGACGCCGGCGTCTATCCCCATGGCGACAATGGCAAGCAGTTCAGCCGTATGGTGCAGTTCGGAATGACGCCCATGCAGGCCATCCAGGCCGCCACCGTCAACGCCGCCGATGCGCTGGGTGCGTCCGCCGATGTCGGCACCCTGGCCGTTGGCCGCTATGGCGACCTGATCGCGGTCAAGGGCGATCCGCTGGCCGATATCTCGATCCTGGAAAAGGTCGATGTGGTGGTGAAAGGTGGGGATGTGGTGAAGGGCAAGCCCTGAACCGCTATTGCGCCGCCATTGCCGCTGCCCGGTGCCCCGACTGCACCGCCCCCTCAATGGTGGCGGGCAGTCCTGTATCGGTCCAGTCACCGGCCAGCAGCAGGTTGGCCGATTGTTGCGGGCGGGGGCGTTTGTGCCCCTGCTCCGGCGTGGCGGCAAAGGTGGCGCGCTTTTCCTTGACGATGCGGCCCGGTGCCGGGTGGTCAGGATCAAGCCCTGTCGCCGCCGCCACATCCCGCCAGATCAGGTGCAGCAGGTCGTCGGCATCGCGGTCCATCAGGGCATCCGCCGCACTGATGGTGACCGAAATCAGGTCATCGCGCAGGAACAGCCATTCCGCCACCCCGCCGACCAGACCGACCAGAGGCAGGCCGCCGGGCAGCGTCACCGGGCTTTCCAGCCGGTAATGGGCATTCAGGATGGCGTGGAAGCGGTCAGGCACCGGCAGATCGGGCAGCAAGCGTGCGGCGGCCTCTGGTGGTACAGCCAGGACCACCTTGTCACGGGCCGCCAGAACAATCCGGTCCGACCCGAAATCCAGGGCTGATACAAGGCCATCCGCCGTCCGCTCCAGTGCTTTCAGACGGTTCCCGAACTGCACCCTGGCCCCAAATCGGGCCAGATAGGCCAGGGCTGGATCGACCAGGGCGGCGGATAATCCGCCGGACCCGGCGATCCACGGGCGGCAGGCGTTGGCCCCACGCAGCAGGGTGCGGCGGAAGACGGACCAGAGCAGACGGGCTGATCCGGCCTCGTGCGGCGTGTTCAGGATGCTGACGGCAAGCGGCTTCCACAGCCGGTCGGTCAACGGACTTCCTTCCGGCAGCACATCCACGACCCGTGCATCCGGACCGGCGAAGGCCAGCTTGAGCACCGCCAGATAATCCAACAGCCCGCTGTCGGGCACCCGCCGGGCAGGATCGGCAAGCCACAGGGGAAGGGGGCCATTGCCGGGGCGCAGGGTCCAGTGCCGACGATCCCGCAGGTCCAGAAAGGGCAGGGCAACCGGATCAACCGTGATCAGGCCCGCCCGTCCACCAATCCGGTCCAGATAGGCGAAGCATTCGGGATTGGCACCCAGGATCAGGTGATTGCCATTGTCGATCACACGGTCAAGCAAAGCATCATGCCAGGAGCGGCAGCGACCGCCGGCATGATCGGTTGCTTCATAAAGGATGATGTCGCGACCGGAACCGGCCAGGGCGGTGGCGCAGGCCAGACCCGACAGGCCGGCCCCGACCACATGCACGCTACCCGTCACAGGCGGGGCGCGCGACCCAGGGCGCAGGACAGCGCCACGCTGATCTTCTCCCACTTCCCAAGGCGTGGGCGGTGGGACAGGGCGTCGGGCGACCAGCCACGCTGACGCAGGCGCAGCAGGATGCGATGATACAGCACCATCATGGCCGCCGCCGGCCACAGCTTGCGATGGGGCTGCTTCAACAGGCTGTTGGCCTGATGGAACGCGGCTTCCGCGCGGGCGGCCAGCGCCTCACAGACCTGCGGCAGGGCCGGGTCGGTCAGCAGGGCGACGGGATCGGACTGCACGGCATAAATGTCGATGCCCGCATCCTCCAGCATCTCCTCCGGCAGGTAGCAACGGCCATCGCGCGCATCCTCATCCACATCCCGCAGGATGTTGGTGAGCTGCAACGCCTCACCCAGGGCCAGGGCGAATGCGTCTGCGCTGGCATCGCCCTTGCCGAAGACGCGTACGGACAACAGGCCCACGGCCCCCGCGACGCGCCGGCAATATTGCGCCAGCATGCCGAGCGAGGGGGCGCGGATAGGCCCTTCCACATCCATCATCATGCCGTCGATCACGGCCTGGAATTCCGCCTGGGGCAGGTTGTAGCGCCGGACGGCAGAGGCCAGATCGCGCAGCCGGCCATGATGGCGGCCAGGGCTGGGCATGCCATACATGGCGTCGATGCGCCGCTGCCAGTCGGTCAGTGCGCCGCGCTTGACCTCGTTATTCTCCTTGCCGTCGGCAATGTCGTCCACAGCACGGCAGAAGCCATAGATGGCGAACATCGCCCGGCGCTTGCGCTGTCCCAGCAGGCGCAGCGGCCAGTAGAAGGTGGAGGTACCGCAGCTCCCGGCCTTGGCCAGCCCGCTTTCGGGCGACAGGCGCGGCGGGCGGCGCGACATACCGCGCAACACACCCAGCAGCACCGCACCCAGCCGGCTGAACGCCGACAACTGCACCTTGCCGGCCAGCGGGTCGCGGCGTCGCAGTTGTTTCGACAGGGCCACCGCCATCTCAATGATGACCGCCGATTCCATGCGCAGGCCCGGATTGGCGATCAGGCGTGGCAGGGCGCCCGCCCGGCGCAGCAGCGAATCGACATTGTCCAGCGTCCGGTCGATGACGGCGCGCACGGGGGGCGTCGCCTCCGTCTCCACCAGATGTTCAACCGATCCGCCTGCTTCCTTGAACCAGGCGGTGGGCAGGTAGCAGCGGCCCAGTTCCACCCAGTCATGCCGACAATCCTGGATATGGTTCAGGATCTGCAGCGCGGTACATAGCGCGTCCGAGGCGGGGGCAGCATTGATCCCCTCCCCATGCAGTTCCAGCAGGAAGCGGCCCACGGGGTTCGCGGAATAGCGGCAGTAAAGGACAAGGTCCTGCCAGGTCTTGCAATGGCTGCCCGTGGCATCGCGGCGGAAGGCCTGCAGCAGCTGCCGCGCATGCAGGCCCGATACGCCGGTGGCCGTCTGCGTTGCCTTCAGCGTCAGGGCAGGGGCCAGCCAGGGCTGGTTGCCGATGCCGCTGACCAGCGCGCGTTCCAGCGCATCCAGCTGCGCGATCTTCATATCGGGTTCGACGTGCGGGTCGTCCGCGATGTCATCGGCCAGCCGCGCGAAGGCGTAGAAGGCCATGACATGCGGGCGATAAGGAGCCGGGATCAGCCGGGAGGCGACAGGAAAATTCTCCGCCTCCGCGCTCTTGCGGGCGGCAGGGTCGCCCGGTTGGGCGGGGTTCTGTGCTGACAGGCGGAATTCAGCCATGGGTCCCGGCGCTCTTCATCATCGTGCCCCTAGTTTGCCACGACAGAGAGGCACGGAGAAGTGGCGATAATGGGGCGCGGCCCCGATATGACAAACCCCGCCGGTTTTGGCCGGCGGGGTTTGCAGGAAACGTCAGACCAGTAGAGCAAACCACCGGTCATCTCCATGACCGGTGGAGGCCGGCGACTGCCGGCCCGCGCCACGTGGCGCGTGAGCCAAGGGCGCGGATGCGCCCGCCCGGCGCCTGAGGGAAAACTTAAATCACCGCACCGGCCTTGATCTTGGCCAGACGGGCATTCACGGCGTCCCAGCTGACGGTGTTCCACCAGGCGGCCAGATAGTCCGCGCGGCGGTTCTGGTACTTCAGGTAATAGGCGTGTTCCCACACGTCATTGCCGAACAGGACGGGCGTGCCGTTGAACAGCGGCGTGTCCTGGTTCGGCTGTGCCACGATGGCCAGCTTGCCGGCGGCGTCGGCGGTGACGAACACCCAGCCGGAGCCGAACTGCTTGGTCCCGGCCTCGTTGAACTTCTTCTTGAAGTCGTCGAAGCTGCCGAAATCGCGGGTGATGGCGGAACCAACCTCACCGGTCGGGTCGCCACCGCCATTCGGACCCATGATGGACCAGAACATGGAATGGTTTGCGTGACCGCCGCCATTGTTGCGCACGGCGGTGCGGATGCTTTCCGGCAGTTCGCCCAGACGCTTCAGCAGGTCTTCCAGCGACAGGTCATGCAACTGGCTGTGGTCGGCCAGGGCGTTGTTCAGGTTGGTGATATAGGTCTGGTGATGCTTGCCGTGGTGGGTGGCCATGGTCAGCGCGTCGATATGCGGCTCCAGCGCCGCGGTGTCATAGGTCAGTGCCGGCAGGGTGAAGGCCATGATGATGGCTCCTGTTCTCTCTCGGGGTGGGTGTCGCCCCTGACGCGGGGACGACCGGACACGGGGTTGAGAGATACGACCGCGCCGCGCGCGGGTCAACCTGCTCGACCCCTGAATAATTGTTGTATCAACCATATGGGATGCTTGGGCTTTGCGAACAGGGGCGGAGCGCCTATAAGGCGGCATCACCCCTGTTGGATTGAGCAAGAATGGCGCCCCCCGCCCTTTCCGCCTGTGCCGAGGCGGTCCGCAAGCATGATAATGACCGCTTCCTGACGGCCCTGTTCGCGCCCGCCACCGTACGTGAGGACCTGTTCGCGCTTTACGCCTTCAACCATGAGGTGGCCAAGACGCGGGAGGTGGTGACCGAGCCGACGCTGGGCCAGATCCGCCTGCAATGGTGGCGGGAAAGCATTGATGGCGCCTATGCCGGCACCCCGCGCCGGCATGAGGTGGTGGAACCGCTGGCGGCATCCATCGCCCGCCACGGTCTGGACCGCACCCAGTTCGATCTGTTGATCGACGGGCGGGAGGCCGACATGGACGATGAGGCGCCCGCCGACATGGAATGCCTGGTCAATTACGCCCAGGTCACCGGGGCACCCCTGGCCCGGCTGGCCTGTCAGACGCTGGGCGTTCGCGATCAGGCCGCGATGGAGGCCGCAAGGCTGGTCGGTACGGTCTGGGCCCTGACCGGTATCCTGCGGGCTACCCCCTTCCTGGCGCGCGGCCACCGCTCCCGCCTGCCGGTGACCCTGATGGTCGAACATGGGGTGACTGAACCGGCTTTGTTCGACTTGAAGCCAGAGCCCGGCCTGTCCAGTGTGGCCGCTGCCGTGGCCGATACGGCCCGGTCGCTGCTGTCCGATGCCCGCCGGTTGCGGCGTGATGTGCCCAAGGCCGCCCTGCCGGCCCTGCTGCCGGCCATCCTGGCCGACCACTATCTGGGCCGGATGGCGGCGGCAGGCTATGACCTGATGAACCCCATCCTGCTACGCCCCAGCGTGCGCCGCCCGCTTTCCGTCGGTTGGGCCGCGACCATCGGGCGGTGGTAAGCCGCCGCCCGTGCAACAGGATGCAACGGAAAATCAGGGGGTGTTTCATATCGGAGGCCTTCCCGAACGCCTGCCCCCGGCCCGGACACGGCTCGCCCCATGATTGTCGGAAGATAGCACGAAACGGCCCAGGATGCAGCGGTTAACCCATTAATTTGGGTTTAGTGATATTTATCAATTTGCTCGTTTTACGTGAAAATGTCAGATGCCTGTCTGGTGTGCTTTCTGTATGCTGTGGGCCGGGTGCCGGGTAACGCCGCATCCAACCAACGGCGAAGGGGGCTGATCATGCTGGACGCGGTGCAGGGGCTGTTTCTGTCTTATGTTTCGGGTGGCGGCGGTGTGGAGACGGCCTACCATTTCAATGTCTCCTTCGATGGCGGGCAGACGCAGACACCCCTGCTGATGGATACCGGCTCCCCCTGGTTGAATGTGGGGGCGGATTACTTGCCGGATGGCACCTATCAGGTCATCGTGCCGCAGCCGCCCTATACCCACCCCTTCTATTCCAGCAGCGGCAACGCCTATCAGGGGCAGTGGGTGACGGTTTCCGCCATTGTAAGCGGGGGGAACGGGGCCAGCTTCACCGTGCCGTCGCTGACGATCTTCCGCAGCACCAGCCCGTCCAACGTGGCCATGATGGGCGTCAGTACCCGCATGACGGGCCTGGACCCGCTCAACATCTTCCTGAACGTGCCGGAGATCGTGGCCGGCACCTGGGCGCCCGGTTACATGCTGGACCAGAATGGTGTGCTGTTCGGCTATGATGCCGCCCTGGCGCAGCAATTCGTGCAGGTGCCGGTGAACATGAACCTGGGGCAACGCACCGCGTCCGCCAGCGTTACCCTGTCGCCGCCGGCCAATAGCGGCCTGACGCCCTATGACGCCACGCTGCCCTTCCTGATGGATACGGGCATCGACTACACCATCATCACACCCAACCAGCCCGGCAATCCCCCGCCAAACCCGGCGGATTGGGAGGAAGCCAATCCCGCTGGCGGCCAGATGCTGATCCCGGATGTTACGGTTGGCGTGGTGTTGGGCGATGTGTCATGGGGCTTCAACACCAGCCAATGCGGCGGCCCGCCCGCCAACCCCGCCTATGCAAGGCTGGCGGTGCCGTCGCAGTACGGCATCCTCAATACGGGCCGGCATTTCCTGGCAAGCTACAAGTACATGATCCAGTTGGACGAACGGATCGGTGCGACGACGGGGGTTATGGGCTTTCTGAAGGTTTGAGCAAACATTTCAGGGGGAGCCTGTCTTGGGGGGCGCGCTGCAGGTCGAGGGTGCGGGGGGAATTTGGGCCGCGCCAAATGCAATTGGCATTGGGATCCAGACATCCTCCCGCGATTGCCCCGGTTCTGTGGGGGGCCATCGCAATTGGCGGACCCAGGCCAGCAAGTCGCCGGTGGTCATAAAGTTCCCAGTGCTCGACAGGACGTAGGCGCCTTTGATGCCGCCTTCATTCGAGATGCTGATGCAAACCACGGCGGCTGTGTTCGCCAGCGATGGCGGCAGAGGCGGCAATTGCTGTGCATGGGCACCCACCGCAAACAGGGCGCCAGCGACAATCAGCGGGGGAATTGATCGAGGGATCATAGCGAAACAATGACATGACCGCCCGAACCTTCGCAACATCGCTTGGTTCAAGGTCCACAAAGCATGGCAGTGGCAAGGCGTCCGCTGGGGGCATCGGTACCCCCAGCTTGACGTCGTCCGGTTGGTATTTTGGGAATGCTTAACCCGCGCTGCCTTCCAGCCACCCCGCCAAATCCCTCAAGGCCCGCGTGCTGTAGGCCTTCTTGCGGTCCTTGCCGTGCAGTTCCTTGCCGTTGGGCTGCCGCTCCGTCACGGGCGGGAACAGGCCAAAATTGACGTTCATGGGCTGGAACGTCTCCGCCTCCGCACCGCCCGTGATATGGGACAGCAATGCGCCCAGGGCGGTGGTGCGCGGGGGCAGGGAGGGTTCGTTGCCCAGCCGGTCAGCGGCTGCGAAGCGCCCGGCCATCAGGCCGACGGCGGCACTTTCCACATAGCCTTCACAGCCCGTGATCTGGCCTGCAAAGCGCAGGCGCGGCATGGCCTTCAGACGCAAGGACCCGTCCAGCAGGCGCGGGGAGTTGATGAAGGTGTTGCGATGCAGGCCGCCCAGGCGCGCGAACTCCGCATTTTCCAGGCCGGGGATCATGCGGAACACCCGCACCTGTTCGGCATATTTCAGCTTGGTCTGGAACCCGACCAGATTATAGAGCGTGCCCAGCGCGTTATCCTGACGCAGCTGCACTACGGCATAGGGGCGCTTGCCCTCATGCGGGTTGGTCAGGCCCACGGGCTTCATGGGGCCATAGCGCAGGGTATCGACGCCGCGTTCGGCCATCACCTCGATGGGCAGGCAGCCTTCGAAATAGGGGGTGTTCTTCTCCCACTCCTTGAAGTCGCCCTTTTCCCCATCAATCAGCGCCTGGATGAACGCCTGATACTGCTCCTTGTCCATGGCGCAGTTGATATAGTCCTTGCCCGTACCACCCGGCCCGACCTTGTCATAGCGCGACTGGAACCAGGCCTTGGACAGGTCGATGCTGTCGGTATGGATGATGGGTGCGATGGCGTCGAAGAAGCTCAACTGCTCCTCACCCGTAAACGCCCGGATGGCCTCGGCCAGTTTCATGCTGGTCAGGGGGCCGGTGGCGATGATGGTGCTGTCCCAGTCTTCGGGCGGGATGCCGGCAACCTCGCCCCGCTCCACCGTCACCAGCGGGTGACTGGTCAGGGTCTGCGTCACATGTTCGGCGAAATGATCGCGGTCCACGGCCAGCGCGCCACCCGCCGGCACCTTGTGCGTGTCCGCCGCCGTCAGGATCAGCGAGCCGCAGCGGCGCATCTCCTCATGTAGCAGGCCGACGGCGTTATATTCGGCATCGTCGGACCGGAAGGAGTTGGAACAGACCAGCTCCGCAAAGAAATCCGTCTGGTGCGCGTCCGTTTTCTGAACGGGGCGCATCTCATGCAGGATGACGGGGATGCCGGCCTGGGCGATCTGCCATGCAGCTTCGCTGCCGGCCATGCCGGCGCCGATGACGTGGATGGGGTTCTTCTGGGTCATGGGCCGTGATGTCGCGCGCCACGGCCCCGCCGTCAAGCCCCCAGCATGCATGCGCGCCCGGACATGCGCATCGGCTTGGGTTCCGGGTCGGGTTGCGGTACAGGCGGCGGTTCGGGCGGCCCGCCCGGCTGCGGCGTTGGCAACTCGTCCGGCGGCGGCACTTCGGTCTGGTCGGGCGGGGTGGAACCGGGAAGCGGGGGAACGATACCCATGGGCCGGGTCCTCTCTTGTGACGGTTGCTATCAACCAACCCCGGCGCGGGGTGAATTGTTCCCCCGACATGGTGGCACTGGACATTTCCGATATCGGATGTATCGTGCGCGGCGTTTCAAGATATCGGATTCTCGTCCCAAAATGACTGCTGTCGCCCTTCAGGCCGAAACCCTTCCCCACCGTATTCAGCGCCATGTGCGTGACCTGTTTCGGCTGGCCGTGCCGGTTATCATCGCGCGGGCCGGGATTATCGTCATGGCGCTGACCGACACGCTGATCGTGGGTCGCTACAGCGCGCAGGAACTGGCCTATCTGGGCATGGGACACACGCCTGTCGCGGTCATGATGGGTGTGATGGTCGGCCTGCTGCTGGGCACGGTCGTGGTCACGGCGCAGGCCGTGGGGCGCGGGGAGGAGGGGACGGTCGGCACCGTCTGGCGCCGGTCGCTGCCCTATGCGCTGCTGGTCGGGTCTGCCGTGTTCGGCATCTGCCTATTCGGGGAACAGTTCCTGCTGCTGACAGGACAAGAACCGGATCTGGCGCGCGGGGCCGGGCATGTCATGGCCGTCATGGCCTTTGGCATGCCGCCGGCTGCGCTGTATCTGGCCTGCTCGCTGTGGCTGGAGGGGCTGAAACGGCCCTTGCCGGGCATGGTGGCCATGCTGATCAGCAATGTCCTGAACGTCCTGCTGGTCTGGATGTTCGTCTGGGGCCATTTCGGCTTGCCGGCCCTTGGCGCCATTGGGGCCGCCTGGTCGACCACGGCGCTCCGTTGGCTCTGCGCCTTCGGCATGATCGCCTATATCTGGTGGCATCCGAAGCGGCAGGAATGGGGCGTGCGCGGCGGGTTCAAGGGATGGTGGAACGGCGGGCGCGAACAGCGGCGCATCGGCTATGCCGCCGGCCTGTCCAACGGGCTGGAAGGCTCTGCGTTCGGCGGGCTGGGCCTGTTCGCGGGCTGGCTGGGGGCGGTGGGGGTCGCTGCCTATGCCATCGGGTTGAACCTGATCGCGCTGCCCTTCATGTGCGCGCTGGGCCTGGCGTCGGCAACCTCTGTGCGGGTGGGCAATGCCTATGGCGCTGGCGACCGAACCGAAACCACGGTGGCGGGTTGGACGGGACTGGGCGTGACCAGTGCCATCCTGGCGCTGGTCGGCGTCATCTTCCTGCTGTTTCCCGGCTGGATCGCGGGGCAGTTCACGCAGGATGCCGCCGTGCTGGCTCTGACGGCGCCGGTGGTGGCCTTCTCTGCCTGGCTGCTGGTGGCCGATGGCGGGCAGGTGGTGATGGCGCAGGCCCTTCGTGGGCGTAGCGACACCTGGGTTCCGACGGCACTGCACTTTATCAGCTATTACGCCATTATGATGCCGGTCGGCTGGTTCCTGGCCTTTCCGCTGGGGCGCGGTGTGCTGGGCCTTTTTGAAGGGATTTTCATCGCCAGCATCGTGTCGGTCGGGTTCCTGATGGCGCGGTTCTGGTGGCTGTCGCGGCGCGATGCGCGGGCGGCGGCAGGCTGATTTCCCCTTTCGTTGTTCGCACCCGCGAATGGTGCTACAAGGGGTGCCCGATGGCCGGACACGCCCGGTCGTTGGTTTTGTAGACCCGTAATGACGAGTTCCGCTCGGTGACTTCCACGCCCGCTCTGCCGTCCGATATCACGCCCATCACCATCGAAGATGAGATGCGGCGATCCTATCTCGATTACGCGATGAGCGTGATCGTGAGCCGAGCCTTGCCGGATGTGCGTGACGGGTTGAAGCCCGTGCATCGCCGCATCCTGTTCGCCATGAAGGAAGGCGGATACGACAGCACCAAGCCCTATAAGAAGTCGGCGCGTATCGTCGGTGACGTGATGGGTAAATACCATCCGCACGGCGACAGTGCGATTTACGACGCCATGGTCCGCATGGCGCAGGATTTCTCCATGCGCCTGCCCCTGATCGATGGTCAGGGCAATTACGGCTCCATGGATGGCGACGCGGCGGCGGCCATGCGCTACACCGAGGCCCGTCTGGCCAAGGTCGCCGAATTCATGCTGGACGATATCGACAAGGAAACCGTCGATTTTCAGCCGAACTATGACGAGTCGGAAGAAGAACCCACGGTCCTTCCGGCCAAGTTTCCCAACCTGCTGGTCAATGGTGCCGGCGGTATTGCGGTGGGCATGGCCACCAACATCCCTCCCCATAATCTGGGGGAGGTGATCGACGCCTGTCTGGCCTATATCGACAATCCCGACATCTCCATTGATGAGCTGATCGAGATCGTTCCCGGCCCGGATTTCCCCACCGGCGCCCTGATTCTGGGTCGATCCGGCATCCGGTCGGCCTTCCATACCGGTCGTGGCAGCGTGATCATGCGCGCCAAGACGGAGGTGGAGGAGATCCGCAAGGATCGCTGGGCCATCGTCGCCACCGAAATCCCGTTCCAGGTGAACAAGGGCAAGCTGCTGGAACGCATCGCCGAATGCGTGAACGAGAAGCTGGTCGAGGGCATCAGCGATGTCCGCGACGAGTCGGACCGCGACGGCGTGCGCGTGGTCGTGGAACTGAAGCGCGACGCCGTGGCTGAGGTGGTGCTGGCACAGCTGTTCCGCCATACCGCGCTGCAGACCAGCTTCGGCGTGAACACCCTGGCGCTGAATGGCGGCCGGCCGGAGCTGATGGATCTGAAGACCATCATCGCCGCCTTCGTCCGTTTCCGCGAACAGGTGGTGACGCGGCGGACCGAGTTCGAGCTGGGCAAGGCCCGCGAACGCGCCCATATCCTGGTCGGTTTGGCTGTCGCGGTCGCCAATCTGGACGAGATGATCGCCCTGATCCGCAGCGCGCCCGATCCGCAGACGGCGCGTGAGCAGATGATGGCCCGCGACTGGCCCGCCGCCGACGTGGCGCCACTGATCGCGCTGATTGACGAGCCGGGCCGTGGCCTGTCTGAGGCCGGCACCTACCGCGTGTCCGAAGCCCAGGCCCGCGCCATCCTGGACCTGCGCTTGCACCGCCTGACCGGGCTGGAGCGTGACAAGATCGGCGAAGAACTGACCGGCGTTACCGATCAGATCAAGACGTTCCTGGCGATCCTGGCCGAGCGTGGCCTGCTGCTGGACGTGATCCGCAACGAGCTGGGCGAGATGAAGGCCCGCTTCGCCACGCCGCGCCGCACCCAGATCGAGGAATCGGAGTTCGAGTCCGATATCGAGGATCTGATCCAGCGCGAGGACATGGTCGTTATCGTCACCCAGGGCGGCTATATCAAGCGCGTGCCCTTGTCCACCTATCGCGCCCAGGCGCGGGGCGGCAAGGGCCGGTCGGGCATGAGCCTGAAGGCGGAGGACAATGTCTCCGACCTGTTCGTGTCGAACACGCACACGCCCATGCTGTTCTTCACCAGCCGCGGCATCGTGCACAAGCTGAAGGTCTGGCGCCTGCCGCAAGGCACGCCGCAGACACGCGGCAAGGCCTTGGTCAATCTGCTGCCGCTGGAGGAGGGGGAAACCATCTCCACCGTCATGCCGATGCCGGAGGATGAGGGCACCTGGGGCGATCTGGAGATCGTGTTCGCCACCAGCAAGGGCGGCATCCGCCGCAACAAGCTGTCGGACTTCCAGAATATCCGTGCCAACGGCCTGATCGCCATGAAGCTGGAGGAAGAGGGCGAGACCCTGATTTCCGTCCGCACCTGTACCGATCAGGATGATGTGCTGCTCGCTACCCACCTGGGCCGCTGCATCCGCTTCCCCGTGACGGAGGTGCGCGTCTTCTCCGGTCGCACCTCTACCGGTGTGCGTGGCATCAGGCTGGCGAACGGCGATGCGGTGATCGGCATGTCGATCCTGCACCATACCGATTACAGCATGGAAGAACGCGCCGCCTATCTGAAGCAGGCGCGCGAGTTGCGCCGGGCCGAGGGTGAGGATACCGACGATACGGTGGATGTGGATGCCGAGCCGGTGGGCGAGGCGACGCTGTCGCCCGAACAGTTTGCCGAGATGAAGGCACGCGAGGAAATGATCCTCACCGTGTCCGAGCAGGGCTTTGGCAAGCGCACCTCAGCCTATGAATATCGCCTGACGGGCCGCGGCGGCCAGGGCATCTGGAACATGGATATGGGGGACCGCAACAAGGCGATTGCCGCCGTGTTCCCCATCCATGAGACGGATCAGCTGATGATGGTCAGCGATGGCGGTCAGGTCATCCGCATGCCTGTCCATGATATCCGCCTGACGGGCCGCAAGAGCAAAGGCGTCACCCTGTTCCGCCTGTCGGGCGAGGAGAAGGTGGTGTCGGTCGCCCGTTTGGAAGATGACGGTTCCGAAACCAGTGGCGACCTCGCCGAGGCCGCTGCGACCGAGTGAGTTCACGACGATCAGCGCGGGTATCGGGGAGAGAGCCCTCGGAACCCGCGCCGGTGACCGGAAAAGTGCGCGGGCCATGGACCCGGGCCGACGGTCAGTAGAGAGAGCCTTGAGGGGAAGGGGAAGAGGACCATGGTGGCTTCGCGTATCGGCGTCTATCCGGGTACATTTGACCCGGTGACCAATGGTCATTTCGACATTATCCAGCGCGCCTGCCGTATGGTGGATCATCTGATCGTTGGCGTGGCCAGCAATGCCGGCAAGGGCCCGCTCTACACCACCGATGAACGTGTGGCCCTGGTGGCGGGTGAACTGGCGACGTTGCGGCAACAGGGTTTCAATGTCGAGGTGCGGCCCTTCGATAAATTGCTGATGAAGTTCGCGGTCGATTGCGGGGCATCGGTGATCATCCGCGGCCTGCGCGCCGTTTCGGATTTCGAATATGAGTTTCAGATGGCCGGCATGAATGCCCGCCTGAACCCGGCTGTCGATACTGTCTTCCTGATGGCCTCCGACAAGCATCAGTTCATCTCGTCCCGCTTCGTGAAGGAGATTGGGCGGCTGGGTGGTGATATCAGCCAGTTTGTCAGCCCGCGCGTCGCGGCCAGCCTTCAGGCTCGTTTCGATGCCGAAAGGGTGAACAAGCCGGGGTGAAGCCCTGCGAAAAATCAAAGGTGCGGTGCCGCATCGCGCATGTTGACGGACGCTGTCGGCTTGCCTATGGTGCGCGCCACTTCGGGAGCATGATTCCGTAGCTCAGTCGGTAGAGCACGTGACTTTTAATCATGGGGTCGTGGGTTCGAATCCCACCGGAATCACCATCCCCGAAGTAAATTCAGTCTGTTACGAAAAGGCCCGGACATTGTTCCGGGTCTTTCGTTTTTCCGATGATGCCATCATCGCTGGAAAAATCCGTTCCCTGTCCAAAGGATATAAGCGGGCGATTGCGCACCATGCGTGTCGCCTACATACTATGCTGTGTGGAAAGCCATCCACCAGTGACGGCGACGGGCGATTCCGGCGACGACGGGGTTCCGGTCGTGTTTCCACTTCTCTTGTGCACGGAACACGCCTGTGTTGAGCCCTTGGTACCGTATCCAGGACGATGAAACGATAAGGGCCGCACAATCGGCGGCCTTTGTGCGGCAGTTGCCCATGATCATCCTGGGAAATCTGTTGGGCGCATGGATCGGTGCTGTCGTCCTTTGGCATGATTTCTCGTTTCTGGCGTTGACACCCCTGCTGCTGGGTGTGCCCCTGCTGATGCTGCCGGCCATTCGGGGCCTGTTGCGCAGCCGGGGGCGGCGCCCGCCACGCACGGCATCCCGCCGCCGCATCCGCATCATCATCGCCAGTTCAAGCATCATGGGCCTCTATTGGGGCGGCATGATGCTGTTCTACCTGTCCAACGCACCGCTGGAGGCAAAGGCGCTGCTGCTCGGCGGCTGCGCCTTCCTGGCGGTGGGAGCCAACGCCGCCCTGTCGGTGGTGCCGCAGGCCTGCGTCGCCTATGCCGGCCCCATGATGGCGGCTGCCATCGTGTTGAGCATCGCCGATCGCAGCGACCCAATCTGGCTGGGCACATCCCTGCTGATGCTGCTGATGACCATGGGGCAGATCCTGTTCCTGCGCGGCAACTGGGAAGGGTTTCGCGCCCTGCGCTGGGGAGAGGAAAGGATGGCAGCGGCGCAGCGCGTCGCCAATCTGGCCTGGCTGGTGGAGGATGTGGACGGCGGTTGCGAAATCTCCGGCAATCTGCCGCGTCTCATGGGCCTGTCGCATGACGAGGCGATGTCCACCGATCGGCTGCCCGCCCTGATCGCCGAACGTCTGGAGGCGGGGGAACAGGCGGACGCACTGCGCAGCGCCGATGGTGTCATCAACCGCCTGTGCCGGCTGACCATGCCCGATGGCGGCCATCGCTGGATTCGGGAGGAAAGCGCCCCCGTCCTGGGTGATGGCGGTCGTGTCAGCCAATGGATTCGCACCTTCCAGGATGTCAGCCTGCTTGAGGAGACGCGGGCCACGGCGCGGTCGCGGGAAACGATGCTGGCCACCGTCCTGGATACGGTGGATCAGGGGATTGTGGCCTTTGATGCCGATCTGCGCGTACTGGCCTTCAATACCCGCTTCATTTCCATGCATGGCCTGCCACCCGGCCTGTGCCGGCAGGGCGTGGGCATGCGCGACCTGATCCGTTGGAAAGCCCTGCGGGAAGAATATGGCCCCGTGGCGCCGGACGGTGTCGATGCCCTGATTGATGAAAGGCTGCGCGCCACCGCCAACAACGAGCCGCATCATTTCGAACTGACAAGGCCTGACGGAACCGTGCTGGAGGCCCATGGCAACCCGATGCCGGGCGGTGGCTTTGTCACGTCCTATGCCGATGTTACCCAGGCGCGCCGGCGCGAGGAAGAGCTGCAGCGGCTTGCCGAGGCGCTGGGCGAGGCGAAGCTGGCCGCCGAGGCCGCCAGCCGCGCCAAGTCGGAATTCCTGGCCAATATGAGCCATGAAATCCGCACGCCCATGAATGCCGTGATCGGCATGAGCTATCTGGCGCTGCGCACCGATCTGCCGCCCAAGGCGCGGGAATATCTCACCAAGATCGAAGAGGCCGGCAAATCCCTGCTGGGCATCATCAACAGCGTCCTTGACCTGTCGAAGATCGAGGCTGGCCGCGTCACCATCGAATGCGTTGATTTCCTGCTGGATGAGCTGCTGGATGCCGTTGCCTCGCTGCATGCCGATGAGGCGCGGCGCCATGGTTTGCAATTCATCCTGCGCCGGCCCACGGGGGCGCCGCGTGTTCTGTTGGGTGACCCGCTGCGCCTGACCCAGGTGATCAGCAACCTGATCGCCAATGCCATCAAGTTTACCCATGAGGGCCGTGTCACCGTCACCGCTGCCTTCGAAGCGGAGGAGAATGAGAGCCTGCGCCTGTCGGTGCAGGTGGAGGATACCGGCATCGGCATGAGCGCGGAGCAGATGGAACGGCTATTCATCAGCTTCTCCCAGGCCGACAGTTCCACCACCCGCCGCTATGGCGGCACCGGGCTGGGTCTCGCCATCAGCCGGCAACTGGTGGAGATGATGGGAGGCACCATTGGCGTTGAAAGCGCCGTCGGGCAGGGCAGCCGCTTCCATTTCAGCCTGCCGCTGCGCTGGCGCCCTGTCACATCCGGCGATCTGCTGCACAGCGACGTGGACCTGACGGGCAAGCGCGCTCTGCTGGTCGATGACAGCGCGTTGGCCATCGACGTGCTGACCAGCATGCTGGAACAGTACGGGCTGGCGGTGGAGGGGGTGCAGACGGTTGAAAAGGCGCTGGAACGTCTGCGCCGCAGCGAGGGGGCGGGGTACGATCTCGTCATCGCCGATTGGCGCATGCCGGGAACGGACGGACTGGATTTGTGCCGTGCCATCATGGCCGCCGCGTCGCCGCCACCGCCCATGCTGATGGTCACTGCCTATGATGTGGACGAGTTGGCCGCCGCCACGGCGGGCACGCCCGTGCGCAATATCCTGGCCAAGCCCGTGACGCCCACGGCCCTGCGCGAGGCGTTGCGTCAGTCCTTCGCGCAGGCGCGGGGGCCGGCATCGATCAGCGCCCGGCCCGAGGAAAGGCTGGCCCCGGTTGCCGGTGGCGAAATCCTGCTGGTCGAGGATAACCCGCTGAACCAGCAGGTTGCGTTCGACATGCTGACCCGCTGGGGCATGCATGTCACCCTGGCCGAGGATGGGCGGCAGGCCGCCGACAAGGTGAAGGCCGGTCGGTTCGATCTGGTGCTGATGGATATCCAGATGCCGGTGATGGACGGGTATCAGGCGACCCGCGTGATCCGGGAGGAGGCGCTGGCCGTGCCGGGCAAGCCGCGCCTGCCCATCCTGGCCATGACCGCACACGCGCTGCAAAGCGACCGGCAGAAATGCCGGGAGGCCGGCATGGACGGCCATGTCACCAAGCCCGTGGTGGTGGATGAACTGGTCGAAGCGCTGCTGACCTGGCTGCCGCGCCGCGACGCAGCCGCAGCCGCGGTCTCTACGCCCCTGAACGTCCCACCGCGCCTGATGATCAATTTCCTGCGTGAACTGCCGCCGCTCCTGGATGTGGAGGACGCGCTGAAACGGGCGGATGGCAATCCTGATCTGCTGCTTCGGCTTCTGGATGGATTCGCGCGGCAGCAGGGGGCGGATTTCCTGCATTTGCGTACGGCGATCCAAGCGCGCGATGCGGATAAAGTCCTGCCCATCCTGCACACACTGGCCGGTACCGCGGCCAGCATCGGTGCCGCCGACCTGGGTGATCAGGCTCGCGCAGTGGAAGACATGATGCGCTCTGGCGATGATAACTGGGCCACTTCCGTTGAGCCCGTGCTGGACCGATTGTCTGCCATCCTTGCCCGGCTGGCGCAGCGGCCCGCCCAAACGCCGGAGGTGGATGCGACGAGCACAGCCGCGTTGCCCCCGGTGGAGCCGGAGGCTCCCCATATCCTGGTGGTTGATGATAACGACATGAACCTGACCCTGGTAACCAGCGTGCTGGCCCGTGCCGGGTACCGCGTCAGTCAGGCCCTGTCGGGGCAGCAGGCCATCGATGCCGTTGCAGACACGTCGTTCGATGCCGTCCTGATGGATGTGCAGATGCCGGGCATGGATGGGGCCGCTGCGACGCGTCGTATCCGGGCCTTGCCAGGGCCGGGACGGCATGTGCGCATCATCGGCATGACGGCGGCGGAACGGTCGCGGGCCTGGCCGGCACTGGCGGTGGCAGGCATGGATGGCTTCATTGGCAAGCCTTTTACCGCCACCTCCCTGATCGATCAGGTGCGTGCCGAAATGTCATCGCCCCTGATCCGCGAGGAAGAGGATGAGGAAGAGGGCGCCTGATACCGTCGGTCATAAATTGTGACCGATGGTACGGCGGCGACTGCCGCCGCGCCGCCCATGCGGCGTAGCCAAGGGCGCGAATGCGCCCGCCCGCTGGTATGACACCGGTCAGCGGGCCAGCGAGGTCAGCGGCACGCGCGTCACCTGGATATCTTCCTTGTTCGTGCTGTAGGCCACGTAGAGATAGCCATTCCAGATCAGGCTTTTGGGATAATGATATCCGGGGCGTTTGAACCGGCCTGCATACCTCAAAGGCGGCAAGTCGCCGGCACCGCGCAGCAGGAACGAGCGGTCGAACACCTGTCCGTCCGCCGACAGGGTCAGCGCCAGCGGAATCCGTGCCTTGTCCTGGCTCACAGCTGTGGCCAGAAATGCGGTGCCGTCTGGCAGGTTGCCGGCACTCTGCTTGGCCCGTGCATCGGGCATGGCGGTCAGCGCAGGTGTCGTCCAGCTTTCGCCCCGGTCGCAGCTTTCCGATGCCAGTTGCCGGAAGCTTTCGGCCTGATCGCGGAACACCATGATGGCGCAATCCCCGCGCAGGAACAGGCTGGGTTCCAACTCCCGGCTGACCCGTCCCTCATGCGGCAGATTGTCAAACCGCCCACGAACCCAGCCCGTCACGGCCAGCGGATCATCCGTGTACCAGGGGGCGACGATCATGCCCGGCCGTTGATGAAAGGCGGTGATGATGCGGCCATCGGGAAGGGCGTGGGGGTCCTGCTCAATAATGCCCTCAACGGGCTTTCCATCCTTGCCCATCACGCGGTGTGGCGGTGACCAGTTCTGTCCGTCCGTACTGATCCGGTATTCAGCATAACCGCCATCGCCGGACTGAAACCCCGTTGGCCAGACATTGGTGAAGGCGACCAACTGCCGCCCATCGGTCCACCAGCCGCCGTTGGAGCGCATCTCTCCCGGTTTGGTGGCGGGGGGCGACAGGGCGGCGGGCGGGGACCAGGTCTTGCCGCCATCATCGCTGACGCTGTGCGCGATCCAGGTGTCCAGCGTATCTTCGTCCCGCTGCGATGCCTGCCATTGTGCATGCAGCCGTCCCTTGAAGGCGATCAGCACGACACCGTTATGGAACTTATCCCGCGCGTCGGCGCCGGGGGAGAAGATCGTGAAAGTCTCCGTTCCCGGTGCCGGCACCAGCCCCAGATCACCGGGCCGATCATGGTTGAACAGGCCGGTTGCCACGGTATAGGGCGGTGCATCCGCCATAGCCACCGGTGTCATAAGGGTGAGGGTGCTCAACAAGGCAAGGCCCGGCAGGAGTTTCATATCTGGTTTCCCTGTGTCTGGGCCCCATCGGTAACGCGGCGGCGCAGGTTGCCCACCGTCTGCGGCGATACGCCGACACGCCGGGCGATTTCACGGTCGGGCAGGCTGGCCATGGCGGGATCGGACAGAATCCGCATCACTTCCTCGCGCCGTTCCGAGGCGGTGCGGAAATGGGTCGGTGACCCGATCTCCGTCTCCGGCCCATCCGGGTCCCGGCCCGCGCGGTCGATACCGGCCAGATGGCGCAGGTCGGCCAGGATCGCTGCCTCCACCCAACTGCCGCGCCCGCTATGCGCCCGCCAATACTCGGCCCTGGCCAGGGCATCCTGGATCGTTGCGGCGCGCAGCCCATGTTCGACAAGCCGGCGGATCACGATGGCGCGGGCATAGGCGGGCAGGTCCAGATGGCGTGTCGGCTCGATATCCTCGGCGATCAGCTGTCCGTCCAGGCCCCGGACAGACGCGATTTCGAACCCACGCTTCTCCCAATATTCAAGCTCTGCCAGCGCCCCCGTGACACTGATCGGCAGGGAATAGGCGGTTTCCACGGCCCGGCGGATTTCCGGGGGCATGTGCCGGGGCAGGCTGTCGCTGGTCCAGCCGGACAGGCTGCGTGTCCAGCGCTCATTGGGGGCATCCTGTGCGATCGACCAGCGGGCGACAGCGGCCCGCAGCAGCTTTTCGCGGGAGCAGGGGGCCATCACGGCGTCGCGCCCGCCATGCCGGTCTAGTACGGCTTGCGCATCGGGCACACCGGCCCGCGCCCGCCGGCCCTTGAAGTCGGGCCGTGGGGTGGCGGTGGCGGCCTGGGGTGCTGCGGGCGGCGGCGGGGGCGGAGGTGCAGGCGGGGGAGGCGGCGGCGGTGTGACCGGTGCTGTTTCCATCAGCATCGCGGCCAGATCGGCGAAGCGTTTGCCATCGCGGGCCAGAAGGCGCCGTGCGCTTTCAATGGCGGCGGCGGCCTCGCCCTCGTTCGAGCTGTCGACCAGGGCCAGCACCTTGCCCAGCTTAACGAGATCCAGCATACGAAAACCGTCCATATTGGACGGTCAGCATAGCAGCACCCTGCGCCCTGTCCAGTTCGGCCACGCGGCAGCGCACAAATTCTCCCGATCCTTGGTTGCGCGACGAGCCTGACAGTTTCCGGTAAAGAGACGATTCTGCGCCATTATGGAAGTCCGTGTCCGTCCGGCATCAAGTGCTGACATACATACGCAATCTAAATTCTATCGAAGCGCAATAGGGGCGGTAATGGCTAAAGGGCAGGGGATTGGTGAATGACCCGGACGGCAAACACTGATCCGATCCTGATGATCCCCGTGGCGCCCAAGGATTTGCCGGTAGCAGACAAAATCCGCATCCCGACGCGGTGCAATCATTTGCTGCGCTTACCCGGATGGTGGTAGCAATAAGACGGGCCGGGTTGCCAGCCGCGTGGGGCGGCGGGACCGGGTAACGGCCCGACATAAGGAATGGTGCGGCATCTTGCACGAAATGGGTAACATTCCGGGTCTGTCAGAGGCGGAGTATACCGCCCTTTACGACCGAATCGCACAGTCGCCGCAAGGACTTGCCTTTCTGCGCGAGCATGCGCGCCGGGCGGGCGACGCGGGCCAGTCAAAGGTCGACGCGGCGTTGCAGGACTTGCGCTATCTGTTCGAAAGCCAGGCCAGCCTGATGCAGACCTCTGGCCGGGCCGAGGTGCTGCGTAATGAGCTGCTGGAAATGGCGGCTTCCATCGAACATGCGCGACGCGAGATTGCGGCGCTGCGTCCGAAGGACCAGTCCAACAACCGTCTGGACATCGCCACCAACGAACTGGATGCCATCGTTTCCACGACGGAGCGGGCCTCGATCGAGATTCTGCAATCTGCCGAACGGTTGATGGAGGTCGCGGGCCGGCTGAAGCGTCTGGGCGCCGATGCCGATCTGGTCAGCGATATCGAGAACGAAGTCACCAATATCTTCACGGCCTGTTCCTTCCAGGACCTGACGGGGCAGCGCACCAGCAAGGTGGTCAACGCCCTGCGCTATGTGGAGCAGCGTATCAACGCCATGATCTCCATCTGGAGCATCGAAGGCGTGAAGGCGCCGGCCCCCGCCGGTCCGGTCGATACGCGTCCTGATGCGCATCTGCTGGGCGGCCCCCGTGATGATGGTGTGAACCAGAATGATGTGGATGCGTTGATGTCGGGGGCCACTCCGGCGCCGCGTCCGGCGTCGCCGCCCCCGCCGCCGCCGAAGCCGGCGGCCCCTGCCGCCGCCTCTGCGGCGGATGAGGAGCCGCCGAACCCGCTTGATCAATCCGAAATCGACAATCTGTTCGACTGATTTAACGGAGACTTCTGATGGACTACACCGTCCACACCGCCGCTGATGGGTTGCGCGTCACCCTGTCGGGCCGTATGACGCTGATCGACCATGAAAAGTTCCGCAACGTCGTCGATGCGATCGAAAAGGCGGAAGGCACCGTCTGCATTTTCGATCTGACGAAGCTGGAATTCGTCGACAGTTCCGGCCTGGGCATGTTCCTCATCGCCCGCGACGTCGCCCTGCCGAAGAAAATGGAGATCGAGCTGTTCGGCGCGCAGGAGTCGGTAAAGCGTATCCTGCAGATCGCCAAGTTCCAGACCCTGTTCCGCGTCACCCCCTGATCCTGGCGCACCGATGGTGACTGCCGCCGACCCCTCTGCCGCGCACCCCCACCCGCCATCCATAGGCGGGGAGGTGGCGTCGGCATTGCTGTGGCGGCTGGCAACGGGGCATGGGCTTCGTGTTGTCGATTGGGCCGTCGAAGCGGCGGAGATGGGGGAACTGACGGCGGCCCCTGATATCCTGGTGGCCTTGCGGGGATGCGTCCGTGATATTGGCGCCTCCCTTTCGCTGGGTGGGTCGGCCTATGTTGAACTGGGCGATGACACGGACCTGCCGCCGGGACTGCTGACGTTGTTGTCGGGGCCGCCCTGTCTGCATGTGTCCTTGTCGACGGCGACCTGTTTCAGTTTGGATCTGGCACCGCATCTTTGTGCCACCATGGTGGCGCGGGGCTGGTTGTCTGCCGACCGCCGGGCCGATGCCGAAATCTGTGTGCATGAGGCGGTCAGCAACGCCATCGTCCATGGCAATCTGGATGTCCATCAGGGGCCATCCGCCGATGCCGGCGCCTTTGACGGTTTCTTCCGTGCGGTCCAGACCCGTTTGGCCGACCGCGCCCATGCCGCCCGCCGCGTGACGGTGGAGGCGGTGGCCGAACCGGACATGCTGTGCATCACCATCCGGGACGAGGGGCGGGGCCATCCTGGCCATGTCCTGACGGCGGTGGAACGGCTGGAGGCCAAGTCGGGCCGGGGTATCCGCATCATGGGTGAACTGGCCGACCGCGTCGCCTTCACCGAGGGCGGGCGTGCCGCCAACCTGTATTTCCGCCGATGACGGAGGTGCCGCCCCTCCCGGCCCTGGGCCCCAACCGGATCAGCTTTGCCGATTGCCGCGTTCTCATTGTCGATGACAGCCGCTTTAACCGGGAAATCCTGTCGCGGTTCATGCAATGGGTGGGCATCGGTCGCATTGATTTCGCGGGCAATGGAGAGGAAGGGCTGGCCCATCTGCGAACCACCAGCTACGACCTGATCCTGCTCGATACCGACATGCCGGTGATGGATGGGTTGAGCCTTTGCCGCCATATCCGTGGCGAGCCGGCCTGGGCCGACCTTCCCGTGCTGATGCAGACATCGGCGTCCAGCGATCCGGCGGGCGTGAAATGTTTTGAGGCCGGGGCCAGCGACATCATCACCAAGCCCATCAATCCGGGCGAATGCATGGCGCGTGTCCGCCTGCATCTGGAAAAGCAGTTCTTCTTTCGCAATCTGACGGACTTCCACCGCCGTTTGCAGAGCGATCTGAAACTGGCCCGGTCGATGCAGAAATCCCTGATCCCGGATGCCCGCACCATCGCCGGGGCCAGCCAGCGTCATAAGCTGTCCATTGAGGGCCATTTTGAGCCGTCGGACGAACTGGGTGGCGATTTCTGGACCATTTTCGACTTGGGCGACGATCAGTTGGGCGTGCTGGCGGCGGATTTCTCCGGCCATGGCATTTCGGCGGCCATCAACACCTTCCGATTCCATACCCTGATCGAACGTATTCCGCCGCAGGGGTTCGAACCGGTGGAATGGCTGACCATGCTGAACCGGCCCTTGAAGGACCTGCTGCCCGTGGGACAGTTCGCCACCTGCTTCTATGGGATCATCGACAGCCGCCTGGGCACCCTGTCCTATGCCGCCGCCGGGGCGCCCAGCCCCATGCTGTTTCATAACGGTCACGTAACGATGCTGGATGCCAGCGGCCTGATGCTGGGTGTTTCCAACAACCCATCCCTGACCGCCGATACGGTGCCGTTTCCGCGCGGGGCCTCTGTCCTGATCTATTCCGACGCGATGACGGAGGCGGATGACAAGGGCGGCCACCTGATCGGGGAGGATGGGTTGCTGCGCCTTGTCCGGCAATGTTTCCCAGGGGGCGAGAACAGGCTTGCACGATTGCTCGCCGCCTTCGACACTATGGCTGCACGGCCCCTGGCCGACGATCTGACCGCCATTTGCATCAGCAGGGTATGACCATGCCGGCGATGTCCCTCTTCAACTGGTTCAAGGGTCTGTTCAAGCCCAACCGCCGCCGGTACGACCGGCATGCGGTGCAGTTCCCCGTCCGCATCCAGGCGGGCGGAGAAGGGCATGAATGCAACATGCGCGACGTGTCACCCAGCGGGGCCATGCTGGTGGATGCCCCCGACCTGACCATCGGCACGCTGCTGCAACTGGAAATCCCGCAAATCGCGCTGACCGCCAATGCCCGTGTCGTGCGACGCACCGAAATGGGAATCGGGATTGAATTTTCCAAGGAAGGCATCGGCGCCATCGTCGCCGGCTGGGCCCGGGGGCAGAGCCCGGTAACGCCGTAACTGCGCGGGAATGCCAGGGTCCTGGACGCCGCCCTTGCGTCGGCGTGATGCACGGGCCATGTGCTATGGTCTTTCGCGTGCCACCCACGGAACCTGACCTTGGCCAAACCCATTCCTGCACCCGCCGTCAAGCGCACGACCCCGACCGGCGCCCTTCTGCGCCGGCTTTCCGGGGCCTATCTGGGGCCATACAAGCCGAAGCTTCTGGCGGCCTTGCTGCTGATGGCGCTGGAGGCGGCGGGGACCGGGGCGGTAGCCTGGGGTTTCCAGCCGCTGCTTGACCGCGCGTTCCAGCCGGATAATCAGGGTTTCCTGCTGCCCTTCGCGGCCCTGATCATGGCGGCATTTTTTGTGCGCGGTACGGCGGCCTATGGCCATTCGGTGCTGGTCAACCATGTGGGGCAGCGCATCGTGGCGCGCATCCAGGCACAGGTCTATGGCCACCTGATCCGTTCCGACCTTGCCTATCTGCATGGCCGCGCCTCGGGACAGTGGATTTCGCATCTGGTCAATGATGTGAACCAGATGCGGCTTGCCGTGTCGGAATGCCTGACCGGGGCCGTCAATCACAGCCTGACGCTGGTTGTTCTGGTCATCATGATGTTCTATCAGGATTGGCGCCTGGGCCTGATCGCCTTCACGGTGTTTCCCGTATCGGGCTGGTTCCTGGGCCGGCTGGGCAAGCGTCTGCGCCGCATCGCGACCAGCCAGCAGACGGAACTGGGTAATTTCTCCGCCGTGCTGGGCCAGACCTTCCAGGGTGCGCGCCATGTGAAGGCCTATGGCATGGAAGCGCATGAAGAGGCGCGGGTCGGTATGACCATTGACCGGCTGCGCAAGCTGACGGCCAAAAGCTACCGTACCGGCGCCTCCATGCTGCCCATCAACGAGATTTTCAGTGGTGCCGCCGTCGTGGGCGTCATCATCTATGGCGGCCTGGCCATTGCCGACGGTACGCGCACGGCGGGACAGTTGGTCAGCTTCATCGGCTCCTTCATGCTGGCCTATCAGCCCATGAAGGCCCTGACCAAGCTGAATGCGCAGTTGCAGGTCGGGCTGGCGGCGGCGGAACGGGTGTTGGGTGTGCTGGACATGCCGCCATCCATCACCGACCGGCCGGGCGCGGCAACGCTGCCGGCAGATGCCACCCACGATATCCGCTTTTCCGGCGTCCACTTCTCCTATGATGGGGAGAAGGAGGCGTTGGATGGCGTGGATATCATGGTGCCGGCGGGCCGCACGGTGGCCCTGGTCGGGGCGTCCGGATCAGGCAAGACGACGGTCCTGAACCTGATCCCCCGCTTTTATGAGGTGACGGACGGGTCGGTTAGCGTGGCAGGGCACGATGTGCGTGACCTGACCCTGTCCAGCCTGCGCGCCTCCATCGCGCTTGTCAGTCAGGAAACCGCCCTGTTCGACGACACGATCCTGGCCAACATCGCTTATGGCCGCCCCAGCGCCAGCCGGGCAGAGGTGGAGGCGGCGGCCCGCGATGCGGCGGCCCATGAATTCATCATGGAACTGCCCCATGGCTACGACACCATGGTCGGCGAAATGGGCCTGAAATTGTCAGGCGGACAGCGTCAGCGCATTGCCATTGCCCGCGCCATGTTGAAAAACGCGCCCATCCTGCTGCTGGATGAGGCGACCTCAGCCCTGGACAGCGCGTCCGAACGCGCCGTGCAGGATGCGCTGCGGCGTCTGGCGGCGGGCCGGACCACGCTCGTCATCGCCCATCGCCTCTCCACCATCGCCGATGCCGATCACATCTATGTGATGGATCAGGGCAGGGTGGTGGAGCAGGGGACGCATGGCGAACTGCTGGCCGCCGGTGGGGCCTATGCGCGGTATCAGGCGCTGCAGGGTGGGGCGTGACTAACACATATACCGGTGAGGTGAACTCGCCGGTATATGGGTCGGCGGCGACTGCCGCCGCGCGGCACATGCCGCGAAAGCCAAGCCGACAGATGTCGGCGCCGGCGACTGAGGCCCGGTGATCGGTTACGATCACCGGGAATTGGCATTACGCCCCTTCCTTTTTCTTCGCGCCGATCTTCGGTTCCTCGCCCTTCAGAAGTCGGGCGATATTGTCCTTGTGGCGGATATAGACTAGCACCGCGATGAACAGGCACAGGCCCGCCACGGCGGGACCGGCCAGAAACCAGGCCACCACAGGGCTGGCCCCCACGGCGATCAGGGCCGACAGGGACGAGATGCGGAACAGCACGGCCGCCAGCAGCCAGGTGCCGCACGCCGCCAGCCCCACGGGCCAGGAAATGGCCAGCAGCACGCCCAGCGAGGTGGCCACACCCTTGCCGCCCTTGAAGCCCAGCCAGACGGGGAAACTGTGGCCCAGCATGGACCCCGCCGCCGCGGCGATCCCGGCCTCCGTGCCTGCGACATACAGCGCGATCAGGGTGGCGATGGCGCCCTTGCCGCTATCCAGCAGCAGGGTGGCAAGGGCCAGCGGCTTGTTGCCGGTGCGCAGCACATTGGTGGCGCCGATATTGCCGCTGCCGATCTGGCGGATATCGCCATAACCGGCAAGCCGGGTCAGGACAAGGCCGAACGGGATGGAGCCAAGCAGGTAGCCGCCGATCAGTGCGAGGATCAGCGGCAGCGGGGAGAGATCGGCCATGGTCTTGCTTCTTGTTTGTGGTCGGTCTGCAATCAGTCGCGGGCGAACACCGTGCGCCCATCCACGATGGTGCGCAAGACCATGCCCTGGACCGGGCGGCGGTCAAAGCAGCTGTTCTTGGACTTCGACGCCAGTTTCTCGGCCTCCACCCGCCAGGGCCGGTCCAGATCGAACAGCACCAGATCGGCGGGTCCGCCCACCGACAGCCGGCCCAGATGACGCAAGCCCAGGATATCGGCGGGAATCGAGGTGACAGCCGCCAGTGCGCGCGACAGGGGCATCGCGCCCTTATGCACCAGTTCCAGGGTCAACGGCAGCAGCGTCTCCAGACCCACGGCGCCAAAGGCCGCCTGGGCAAAGGGCACGCGCTTACTGTCCTGGTCATGCGGGTGATGGTCGGACGCGATGGCATCAATGGTGCCGTCGGCCAGCCCCTCGATGATGGCGCGGCGGTCCATCTCGCCCCGCAGCGGCGGCGACAGTTTGAAGAAGGTGCGGTAATCGCCGACATCCACTTCCGTCAGTGCGAAATAGGGCGGGGCGGTATCGCAGGTGACCTTCAGCCCGCGCGCCTTGGCCCGGCGGATGACGGCAACGGATTCGGCGGTGGAGATATTGGCGGCATGGTAGCGGCCCCCCGTCATCTCCACCAGACGCAGGTCGCGTTCCAGCATGATGACCTCGGCCATGCCCGGAATACCGGACAGACCAAGGCGGGTGGCAATCTCGCCCGCATTCATAACGCCGCCGGCCAGACGCGGCTCCGACGGATGCTGGAAAATCGTCTGCCCGAAACCATTGGCATAAGACAGGACGCGGCGCATCAGGGCCGGGTCGGCAATGGGGCCGCCATCGGTGAAGCCCACGGCCCCGGCCTCGGCCAGCAGACCGATCTCGCTGATCTCCTTACCCGCCGTCTCCCGCGTGACAGTGCCATAGGCGAAGATCTTCACCAGCTTGGTTTCCCGCGCCCGGCGCGCGATGAATTCTAGGCCGGCCTCGTCATCGATCACGGGATCGGTGTTGGGCAAGGCTGCCAGTGCTGTGATGCCGCCGGCGGCCGCACTGCGGCTGGCCGTCTGGATCGTCTCATTATGTTCCAGCCCCGGTTCACCCACCTGGGCACGCAGATCGACGAGGCCGGGGGCCAGGACCAGACCCGTTGCATCCACAATCTCCGCACCTGCCGGCAGGTCGCGTGCAGCATCGGCGCCGATGGCGGCGATCTTGCCACCATTGGTCAACAGGTCGCCCATCTGGTCCAGGCCGCTGGCCGGGTCGATCAGACGGGCATTGCGGTAAAGCACGGGCTGGGTCATGGCGCTGTCGTCTCCCTGGCGTGGTCCCGGGGGTATTTACCAGAGGCGGCGGCGGCGCGGCGTGCTGATTTCGCGGGCGGAGGTTGAAAATTGGCAGGCTCATCCATTTGCACTGCTGTCATCGGCCCGCAGGCTTCTGCTAGGCTGATGCAAAGGTTCGTCTTGGCAGGATGTGAAGCATCATGTGCGTTCTGTGCGGCAGGCTTGAGGATTCCCACGCTGTGACCACGGCCGAGCTTGCGGCCAGCGCGATGGCAACGGGTGCCAAGCCTGCCATTTCCGACGCCGCGTTCATTGATCGCCTGCAGGAAGAAAATGGGGGCGCCTGGGCCCCGAAACAGGTTATCGGCTACAGCTTCCTGACCAGCAGGCCGTCCAGCAGTTCCGGTTCGGACTATACCGGCTTCAATGTCTTTACCGACGCGCAGAAGGACACGGCCCGGCTGGCGCTGCAGCTCTGGTCAGACGTGGCGAACCTGACCTTCAAAGAGGATGCGACCGCCGCCGAAAGGCAGGGACAGATCACCTTTGCCAATTCCAGCAGCATTTCCAGCGGTGTCTGGGGATTTGCCTTCACGTCCGGCACGACCCGGCCCGTCTGGGTCAATTTGGATGGTAGCAAGGATAGCTGGGGCGGGCGCACCCCCGGCTCCTATGACCTGACCGCCATGATGCATGAGATCGGGCATGCGCTGGGCCTCAACCATCCGGGCAATTACAATGCTTCGGACAAGGGGGAGGCGACCTATGCCAACAATGCCACCTTCATGCAGGACAGCCGCCTCTACACCATCATGTCCTATTTCAGTGCGTCGGAGGTTGGCGGCAATCATGGCCGCAAATACGCCGCCACGCCGATGATCTATGATCTGCTGGCGGTTCAGGATTTCTATGGTCGCAACTATGCGACCCGGTCCGATGACACGGTCTATGGGTTCAACAGTACCGCCGGGCGCAGCGTGCTGGACTTCACGGTCAATACCCAGCCGGTTGTCACCGTCTGGGACGGTGGGGGGCGTAACAGCCTGGACCTGTCCGGTTTCACCAACACCTCCAATATCGACCTGCGCCCCGGCTCCTATTCCGATGCGGCCGGCCTGGTCCGTAACCTGTCGATTGCCTTTGCAACCTATATCGCCGACGTGACCACAGGCGCGGGGACCGATACGGTTCGCGACAATGCCTTGGCCAACCGTATTCTGACGGGGGCCGGCGACGATGTGATCACGCTGACCATCGGCAATGACACGGTGGATGGCGGGGCAGGGACCGACCTGTTGCAGCTGCAGGGGGCCAAGGATCTGTACCGCGCCGTCAGCAATGCCGACGGCACCCTGACCCTGCGCGGCCCGACCGGCAGCATCCTGGTCAACAATGTCGAGAGTTTCAGTTTCAGCGGATCGGTGGGGCAGACCCTCACCCGGCAGCAGGTGGCCGGGCTGGATTTCAGTAGCATGCTGTATGTCGCGGCCAATCCCGATCTTATCCTGGCCTTTGGCGGCAACCTGACAGCCGCCACCAACCATTGGCTGACCTTCGGCAAGAATGAAAACCGCAGCCTGGATGGGTTCAGCGCGCTCGACTATCTGGCCAGCAACAAGGACCTGATCGCCGCCTTCGGCTATGACCTGACCGCCGCCACCATGCATTACATTACCTATGGGTATCGCGAGGGCCGGAAGGTTGCGGGCTTCGATGGGCTGGCCTGGCTAGCCAGCGATACCTCGCGCCTTGATACGATCGGGTTGAGTGCTGCGGGCGGCATGATCGACTATATCCAGAACGGGGCGCCCAAAGGTCTGGGCATCACGTTCGACGGTCTTGCCTATGTCGCCTCCTATGCCGACCTGCGGGCCAGCATCGGCATGAATGCCGCCGCAGGGCTTCAGCATTATCTGAATAGCGGTGTGAAGGAATATCGGGAGGTGAAGTTCGACGTCGGCAATTATCTGGCCTCGAACCCCGATCTTGCCCGTGCCTTCGGCTATGACCTGGACCGCGCCTATTTCCACTATTTCTATTATGGCGTGGTGGAGGGGCGGACGGACAAGAGCTTCAATGTCTATGATTATGCCGGTTCAAACCCCACTGTCGTGGCCTCTGTCGGGTATGATCTCGCGGCATTGACCCGGCATTACGTCACCACCGGCCTGACACAGGGACTGGACACGGCCAAGTTCGATGTCACCGCCTATGCCATGAAGAACAACATTACGGGGGATGATTGGCAATTGGCGGCGACCAAGGCCTATCTGGCCGGCAATCGCACGGACGGCACGCCCTATGGCACTGACCAGACGCAGCACCTGCTCGCCCTGGGCAAGGCGGTGACGGACAGTTTCAGCAACATCGATGATGTCGACTGGTTCAAATTCCACGGCGATGCCTATACGAGATACAAGGTCACCGTCGAATTCCTGACCCAATCCAGCAGCCCGAACCTCGCGTCGTTGAGTTTGCGGGGGCAAGATAATGTGTCAGTGATAACTGACTATGGCCGCTATCCGTCCATGACGACGGAGTTCTTCACGATGGCGGCAGAAGATATCTATATCGAACTGGAAGCGTTCAGTTCCACGTCTAAGGATTATCGCATCACCGTCAGTGTGGTGACGAATTCCTCCGGTGCAGCGGCTCCGATGGAGGCCGCTGCGGTGCTGACCGGATTGTTTGAGAACGGTTCCGACGGCCATTACTGGCTGACGTGACGGGCATTTGCCCGCCACCGCCTGCGACGGTTTGATCCCGAAGTGGGTATCAATCTTCCAGCATGTTGGCCAGCTTCAGGGCGATGCCCATGCTGCCGCTGACCTTCAGCTTGCCGGTCATGAAGGCCAGCGTCGGTGCCAGCTTGCCGTCGGCCAGCTTCGCCAGATTCTCTGGAGAGATGGTCAGCGTCGTGTCCGGCGTGCCGCCTTCGCGGCTGATGGTCGGCGGGGTGGTGCGGCCATCGATGAACAGCGTGCTGCCGC
This sequence comes from Niveispirillum sp., assembly GCF_052437035.1. NCBI lineage: Bacteria > Pseudomonadati > Pseudomonadota > Alphaproteobacteria > Rhodospirillales > Azospirillaceae > Niveispirillum > Niveispirillum sp. The sequence goes on from NZ_JBQVOH010000002.1 coordinate 810,481, forward strand.
CGCCCAGTTCGAACTTCACCAGCGCGCCCAGGCCGACGAAATTCAGCACATTGGCCTTCATCTGGGCTTCGATCTGGTCAACGGTCATGACGTTCCTCTTGATTTTCTAACGTTTACGTAAGCGGAACTTATAGCGTAGTTGCCTTGTCCAGGCAAGAAGGCCAGGCGACCAGGGGTCAGCGGGCCGCGACCGCGACCGCGACGCCAGCCATCAACCCGCCGGTGGCACGGTTGACTGTCCGCATGCGTTCCGGGGTCGCGATGAAGCGCCGCGCGCTGTCGGCCAGCATGGCATAACCCGTCATGATGCCACCCAGCACCACCACCATGATGGCGCACAGCTCCACAATGGCCAGCGGCGTGACCGCCTGCAGCGGGATGACCTGTGGCAGGATGGCCAGGAAGAAAACCATGGTCTTGGGATTGCCCAGGGTCAGGCCCAGACCACCCAGCACCAGCTTGAAGCCCTCGCCCTTGATCTGCGGCTGTTCGTCGATGCCCTTGGCCGGTGCCCGCCACAGTTTCCACGCAAGATACAGCAGATAGGCGGCACCGGCATATTTTATGATCGTGAAGACAATCTGGAAGCTCTGCGCCAATACCGCCAGCCCGCCCACCACCAGGGCGAACCAGACAAGATCGCCGATCACGATGCCGGCGATGAAGGGCAGAGTGCGTCGCGTACCGCTGCCCATGGCGCGTGCCACTACGGCGGCCACGCCGGGGCCGGGGGAGGCGACGGCAACGGCATAGATGCCGACAAAAATCATCAGGGCGGTCAGTTCCATGGCACGGCACCCGCAAACAAGGTTTCAGGTGTCAGATTACCATGGAAACCGGTCAGAACCGCAATGTGAAGACGGAACCCCCGTCGGGATCGGGGGACAGGTTGATGCTGCCGCCATGGGCCAGCATCACCTGGCGCGCCAGGGACAGGCCAACGCCGGACCCGTCGCGCTTGGTCGTATAGAAGGGGATGAAGATCTTCTCTGCCACGTCTGACGGGATGCCTGGCCCATTATCGCCGACATTGATGACGACATGCCCGCCCTCGTCCAGATGGGCGGTGAGGCGGATACGGTGGTCCCCCTCACGCGGCTCCATATCGCGCATGGCCTCAACCGCGTTCTTCAACAGGTTGATCAGCACCTGTTCCACCATGTCGGCGTCGGCCACCAGTTCAAGCTGCGGCGGCAGGACCAGCACCTCCAAGGTCACGCCATGGCTCTGCGCAGCCGGTGCCATCAGGCGCTGCAAGCGTTCGGTGATCTCCTTCACCTTGATGCGCGACAATTGCGGCTTGGGTACCGAGGTGAATTGCCGGTAGCGTTCGACGAAGCGCAGCAGGCTGTTGGATCGGCGGGCCACCGTATCGATGGCCATTTCCGCGTCCTGCATCTCCTCCACCAGATCGCTCTGCCCTTCGATCTTTTCCTTCAGGTCGGCCAGCACCCCCTGTGCCGTGCGGGTCAGGGAGGAGATGGGGGTCAGCGAATTCATCATCTCATGCGTCAGGACCCGCACCAGATCCTGCCAGGCCCGGACCTCCGTCGCCTCCAGATCGCCCGCGATATTCTGCAAGGACAGGAGCAGCCGGCTTTCCCCGCCGAGGATCAGCTGCGTCGCCGTCACGGTCAGTTGCTGCGGTCCCACGGAGCTGCCGGCAGCGACCCGGATCAGGGTCCGCGTGCCCGGTGTCAGGCGGCGCAGGGCATCGGCGATCAGCACACCATCCGTCGTCCGGCGGCTCAATTCCTCCGGCCCCAGCAGGCGGTGGGCGAAATTGTTCAGCAGTTCGACGCGCCCATCCTCGTACACGGCGGCAAGCGCCACCGGCACATGGTTCAGCATGGCGTTCAGGTAATCGGCCTGCCGTTCGGATGTGGCGCGACTGGCCCGGAACTTATCCATCACCTGGGTGATCGACGCACCCAGCTCATCAAAGGCCGAGCCCTGGCCCAACTGGCTGAAGGTCTGGCTGAAATCGGAATGGGCGATGGCGCCCAGGAAGCGTGCGACCTCGCGGTTGGTCTTGGTCACGGCGCGCAGCAGCCCGCCCACCTGCGCCAGGATGGCCAGGGCGACCAGAAAGCTGGTGGCGCGGTATGTCGTCTCCACCAGCATGATGCCGAGCAACATGGATGAAAGGGCTAGGAACGCCACCCGCAGCGTGACATTCAGCTCGAACCGCCTATAGCCCATGCTTTTCCATCCGGCGATAGAGGGAGGCGCGGGTGATGCCCAGATCCTGGGCCGCGTGGCTGATATTGCCCTGATGCTTGGACAGGGCCTTACGGATTGCCTCGCGCTCCACCGCCTCTAGGTCCAAGGTGTCAAGGACAAGCGTGCCCGCCGGTGCGGCAGCCGGCGCTGACGCAGCCACAGGCGCGGCGGGCGCCTGTCCGGCGGTCGACGGCAGAGAGAAATCCTCCGCCTCCAGCATCGGCCCGCCCGACAGGATCATGGCGCGTTCCACCGCATGACGCAGCGCGCGGACATTGCCGGGCCAGCGCCAGGCCATCAGGCGGGGCATGGCCGCCGCTGACACTTTCTTGGCCGGCATATTGTATTTGCGGGCATAGATGGCGACGAAATGGTCGATCAGGGCGGGGATATCGTCCGCCCGGTCGCGCAGCGGCGGCAGGTGCAGTTCGACCGTATTGATACGGTAGAGAAGATCCTGCCGGAACACGTCCTCCCGGCCCAACTGGTCCAGCGGCATGTTGGTGGCGCTGACCAGACGGACATCAATGGGGATCGGCTTGGTCCCGCCCACGGGGATCACCACCCGCTGTTCCAGCACCGACAGCAGCTTGGATTGCAGGTACAGCGGCAAATTGCCGATTTCATCCAGGAACAGCGTGCCGCCATTGGCCGCGACCAGACGGCCAACCCGGTCTTCCTTGGCGTCGGTAAAGGCTCCCTTCTTGTGGCCAAACAGCTCACTCTCGAACAGGCTTTCAGAGACGGAGCCCAGATCGACCGACACGAATACCTGCGTCGCGCGCTTTGACCGGCGGTGGATTTCCCGCGCGATCACTTCCTTGCCCGTCCCGTTCTCACCCAGGATCAGGACATTGGCCTCCGTCGGGGCGGCGCGGTCCAGCAGCGCGAAGATGCGGGCCATGGCGGGGGCCGACCCGATAATGGTATTGGGCGTGCCATCCAGGGCGACGCTGGCCAGTTCCTTGGTCGTCGCCGCCGATTGCTGCGCCTCCCGCTTTGATGCGGTCAGTTTCAGTGCCGATGACAGGGTGGCCAGCAGTCGCTCATTCTGCCAGGGTTTCAGCACGAAATCGGCAGCCCCCTGCTTCATGGCCTCCACCGCCGTGCCGACATCGCCATAGGCGGTGATCAGCACCACCGACAGGGTCGGGTCGATCTCCACAATGCGTTTCAGCCACTGGAAGCCCTCGCGTCCCGTATTGGCTCCGATAGCGAAATTCATGTCCAGCAGGACCGCGTCGAAGGTGCCATCCTTCAATAGTTGCGGGATGCGGTCTGGCCGTGGCTCGGTGTGGCAGAGGATGCCTTCACGTTTCAGCATCAGGCGGGCGGCAACAAGGATATCCTCGTCATCGTCAACGATCAGAACGCGCGGCTGCTCGGCCATGTCTCACCAGAACGCAATGGAACTGTCCGGAAACGTACAGTCTTTGTCGATTGATGGCGAGGGGTTATGGGTTTCGGGGCCGGCGCCACAGGCTGACATGTTTTGGCACCGTATTTACCGTCCGGAAACAAAATGCCCGTCGCCGGCGGCGGTGGTAGAGCTATCTTGTGACCCAAATAATCCCAATGGCAGAGGGTAAGGCGATGATCGAACTGACCATCAATGGCAAGGCACACCGGCTGGATGCCGATCCGGACATGCCGCTGCTCTGGGCCATCCGGGATATTGTGGGTCTGACGGGCACCAAATATGGCTGTGGTGTCGCGCAATGCGGCGCCTGTACCGTCCATGTCGATGGCGTCGCCACCCGTTCCTGCTCCATCCCGCTGGAAGCGGTCGCCGGGTCCAAGGTCACGACGATTGAGGCGCTGGGCGGCAATCACCCGCTGCAAAAGGCGTGGGAGGAATTGCAGGTGCCCCAATGCGGCTACTGCCAGTCCGGTCAGATCATGTCCGCCGCCGCCCTGCTGACGGATACGCCCAAGCCGACCGATGCCGATATCGATGGCGCCATGGATGGCAATCTCTGCCGCTGCGGCACCTATCCGCGCATCAAGGCCGCGATCAAGCGCGCCGCCGGCGTCGCGTCCTGAAGCAGGAAGGGAGGATTAAGCCATGGATAGCCATCTGATCCGCAATACCGACCTGTCCCGCCGCGCCCTGCTGGCCGGGATGGGCGGTCTTGCCGTCGCCATCACGCTGCCCCTGCCGGTCCTGGCCCAGAATGCGCCGCCGGCCCCGCCGCCGCTGGGTGCTGCTGCTGCCGGTGCCAATGCCCAGGCCGGCATGGTCACCGCCCATCTGGTTGTAAAGCCGGACGGCAAGGTCGTCATCATTTCCCCCACCACGGAAATGGGGCAGGGCACGCACACGGCCCATGCCGCCATCATCGCCGATGAGGTTGGGGTGGATTTCGCCGCCGTATCGGTTGAAACCGCCATTCCCGCCGATGCCTATCGCTGGGGCGGGTCCATGGGGTCGGGCGGCAGCCAGGGTGTGCGCCGCTGGAACGATCATCTGCGCAAGGGGGCGGCCCAGGCCCGCGCCGTCCTGATCCAGGCGGCGGCCAACCGCTGGCAGGTTGATCCCGCCACCGTCACTCTGGATAATGGCCGCCTGACGCATGCACCGTCCAAGCGCAGTCTGGGGATCGGGGAGGTTGCCGAAGACGCCGCGAAGCTGACGCCGCCCGATAATCCCACCCTGCGCGATCCCAAGACCCGGCGCTATGTCGGCAAGGATATCCCCCGCCTGGACATTCCGCCCAAGGTGCGCGGCGAAACCATCTACAGCATGGATTTCCGCCTGCCCGGCATGCTCTATGCCTGCGCCCGCCTGAACCCCGTCTTTTACGGCGACGTTGCCAGTTTCGATGCCGCCCCGGCCCTGAAGGTCAAGGGCGTGAAGAAGGTGGTGAAGATCACCGGTGGCGTGGCCGTGGTGGCCGACAGTGTCTGGGCCGCCATGAAGGGTGCGGATGCCGTCACCGTCACCATGGCCCCGTCGCCCCAGGATGGCATCAACAGCGCCGCCCTGACCGCCGCGATGATCGAGGGGTTGGGCGCCGACAACGCCATTCCCGCCACTGAACGCGGCGATCTGGCTGCGGCCCTGAAATCTGCGGCCAAGACCGTTATCGCCGATTACGCCGTGCCCTATGTCTGCCACGCCCCGATGGAGGTGTGGAGCTGCACGGGCCTGTTCAAGGATGGCAAGCTGGAACTCTGGGCGCCGACCCAGGTGCAGGACCGTTCCCGCCGCACCGCCGCCAGCACGCTGGGTATCGATGCGGAGGCGGTGAAGGTCAACACCCTGATGCTGGGTGGCGGCTTTGGCCGGCGCCTGATGGATGAAGGCATCCCTGGTGCGGCCCAGGTCGCCAAGGAACTGGCCGGCACGCCCGTCAAGTTCTTCTGGCGGCGGGAGGATGAGTTCGACCGTGGCTATTACCGCCCGGCCCAGATGGCCCGCCTGACCGCGTCGCTGGACGCCAAGGGGGAAGTGACGGGCATGGCCATCCGCATTTCCGGCCCGTCTATGCGTGCCGAATTTACCCCCGGCAGTGTGAAGGAGACGGACCTGGACGGTTCCTCCGTGCAGGATCTGTCGAACCTTCCCTATAACCTGCCCAATTTCAAGCTGGACTGGGCGCGTCGGCATGTGCGCGTGACAACGGCCCCCTGGCGGGCCGTGGGCGCCACCCATAATGCCTTCTTCCTGGAATGTTTCATTGACGAACTGGCCGCTGCTGCCGGCAAGGACCCGGTGGCCTTCCGCCGGCAGTTGCTGGCCGGGAACAAGCGGGCGCTGGCCGTGATCGATCTGGTGGCCGCCAAGTCGGATTGGGGCAAGAAGCTGCCCAAGGGCCATGGCCAGGGCATCGGCTTCTTCGCCAGCTTCGGTTCCCTGTCAGCCCATGTCGTGGAAGCGTCGGTATCCGACGGACAGCCGAATATCCATAAGGTCACGACGGTGCTGGATTGCGGCGATGTCGTCCTGCCCGATGGCGCGCGCAGCCAGATGATGGGGGGTGTGGTCATGGCCCTGTCGGCGGGCCTTTATGAGGCGGTGACGGTGAAGGATGGCCGCGCCGAACAGCGTAATTTCGACAGCTACCGCCTGATGCGCCATTCCGAAGCCCCGCCCGTCATCGACGTGCATTTCATCAATTCCGGGGAGGCGCTGGGCGGTGTCGGCGAACCCGGCCTGCCGCCCACCTTCCCGGCGGTCGCCAATGCCCTGTCGGCGGCTACGGGCAAGCGGCTGCGCCATTTGCCATTGGTGGAGGCGCTGCAGGTCTGATCAACCCCGCAGCACCCATATCTTCAACATCGGTCGGCCCTGGTGGCGTTCCCATTTCGGGTTCAGCGCCACCAGGGCATCATTGCCCAGAACATCGCGGCTTTGCTCTACCGCCAAGCCGGCGGCATGGGCTGCCGTTTCCACATCCGCCACACTGTGCGGATATCCGGCCAGCGCCACCTCCTGCCCATCCTCATCCTTGAAATGGGCGAAGGTGCCGGTGGCGGTGCGGTCGGGATGGATTTCAGAGATGTAGAAGGCGGCACCCGGCTTCAGCAGCGCCTTCACCCGCGCGAAGAACCCCGCCAGGTCACCGATATGTTCGATGACCAGGGCGGTCAGCGCCGCATCGAACGGCCCACCGGGAATGTCGATCCCGGCCATCACGTCGCCCTGTATCAAGGTGACAGGCAAACCTGCCAGCTTCAGTGCCGCCTGTTCCAGCATGCCCGGTGACAGGTCCACCCCCGTCACCCGATTGCCGGCCCTGGCCAGCTTCAGCGTATGCCGTCCCGTACCACAGCCGATTTCCAGCACATTCATGCCGAACAGATGCGCCCAGAACGGCGGGAAGGCCAGATCGTCGGCGGCTACCGTCGGGTTGGGATAGGCGTCATAAAGGCGTGACCAGCGGTTATAGCCGGCTTCATTAGTGGAAACGGTCTGGTCGTGATTGGAATTGGTCATGGCGTGCGTCCCCTGTTTCCCGTTTACCGGTACGGAAAGGGGCGTAGATTTAGGTCCGATGAGCCGGAAAGCAGCGCCACTGCGGGGCTGAAATTATCCAGCCCCGCAGGAATGGTCAATCCCGTTTACTTCCGGTCGATACGGACCAGCTTGCCATCCGTCCCCGGTGCTTCGATCAGGGCATAGAGCCGTCCATCCGGACCCTGCGCCACATCACGGGTGCGCGGCAGTTCGTTTTCCAGAAGGCGTTCGGTCGCCACCACTTTTTCGCCCTCCACATCCAGACGCGCAATGCCGCCGGCCAGAAGCCCGACAATCAGGTCGCCGCGCCAGAAGGGCAGGGAGCCGCCATCATAGAAGGTCATGCCATTCACGGCCAGCGACGGCACAAAATAAAGCTCCGGTTGCACCATGCCGGCCTTTTCGGTGCCTTCACCGATCTTCAGGCCCAGGCCGTAGGTCTTGCCATAGGTGATGACGGGCCAACCATAATTGGTCCCCGGACGGATGATATTGATCTCATCCCCACCCTGCGGCCCATGCTCGCTTTCCCAGATCAGGCCAGTGCCCGGCTGCGTGGCCAGACCCTGCGGGTTGCGGTTGCCATAGGTGAAAATCTCCGGCAGCGCATCGCTGCGGCCCGCGAACGGGTTGTCGGCAGGCACGGTACCGTCGCGGTTCAGGCGGAACACCTTGCCGGCGGCATCCATCAGGTCCTGCGCCCGGTCCTGCGACCCGCGCTCCCCGATGCTGAAATAGATATGGCCTTGATTGTCAAAGGCGAAGCGGCTGCCAAAATGGAAGCCGCTATCGACCAGGGCGCCCTTGTAGAGGACCTTCATGTCCTTCAACGCGGGGCCATCATCGGTGAAGCGGGCGATGACGGTGCGGTTGCCCTTGTCCTGATCGCGCGGCTTGGCGTCCGGCCCCTTCTCCGCCTTCTCCATGAAGGAGAGATAGACGTAGCGGTTCTGGGCATAATCGGGGTCCAGGGCGATATCCATCAGGCCGCCCTGCTTGAACTCCTCGATCTTCGGCAGGCCGGCAACCGGTTCCGGCAGCAGCTTGCCATCCTTCACGACGCGCAGATTGCCCGTACGCTCGGTGACCAGAATGCGACCATCAGGCATGAAGGCGATGGACCAGGGCGTGTCCAGCCCCTCTGCCACCACCGTCACCTTCACATCATGCCGGTTCTTGGGCGCCGGAAAGGTGGTGAACTCCTTGGGTGCGGCAAGGGCGGCGGTGCCGGTCAGCAGGGTGACGGCAAGGGCGGCCAAGGCCTTCCTGGTCAGGGACATAAGGGCAATTCTCCCGTCGGAACATGAACTTGCCCGCAATGTGGTGTGTCCGCCCCCTTCTGCCAAGGGCAATCACGCTTCCGGTCGCGTCTGAATGGCCACCGTCAGACGTTTTTGGATGTCGGTCAGCGATACCGGCTTCACCAGATAGCCAGATGCCTGATATTGCACCGCCTGTTTCACCAGATCGCTGGTGGCGTGGCTGGTGACCATCACGATGGGGGTGGTGGCGATATGCTTGATATCAACGGAACGGATACGCTGCAAAACCTCGATGCCGTTCACCGGCTCCATCTCGATATCGCACAACACCGCGTCTGGTTTCAGGCGCGTGATGGAGGCGATGGCCGCCTCGCCATTCTCGGCCTCCGCGATCATGCGCACGCCCGCCTGAAACAGCAGCCGTTTCAGGATACCGCGATAGAACTGATCGTCATCGACGATCAGGACCTTCAGCTTGGCGAAATCCACATCGGCCATGGTGCCGTCACCCTTTCACAAGTCTGATTTGATGGCGCAGATCCTCAAAGGCCGGCGCGATGTTCCAACGCAGGTCCTGAGCCATATCCTCGTCCCCCTGTTTCAGGGCCGCCTCGATCCGCGCGAACAGGTCACCCAGCGCAACGGCACCCACGCCATTGGCAGAGCCTTTGAGGGAATGGGAACCATCCTTGGCGGATTTCAGGTCGCCATTGTTCAGCGCCTCTTCCACGGCGGACGCCCGTGCCTCCGCCTGTACTAGGAATTCGTCCAGAAGGGCGATGGCCTCGGCATCCAGATGCCCGAACATTTCCTTCAACCGGTTGGGATCGAAGATGGCGGGATCGGTTTCGGCCTTTGCGACGGGTGCGGTGGGGGCGGGGGCCACAGGTGGCGCGTGTTTGGCTGACACACGCCGCCGCATCTCCGCCGTCACCGGCGCCCAGCGCAGGATGGCGGCTTCCAGCTTGGCCAGTTCGATGGGTTTGGTCAGGTAATCATCCATGCCGGCATCACGGCACTTCTGGGCGGCATCGCTGACGGCATCGGCGGAAAGCGCGATGACAGGCACATGCCGGCCATCGGCGGCGGCACCCTCATCCACCCGGATGGCGCGGGTCATGTCATACCCGTCCATTTCCGGCATGTGGCAGTCGGTGACGACCACTCCGAACCGGCCCGTGCGCCACGCCGTCAGCCCTTCCAGGCCGTTGCCCGCGATCTCGGCGGCGAAGCCCAGCTTGCGCATGGCCTGCCGGATGACGATCTGGTTGGTGGCATTATCCTCTACCACCAGGACCAGGGCGCCATTGGCCGCCGCCACCTCCACCTCCGGCGCCTGCCAGACGGTTTCGCTGCTGCCCGTGGTGGCGGTGATGTCCAGGGAGGCGCGGCCATCGGCGGCGGCCACCACCTTGATCAGGCGGGCCTGTCGCACAGGCTTGGGGATGGCGGCGAAGATACCCTTGGCACGGCCCGCCTCCGACAGGGTGGAAACCAGCGATACCGGCGCGATCAGCACTGTGCGCGTTCCCCCCGTACCGTCCGCCAGCCCCAGCCGGCGGGCGATATCCAGCCCGACCCCGTCGCCCGGATAGGCATCGATCAGGATGGCGTGGAAATGCATGCCGTCGGCGGCGGCCTGACGCAATGCCGTCAGGGCCGATGCCTCGTCCGCCATCTCCACCATTTCCGCCTCCCGCGCCGTCAGGGTGCGGGTCAGGCTGGCGCGTTCTGCCGGAAGACCGCCCAGGATGGCGACCCGCAGGCCCCACAGCGACGGTTCATCCGCCGCCCCTTCATCCGCCTGGCCTTCGTCCAGGTGCAGCTCGAACCAGAAGGTGGAGCCTTCACCCGCCTCCGACGTGACACCGATGGTCCCCCCCATCAGTTCCACCAGACGGCGGCAAATGGACAGGCCCAGACCGGTCCCGCCAAAGCGGCGCGCCGTTGACCCGTCGGCCTGGGCGAAGGGCTGGAACAGCTTGGCTTGCTGCTCCGGCGTTAGGCCGATGCCCGTATCCACAATCTCCGCCCGCAGACCGACCTTGCCTTTGCCCGCATCGGGCATGCGGTTCAAACGGACGGTCACGCCGCCATGTTCGGTGAACTTGATGGCATTGCCGGTCAGGTTCAGCAGGACCTGACGCAGGCGCGTGGGATCGGCCACCAGATGGCGGGGTAGGGCAGGATCGACATCAATGGTCAGGGCCAGGCTCTTTTCCTCCGCCCGGCGGGCCAGAAGATCGCCCACCCCCTCGGCCAGGGACAGGATGTCGGTATCGATCCATTCGATATCCAGCTTGCCGGCCTCGATCTTCGAGAAGTCCAGGATATCGTTGATGATGGTCAGCAGTGCGCCGCCGCTGTCGCGCACCACCTTCACCATGCCCTGCTGATCCTCGTTCAGCGGGGTATCGGCCAGCATTTCCGCCATGGCCAGCACGCCATTCATGGGCGTGCGGATTTCGTGGCTCATGGTGGCCAGGAAGGTGGATTTGGCACGGGTGGCCTGTTCGGCCTCGTCCCGTGCGCGGGCCAGATCCAGGTTCGTGGCGGCCAGGATGTCGGACTGTTTGCGGATGCGGGCATCGGTGCGGCGGCGGAACTCCATGCCGCCGATCAGTCCCAGCAGCAGCAGCGCCACCAGGATGGGTGGCGTGCTTTCCCGCATGACGGCGTGCAGATGGCCCGTGCCATCCTGCGCCATCACCATGCGCCAGGGCGATTTGCGCAGGATATGGCTGGTGAAGGTCCAGCCATCCTTCTCCAGGCGCATCTGACCGTCACGGCTGATCGTCTCCTGGATAGCGGCCTTCAACGCGGCCTCTGGCGGATGCCGACGCCCCTCGCCGTGCGAGATGCCGATGACCTGCCCGTCGGGCGCCACCAGCGCCAGCGTGCCGAACCCCGCCGGAAACCCGTCCAGCAGGGAGGAGAGATAGCCGACCGTCATATCCAGGGCGACCACGCCCAGATGCCGCTCGCCCTGATAGACGGGCATGCCGATGGTCGCCATCATGCCCTTGCCGCCATCATCCTCATACAGTTTGGAAAAGAACAGCTCCCCCGATGGGTTGTTGGCGGGCAGCGAGGCCTGGAAATACTCCATCTCCAGGTCTTTGTCCGCGAAGGTCAGTTCCGTCGACGCGACATAAGGATAGACAAAGCTGAACCGGCTCGCGGAGATGTAATACACCCAGGGGATATTGGGCAGCCGGCGCTGCGCCTGGGAAAAGGCGGTGTGCAGCGAAAGGGCCGCCTCCATCTCCGCTTCGAACGCAGGGCCGCGATTGGCCAGCCCGCCCAGACCCGTCATGTTGCCGACAAGGTCCCGTTCATAGGGGGTGGGTGGATTGTCCAGATGGTAGGAACCATCGTCCCCCGTCTGCAAGGCGCGGCGAAGGGGGGAGGGCGGGGCGCCCGACACCGCCTTGACCAGCCCTTCCTCCATCTGCGCATGCATCAATTCCAGGAAATCCAGTGCCGTACCCACAGCCTGTTCCACGCGGCGGGTCACATCGACGCGCGCCGTCTGACGCTGTTCCTCCAGGCGCTGATTGGCTTCCGCCATCTGCAGCCAAAGGAAGGTGACGACGGCGGCAATGGCCGCCACGTAAAACAGGAGATGCCGTACCGGTATTCGCACGTCCCGCGCCCCGTTCTCTATCTTCGATAGTGAACGGACCATAAAAATCGCGAAAATTCAACCAGGCGTTCTGTTTACCGGCGCCACATGGTCACATGCGGGATGCCACCATCATCATAGGGCGGTCCTTCGGCGACAAAACCGAAACCGGCATAAAAATCCGCCAGGTGCTGCTGCGCGCCAATCTCAATCGGTTGCCCCGGCCAAGTCCGGTCCATGAAGTCCAGCCCTTCTTGAACCAGTCGCCTGCCAAGCCCCGTGCCGCGCCCCGCCGGCCCCACCACGATACGCCCGATGAAGGCCGGGCTGTCGCCATCTGGGCCACGGGCGCGCAGATAGGCGACAAGCGCACCTGCCGGATCGGTGATCAGCAGATGCTGACAAAACGGGTCCAGCCCGTCCAGGTCGGGATAGGGCGACTGCTGCTCCACGATGAATACATCCTGGCGGAAGCGCAGCATGGCGTAGAGGCCGGCGATGTCGAAATCGTCGAACCGCTGCCAGCAAAAATTCAGTTCACTATTCATCGCCGGTTGCTCAACAGGACGGCCAGCTTCTCCCGCAGGCCCACCACCGTTACCGGTTTGGCGATAAAGGCATTCACGCCCAGGTCACGGGCCTTCAGCACCATGTCCTTCTGGGCATGGTTGGTCAGGAAGATGACGGGTGTGCGCCGGCCCAACTCTTCCTTCTGCCGCAATTGCTGCAGGAAGGTCAGCCCGTCCATGGGCGCCATCTCGATATCGCAGATGATCACGTCGGGCTTGCGTTCCAGCGCCAGGGTCAGGCCGCCGGTTCCTTCATCCGCCTCAAAAATCTGATTGAATTCAAGCTGCTTCAGGATACGGGACACGACGGTCCGGATGAAGGCCTGATCCTCAACGATCAGGGCATTCATACGGCTGAAGCTGCTGAAACCCGCCATCGCACTTTTCCCCATGGACGCGCATACATACGGGTTCTTGCGACCCCGTACCGCCCTAGTTGACTACAAGGCGTCGATGGCGGCAACCACCCGATCAATCATGCCGGGTATTTTCAGGGCATTTGTGCGCGCATCGGCATAGTCCCCCTGCTTTAGGGAGCGTTCGATAGTATCGGCCAGGGCGCCAAGCGCGGGGGCGCCCCCATTCTTCGCAACACCGGCCAGGGCATGAATGCCGCGCCGTGCCGCGTCCATATCGTCGCTGGCAAAGCCCTTCTCCGCCTCTGCCCGCAGGGTGTGGAGAGAGCTGGTGAACTCCGCCAGGAACCCGCGCGCATCATCATCCAGGCCGCCGAACAGATCGATGGTCATGGCGGGGTCGAAGATTGCGGCTTCCGCCGGGGTCGCTGCCGATGCCGCTGTCTGCGCCGCTGTTCCCAGCCAGCGTGACAGGCAGCGTTCCAGCTGTGTCAGGTCCAGCGGCTTGGACAGGAAATCATCCATGCCGGCATTGATGCAGCGCTGATCCTCACCCGCCATGGCATTGGCCGTCAGGGCGATGATGGGCAGACGCGGCAATCCGTCCTCGGCCTCCCGCGCCCGGATGGCGGCGGTCAATTCATACCCGTCCATCACAGGCATGTTGCAGTCGGTCAGCAGCAGACCATGCGCGCCCGGACGCCAGGCTGCCAGTGCCGCCGCCCCGTCGGCATGGATTTCAACCGCGAATCCAAGGATCGACAGCTGGCGGCTGATCACCATCTGGTTCACGCGCTGATCCTCTGCCACCAGGATCAGACGGCCCAGGGCCGCTGCTTCCTCGGGGCTGGGGGCGACGACGGCCGCGCGCGGTGCGGAAGCGGTGACCGGTGTGCCGCCGGCCAACCGGTTGGCGGCGACGGCAACGGCCCGGAACAAGGCGGACCGGCGCAGGGGACGGGCCACCAGCTGCGTTCCCGCTGGAATGTCGCCCGACCGGCGCGAATCCGCATCGGCAATCACGACGGCGGGCAGGGGCCCCTCCGGCACCGGCCAGGGGGCACCGCTGCGCCCGGCACAGATGACCAGATCCGCCGATGGCGCGCCTGCATCCATGGGCACCGCACCCGCCTGCACCAGATAGGCGCTGACCGTCTGCGCCAGTTCCGGTTCGGCGATATCGAGTGCGACATGCAGGCCGGCAATATCAGCAGAACCTGCCGCATCCGATGCCCCCTGATCGGACACTTCCAGATCCAGCGTGAACCAGAAGGTAGAGCCATGGCCTGGCACACTGTCCAGCCCGATATGGCCCTTCATCAGTTCGATCAGGCGGCGGCTGATGGACAGGCCCAGGCCGGTACCACCGAAGCGGCGGCTGGTCGATACTTCCGCCTGGGCAAAGGGTTGGAACAGTTTGGTCTGCTGATCCGGTGCGATGCCGATGCCGGTATCGGTGACGGCCACACGGATGCGGGCCACGCCGGGGGCTGCGTCGGGGTGACGTTCCGCCCGGACCATGACACCGCCCTGTTCGGTGAACTTGATGGCATTGCCGGTCAGGTTGAACAGGATCTGGCGCAGCCGCACCGGATCACCCATCAGCGCGGTCGGAATGGCCGGATCGACATGCAGATCGAAGGACAGGCCCTTCTTGCGCGCCGCCGGGGCCAGCGTGTCGGCCACCCCCTCCATGATGGTGCCGATATCGACCGGATGCCGGTCGATATCCATGCGACCGGCCTCGATCTTCGAGAAATCCAGGATATCGTCGATAATGCGCAGCAGGGCGCCCGCCGAATCCTGCGCCGTCAGCAGCATGTCGCGCTGATCGGCATCCAGCGGCGTATGGCCCAGCAGTTCCAGCATACCCAGCACCCCGTTCATGGGCGTGCGAATTTCATGGCTCATGGCTGCCAGGAAGCTGGATTTCAGCTTCGACGCGCTTTCGGCCATGCGGGCGCTGCGGATATTGTCATAGGACCGCAGGCCCGTGATGATGGTGATGAACAGCTTTTCCGAGGTCAGCTCGGTCTTCGACTTATAGTCGTTGATGTCATAATTGACGATAACATCCCGCACGGGGGCCTGGCCCGGCTGACCGGTGCGCAGAATCAGGCGCGTATCGGTATTGGCAAACTCCTCACGGATGCGGCGCGCCAGGCGCAGGCCGGCATCATCCGTCTCCATCACAATGTCTAGCAGGGCGACGGCAATATCCTCGCGCCGGCGGAAGACATCATCCGCCTCATTCCCCGACCGTGCGGTCAGCAGTTCAAGCGGGCGGTCCTTGTAACGCAGCTTGGACAGGACCAGCCGCGTCATGATGTGCACCTCCTCATCGTCATCAACGACCAGGACGGGCCAGGGCGGCAGAGGCGGCGGGGGGGCAGGGGCCGCGGCGTTCACGCCCTCTGACGCGCCGAACAGCGCATCATCATCTTCCGGGGCGAACAGGTCATCCGCGTCATCACCACCCATGAATGCACAACCTTCCCTGCGAACCTGTCGCGCACTATGCGTAACCAAGTCTAAACGCAACGTTAACCAACAGTCTCGTGGCAAAGCGTCTGCGTCAGCAATGCTAGCAGCATATCAGGGCTTTATGTCGATTTCCCGTGCGAACGCGACAGGGGACTTGCCCCTGCCGCGCGTTTCGGCTAGGCGTGTGCCTGACGGAAGTGTGGCCGAGTGGTTTAAGGCAGCGGTCTTGAAAACCGCCGTGGGGCAACTCACCGTGGGTTCGAATCCCACCGCTTCCGCCACCTTTCTCCTTGCATATCCCCGATCACCAGCGCCGCTTGGCCGCACCGAACGGCGGGCGCTTGACCAATGGTTTTGGCGGCGGGGGTGGGGGAGGTGGCGGCGGAGGGGGCGGAAGATCGGCCGTCACCCTCTCTCCGGCGGCCATCTGGGCCAGCGCCTGCATCAGGGTGCGCGCGCCCGCCATGCGGGTTTCGTCCGAATCCCAGGGACGCAGGAAGACCAGCTTATGGTCTGTGGGCCGCAGCTTGGCCGTGCCCGCCTGCTTCTGGATGAATTCCACCAGCTTGGCCGGATTCTTGAAGCTGTTATTGCGGAAGCCGACGGTGGCCCCCTTCGGCCCCGCGTCCAGATTGGAAACACCCGCCTCCCGGCACAGGCGCTTGATCTCCATCAGGCGCAGCAGATTATCGACCTCCGGCGGCATCTTGCCGAACCGGTCGATCAATTCCACGCCAAACGCCTCCACCTCCTCCTTGCTGTCCAGGTCGGACAGGCGGCGGTAGAGGGTCAGGCGTACGCCCAGATCGGGGACATAGCTTTCGGGGATCAGGACCGGCATGCCCAGCGCGATCTGCGGCGACCAGGCATCCTCTGCCACTTGCAGGTCGGACAGGCCACCGCGCGCCGCCTCCACCGCCTCTTCCAGCATCTGCTGGTAAAGCTCCACGCCGACCTCACGGATCTGGCCCGACTGTTCCTCGCCCAGCAGGTTGCCGGCACCTCGGATATCCATGTCGTGGCTGGCCAGTTGGAAGCCCGCGCCCAGGCTGTCCAGCGTCTCCAGCACATGCAGGCGCTGCTGCGCCGTGGCTGACAGGACCGTCTTGGGCTGATAGGTCAGATAGGCGTAGCCGCGCACCTTGGACCGGCCCACGCGGCCCCGGATCTGGTAAAGCTGCGCCAGACCGAACAGGTCGGCGCGGTGGACGATCATGGTGTTGGCGCGCGGAATGTCCAGACCGCTTTCAATGATGTTGGTGGCCAGCAGCACGTCATATTTGCCATCGTCGAAGGCCGTCATCACGTCCTCCAACTCCGTCGCCGCCATCTGGCCATGGGCGGTGATCAGCTTCACCTCCGGCACCAGTTCTTCCAGCCGGACGCGCACCTTCTCCAGATCCTCCAGGCGTGGGCAGACATAGAAGCTCTGCCCGCCCCGGTGATGTTCGCGCAGGATCGCCTCGCGGATCACCACGGGATCGAAGGGCAGGACGAAGGTGCGCACGGCCAGACGGTCGACGGGCGGTGTGGCGATCACCGACAATTCGCGCACACCCGACAGGGCCAGTTGCAGGGTGCGCGGGATCGGCGTGGCCGACAGGGTCAGCACATGCACATCGGTGCGCAGCTCCTTCAGCCGCTCCTTCTGCTTCACGCCGAAATGCTGTTCCTCGTCCACGATGACCAGGCCCAGGCGCTTGAAATCCAGGCTTTTGCCCAGCAAGGCATGGGTGCCGATGACGATATCGACGGTGCCGTCGGACACACCCTGCTTGGTCAGGTTGGCGTCCTTCGTGGTCACCATGCGCGACAATTGGCCGATACGCACCGGCAGGCCGGCAAACCGCGCCTCGAAGGTGCGGGAATGCTGCCGCGCCAGCAGGGTGGTCGGCACCACCACCGCCACCTGACGGCCCGCCATGACGGCCAGGAAGGCGGCACGCAGCGCCACCTCCGTCTTGCCAAAGCCGACATCGCCGCAGATCAGGCGGTCCATCGGCTTACCCGATCCCATATCCTCGATCACATCATCGATGGCCCGCAACTGGTCGTCCGTCTCCGCATAGGGGAAACGGGCGCAGAACTCGTCCCAGGCGCCATCAGGGATCGGCACGGCATCGGCCCGGCGCAGGGCGCGTTCGGCGGCGATGCGCAGCAACGCGTCGGCCATATCCTTCAGACGGCGCTTGACGCGGGCCTTGCGCGATTGCCACCCGACGCCGCCCAGCTTGTCCAGCGTAGCGCCCGCCTCCTCGCTGCCATAGCGGGACAGGACCTCGATATTCTCCACCGGCACATACAGCTTGTCGCCACCATCATAGATGATGCGCAGGCAATCATGCGGGGCGCCGCCAACGGTCAGCGTCTCCAGACCATCATATTTGCCGATGCCATGATCGATATGGACGACGAAATCGCCGGGGTTCAGCGATGCGGCTTCCGCAATGAAATTGGCGTTGCGGCGCTTCTTCTTTGACCCGGCGCGGACCAGACGGTCGCCCAGGATATCCTGTTCGGTGATGACGGCCAGACCGGGGGCCGTGAAGCCATGGTCCAGCGGCAGGACGATCAGCGCCGCGGTCCCCTTGTCCAGCGTCAGAAGATCGGCCCAGGCATCCACGGCCTTCAGCCGTGTCAGCCCATGTTCTTTCAGCACCGACAGCAGACGGTCGCGGGATCCGGTCGTGTAGCCGGCGATGACGGGGGTGCGGCCGTCGCGGGTCAGCGCCTCGATATGCTCGCGCAGAACGTCATAGACATTGACGCCGGACTGCACGCGGGCATCGGCAAAATCGCGGCCCTTGCGCCCGCCGCCATCCACCATGTCCTTGTTGGATGTCTCCCCCTCAATCGCCGCGAAGGGCGACAGTTGCGCCACCGCGCGCACGGCCAGATGCCGGTCGAACGTGTCACCATCCAGGAACAGCAGGGAAGGGGGGATGGGCTTATAGGCCGGATTGCCGGATTTCTTCTCCGCCTCCACCATGGTGCGGCGGGCATTATAGAAATCCTGGATCTGCTCCAGCCGCTCATCGCGCGCCTGCTCGACATTGGGGTCCAGCGTCACCGACGCATCGGGCAGATAATCGAACAGGGTTTCCATGGAACTGTGGAACAAGGGCAGCCAATGTTCCATGCCCGCATGCTTGCGCGCTGCACTGACCGCTTCATACAGCGGATCGTCATCCATGACGGCCCCGAAATGCTCCCGGTAGCCGGTGCGGAAGCGCTGGATCGACATTTCGTCCAGGAACACTTCCGACATGGGCGTCAGCAGGAAACCGTCGCGCTTATCGACCGTCAGCTGGGTCATGGGATCAAAGCTGCGCACCCCGTCCAGATCATCGCCGAACAGGTCCAGGCGCAGCGCCTCCCCACTGCCGGGCGGGAACAGGTCGATGATGCCGCCCCGGATGGCGAATTCGCCCGGTTCCCGCACCGTCTGCGCGCGGATATAGCCGTTCTGCGACAAGAACCGTTGAAGCTCCGCCACATTGATGCGCGATCCGACCTTGCCGGCAAAGCTGGCATTACGGAAGGCAAGACGGGGGGGAAGCTTCTGCACCACCGCATTGACGGTGGTCAGCACCAGGAACGGCTTGCCGGTATTGGGGCGCAGCAGCCGGGTCATGGTGGTGATGCGCTGTGCCACGATCTCCCCATTGGGGGAGATACGGTCATAGGGCAGCACGTCCCAGGCCGGGAAATGCAGCACCTCCACGTCCGGGGCGAAGAAGGACACCACCTCTGCCAGCCGCGCCGCGCGGGCATCGTCGCTGGCGATATGCAGCAGGCCCGCCGACCCGCCGCGTTTGGCCAAGGCCGCCAGCAATCGCGCATCCTGCCCGTCCGGCGCGCCGGACAGCAGCATGCGGCGCGGATGGCCCAGGTTAAGGGCGATGTCGGGCGTGGGGATCATGCTCATGACAAGGGGGCTTCACGGCTATCGGCAAGGATGCGGCGGGTATAGCAGGGTTTGTGGCCGATGGGAACAAAAGGGGGACGTGTTGCCGGTGCGATTGGACGCCACCAAGGCTCGGTGTGTTGTCCGAACGATGGGTTGTGCAGGAGCCGGCGCTGGGAACCGTGAGACTGGCTAATGCAGGTCTCAAATCAGTTGTGCCGATTCTTCGCGGCTGAGTATTGTCACAAAGTTGCTGGATAGCAGAACCACGGGGGCAAACCATTCCCTTTCGTATGTGACGGCAGTGTTTTGTATGAGCGTGTTTTCGCGAACCAGATAGACATACATGACGGCATCGTTGACGCCGATATACTCAAGTTGTCCCGCTGTCGGCCTGTCTACACATACCGACATCAAGGGAGAGCCGTGAGAGCCTTTTGCCTGCTTTTCGATAGAGGCCGCCATGCCCGTCTTTCTGGCTTCAGCCGAGACTTGTCCGACAGCCTGCCTGATCTGTTCAGCAGTGGCTGGCGGCAGCCTGAGCGTCCCTAGCTTTTTATCGTAGATGCCGCGGTCAGCTAGGCCGTCTTTCACGCTCCTGGGAATTTGGCTCAATGGCGTGCCGTCGGGAATGCCCAGGTCCTTCTTGACGATCTTCGGCAATCGATCCTCAACCGCTTTGGACCATATGGCCTTGGCGCCGCCGACATCCAGGACGGAATGAGTGGTGAAATGGACGCGGAACACGAAGCGGCATCCTGCCGGTGGAGCGGCCATTGCGGCGCGAAGCACCTCCATCTTCGCCGCTGCATCCGCCATGGCCCGCCGCAATTCCCTTATATAGGCTGGCAGATCGAATGCCGGCGGGTCCAAAGCTGCCCTCTGGATGGTCCGGGTTCCGAACGGCGTTGAATGGGCCGGGCGTGCAGGTGCGGGCTTAGCCGTTAGCTGAATTGGCGGGGCCAAGGCGGGAGTTCTTGGCATGTCTGGCACTTTCTTGGGAGCGGCCCCCTTCAATTGCGCTGCCGGTGCCGTGCTGTACCGGGTCGGTGGGGGAGCGTGATGCGGTGGTGACCCGGCTGCTTTTGGCTGCACCGGCCCGCCTTGTCCATACCGCGTGGGCGGCGGATCGTGACGTTTCGGGGGGCGGGCGCCATTGCCAGTCATTTGAACCATGAGGCGTGGTGACACGGGTACCTTACCCGTTCAGCGGGCAATTTACCCTCATTTCATCCGTGCCTGAAGGGAAATCACTCCCCCGCCGGTCCGCGCCGTCAACCCTGCTTCTCGCCAGCCTTGATCCAAAAGACGGCGCAGTAATCGATGGGCTGGATATGTTCGGTGATCCCGTGCGCGTCACGGAAATCATGCACTGCCTGCTTGCAGGCGGGGATGATGTTGTAATCATCGACGATGATCACCCCGCCGGGGGAAACCTTGTGGTACAGGTTGGTCAACCCGTCCATGGTCGATTCATACATGTCGCCGTCAAGGCGCAGCAGGGCCAGTTTCTCGATGGGGGCGGTGGGCAGCGTGTCCCTGAACCAGCCCTTCAGGAACTTTACCTGATCGTCCAGCAGGTCGTATTTCTGAAAATTGGCCTGCACCTCTTCCAGGCTGATGGCCAGTTCGGCGTATTTCGACAAATCGTCGTACTTGGCGTCTTCTGGATATTGTTCGGCATTGATGGGCGGCAGCCCTTCGAAACTGTCAGCCACCCAGACGGTGCGGTCGGTCACATTCAGGGCGGCCAGGATGGCGCGCATGAAAATGCAGGCACCACCGCGCCACACACCCGTTTCGATCAGGTCGCCGGGGATATTCTCCCGCACCACATGGACGACGGCGTCGCGCAGATTATTCATCCGCTTCTCGCCGATCATCGTATGGGCCTTCAGGGGCCAATCATGGCCCACCTCACGGTGGAACCGGCTGAAGGGCTGACCATAGGGGCCGCAGCCGGGGTCCTCATAGATCAATCCCGTCAGACACTTCTTCATCAGCTCGATGTAAAGAAGGCGGGGATCGGTCTGCACCATCATGGAACCTCGAGGCTGGGGCGGCGGCCGGAACGGCAGGACAGGGCCCTGCACCATGTCTGCTTGTTCCGGCCTGATCCTGTCAAGCGGACCGGTTCACTTTACCTCAACCGCGTAGGTGGCGACGTCCGGCGTGGTCTTAATCAGGCCGCGCGCCTTCAGGAACTGCGCGAAACGCTCATACCGGGCATTGTCCAGCGCGCGGGGGCTGTGGGCGAAGCGGGCGATGCTGTCCTTCCATGCGCGCTTGTTCAGCTCCGTATCCAAATCCTTGCGGCCCTTGATGAACAGGCCCCAGGCCTCGTCCGGATGGTTGATCAGGAACTGGGTGCCGCGTTCCACGGCGTTCAGGAAACGACCGATGCGTGGGTCGTTCACCTTGTTCTTAGCAGTAATGAAGACCAGCTCGTCATAGGCGGGCACGCCTTCTTCTTCGGGGAAGAAGGCCCGGCCTTCCTTCTTTTCAATCGCCATCTGGTTCAGTTCGAAATTGCGGTAGCCGCCGACAATGGCATCCACCTGACCCGCGAACAGGGCCGGCGACAGGGAGAAATTCACGTTGATCAGGGTGATGTCTTTCAGCGACAGGCCGTGCTTTTCCAGCATGGCGCCCAGCAGCGCATCCTCGAACCCGCCGACGGAGAAGCCGACCTTCTTGCCCTTCAGATCCTTGATGGACTTGATCGGCCCGTCTTTCAGCACGATGACGGTGTTGAGCGGCGTGGCGACCAGGGTGCCGACGCGGACCACCGGCAGACCGGCATCGACCTGCAAATGCAGCTGCGGCTGATAGGAGACGGCGATATCGCCCTGGCCGGCGGCGACCAGACGCGGCGGGTCGTTGGGATCGGCGGGCGCGATCATCTCCACCGCCAGGCCTTCATCCTTGAAGTAGCCCTTTTCCTGCGCGACATAGAGCGGGCCATGGTCCGGGTTTACGAACCAGTCCAGCAGCACCGTCATCTTGTCCTGCGCCAGGGCGGGCAGGGTGCCTGCCGCACTGGCCGTCATGGCGGCGGCCACGGCCACCGCGCGCATCCAACGCATCTTCATCATCTCTCTTCCTTGCTCATCACGCTGTCAGGCAGCCAGGGCAATACCCGGCGAACGGTAAGATCGACCAGCAGCCACAGGCCGACGGCCAGCAGCGCCAGAATGAGAAGGGCGGCGAAGGTCAGGTCGGTCTGCACCCGCGCGGTGGCGTGCAGCATCAGATAGCCCAAACCCTCCGACGCCCCGACCCATTCCCCTACCACCGCCCCGATGGGGGCCACGGCGGCGGCCATGCGCAGGCCGGAGCCCAGGGCCGGCAATGCCGCCGGCATGCGGATATGGCGCAATACCGCCCAGGGGCTGGCCCCCATGGTGCGGGCCAGATCAAGCCAGCCGGGGTCGGTGCGGCGCAGCCCGTCAAAGAAGCTGGCCGTGACGGGAAAGAAGATGATCAGGGTGGCCATCGCCACCTTGGACGCCATGCCATAGCCCAGCCACAGCACCAGCAGCGGCGCGATGGCAAAGACCGGCACCGCCTGACTGGCCAGCAGCAGCGGCAGCAGCCAGCGCCGGGCCGCGGCGGATGCCGTCAGGGCCAGCGCCGCCAGCCCGCCGCAGACCGTGCCCAGGATCAGGCCCAGCACGATTTCCAGCAGCGTGTATCCCGCATGTTCGGCCAGCAGCGCCCAGTCATCGACCAGACGCAGCGCCACCCGTTCCGGCCCCGGAAGGATGAAGTGCGGCAGGTCCGCCAGCCGCACCAGCAGTGCCCAGGCCAGGATCAGCCCCGCAAATGTCACGATACCGCGTAGGAAACCGCCGGCCTTCATACCGCCGTCTCCCCGCCGCGCAGGCGTGACAGCAATTCACCCTGCTGCGTCAGCAACGCGTGTTGATCCGGCGGGCGCGGCGTGTCGCCAGCCGGGGTCAGCGGTGTGGACAGCCGTGCCGGGCTGCCGGTCAACACCAGGACCTGATGACCCAAGCGCAACGCCTCCATCGGGTCATGCGTCACCATGATGACGGTACGGCCGCACAGAAGCCGCGCCGCCAGATCCTGCATATCCAGCCGGGTGATGGCGTCCAGCGCTGAAAAAGGCTCATCCATCAGGACGATGGGCCGGTCCTCGAACAGGGTGCGGGCCAGGGCCGCGCGTTGCCGCATGCCACCCGACAGGGCATCGGGGCGGTCGCCCGCGCGGTCCCCCAGGCCGACATTGTTCAGCAGGGCCATGGCCCGCGCCCGCTCCGTGGCGCCGACCCGGCCCCCGCGCAGCTTGACGCCCAGCGTCACATTCTCCAGCACGCTGGCCCAGGGCAGCAGCAGATCCTGCTGCCCCATCCAGGCGATGCGACCGGACAGCGGTTTGCCATCATCGGCGGTGACGCTACCCGTACCGGCCAAAAGCCCGGCGATCAGGCGCAGCAGGCTGGACTTGCCAACCCCGCTGGCACCCAGCAGGCAGGTGGTCATGCCCCCCGGTGCCTGCATCGACAGCGCGCTGAACAACAGACGCCCGCCAAAGCCGATGGCGGCGTCGCAAACCTGGATGGCGGGGGCGGGCAGGGCCGCAGCAGGCCCCGGAACATCATTCATGGATCACTGTCCCTACGCCGGTATCAGCCGGATCAGGTTCCAGGGGTCGTCCCGTACAGGACCTCTCAGCCGACCATCGGCTCCCCCCAGTGAGGTGGGTTGGTTATGGCAAAGCACCGCGGGGGCCGCAAGGAAATGATTGGAACCCTGACGATCCCCCTGGTCGGCCCTTGGCCGTGCGAACCGGATGCGGTTGAGTGAAGGTCCATCGATTGTGGAGACCGTTCCGATGCACCGCACCTTGCTGATAGCCGCCATGCTTGCGGGCCTGTCATTTCCGGCTTCGGCGGCATCCTTGCCCGAAGGTGCGGCCCTGCGCGCGACCATTGAAAAGGTCGATGCCGAATTCTTCGACCTGTTCTTTGAGAAATGCGACCCCGCGCGGGCCGCCGCCTTGCTGACCGCCGATTTCGAGATGTATCACGACAAGGACGGGGAAGTCGCACGCTCGGGCGCCGACATGGTCAAGCTCTACACCAAACAGTGTGAGGGGCGTAAGGCGCCCGACGCCTGGCGGTCGCGGCGCGAACTGGTGGCGGGCAGCATGACCCTGCACCCGATTGCCGGCGTCGGTGTGTTCCAGCAAGGCGAGCATGTCTTCTATGAGCGGCAAGGAAATGGGCCGGAAAAGCTGGTGGGAAGGGCCAAGTTCAGCCAGTTCTGGCGACTAGAGGCCGACGGCTGGAAACTGGCGCGGGTCTTTTCGTACGACCATGAGGCCGTGAAATAATATTCCGCCTCTTGTGCCATGCGGCGGCGCAACATAAGTTGCATTCATCATGCCCGACAGCGCCGCCCCGCTCCTCTCATCCGTCGCCACGCTACGCCCGCTTTATCTGGGCGGTGAAATCTATCGCCATTCCAGTTACGGCAAGAAACACCCGCTTTCCATTCCGCGCGTGTCGGTGGCAACCGATCTGGCCCGCGCCATGGGCTGGCTGGATGATGCCGTCTATCTCGACAGCCCGATGGCGACGGCAGAACAACTGGCCCGTTTCCATGACCGCGACTATATCGCGGCGGTGCAGCGGGCAGAGCGGGACCAGAAGGTCGATCTGGATACGGCCCTGCGCTATGCGCTGGGCAAGCTGGAAAATCCCGTCTTCCCGGAAATGTATCGCCGTCCCGCCATCGCCGCCGGTGCCGCCATCCTGGCAGCAGATCTGGTGCGGGACGGGGGTGTCGTGCATTCCCCGGCCAGCGGCACGCACCATGCCCGCCCGGCCCGCGCCAGCGGCTTCTGCTTCTTCAATGCGCCTGTCCTGGGCATCATGGCGCTGCTGGATCAGGGGCTGGACCGCATCCTCTATGTCGATCTCGACGCCCATCATGGCGATGGCGTGCAGGATGCCTTCCATGATGATGAACGCGTTCTGACCATTTCCACGCATGAGGAAGGGCGCTGGCCGCACACGGGCAAGCTGGATGACCGGGCCGGTGGCATGGCCCGCAATATCCCGCTGCCCCCCGGCGTGAATGATGATGAATTCCGCCATGTGGTGGAGGAAGCGATCATCCCGCTGGCTGTCGCTTTCCGCCCGCAGGCCATGATGATCCAGACAGGGGCCGACGCCTTGGCCGATGATCCCCTGTCGCGCCTGTCCCTGTCCAACCGCGCGCTGTGGCGCGCGGTAGGTGATCTGGTTGGGCTGGCCCCGCGAACCATCGTGGTGGGTGGCGGCGGTTATAATCCCTGGTCGGTGGGTCGTGCCTGGGCCGGCATCTGGGCCGTGCTGAACGGGATCGACCCGTTGGAGGCACCGCTGACCCCGGCGGCTTCGGACGTGCTGAAATCCCTGACCTGGGAACGGCGGGAAGGGCGCAATCCGCCCCGCCGCTGGATGGAAACGCTGGTCGATCCGCCGCATGAGGGGCCGATCCGCGACATGGTGCGGCAGGCCGCAGCATCCGTCCGCGACCTATGGTAAGATAGAACCTATCTTAACCCCGCGCCGGGAACCATCATGCTGCTGCGCCGTCTGGCCCTTGCCCTGCTGCTGTCCCTGTCCCCCATCATTCTGCCCGCCGCCATGCCCGATGCCGCCGCCCAGATGGGGCCGCAATCGGGCCTGAACCGCGACAATCTGGTGATTGAAACCAAGGGTGGGCAGCGCCACAGCTTCAATGTCGATCTGGCCCTGACCCCGCAGCAGCAGGCCATCGGCCTGATGTTCGTAGAGAAGATGGCGGATGAGAAGGGGATGCTGTTCCTGAATGATCAGGAAAGCAAACTGTCCTTCTGGATGAAGAACACCTTGATCCCGCTGGATATTATCTTCATCGATGCCAACGGCTATATCCTGAACATCCAGCATGGCAAGCCCCTGGACCTCACCCCGCTGCCGTCCGCCGGGCCGGCGCTGGCGGTGCTGGAACTGAATGGCGGGCTGTCGGCCAAGCTGGGGATAAAGCCTGGGGACCGGCTGCTGCATCCCGCCTTTGGGGTACGCCGTCCGTAACCATCATGCGCCACGCGGGCAACTGAGGCCCCGAAACGCCAGAAACCAGCGCATTTCCAATCGGATACGGCGTGGTAAGCTGGCGCATGGCTTTCTATACGCCCCCTTTGCAGCGACTGCCCACGCCGGTGACGCCGCCGTCGAAGGATCGGCATGTTCTGGGCGTCAACCGGATTGAGGAACGGCCGCGGCGGGAGGAAAAGGGACGGGAAGGACGCAGCCTTCGCCATCGCCTGATTGATCTGGTGATGGACGAGGTCGAAAGCCTGCCCGACCTGACCACGCCGCAGAAGCAGCGTATCCGCAACAATCTGGGCCGCTTCGCCGACCGGCAGCCCGATCACGCGCCAGACCACCCGCCACCGCCGCCGCCAACGCCCGATCAGACCCTGGCCGCCATGACGGCGGAGGAAGAGATACAGGCAGAAGCTGCGGCCCTTGCGGCGGTCAGCGATGGGGTCGATGCGGTACAACTGGCGCAGCAGATGCAAATCCTGTTGGGTTTGCACAGCGAACGGGCCACCAAGATTTCCAACTATATCCACGCCCTGATGGCCGTCACCCCGGACAGCCATCAGGTGGATCTGGATATCTGACGCCGGCCCTTACTGGCCCAGCGCCTTGATCAGTTCGCCCATATTCTTGACGAACGCGGCGGTGGAGATGCCTTCCACCGGGTAATCGGCATTGTAGGGGGAGGTGTCATACAGGTCGCCCACGCGCGTCGCCCGGTATTCACCCCCCGTCGGCGTGGCCGGCCCGTCGCCGATATACGGGTTCGATACGGCGGTCAGCTTCACCGGCCAGTATCCGCGCGGGTTCAGGCCCCGGATCAGATCGGCCAGCTTATCGGCACCCGCCACCTTCTCGGCATTGTCCGTCTTCATCATGTCAAAGACATCGACATCGCGCAGCGTGAAATAGCGGGGCAGTTTGTAGGTGCCGGGCTTGGCCAGCATGGGCGAGCCCTTGGAAATTTCTTCGCCCTTCATGGCCGCCAGCTTCTGATACTCGGCCCGTAATGTCTGCGTATCGATTGTCCGGAAGGACCCGTAATGGGCGATCACCTCATTCGGGCTGTCGCTGGTGTAATATTCACCATTGACCACGTTCGACCCGCGCCGATGCAGATATAGCGGCTTATCGGTGCCAACTGCCAGGAAGGTCGGGTGCGTGCGGCCCTGGGTGCGCAGGCTGGGCGGTGACTGCACCTTATCCAGCCAATCCAGCGCCTCCGGCACCCGTGCCAGATATTTCGCATCGCCGGTCAGGCGGTAGAAGTTCAGTAACTGCTTGATATTGTTGGCCGTCGTATGGGTGGCGAAGGCTTCCGGCTCATAGGTGCGGGCACCGGTTGGCTTCAGGTCGGTGGTGCGGTGCTGCAGGCCCCAGGCGGGCTGCGGCTGCGGCTGCTGCGTGGCGATGAAGATATCCATGCCACGGCGGATCGGGTCGATCAGCTTTTTATCGCCCAGCACCTGATAGGCGAAGACCAGCACCTCCAGATTTTCGCCCGACACATCATCATTGAAGGTGATGTAGCCGGTATAGTCCGGCTTGCCATGCAGGCCGCCATCCTTGACCAGGGGGAAACGCTGTGGCCAGCCGCCATTGGGATATTGGGCGTTCAGAATGAAGCCCAGCGCCTTGTCCAGCGCCTTCTTGATGCCCTTGTCCTTCTTCTCCAGGTACAGGCGCAGCAGGAACTGTGTCGCCTCGGCGGTGCCGGCATCGTCAAAGGTGCCGTTGCCGTAATAATGGTGGAATTCCTCCATCCGCCAGGCATTCTTGCCATAGGTGTCGTACCAGCGCTTGAGCGAGTCCTCGCCGGCCGTATCGATGACATAGTTCCAGCCGCCGCTGTCCAACTGCCCCTTGATCAGCGCGTCTGCCGTCTTCATGGCGGCATCCAGGTACCAGCCATCACCCGTGGCGTGCCAAGCGTCCAGGAACAGGTGTCCCATGGTGGGCGTGCCCGGTGGCTGCACCCAGATCATGGTTTTGTTGGCTTCCAACTCACCCCAGCGGCGGGAAAAGTC
Organism: Niveispirillum sp.; assembly: GCF_052437035.1. Lineage (NCBI taxonomy): Bacteria > Pseudomonadati > Pseudomonadota > Alphaproteobacteria > Rhodospirillales > Azospirillaceae > Niveispirillum > Niveispirillum sp. Next base: position 838,994 of record NZ_JBQVOH010000002.1, read on the forward strand.
CGGCAGATATTGCCAGACATAACCGCCATTGACGGCAGCCTCATCCATCATGAACGTGGCCGCCCGCTTCATGGTCGCCAGGATTTCCGCGCGGCTGGGGGCCTGAACGGCCTCCTGCGCGGCGGGACTGCTGGTGGCGGGCTGGGCATGGCCGGGCAGGGCCAGCATCAGCGGCAGGCAGGCACAGATCAGGGCACGCTTGAAAGCGGCGATGGTCATTCGAACGTCTCCGGGCTTCGCTCCATGGATGGCTCTGCCGGCCATCTCTCAAGCCCCGAGTAAATCACACATGACACCGGTTTCCTAGTGGGATCATGTCGCAAATTGTCACCGGTGTCAGGGTTTGTATGGAGAGCGGGCCGGTCGTCTCGGCCCGCTCTGCTACTCTTCGTCAGAACCTTACAGTCCCCGTCAGCACCCATTCCCGCGGCGGCTGCGGGAAATAGGCAAAGGGACCGTCATTATTGGCAACAACATTGTTGACCTTGCGGTCGAACAGGTTGCGCCCCGTGAGGGTCAGATCCAGCCCATCCAGCGCCGCCCAGGTGATGGCGGCATTGGCCAGCATATAGCCGCCGGCCTTGCGGCTGTTGGCGCCGTCATAGGCGTAATCGCCGGAGATATCGGCCCAGGCGCGCAGGGTGACGGGGACATCCGGCACAGCCTGTACAATCTCCACCCGCCCGGCATGCCGGGGCACACCCGCCACATCCTTGCCGGTGAAATCGAAGGGCCGGTTGGTGTCCGGCTCCAGAAAGGCGTTCTCTGTCCAGATGGCTTCGGTAAAGCCATAAGTCAGGTTCAGCGCCGTACCATTGCCCAGATCGGCGGATGCCTCCACCTCCACCCCGCGCGACCGCTGCCGACCATTATTGATGGTCCGGGCAGACCCGCCGACAGGCAGAAGCTGTAGAAGGTCGGAGCGGCGAAGCTGATAGGCGGTGATGCTGGCGGTGAAGCGCCCATCCGCCGTCTGGCCCTTCAATCCCCCTTCAATATTGCGGGCGATTTCGGGGTTCAGGTCCTTGTTGCGGTTGCGGAAGGACCAGATGGGACCGAAGCCGGGGCTGAACCCCTCGCCAAACGCGGCATAGGCCGTGACCAGATCACTGACCCGCCAGCGCAGCGATGCCTTGGGGCTGATATGGCTGTCGCTGTCCTTGACGGTGACCTCCGGGTCGGGGCCATAGCCACTGCCCGACGGGCCGTAATGCACCTTGCGCTGAAACCGATCCAGCCGCGCGCCGATACTGGCCACCACATCGCCCCAATCACCATCAACCTGCGCGAACGCGGCCTGGGTGCGGTTGCGCGCATTGGCGTTCAGCAGGTAATCCGACTGCCAGATATTGGCATCGACATGCGCGCCGGTCTGGGCATTGCGACGCTGGGTATAGAAACGGGGGCCGAAATCGAACTCCCCGGTCCAGGTTTCGATATGGTGGGCCTCCACCTGCTCTGCCGACACACCGGCCAGAACGCGCCACGTATCATCCAGGCGCGCATCCACCTGCTGTTCGGCAAAATAGGTGTCGGTGCTGCCATCCACGCGGAAGCCGGTGAAATTCACGGTACCGCTGGCCGGGTCATACGGATTGAAAAACCCTTGGCGGCCAGCGGTGTTGGCGTGGCGGGCGTGCAGGCGGGTGGTGCTGGTGACATCATCCGTCACCGCGCTGGACAGCATTGCCGTGCCCGTCCACATCCGCTTGTCAAAACCGGCGCCATCCTGGTTCCAGTTGCCTTTGCGGCCACCGGGCAGGGCGACGGGGATGCCGTTCGCGTCGGTCGGCAATTCGCCTGCCAGCCCCTGTTCGGTGTTCACATAGGTGCCGGTCAGGTTCAGGGTCGTCGCCTCAGTCAGGTCCAGACGCTGTTTCACGAACAGGGTCTGTTCCTCCCGGTCGGTACGGTCGCGCCAGCCATCCGCCCCCTGCGCCTGGGCGGAGATCAGGATGGCGCCGACATCGCCCGTGGCCCGCTGCACCATGGCGGCGGCGTTCCACCAGTCGTGAGAGCCGTAGCCGGCCTGTGCCTGGGACAGCGGCTCGTCGGTGACCTCACGCGTGATGTAATTGATGGTGCCGGCAATGGCGCCACGGCCATAAAGGGCGCTGGTGGGCCCGCGTACCACATCGACCTGTCCGACAACGCCGAAGGGCAGTTGTTCCAGGTCCACCTCATCATCGCCCGTGACGAAGGGCACGCCGTCCATCAGGACCGTGATGGTGTCGTTATGCACCCGGTTGGGCACGCCGCGGATGGTGATGTCGGTGTAGGTGCCCTGGTCGTTGGTCTTGACGACCAGTCCGGGCAGGCCGCGCAATTCTTCCCCGATGAAACGGGTTGCCTTGGCCTCAAAATCATTGCGGTCCACGCGGGACACGCTGGCCGGGACATCGCGGATGGCGGTGGCGCGGCGGGTGGCGGTGACGACAATCTCGTCAAGCGCCGTTTCTGCCATGGCGGGAAGCGACAGGGCCAGAAGGGCGGTCGTCGCGGACAGAATACGGGCGTAGCGGTAGGCAGGGTGTTTCATGGGTTGCGGAACCAATGTCTGGGGTTCGATCAGGATTCCGCGCCTGAATTCACGAAATTTTCTGTCCCCGCAAGAAAAAGCGCGCGGGGGGCAGGGTTGCGTCAGGTTAAAGCTATCTGTTCCTCAATCGCCGGCGCTGCATCCGCAGCTTGGCTTTCGCGGCACGTGCCGCGCGGCGGCAGTCGCCGCCGGCGCTGTTTCCGGTCAACCGAAAACAGCTCAATTCTCGTGAAACGGATTGCTGCCATCGCGCGTTTCCACCTCGATCACCCAGAGGTCGGGATCGCGCTTTACATGGCGTTCCACGAATTCCCGTGCGGCCATTTCGTCGATCATCTCGCCATTGGCCCCCGGCTGCCAGCCCAGCTTGCCATTGATGTCGCGGCCCTGGCTGAACATGCGGCTGCCCTGGAACGGCACTGTGATCTTCAACAAGATCAGCCCGCTTTCCCGCTCTCCCTTGCGCAGCACATAGGTGGGCACGCCCGCCGCCGACAGCCGCCAGAGATGGCTTTGCACGAACAGATGGGTGGGCAGGCGTTCTTCCATGGTCTTCCGGTCCTGTTCGTGCTCGACTTCAAACGCTTGTTCGATTTGAATGGGCGTTGCCTCTAACCACCATGTCCGGACCCGCCATGCAAGCCCCGACCGCCCCCCTGTTCACCCGTGCGCTGCTGACCAATGATGATGGGATCGACGCGCCGGGCATGGCGGCGTTGATCGAGGCGGTGACACCGCTGGCGGCGGAGGTCTGGGTGGTGGCCCCCGAACATGACCAGTCGGGCGTGTCGCGCGCCATCAGCCTGCATGGCCCCCTGCGCGTCCTGGAACGTGGCCCCCGCCGCTTTGCCGTCACCGGCACGCCCAGCGACTGTGTCGTGATCGGGCTTAGCCACATCCTGAAGGACAATCCGCCCGACATCGTGTTTTCCGGCATCAACCGGGGGGCCAATATCGGGGAGGAGGTCGGCTATTCCGGGACCGTCAGCGCCGCCATCATGGCGCGGCTATGCGGGGTTCCGGCCTATGCCGTCAGCCAGGCCTGGCGCGACCGCAGAAATGTGCGCTGGAAGACGGCCATATCCGGCCTGGAAGCCATCGTGCGTCGCTTCGGCACCGCCCCCGCCAGCGTGCTGAACGTGAACTTTCCGGATGTGGACCCGGAAGAGGTGACAGGCGTCAGCGTCACGCGCCAGGCCCCGCCGGGCAGCATGGTGATGGGTGTGGAAAGCCGGGAGGATACGCGCGGCTTCCCCTATCACTGGCTGTCTATCCGCCGCCATCCGGGGCAGGGCGCGGATGATACCGATATCGGTGCGCTCCGCCGCCGGGAAATCAGCGTCACACCCATCGGGTTCGACATGACGGACCATGCCCTGCTGGCCAGTTTGCGGGGATAAAACCAACGGTCAAAGTTCTGACCGTTGGAGGTCGGCGACTGAGGAATTGTATAAAACAAAAGGGCCGCCCGGATCACCCCGGACGGCCCCTTCACTTATCAAACATGCCGGACGAGATCAGGCAGCCTTGCTGCCCTTTTCCACCGTGTGCATGTCGGCCGCGTCCGTGTGCATCAGCTTGCGGATCAGCGGAGAGGCGATGCAGACGGCAACGCCGATGCCACCAGCCCAGATCAGCAGGTCGTAGAACACGCCCGTATAGACCTTCAGGCTTTCCTGCGGCGACAGGACGGCCCCGCCCTCCGCGCTCGCGCTGGCGGCATCTGCGATGAAGCCGGCCAGATAATGCGCGCCAGCCGACGACAGGAACCAGACACCCATCATCATGGCCGTGATGCGGGCCACCGACAGGCGGCTGATCATGGACAGGCCGACGGGCGACAGGCACAGCTCACCGGTCGTGTGCAGCAGATAGGCCAGCACCAGCCAGATCAGGCCGGTCTGCGCATCTTCACCCACGACGGCGCCACCGACGACCAGCGCGCCGAAGCCAAGCGCTACCTGGATGATGGCCAGACCGAACTTCATCGGGGTCGACGGCTCCAGCCCCTTGCGGGCCAGTGCCACCCATCCCCAACTGAACAGTGGGCCCAGCAACACGATGAACATCGGGTTGAAGACCTGCACCACCGAGGCCGGAATGATCAGGCCGAACAGTGAACGGTCGGAATTGCGGTCAGCGAACAGGGTCAGCGAGGTGCCAGCCTGTTCAAACAGGGTCCAGAACACCACCGACAGAGAGATCATGAGCATCATGGCGATCAGACGCTCGCGCTCGATCTTCGTGCACTGGGTGATGGAGAACCAGATCAGGCCGACCACAACCAGCGCCACGACGGACAGCAGCAGGGAGCCGACGACGTGATGGTTCTGCACCAGCTGCCAGTTGATGATCACGCCGACGACAGCAGCGATATAGATCATCCATTCCAGCGACAGGCCGAAGGCGCGCGGCTTGGTCAGCTTCACCGGATCGGGCGCTTCGGAGTTGCGGTACCACTTGGTGCCGCGCGCAAACACGATCAGGCCGAATACCATGCCGATGCCGGCCAGACCGAAGCCGTATTTCCAGCCATAGGTCTCGCCCAGGTAACCGCAGGCGATGGTGGAGAAGAACGAGCCCAGGTTCACGCCCATGTAGAAGATCGTGTAGCCGGGGTCACGGCGCGGGTCATCCTTGCTGCCATACAGCTTGCCGACCATGGTCGAGATGTTCGACTTCAGGAAGCCGACGCCGGTGATGATGAAGGCCAGCGACAGGAACATGATCTGGTCATAGGGCGACTGACGTACCACGACACCGTCGATCACCTGGGCGGGCGCGCCTTCGAAGGCCATGCCGATATGGCCGCAGACCAGCAGGATGGCGCCCAGCATAACCGCCTTGCGGCTGCCCAGATAACGGTCGGCGATCAGGCCGCCGATCACTGGCATCGCATAGTTCAGGGAGGCGTAGCTGGCATAGATGAAGCCGGCGGTCCCGTCGCTATAGAGGAAATGCTTGACCAGATAGAGGGTCAGAAGTGCCCGCATGCCGTAGAAGGAGAAGCGTTCCCACATCTCGGCAAAGAACAGGGGCGCCAGACCACGCGGATGCCCGAAAAAACCCCGTTCGGGGTCGTTTGATATCCAAGCCATTGCAGCCTTGTTGTGTTTGGATGCTGAGGAAGCGCCGCTATAGCATGTTTGTCATGTCCGACATAGGGGGCAACTGTATCGGCCTGTGATGGCCGTCACAGGGATTTGCTTGTCGCATGCGGTCCGCTTATGCGACCTACGAAGCAGGCTTGTTACTGTCGTAGGTCGCATAAGCAAAGCGCATGCGACGAAACGCTACCTCACACGAATAGCGGCCCCGTCTCAAAGCTGCTGCGCTTGCCCAAATCCTTCTCATGCCGGGCCAGCCATTCATCGGCCGCCGCCCGGCCCGTGTCGCGCAGGTCGGACAGAAAGCCCCAATCGGCATTCAGCTTGCTGGACACGCCCAGATGGCCCATCCGTTCCTCCGCCTCGATCCGGTGCAGATGGATGGACCGCATGCCAGAGGCTTCTTCCGTCATCGCCCCCTTGGCCAGCAGCCGGTTCACCAACTCGATCGAGCGCAATTCCCGCAGGAAGATGGAATTGAAGCTGACCTCATTCATGCGGTCGACAATGGCGGTCGGGGCCTTGGGCACGTCGGGCCGTTCGATGGGCGTGACCTGCACGATCAGGATATCGTTGGTCCGGCACTGCTTGATCAACGGGTCCAGCACGGGATTGCCCATATAGCCCCCGTCCCAGTAATGCTCATCCTCAATCCGCACCGCCTGAAACAGGAAGGGCAGGCAGGCGGCGGCCAGCAGGCAATCCACCGACAGGTCCTTGCCCTGGAACAGCCGCATGCGCCCGCGCGCCACGTTGGTCGCGCTGACGAACAGGCGCATCTCCGCCGCCTCGCGCAGCACCTTGAAATCGATCAGCCCTTCCAGGACATCGGCCAGCGGGTTCAGCCCCAGCGGGTTGAACTGATAGGGCGACATCATGCGGATCATCAGGTCAAACCCGGCATAGACCGGGTGCGCCTCCACATTGGGATTGCCCGTCAGTTGCGTCAGGAAGGATGGCGACAGTGGGCCGAAGGCGTTGGCCTTGGCGACGCGCCGCCAGAACCGGTACAGCAGATCGCGCGCCGCCTGCGGACCGCCCGTCAGCCAGCCATAGGCCATCAGGGCACCGTTCATGGCCCCGGCGGAGGTGCCGGAGATGGCCTCCACCTCCAGCCGATCCAGTTCCAGCAGCCGGTCCAGCACCCCCCAGGTAAAGGCCCCATGCGACCCACCCCCCTGCAACGCAAGACCGATACGGGGGCGAACAACGGATTTGGATCGGGTCATGATGAACTTTAACTGGAGGAAGACAGGAACAGACAACGTAAGGGATAGTTACTGCGCCGACCAGCCGCCATCCACGGTCATGGCGGCACCCTTGATGTTGGCGGCGGCGGGGGACGACAGGAAGACAGCCAGATCGCCCAGTTCCTCGGGCGTCGTGAACTGCTTGGACGGCTGCTTTTCCGACAGCAGTTTCACCTTGGCTTCCGTCTCGCTGATCCCCTCGCGTGCGGCAAGGGCGTCGATCTGCTTCTGCACCAGCGGCGTAAGCACCCAGCCGGGGCAGATGGCGTTGCAGGTGATGGCGCTTTCGGCATTCTCCAGCGCCACCACCTTGGTCAGGCCGATGACGCCATGCTTGGCCGCGACATAGGCCGCCTTGTTGACGCTGGCCACCAGCCCATGCACCGACGCGATGTTGATGATGCGGCCCCAGCCCTTGGCCTGCATATGCGGCAAGGCGGCCTGGATGCCGTGGAACACCGCCGACAGATTGATGGCGATGACGCTGTCCCAGCGTTCAACGGGGAATTCCGTGACCGGCGCCGTATGCTGGATACCGGCATTATTGACTAGGATATCGACGGAGCCCAGCGTCGCCACCGTCTCATCCACCATGGCCTTGATCTGGTCCGGCTTGGTCATGTCGGCGGCGGAATAGCGGGCCTTGACGCCGAAATCGGTCTCGATGCCGCTGCGCACCGCCTCGATCTCCGCCGCATCACCAAAGCCGTTCAGCACGATATCGGCACCCGCCGCTGCCAGCTTGCGCGCAACACCCAGGCCGATGCCGCTGGTGGAGCCGGTGATGATGGCAACCTTACCCTTCAACATGATGGCACTCACTCCCTGCTGCGCTCATGGTTCCGTCGGTTAGGACTTGAATACCCATTCGACTTCCAAATCAAGGGTTCCCTTTCAACCGGTCGAGGATTCCCTGCACGGTTCCCTCTTTTTCCGGCTTGGCCGCCGGCTTCTGCGGCGGTGCCGGCTGCGGCTTGGGTGCCGCCGGGGCAGGGGGCTTGGGCTTTGCCGCCTCCGCCGCCTTGGCCTTGGCGGCTTCTGCCGCTTCGGCTGCGGCGGCCTGTTTGGTCAGCCTTTCCGCCTCCCGCTTGCCCAGCCAGGCATCGGCGGCGGCCACGTCCAGGGTGCGGACGCTGGACTGGTCCGGCCCGGTCAGGTTGATGGCCATGGGCGGCGCGTCCGCCGGGCTGGCCGGCGTGACCGTCAGGCCCAGATCCAGCGTGCGCTTGGCCCAGGACCAGCGACCGGCCCCCGTTATCCGCCCCGCCGGCCCCGCCGCCTCAATCCCGCTCAATGCCGCCACCTTGTCGGCCAGGGTGAAGGACAGTGACAGGCTGTCGAAACCCGTTACCCCCTTGGCGCGCAGGGCGGTGCGCAGCTGTGTCGGCCCCTTCGGCCCGCCTTCGGACAGTTTCTTGCCCACCAGCGCCAGATCCAGCCCTGTGATGGAGCCATCCCGCAGGCTGGCCTGGCCTTCCCCGGCCAGGGCGGACAGGAGCGCGCGCGGCGTGGGGCCGGCCCCCGTGCCCGTCAGCGACAGGTCGAACCGCCCCCCGCCAATGCCCAGCGACGGGCCAGCCAGCCAGCCGGGCGTCACCGCATCCTTGATGGCCAGATTGACCGATCCCGACAGGGGCACCGGACCCGGCTCCTCATCCGTGGCCAGCCCAGATCGTTCCGTCTGTTCCAGGGCACCGGTCAGGGTGACATCGCCGCCCTGCCAGCGGCCCGCCGCACCCTCCACCCGGATCAGGCCATTGCCAATGATCAGCGGCAGGCTGACATTGCCCAGCTTCTCCCCGCCCAGGGTCAGTTGCGGCACGCTCACATCCAGCTTGCCATTCAGACGGCGGGTCCAGCCCAGGTCCCAGCCCAACTCCCTACTGTCGCCATCGCGCGTCAGGGCCGGGATCACCAGATCGGCATCCAGCACCGACAGCGACAGTTTGCCATCCAGCCGCGCCGCCGCAGAGCCGTCCGCCGGCGCCGGCACCCAGGTCAGCGCACCGTTCACATTGTGTCCCGCAAACTGCCCCGTCACCCCGTCCAGCACCAACGTGCCCGACAGCGGCCCCGTGATGCCGGCATAAAGGTCCAGCGGACCCAGCGCCCCCGCCGGCCGCCAATCGGGCATCAGCAGGCGCAGCAGATTGGCACTGTCGGGAAGCGTGCTGCGCAGCTTCACATCCAGCTGCGCATCCTGTCGCGCCGTGGGGTTGCCGATGCTGCCGCCCAGTTGCGTCGTGCCGCCCAGGGCATCGGCGCGGATATCGACCGACAGTTTGGCGGCATCGCCGACCAGCCGTGCCTCCACTGCAACAGGCCCCAACCGTTCGGCCAGCACCGGATCAGGCCGGCCCAGGGCGCGCAGCAGCGGGGCCAGCGTCGTACCCGATCCCGTCAGGGTCAGGTGCGATGCCTCCCCCTCCTTGTCCGACAAATGGCCGCTGGCCTTCACCTTGATCCCGGCCACGCCGTCCGCCGCGCCATCGCGCAGGGTCAGCGCCCCGCCGGTCCAGCCGGCATCCAGCACCAGCCCCTCAATGGGCAGGCCCGCGACCACCAGCTGCGCCGCCTTGCCCTCCAGCGTCAGGTCGATATCCGCCAGTAGCGGCTTCAACACGGGCCAGAGCGGCGGCGCTTCCTTGGTGCGATAGGCGTCAAGGTCCAGCCGGTCCAAATCCAGCCGCAGGCCCAGGCCCGTCCGGTCACGTCGCGACAGCGTAACAGCGCCGCTGAACCCCGTCGTATCGACGCTGCCTTTGGCATCCGTCAGGGCCATATCCTGCGGCTTGCCCGACAGCCGCCCCGTCAGCCGCGCCTGGCGCAGCCGTTCCAGGGGCACTGTCTCCATCCCCACCCCGGCCCAGGCCAGCGTGTCGCGCACGCTGTCGGATTTCAGGTCCAGATCGGCGCCCAGCACGGGCTGTTCCCCGCTGAAATCCGCCGCCCCTTTCAGGGTCAGGGCCGTGCTGCCGGGCAGGGTGGCCGACAGTTCCGCATCGCCCAGCACCCCGCCGCCCAGCCGCCCGACCAGCCGCAGGTCGCGCAATATATCCCCGCGCCACCGCCCCTGATCGGCCAGCAAATCGAGCGTCAGATTGGCGCGCAGCAGCCAGGGCGACAGGCCCGGCAGGTCCCGGCCCAACCCATCCAGGTCCAGGGCGGTAAAGGCCAGCACCACGGCGCCTACCCCATCGCCGCTGCGCGGGATTTCAACACTGCCGGTCGCGCGGCTGTCGCCCCATTGCAGCTCAATCCCGTCCATGCCCGCATTCTGTCTGGACAGCGACAACCGTCCGCGCAGCGACAGGGCAGGGGCCTTGCCCGCCCCATCCCCGGTGCCGCCCATGGCGTCGGCGGGCAGTTCCATGCCCGCCAGATGCTGCACCAGCCGCAGGACGGGTGCCGCATCCGGCCCCTGCAGCGCGACATCACCCTCCAGCCGCAGATTGCCCCCCGCCGGCGGCAGATTGCCGGTGAAGCGCAGTTCGGCCTTGGCATCGGTCAGCGCCAGGATGGCCCGCACCGGTACCGCCCCATTGGCAGATTTGCGCGCGGCATTCAAGCTGAACCGGGCCGGCGCGCCGTCCAGCGACCCCGTGGCCGTCACCTCGAACGGGCCCGATGGCCCGCCCGCCGCCAGTTCGCCGGCCAAGCCGGCCAACCGGATGACATCGCCGCCCGCGCGTTCCAGGGCCAGCGACCCTGCCGACAGGCTCACCCCCTCCACCTGTACCGCACCGCCCAGCGATGACAGGGCGATGGGCCAGCGGGCAGGGCCATCGGCGGGCAGGATGGCCCGCATCTCCGCCTCGTTCAGGGCCAGATGCTGGATATGAACCTGCCCCTGCAGCAGGGGCCAGGGCCGCACCTGCATGGCGACCCGCCCGACGCGCGCCAGCGGCTCGCCATTATCCAGCAGCCGGACATCGGCGGCGGTCAGGGTCGGCACGGGCAGCAGGGTCAGGTTCAGGTCACCATCAATGACCACCTGCCGCCCCGTCAGTTCGGCCAGCACATCCGCCGCCCGCGCCCGGAACTCATTCCACGGCACCAGCGACGGCCCCACCAGCACCACCAGGATCAGCAGGGCCAGCGTCAGCCCCAGGGTCACCGCGATCCGCTTCACGCCCAGCCCATCCCTCTTGCCTTCCACTGCTGCTCGGGTCTTAACCTATAGAACCGTCGCTCGACAGGATAGGAAATGAAATGGGCGAAATCGTGAATCTCAACCGCGCCCGCAAGGCCAAGGCCAAGACCGACCGCGAGGTGCAGGCTGCGGAAAACCGCGTGAAATTCGGCCAGACCAAGGCGGAAAAGGAAAAGCGCCGCGCCGAGGAAGAGGCGGCACGGCGGCGGTTGGAGGGGCATCGGGTGGAGTGAGGGGGGGGGGCGTCGGTGTTTTTTTGGGGGGCGGAAGCGGACGGGGGGGGCTGTCAGGGGGCTAAGACGATAACCTCGCAACGATACCACCCAACTCGCCCGATTCGAGATCAAACTGGCTTAGCTGAATTGGACTTCGGGGTGGTCACGGCTTTTCTCCAAGTTGAATATCGCTTTCGCTCGATGCCGAATTTTTTGCAGATTTTTATGTCAAGATCGATAGCTGTTTGTACACACACCCGCGTCAAACTAATTAGTTCATCAAAGTCGAGATGAGCTCTCTCTCCTTCGACAAAATGGAAATTCTCATGTTCTGTCACTCTGCTTAGGAACACCCGATTAACGAAACCACGATTATGAACATGAATATTCCTAACCTCCACAAGAATTTGCATCAAATCGCGTTCATTGTTGTCTCGAAACATCGTTATACCCATTGAATCGTTAATAAATTTCTCAATTTTTGACATTCCGCCGTACGAAAGAGAGTTGACTTTTCTGTCAATTAGATAGTTTATTAACTCTCTTTTGTTGCTGAATTCAAATATGTCTTCAATTTTGACGGACTCTCCGGATTTCACCATCTCGGGCCTCTTTTTCATCGCACCTTGTATCGTTGATGAAATAAACCAAAGAAAGGCATCAACAGTAGTCACTGTCAGATTTTTAGAATTAAGCGAACTGAAATCCTTGAGTTTCTTTACTGCTTTCTCTGGATTATCAATGGTCATCTGGTAGCGTTTTCTGTCTTCTTCGTTTTCTGCTGATTTTATTAATACTTTGCTCGCAGTTAGCGCTGCATCATCTGCATGAAAAGCCAAATTAAGTGTGAAATAGAACAAGTCTACCACACTATAGTAGTCTAACAAAAACAGATATAGGTTTCTGCTCGTTAGAATCGATTGGGAGGGAAAATAGAAACCAGAATTGCTTACTGTGGCTTCGCTCGACATGCGCCCTCCCAGCATGCTCAGTGAATAGAAATCATATCACATTTTCACGTAAAAGTCTAAAATAGTTTGCCGCTGATAAATCTTCTCAAGCCTTTTGTGACTAGACGCGCCACGCCAATTTTCCGTCAAAGCTTTCGTGTGCTGGCCGCGATATAGCTGGGGTCGCTTACCATACAACAGCTTATTGAAGGCTTCCGCCGAAACCCTTCTCCCTACACCGGTCCCCCCCCGTCCCGTCCGTAAAGGCGTCGTTTGGCGGTCAACGCGGCGGCGGCTGGAAACCGACGACTGCGATGGCAATCCGGACAAATTGTTTGCCAAACGACTTTCCGCACAAAGCAGTTGACGAAATGTCCGCTGATAAGACGCTCACCGGAGCGCCCGAACGACCTCAATGGAGCGCAAACCCGAAACCTCACCCCCACCGCTCCATCCCCAACCCCTCCGCTGCCAACGCCCAGGGATGCATCCTGTCCTCATAGACCATCACGTTCGGCGGCGGGAAGTTCGGGTCGGCGAATGCTCCGACGGCGATAGCGATGAAATCGGGTGCCCCGTCCAACTCCCAATAGACGGTGGAGCCGCAGGTGGGACAGAAATGGAAGGTGGCGGTGCCGCCGCTGTCGCCCTGGCGGGACCAGGTGGTGGTGTGGCCCGTGATGCTCACGCTGTCGCGCGGGAACCGGGCTTGGGTGGCAAAGACGCTGCCGGTGCGTTTCTGGCATTCCAGGCAATGGCACATGGACACCCGCAGCGGCTCCCCCTCACAGGTCAGGCGCAGTTGGCCGCAACTGCATGACGCGATCCGGGTGGTCATGAGCATCTCCTGTCCCTGTTATGTCTGGTTTCAGCAGGCCGACTGGCGATCAGCGTGACACCGGCCAATCCCTTGAAATGCGCGTCACAGGTCAGAAATTCCGCCCCCCGCTGGTGCGCGGTGGCGTAAATCACGGCGTCGGTGGTGGCCAGCCTGTGTCCCATGTCGCTATCCACCAGCTATTCGATCCAGGCCGAGGTATCGACCAAGCGCTTTGCCGAGGCCATCAGTACCGATCCGCGCGATCGCGGTAGCCTTCCTTATTGGCCCCCTTAGCGATACCGGCGAGCTGTGTCAGCTCTGGCACCGGCATCACCAGCACGCCCTTGCCCTTCGGGATGAACACAAACTCCTGACCGGCCTGCCACTGCTGCTCCTCGCCGGTGGCTGTTGCTGTCATGTCATGCCCCTGACATATCAATCGCCCTCCGGTGAGAATATACCTGCGGGCGGTTCAGCACCAGCAAGCAACGGCCCCTGCGGCACCCCCATCACCCCGGAAAATGCTCCACATGCATGTCGCCGGTACGACCGTAATAGACGACGCGGCGGCCCAGGAAGGTGACGAGGTAGCCGGCGCAGCCCGCTGCCATGACCCGGTCACAGAAGGCGGGATAGGAATAATCCGGACCGTCGGCCTGGGCCCAGCGGATCAGGCGCTCCACGGCTGCCGCATCGAAGGCCGGGGAAATGGTGCTGGCAGCGTGCGGCAGGGGCAGGGTGATGCTGTCGCCATCGGGCAGGTAATAGCTCTGCGTGCCGCAGCGGTAATCCACCAGATACCCCTCGAACCCCGCATTCACCAGCCGACCGATGATGGCGGGGAAGTTCAGGCTGCCCGTATGGGCGGCCTCCAGGCACTCACGGGCAAGGACGATCCGTTCCGCATCCATGGCGGTTCTCCCTGGCTCATATATGATTTCCAAGGAAACTATATTGATATGGTTTCTTAGTCAACTAAATTTGCGGCGGGATGATGAAGGGGAGGGCGGTGAACCCGCCCGCCCCTCTCCGGCTCACCCGGCCTTGCGCGCCTTCGCCACCTTCAGATAAGGCGCCAGATAATGCCCCGTATGGCTGCGCGGGGCCTTGGCCACCTGTTCGGGCGTGCCGGCGGCCACGATCTCACCGCCGCCATTGCCGCCCTCCGGCCCCATGTCGATGATCCAGTCGGCGGTCTTGATGACCTCCAGATTATGCTCGATCACCAGCACGGTATTGCCCTGATCGACCAGCGCGTGCAGCACTTCCAGCAGCTTGCGCACATCCTCGAAATGCAGGCCGGTCGTCGGCTCGTCCAGGATATAGATGGTGCGCCCCGTGGACCGGCGCGACAGTTCCTTGGCCAGCTTCACCCGCTGCGCCTCGCCGCCCGACAGGGTGGTGGCCGGCTGGCCCACCTTGATATAGCCAAGGCCGACGCGGTCCAGGGTTTCCAGCTTGTCGCGGATGGACGGCACGGCGCGGAAAAACTCCGCCCCTTCCTCCACCGTCATGTCCAGCACTTCCGCGATGCTCTTGCCCTTGTAATGCACCTCCAGCGTTTCGCGGTTATAGCGCTTGCCGTGGCAGACATCGCAGGTGACATAGACATCGGGCAGGAAATGCATCTCGATCTTGATGACGCCGTCGCCCTGGCACGCCTCGCACCGCCCGCCCTTGACGTTGAAGCTGAACCGCCCCGGCCCGTACCCGCGCGCCTTCGCCTCCGGCAATCCGGCGAACCAGTCGCGGATGGGCGTGAAACAGCCAGTATAGGTGGCGGGGTTGGATCGCGGCGTGCGGCCGATGGGCGACTGGTCGATATCGATGACCTTGTCGATATTCTCCAGCCCATGGATGGCGTCATGCTCGCCCGGATGTTCGCGCGCCCCCATCAGCTTCTTGGCCAGCGCCTTGTACAGCGTCTCGACCACCAGCGTGGACTTACCACCGCCCGACACGCCCGTGACGCAGGTGAAGGTGCCCAGCGGCACCTTGGCCGACACATCGCGCAGATTGTTGGTGCGGCAGCCCGTGACCTCCAGGAACTGTCCCGGATGGCCGGGGCGGCGGACCTTGGGGATCTCGATGCAGCGGCGGCCCGACAGATACTGCGCCGTCAGGCTGTCCGGATGGGCCATCACCTCTGCCGGTGTACCTTGCGCCACCACGGTGCCGCCATGCACGCCCGCCCCTGGTCCCATATCGACCAGATAATCGGCAATGCGGATCGCATCCTCATCATGTTCGACGACGATGACGGTATTGCCGATATCGCGCAGGCGTTTCAGGGTGGTCAGCAGCCGGTCATTGTCGCGCTGATGCAGGCCGATCGACGGCTCGTCCAGCACATAGAGCACACCCGTCAAACCTGAACCGATCTGCGACGCCAGCCGGATACGCTGGCTTTCGCCACCCGACAGGGTGCCCGACGCGCGGTCCAGCGCCAGATATTCCAGCCCGACATTGTTGAGAAAGCCCAACCGCTCGTTAATCTCTTTCAGGATACGCACGGCAATGTCGCGCTGCTTCTGCGTCAGATGCGGGTCAAGGGCCAGGAACCATTCGCCAGCCTGGCGGATGGACATGCGGCTGATATCGGCGATGGACAGGCCCTTGATCTTGACGGCCAGCGCCTCCGGCTTCAGGCGCGCGCCGTTACAGGCCTCGCACGGCTGCGACGACTGGTATTTGGACAATTCCTCGCGCACCAGCGCGCTTTCGGTTTCCTTCCAGCGGCGCTGCAGGTTGTTCACCACGCCCTCGAACGGCTTCTTGGTCTCGTACGACCGTAACCCATCATCATAGCGCATGGTGATCGCCACCTTGCCCGACCCGAACAGGATGCAGTTGCGCACCTCTTCGGGCTGCTTCTCCCAGGGCGTGTCGATCTTGCTGCCATAATGGGCGCAGATGCTTTCCAGGGTCTGCAAATAATATTGCGAGGTGGAGTTGGCCCAAGGCGCGATGGCACCCTCCCGCAGGCTCAACCGCTCATCCGGCACCACCAGCATCGGGTCGAAATAATGCTTCGACCCCAGCCCGTCACAGGCCGGGCAGGCGCCGAACGGATTGTTGAAGCTGAACAGGCGCGGCTCCACCTCCTCAATGGTGAAACCACTGACGGGGCAGGCGAACTTGGCGGAGAAGACGGTGCGCTCGCCATTGTCGGCATTCTCGGCAAAGATCAGGCCGTCGGACAGCTCCAGCCCCGTCTCAATCGAATCCGCCAGCCGGTTGCCCAGGTCGGCCTGCACCTTCAACCGGTCGACCACCACCTCGATATCATGCTTCAGCTTCTTGTCGAGGGTAGGGGCATCCTCGATCTCATACATCTCGCCATTGATCTTCACGCGCTGGAACCCGCGCTTGCGCAACTCCGCCAGTTCCTTCTTGAACTCTCCCTTCTTGCCGCGCGCGATGGGGGCCAGAAGGTACAGCCGCGTCCCCTCCGGCATGTTCAGGATACGGTCCACCATCTGGCTAACCGTCTGGCTTTCGATAGGCAGGCCCGTGGCGGGGGAATAGGGAACGCCGATGCGCGCAAACAGCAGGCGCATATAATCGTAAATCTCCGTCACCGTACCGACGGTGGAGCGGGGGTTGCGGCTGGTCGTCTTCTGTTCGATGGAAATGGCGGGCGACAGGCCCTCGATGCTGTCGACATCGGGCTTCTGCATCAGTTCCAGGAACTGCCGCGCATAGGCCGACAGGCTTTCCACATAGCGCCGCTGCCCCTCGGCATAGATGGTGTCGAAGGCCAGCGAGGATTTGCCCGACCCGGACAGGCCGGTAATGACCACAAGGCTGTCGCGCGGCAGATCCACATCGACATTCTTCAGGTTATGTTCGCGGGCGCCACGGACGGAAATATGCTTATTCATCGGTTTTGATCTTCGGCTTTCTGTCCCGTGGGGCGGGCGGATGCTGCGATGCAGTTAAGGATAGGCGATGTGACCGGTTTGAAAAGGTCGCGTGAACGCGGCCCCGTCATGTGGGCAGTAAAGCGGATAACCGTTTCGGGGCGACGGCGCGATAGCTTTCCAGCGTCCAATGGCATAGCCGCTCGACATCGATCCCTTCACCCGGCTGAAACTTGAACGTGACCCAGCCGGCCTTGCCCAGCCCGTACCCCGTCGGCGCGGCACCCGGCATGTCCAGGGCGAAGTCGCGGGAGTGGGGGAGTTTCAGGCTGACCCGGAACAGGCCCTCGTAATGGTTCACGAAAATGAATATCTTGCCGCGCACCTTGATCACCCGTTCCCCCCAGGGGAAATCCTCCGCCGCCTCGGGCAGAGTCAGGGCATGATCCTTCAATGCCTGCTCGGCATCGGCAAAGGGAAGGTCGTTCATGGTCGCGTCCGGCTGGTCATGGGACGGGATGACAATGCCCTGTCCATTAGCGGAATGCAATGTTCTTGTATTGTTCCCATTAAAAATGTAGAAAGCAGCAGGGGGCAGCGTGTAGGCTGCGAGCCATTCGGCGGCGGGCGACTTCCGCCGACGATCCCTTTTTGCGAAAGAGCGACAGCATGGCGGGCAGCGTCAACAAGGTCATCCTCATCGGTAACCTGGGCAAGGAGCCGGAAGTCCGGTCATTGCAGAATGGCGGCAAGGTCTGCACGCTGCGTATCGCCACCTCGGAAACCTGGAAGGACCGTGGCACGGGCGAGCGTCAGGAACGCACGCAGTGGCACAGCGTCGTAATCTTCAACGAAAATCTGGTCGGCGTGGCCGAGCGTTTCCTGAAGAAGGGCAGCAAGGTCTATATCGAGGGCCAGCTTGAGACCCGCAAGTGGCAGGATCAGCAGGGCCAGGAACGTTACACGACGGAGGTCGTGCTGCGGCAGTTCCGTGGCGAACTGACCCTGCTGGATGGCCGTGAAGGCGGCGGCATGGGCGCTGGTGGCGGCGGTGGCAGCTACGACGACCGTGGCGGCGATTATGGCGGTGGCAGCGGCGGCGGTTACAGCGGCGGGGGTGGTGGCTCCTATGGCGGTGGCGGCGGCGATTACGGCGGCGGCAACCGTGGCGGTGGCTCACGCGGCGGCTCCGGTGGTGGTAGCAGCCGGCCCAGCCCCGCGGCCGATCTGGACGACGAAATCCCGTTCTGATTCAGGTCCTGGGTGGAATCAAAAAAGGCGGCCCGTTGTCGGGGCCGCCTTTTTCATTGGTGTCAGGGTGGGGCCAGGAAGGGAAAGACCGTTTCCGACGGTGGCTTTTCATCCCCATCGACCCCGTCGTCGATACCGGTTTCCAGACCGGTGGACAGCAACGAGCGGTAGATATCGACGGCATCCTGCCCTGGACTGCGCCCGCCGCAATCCCCCGCCCGGTCCGCCCGTCCCGCCAGTGCGGTCAGTTCGACGGCAGCGAAATGACGGCATTGGCCGGATGCCGAATTGATCCACAGCCGGTCATCGGCCAGAAAGGCGGCCAGCCGGTCATAGCGCCGGCCGGCCGGTGCCGCACCGCCGGTCAGCAGCGCATTGCCGCAGACCCCGTCAAAACCATCATAAAGGCCCAGATTGCGGGCAATCTCCGCCGCGAAGTCGGGCCAGTGTGCGGGATCGGCGGCATTATACGCCTCCTTCATGACATTGGCCTGATCCGCCGGGTCCAGGGTGCCCAGCAGGGCATTGCCGGTCAGGGGACGGCCCATGCGGTCGATCTGCCGATCCGCCCCCCTCGTTGCGGCCCAGACCGACAGGATCGGCCCGCCGGCATTGATGGACGCGACATCGATGGACAACACGATGCTGGCCGGGGTCCAGCCTTTCAGGAAGTTCGTGGCTGGCCCGCCATCCACCTGCCGCCAGCGTTCCCTGATTGCCGCCACCGTGGCCCCGACAAAGGCCGGGCAGCGGTCCTTGTCCACGGTGGCACCGGCCCCCAACGCCGCCTGCGCCACGCGGTAGGCATCGCGGGTCCCGCGTACATTGTTGAAGAACGGGTCATCCCGTAGTCCGGCGAACATCCGGAACCGCTCATGGCCAGAGACAATACCTGCCGCATCTCCGGCCCGGCCCTGCGCCCGGTCATCTCCACCCAGGCGGCAATCGCCCGCATCCGGTTTGGGAAAACGGCAATAAACGCTGATCGACCGGGCGGTCTCCCCGAACCGCGTACCGCTGCCGATATGGAATTCATAGGCGATGTCCGGCGCGAACCCATGCCCCACAATTGTCAGGGCCAGATTTAATCGCGAAGTATCCGCCGACATCCAGGCATAGAGATCGCCAATATCGGCGCGCGGGTCGGCGATGACGGTCGGGCTGTCCAGATGGTCTGCGGCCCTGGACCCCGATATCAGGGACAGGCATGACAACAGGGCACCAAGGATTGATCGGCAACGCACCATTTCTCTGATCCTTATTCGCCCGCCGCAAAGGACAGGCTGGCAAAACGGGTTTCAAAATCCGCGACGATCCCGTCGGGAATGGGCGTCGTCCACACCACCGACAGGAGCCAGCGCCCCTGATGCGAAATGGCGAAGCGGGTGCGGCCCTCATGGTCCGTCACCTGCTGGTCAACGGGCCTGCCATCTGCCGTCAGGTCGCTCAACCGGACCTGGGCCCCGGCCAGGACGGCCCCATCGAACAGCACGCGTACAGGCAGAGCCTGCCCTTGTTTCAGCAAACCCGGATGTATCTCCGGCACGATTTCCAGGTTCAGGCCAGTGGCCCGCGTCGCGATCGCCGCGCTGTCGGGATGGAGGGCACCCACCTGCAGGATGGCCTTGGCCCGCCGGCAATAAATCTCCCGCCCAGGCCTGTCTTCCTGCCCCCGCTCACGGCGCCAAGCGATGGCCGGTGTCAGCCCCTCTTGCTGGATGTAGCTGTTGAACCGGTCGGCGTGCAGGGCAATGGGGGCGTGGTCTGTCTCCAGGATCAGCAGATGCGTACCCGTCTCCATCAGCGACAGGTGCATATCCGCCGTATCCCCGCCCAGGTTCAGGCCGGCTACCTGATCGCGTCCCCCGCCGGGTCCCAGGCTACGCAATGTCACGATGCGCCTTGCTTGAATGGGGGAGCGTTCCCGCACCCCGTGATCACCGACCCAGATCATGGCCGGTACCGCTTGCCCCGGCTCTGCCTGGAAAAGCTGCGGCTCAATCCAGAAATCATGCGCCTTTACTGGTGCCGACAGCAGCAGGGCCGCCAACAGCCATCCTGGCCATCCTCTGCGGCCCGCAATCGGCAAAGCGTCCCCGTTCCCCGCCATGGCGTGGTTTCTCTTCTTCTCGAATTATCAGGTTTGAGAGGGAAAGGGCGGCGGGAACCGCGCCCGCCGGCCTGTCCTTCAGGCGATTTCAGAGCGAATTTCGGCTGACCCGAGAAATGCTCTAATCACCCTGGGCGGAGGCATGGGCCTCCTTCAGCTTGATCGCGCACTCGTCACAGCAGACTTCAACGGTACGTCCGCCCACCGTCACCCGGATCGGCTGTTCATCCAGGTCACAGTCACAGGCGGCACAGGTCCTCTGGTTC
This sequence comes from Niveispirillum sp., assembly GCF_052437035.1. Lineage (NCBI taxonomy): Bacteria > Pseudomonadati > Pseudomonadota > Alphaproteobacteria > Rhodospirillales > Azospirillaceae > Niveispirillum > Niveispirillum sp. Next base: position 859,518 of record NZ_JBQVOH010000002.1, read on the forward strand.
ATCATTCCCTCCCACGTCTCTGGTAAGGGCGATGAAACCAGTTCTTGCCACACCACGCTGTCGAAATCTTTAGCGTTTAAGGACCGATTGCCGGAATTCCGTGGGTGACCGTCCATAGGCCTGGCGGAAGGCCGCCGTGAAATGGCTGTGGCTGGAGAAACCCAGATCCAGGCCCAGCGCCGTCAGGTCGTCATAGTCCGGCATCAGGTCCAGGGCACGGGCCAGCCGCAGCCGCGTCTGATAGCGGTAGAGCGGCACCCCCTCCACCTCCCGGAACATCTGTGTCAGATAGACGGGCGACCCGCCTGTCTCCGCCGCGATCTCGGCCAGGCTCCAGCGGCGGGAAAGGTCCGCTGACAGGACCAGTTTGACCCGGTCCACCAGCTTCTGCTGGCCCAGCCGCCCCTCGGCCAGATGGGCTGTGCGCGGCCCCAGTGCGCGTTGCGCCAGGGTCAGCGCCAGGCTTTCCGCTTCCAACGGTTCGGCGATGCCCTGGATCAGCGAATAGCGCAGCATGGCGGTCAGCGCCTGGGCCCGCGGATCAATGCGCAGCCGGTGCCGCGTGAACCGAACCAACGCCCCCTCCTGCAGCAGGCCAGGCGGCGGCAGTTCCCGCAGAACGGAGGGATCAATGGTCAGATGGAGACTGGCATGCCCACCCGGCACGGGGTGGCTGAACCGTACCGGTACGCCGGCATTTAGCAGCAGAACCTGATTGGGTTCCGCCACCACCCGTTCATCCGCGACTTGGCATTGGAACAGCCCGCGATAGGGCAGGACCAGCGTGGCCGCCGCCATCTCTTGGACAAGCTCATCGCCATCTCCGTCATACACGGCGTCGGTGACCTCAACCAGAGTGGTGGTCAGCAGGTGGGTAACCTGAAACAAGGGGCTGGTGTCCATGGGGGGCAGGGGCCGGGGATTAACCCTACGCCGCTGCCGCCATCCCCGGCAATGTGGGACGATGATTGATGCCCCGACCAACCCGACCATCCCGTCTGAGCCGCGTCACGGGTATGCCAGCAATGACCAGGGCGGAATGGTTCTGTGGGCATCGTCACAGCCCCTGATCCTGCACTGCGTCATAACTCCCCCATGCCAAGGGGGTGACAAACCCCATGCCAGTGCATGCGATGAGACCTATCATGAAGAATGTTCTGCCCATCGGCGCCCTTCTGCTGGCTGCCGTTCTGTCCACCCCTGCCCATGCCGCGCCCGCTGATGACCTGGGCCTGCGTCTGGATCGCGTCTGCGCCGCCGTGCCGGCGCCGGGTCTGGATGGCAAGCCGGTGGAACAGCAGGGCCGGGCCGTTGATGCCTATGCGGCAGCCGTGGCCGACTATCAGGATTGCCTGCATCGGGAACTGCGCGCCTCGCGCGCCACCCTGACGCAGTCCGAACAGGCCATGATCGCGGGCCGGCTCAGCCGCAGCGCCTATGATCTGACGGCTGTTCGCCTGGATTATGCTGGTGCCATACGCGCCTCCCGCGCCGCCGCGGTGCAGGTGGCCGAACGCACACCGTAAAACAGCTTTCCCACGCCTCTCCACAGGGGGCCATGGAAAAGGCCGGGTCCAGCGACAGGACCCGGCCTTCTTTCTTGGTGGGCGGGGCGGTTCCGATGGCCCGGAACCGCCCTTACTAAACTCAGCCCAGAACGCTGTCGGCGCTGACCACCGCGCCCAGATGGGCGATACCGGGATATGTCAGCTGGCCCTTGGCGACGTTCAGGCCGTTGCGCAGATGCACATCGTCCTTCAGCGCCTTGACCCAGCCCTTGTCGGCCAGGGCCAGCACGAACGGAGCCGTGGCATTGTTCAGCGCGAAGGTGGAGGTACGGGCGACCGCACCCGGCATGTTGGCCACGCAGTAATGGATCACGCCATCGACCACATAGGTCGGGTCGGCATGGGTGGTGGCGTGGCTGGTCTCAAAGCAGCCGCCCTGATCGATAGCGACGTCGACCAGAACCGCGCCCTTCTTCATGCGGCTGACCAGATCGCGGGTGACAACCTTCGGGGCTTCAGCACCCGGCACCAGAACGGCGCCGATGACCAGATCGGCTTCCAGAACGGCCTGCTCGATGGTTTCGACATTGGCATAGACGGTGTTCAGGCGGCGGCCGAACTGCTGATCCAGCTGACGCAGCCGATCCAGCGACTTGTCCAGAACGGTGACATGGGCTTCCAGGCCCATGGCCATGCGGGCGGCATTGGTGCCGACCACGCCGCCACCGATGATGGCGACCTTGGCCGGGGGCGTGCCGGGCACGCCGCCCAGCAGGATGCCGATGCCGCCATAGGACTTCTCCAGGCAGTGCGCGCCGGCCTGGATGGACATGCGCCCAGCCACTTCCGACATCGGGGCCAACAGGGGCAGGCCGCCATTGCGGTCGGTCACGGTCTCATAGGCGATGCAGATAGCGCCGCTTTCCTGCAACAGCTTGGTCTGCTCCGGATCGGGTGCCAGATGCAGATAGGTGAACAGGACCTGACCGGGACGCAGCATCTTGCATTCGACCGGCTGCGGCTCCTTGACCTTCACGATCATGTCGGCGCGGGCGAAGATTTCTTCGGCGCTGTCCACGATGGTGGCGCCGGCGGCGACATACAGATCGTCGGTCAGACCGATGGCGGTGCCGGCGTCCTTCTGGACGATCACCTGATGGCCATGGACGGTCAGCTGACGCACATTGCCGGGGATCAGACCGACGCGATATTCGTGATTCTTGATCTCTTTCGGAACGCCGATGAGCATGTTTTTTCTCCCTGTTCGGATGTGAGGAGAGAATACGCCCGAACCCCACCGAATGTCCTTGCAAAGACCGGGTTTGGCATGGCCCTATTTCGACGTTTCGTGCATGAAATTCGGCATATGCGGTGGATTATGCGGCCAATCGACCTTGACGCCATTGATCGTAAGATTCTGATAAAGGTGCAGGCCGATGGTCGCATCTCCGTTGCCGACCTTGCCGACCATGTCGGGCTGTCCCCATCCGCCTGTCACCGCCGCCTGAAACGGCTGGAGGATGAGGGCGTGATCGAGGGCTATGTGGCGTTGGTCAGCCCCGCTGCCTTGGGCCGTGGAACCTCCGTCTTCGTGCAAATCACGCTGGACCGGCAGCAGGATCAGGACCTGCGCGCGTTTGAAGCGAAGGTGATGGAATGCCCGGAGGTGATGGAATGCTATCTGATGGCGGGCGACGCCGATTTCATGCTGCGCGTCGTTGTCGCCGATGGCAGCGATTATGAACGCCTGCACACCCAGACCCTGACCCGCCTGCCCGGCGTGGCGAGGGTACGGTCCAGCTTCACATTGCGCACGGTTGCCAAACGCACCAGCGTGCCGATGCGGTAAAGGATAATCTCATGACCATCATCCGTGTGGGCTGCGGCGCCTTCATCACTGACGGGCAGGGCCGTCTGCTGCTTGTCAAACGCCGCCGCAATCCAGAGGCAGACCATTGGGGCCTGCCCGGCGGCAAGGTCGATTTCCTGGAACCCGTCCCCGACACGATCCGCCGCGAAATCGCAGAGGAACTGGGGGTAACCATCGAACTGACTGGTCTGCTCTGCGTCGTGGACCAGATTGATCCCACCGGACCCAGCCACTGGGTCAACCCCGTCCACCGCGCCCGCATCGTGCAGGGGGAACCCAGGGTGATGGAACCCGACGCTATGTCGGACTGGGGCTGGTTCGCGCTGGACGCGCTGCCGTCACCGTTGACGATCTCCACCCGCACCGCCGTGGCGGCGGCGGGTGGGTAAGGTCACACATTCTCGTCAATGATGCGGAATGTGCTGCCGGGCGTGCCGAAGATGCTGACGGTGCATTCGCCCCAACTGGCCGGAATGGTCCAGGTCACATCCGGTTCGGCCTTGGCGCTGAAGGTGCGGGCATCGCAGCGCGCCTCAACCCGATCCAACTCGCCTTTGACATCGGTCAGCGAGATGGTGCGCCGGACGGGACGATACCGCCAGGATGGCTGCTCCGCTGAACAGATTTCCGGACGGCATTCCGATGGAATGCGACCGTCGACACCGAACGGTGTCCCATCCTCCACAGCCTTGCGCAGACGCTCCAACGCCGATGTCAAAGGCTTGTCGGCATCCTTGTCACCCAGATTCTTGATCGTCTCGGCAGCGTCCACGGCGTCGTGATAGAGGCCCTGTGACAGGGCCAGACGCAGTGTCAGCCGCCTTACCCAGCCCTGTTCGCGGGGACCGAGAAAGCTATCGCTATATCGCACTTGCTGAAGATACAGGATGGCCAGATCGACCTTGCCGGCAACGGCCATGGCCTGTGCCCTGCGGGCCATGATGTGGACCATCTCATAAAGAAACCGGCTGTCCTTGCTGGCCGTGTCCAGTTCCGCCATGGCTTCATCCGCCTTGCCTTGTTCAAGCAAGGCGTCAACGGCGCGCAGCCGCCGGATAATCTCCGGGCTGGCGCCGGGATTGGCCGACTCAATACGGAAATAGAAACGCTGATACTGGTTGCGCGCCTCCACCGGCGTACCATCGCGCTTGGCGGGTTCGAACTGGCACCCCTCCAGCCATTTGGCGGTATGTTTGGCGAAATCGCCCCGGCCCATTTGATAATCGACGGTCACATCACGGGCCTTGCCGTCGGCGGTGACATTGAACCGCAGATCAACCCAACCTTCGGTCCAGTTATCGCGCTCCCTCAACGGATATGCCGGAAGGTCGCGCCCGCACTCAGCCCGTTTGGGGGGGGGTATAGGTCCCCTGCTGGACCGTCGTCTGCGCCTGGGCTGAAAGGCTGGCTGCAAGTGCAAAGACCGGCACAACGAAGCAGAGACGCCACAAACCCATGCTTGCCCCCCACTGGTTGCAACAGCCGACGCCGTCGCCTCCATGATCCCCGATGGAAACTTCCTACATCAAAGGAAAATGGATAGCCAGAGTGGTGTGGTTTTCTACCTCAGAAGACAAAATTCAGGTCAGGGCCTGAAATTGGCGGGCTTACACACCCGCCGCTGCATCCTTCGCCGCCCGGCTTTTTTCAATGCGCCGCGCCATGAACACCGAGACCTCGTACAAAAGCAGCAGCGGGATGGCGAGGCCGATCTGGCTGATCACGTCGGGCGGTGTCAGGATGGCGGCGGCCACGAAGATGATGACGATGGCATAGCGCCGCTTGGACGCCAGCCCGTCCGCCGTGACCAGCCCGACGCGCGCCAGCAGTGTCAGCAGCACCGGCAATTGAAAGGCCAGACCGAAGGCGAAGATCAATGCCATGATCAGCGACAGGTAATCCGCCACCCGCGTTTCCGCCTGCACCGCCAGCGTCGTCGCCGTCGCCTCCACCTCGAAGCCGAGGAAGAATTTCAACGCCATGGGCATGATGAAGAAATAGACCAGCGACGCGCCCAGCGCGAACAGCACCGGTGTGGCCACCAGAAACGGTACGAAGGCCTTGCGCTCATGCTTGTACAGGCCCGGCGCCACGAACTTGTAGATCTGGGTGGCAATCATGGGAAAGGCGATCATGGCGCCGGCCCAGAAGGCCACCTTCACCTGCGTCAGGAAGAATTCCTGCGGTGCGGTAAAGATCATGCGCCGTTCCGCCGCCTTGGTCCCCAGTGCCTGCACCAGCGGGTGCATCAGGAACTGATAGATATGGTCGGCCACCGCAAAGCAGGCCAGGAACGCCACGATCAGCGCCCCGCCGCTCCACATCAACCGGTTGCGCAGCTCGATCAGATGGTCAAGCAGCGGCATCTTGCCGGCGTCCAGCTCATCCTGTTCGATCGGTTCGCTCAAGGCGTCTTATCCTTGGTGGGTTCCACGGGGGCCGCCGTTATGGCAGCAGCGGCGCTGACAGCATCGGGGGCGGCGGTGCCGGTCTGTGCCGGTATGGGGGCGGGGACAGGCGGGAAGGCCGCACTGGCCATGTCGGCTACATCCTCACCGCTGGCATCGGCCTTCGGGGCAGGGGGCTTATCATCCGTCTTTGCGGTCTGGGCCGGGCTGGTGAAATCCTCAACAGCCAGCGTCTTGCGCACGCCGCCATCGGGATCGATGCTCTTTTCCAGCTCGTCCGTCAGGTTGAAATCACGGGCCTTCTGAACCTGCTGGCGCAGTTCGTCCAGTTCGGCCTGACGCACCATGTCATCGACATTGTTCTGGAACTCACGCGCCATGGCGCGGGCGCGGGCCATCCATTTGCCCATGGTGCTCAACGCCTTGGGCAAATCCTTGGGACCGATGACGATCAACGCCACCACCCCGATCACAAGCAGTTCGGACCAGCCGATATCAAACATGGTGTCAGGCCTTGGGCGCGTCGTCGGGTTTGGCGGGCGGAACGGCGGGGGGAACCGGATCGGTCTTCACATCGTCCTCGGCCTTGGCCCCGTCAGACAGGTTGGATTTGAAGTTACGGATACCCTGACCCAGGTCGCCCATCACCTTCGGCAGCTTACCCGCCCCGAAAATGACCATGACGATCACCAGAATCACCAGGATTTCCATCCAACCCAAACCACCCATGTCTCAACTCCGCCTGCAAAGGGGCCATCGCCCCATACCACCGGAAAGGCGCGGGATCATGGCAGAAAGGCCCCGTGGCCGCAATCGCGCCACCATTCACGCCTTTTCAAATACAAAGGCCTGTCTGGGTTCCAGCGTTACCGAGACATGGCTGCCATCCTCGGGCAGGAAATGGCCAGGTGCGCGGGCATGCAGGTGGTGCGGCCGACCGTCGCGGTCGCTGACACAGAGATGGATCAGGCTGGTGCGGCCCAACAGGCGGGATGCCTCCACCCGCGCCAGATTGGGCACGCCCGTCATGCCGCCATCCGCCGCCATGGTCAGACGCAGCGCTTCAGGCCGGATCAGCACGTCGACCGCCGTACCCTCATCCAGATGCGGCACCGTCAGGCACCCGACCGGCGTGTCGACCCGGCCCTGGTGCACAATGCCCGTCAACTGGTTGACCTCGCCAAAGAAGCTGGCGGCAAAGGCATCCACTGGTTTGGTATAAAGCGCTGTCGGCGACCCCACCTGCACCAGCCTGCCATCGCGCAGCAGGGCGATGCGGTCGGCCAGGAACATGGCCTCTTCGGGATCATGGGTGACGATCATGGTCGCCGCCCCGCTACGCTTCAGCACATGCAGCGTCTCATCACGCACACTCTCGCGCAGCCTTGTATCAAGGCCGGAGAAGGGCTCATCCAGCAGCAGCACCGCCGGGCGCGGGGCCATGGCACGGGCCAGCGCCACCCGCTGCTGCTGCCCGCCCGACAGGGCATGCGGGAAGGCGCGCACGAAGCCCTCCATGCCCACCTGTTCCAGCGCCGCCATGGCGCGTTCATCCCGCTCCGCCGCGGGCAGCCGGTTCAGGCCGAAACGCACATTGTCCAGAACATTCAGATGCGGGAACAGGGCGTAATCCTGGAACACCAGCCCGATACCGCGCCGTTCGGGCGGCAGGGACGATCCCGGCTGCGCAATGGTCTGCCCCGCGATGGCGACGCTGCCCTCCTGGATCGTCTCCAGCCCGGCGGCCAGCCGCAGCAGGGTGGATTTTCCACATCCCGACGGCCCCACCAGACAGACAATCTCCCCCGGAGAGATCGACAGCGACACATCGCTCAACGCCTGCTTGGCGCCATAACGGTGGCTGACCTTGTCCAGCGACAGGGACGGCAGGGGCAGGGGGGCATGACGGGGGGCGGCCATGTCCAGCGGCGGGCAACCCGCCTTCTGGTTCCGCCCGGCCGCATCCCGGATCATCGCATCATTGATCGTCGTATCCATTCGGGGGCCGACGCCTTCCACCTTGTCCCACGACCCGGCAGGGTCACGCATCTTTCATACTTAGGATGCCGGACATTCCTTTGCAAACCGTTATTAGTTGCGTGTCGGACATGCGACCAAACGTACCGGCCCATCATTGTCCCGGCCCAGCCACTGGCGAAGCGGCGCGCACCGTCCGGGAATGCAGATCGTATGATCCCCGCCAAAATGGCTGCCGGCCAGCACCAGTTCGGGCAGGGGGGAAAGGGTTGGGTGGCTGATCCACCAGCCATCGACCAATCTGGCATCCGGCCCCGGCTCCATCCCCACCCCGCTGCCCTTGACGCGCGAAGTCTCAAGGATAAGGCCCAGATCGGTGACCCGATACTCCTCCCGCCATTCCACCTTCTCGATGGAATGGGTCCAGGACAGGGTGAACCGGTCGGTTTGCACCATCACGGGCGGCTGCATACCCGCGATCAGGCACAGGGCGAGCAGCCCCGCCATCACGCCGCCGCCCTCTGCCGACAGCGCCAGAGCTGGCGGCCCAGGAACAGCGCCGCCAGCACAAACCCCGCCTCATCCGTCATCGGCATGGCCAACACAAGAAGGACCGCCGCCGCAAAGGCCCAGACCATCTCCCACACGGCCAGCTTGGTCTTGTAATGGCCGACGGTGACGATCCCCAGCAGCCCGATCCCCACCAGCGCCTTCACCACCATATAGGCCGTGTCCAGCCAGTCGCCCGATTGCAGCATCAAGGCCGGATCGAACACCGCCATGAAGGGCACCAGATATCCGGCGATCCCGATGCGGGTGGCCAGCCAGGCAATCTCCATATGTCCCGCCCGCGCGATGGGCGACGCCGCCAGGGCCGCCAGCGCCACAGGCGGCGTCAGGTCGGCCATGATCCCGAAATAGAAGCAGAACATATGGCTGACGATCAGCGGCACACCCAACTGCTGCAGCGCCGGTGCCGCGATGGAGGCGGTGATGATGTAATTGGCCGTGGTCGGCAGCCCGGTGCCCAGGATGATGCAGGCCACCATGGTCAGCACCAGGGCCAGCAGCAGGTTCCCGCCCGACAATTCCACAATGATCCCGGCCAGCCCCGATGCCAGCCCCGTCAGGGTCAGCATGCCGATCAGAATGCCGACCAGGGCGCAGGCAATGCCCACCGCCACCGCCGCCCGCGCCCCGTCGGCCAGCGCCTCCATCAGCGCGTTCAGCAGCCTGCGCCCCGACTTGAACAGAAAGCACGGCAGGGCTAGCAGGCCAATGACCACCATGGCCATCTGTTCTGTGCGCAAGCCCGCCTGCGTCAGGCCCCAGGCCCCCAGGCCCAGCCCCACCCAGAAGGCCACGCGCAGCGCCACCGGCCCCATCTGTGCCACCAGCAGCAGCCCCATCATCAGCACGACCGTGCCGGCAATGCCGACAACGCCCGCGAACAGCGGCGTGCGTCCCGACAGCAGCAGCGTGACCAGCGCCACCAGCGGCAGCAGCAGATGCCATCCCCGGCGCAGCGACGGCCACAGTTTCGGGCATTCACTTTCCGGCAGACCGTGCAGGCCGGCGCGCGCCGCCTCCAGATGCGCCATCCAATAGGCGGAGACGAAATAGAGGATGGCCGGAATCGCCGCCGCCTTGCATACCTCCAGGTACGAAACGCCCAGCGTTTCGGCCATGATGAAGGCGGCGGCCCCCATCACCGGCGGCATGATCTGCCCGCCCATGCTGGCCGTGGCTTCCAGGGCACCGGCAAATTTCGCGGAATAGCCGAAACGCTTCATCATGGGGATGGTGAATTGGCCGGTGGTCAGGACATTGGCTACACCCGACCCGTTGACCATGCCCATGAAGCCCGACGACACCACCGCCACCTTGGCCGCCCCACCCAATCGCCGCCCGACCAGCGCCATGGACAAATCATTGAACAGGCCGATGACCCCGGCCTTTTCCAAAAACGCCCCGAAAAGGATGAACAGGAAGATGAAGGTGGAGGAAACGAAGGTTGGGGTGCCGTAAATCCCCTCGGTGGAGAAATGCAGCTGTTCGATTACCTGATCCAGCTCATACCCGCGATGGGCCAGGATATCGGGCATATACGGCCCCAGCATCGCATAAGGCACGAAGGTCAGGCATAGGGCCGGCAAGCCCCAGCCCATGATCCGCCGTGCGGCCTCTGCCACCAGCAGGGTATTCAGCGCCCCCACCCATAGGTCCAGATCGGTGGGCGTGCCCGACCGAAGGATCAAATCATGCTCAAACACCCAATGATAAAGGCCCAGCAGGAAGGCCACCCCGCCCAACAGCCAGTCATAGACGGGCACCTTCTCCCGCTTCATCCCGTCGCGCGCACCGATCAGCAGGAAGGCCATCAGCAGCAGGAACCCCACATGCACCGACCGCACCACCAGACTGGACAGCGGGTTGAAGGTGGCGGTCCATAGCTGGAACAGCGCAAACGCCACGCCGATCACAAAAATGACCCTGCGGTCCCCTCCGCTCAGCCGCGCGATGGCCGACGTCGGATCATCCTTCTCCACCGCGCGGCGGACGGCATCTTCATCAATATCGGCGGTTTGGGTCATGCGGGGGGCCTATTTGGCTCATTGTGAAACACGCTCCCCCTCGTCATCCCGGCGCAAGCCGGGACCCAGGGGCCACAAGCTCAAACCTCGCCGCTGCACATATCAGCGCGGCTGAAAGCCTATGCGCCTGGCCCCTGGGTCCCGGCTTGCGCCGGGATGACGAACGGGGAGGTGGGGGATTGAACGAAGTTACGCGCCCCCTCACAACAACCCTTTCTCCTGATAAAACCGCTTCGCCCCCGGATGCAGGGGCGCGAATTCCGCCGCCGCGTCCTTGGACAAGGCGATCTGTTTGGCCGCCGCATGGGCGGATTTCATGGCCTCCAGATTCTCGAACATCAGCTTGGTCATCTGATACGCCGCCTCGTCCGACACGCCGGCATGGGTGGCAAGCGCATTGCCAGTCACGACCGTCGGCACATCCGCCGTCTGGCCGTTATAGGTGTTGGCGGGAATGACGGCGGAGCGGTAAACCGCCTCGCCAATCTTCGCCACCGTCTCCGCCGGCACCGATACCACGGTGATGTCGATGGAACTGGCCAGATCGCGCAGCGATGCCACGCCCAGACCGGCGGATTGCAGGGTGGCGTCCAGCTGCTGGTTCTTCATCAGGTCGACACTCTCTGCGAATGGCAGATACTCGACCTTCTCGAAATCCGCATAGGACAGGCCCGCAGCCTTCACTACGGCCCGCGCGTTGATCTCCGTTCCCGATTTCGGTGCGCCGACCGATATGCGTTTGCCCTTCAGGTCGGCCAAGGTCTTGATACCAGACGCCTTCGACGCCACAATCTGGATATAGTTGGGATAGATCACGGCCAGGCTGCGCAGCTTGTCTAGTGGTTTGGCGAACCCCACCTCGGCATCACCGCGCACGGCCTGGACCAGCGTATCGGTCTGGGTAAAGGCGATCTCGCCGCGCCCGGCCTGCAACAGGTTCAGGTTCTCCGCCGATGCCTTGGTGGCCTGAACCGTGAACTTCGTCTCCGGCATGGCCTTGCCATAGATCTGCGACAGGGCAACGCCCAGCGGATAATAAACCCCGCTGGTCCCGCCGGTCAGGATGGTGACAAAGCGCGGGGCCTGCGCGCGGGCCGACCGGGTGCTGCCCATCGCTGCCGCCACGCCGCCCAGACCCAGAATGCCGAATTGCCGCCGGTTCAAACCGTCCATGAACCATCCTCCCGTTGTTTGTTGCTGCTGACCGTTCTCCGGTGCGCGGGGCCTGTCCACGGCCCTTTTCTTGATCATTGATCTTTCAGAAAATTCCGGTCACACGCAATGCGCTTCATGCCGGATTTTCCTTTTGCCACCGCTTTGTGGCAGGCTGCGGCGCCCTGGTTTGAATTTTGTGGGAACATCCCAATGGATATGGAAGGCGAATACGCCATCCCGGCCCCCCGATCCCGTGTTTGGGACGCGCTGAACGATGCCGAAGCCCTGCGTCGCTGCATTCCCGGCTGCGAGGAACTGGTGCGCGATGATGACACGACCTTGTCGGCCAAGCTGAAGCTGAAGATCGGCCCGGTCAGCGCCAAATTCGCGGGCCGCGTCACCCTGTCGGACATTGATGCCCCTAACGGCTACCGCATCACCGGCGAAGGGCAGGGCGGTGCCGCCGGCTTTGGCAAAGGTGGGGCGGTGGTCACCCTGACCGATGGTCCCGATGGCACCACCATCCTACGCTACAAGGCGGAAGCCACCGTGGGCGGCAAGCTGGCGCAGCTGGGCGCGCGCCTGATCCAGGGCACCGCCGCCAAACTGGCCGATGAATTTTTCGCCGCCTTCGCCGCCGCCCTGACCCCGGCCGACTGAAAATCGCCGCCGGCATCCCCATATGCGGCTGATCCCACTCTGGAACCTTCCATGATCCGCGACGATAACGAAGCCATCCTGGCCCAGGCCGCCTCCTGGCGTGATGCCGGGCAATCCGTGGCCCTGGCCCATGTCATCGCCACCTGGGGTTCCGCCCCGCGCCCCGTGGGCAGTCTGATGGCCATCTCTGCCAGCGGCGCCATGGCGGGTTCGGTTTCCGGCGGTTGTGTCGAAGGGGCCGTGGTGATGGAGGCGGGCAAGGTCCTATCCGATGGCGAACCGCGTTTCCTGTCCTTCGGGATCAGCAATGAAATGGCCTGGGAAGTGGGGCTGGCCTGCGGCGGCAAGCTGGAAGTGTATGTGGAGCCGATCCAATGAAGGCCCGGATATTTGACGCGCTGCGCGCCGCCCTGGCCGACCGCCGCGCCGTGGCCCTGGTCACCGATCTGGGCTCGGGCCTGCAGACGCTGGTCGATCTGGACGGGCGGCAGATGGGCGATGTGGCGCTGGAGGATGAATTCCTGCCGCAGGTTCTGGACGCCATCCGTGAAAACCGCAGTGGCATTGTTGAATTCTACGAGGGCCGGTTCTTCATCAATGTCCACCCGCCTGCCAACCGCCTGCTGATCGTGGGTGCCGTCCATCTGGCCCAGGCCCTGGCGCCCGCCGCGCGTCTGGCCGGTCTGGATGTGACGGTAATCGACCCGCGCGCCGCATTTGCCACGCCTGAACGGTTCCCCGACACGGTGCTGGTCACCGACTGGCCGGACGAGGCGTTGGCCGCCCTGCGCCCCGATGCCCGTACCGCCGTTGTCGCCCTGACCCATGATCCGAAATTCGATGACCCGGCCCTGACCGCGGCCCTTTCCACCGACGCCTTCTATGTCGGCGTGCTGGGCGGGCGGAAGAACCAGGCCGCCCGCCTGGAACGGCTGCGCGGGCAGGGGGTGTCGGAGGCACAGTTGGCCCGCATCCATGGCCCCGTCGGCCTGGATATCGGGGCCGTCACGCCCGCCGAAATCGCCATCTCTATTCTGGCCGATATCATCCTGGCCCTGCGCGGCGCCAAGTGGAAGGCATAGGCAGATGCGTTTCGGTTCCGTACCGGTCGCCGTTTCTGTGGGTGCCATCCTGGCCCATGGCGTCCACCACACCCATGGCCGCTTCGCCAAGGGAAGGGTGATCAGTGCCGATGATGCGGCTCTCCTGGCCCAATCCGGTATCGAAACAATCACCGTGGCGCAGTTGGAGCCGGGTGATGTGGGCGAAGACGCCGCTGCCACCCGCATCGCCGCGCGTCTGGCCGGCCCCAACCTGACGGTCAGTGCCGCCTATACCGGTCGCGTCAACCTTTTCGCCGCCGCTGACGGCCTTGCTACTATCGACGCGGCCACCATCCATGCGCTCAACCGCGTGGATGAGGCGGTGACCATCGCCACTGTCCCGCCCTTAACGCCCGTGCTGAAGGGCCAGATGCTGGCCACCATCAAGATCATTCCCTTCGCCGTGCCCGACGGCATCATTACGAAACTGGAATGGATGCTGGCGGGCGCCGGCCCGGTGTCCCTGTCGCCCTGGATCGGCTTGTCCGCCGGCCTGATCCAGACAACCCTGCCGGGCACCAAGCCATCAGTGCTGGATAAAAGCGTGGCCGTTACCGCCGACCGCCTGTCCGGCATCGGCGCGGACCTTGTGGGGGATGTTCGGTGTCCGCACGATGTCACCGCGCTGGCCACCGCCCTGCGCGATATGGAGGGTGATATCCTGCTGGTGATTGGGGCCTCGGCCATCACCGACCGCCGCGATGTCATCCCGGCGGCGGTTGAGGCGGCGGGCGGTCGCGTCCTGCATCTGGGCATGCCGGTGGACCCCGGCAATCTGCTGTTGCTGGGCGACCTGGATGGAAAGCCCGTTCTGGGCCTGCCCGGCTGCGCCCGCTCCCCGCGTCTGAATGGCGTGGACTGGGTGTTGCAGCGGTTGGGCGCGGGCCTGCCCGTCGATGCCGCTGCGATCATGGCCATGGGCGTGGGAGGGTTGCTGGCCGAAATTCCGGGCCGGCCCCTGCCACGCGCGCTTGCCACCGCCTTGCCGCGCGCGCCGCGTATCCACGGGCTTGTCCTGGCCGGCGGCTTTGGCCGGCGCATGGGCGGGGCCAACAAACTGCTGTGCGAATGGCAGGGCCGGCCCCTGGTCCGCCATGTCGTCGATACGGCCCTGTCGTCGCAACTGACGGGCGTCACCATCGCGACCGGGCATCAGGCCGACGAAATCCGTGCGGCACTGACCGACCTGCCCGTGGAATTCGTCCACGCCCCCGACCATGCCGATGGCATGTCCGCCACCTTGAAGGCCGGCCTGTCATCCTTGCCGGATGATATTGACGGTGTGCTGGTCCTGCTGGGCGACATGCCGCGCCTGACGGCGGTCAGCATCAACCGCCTGATCGCGGCCTACAGCCCCGACGATGGCCGCGCCATCGTGCTGCCGACCTGCGGCGGTCAACGCGGCAACCCTGTCCTCTGGGATGCCGCCTTCATCCCCGAAATGCTGACCCTGACGGGCGACAAGGGGGCGCGGGCCCTGATCGCAGCACACGCGCCCGTCGTCTGCGAGCTAGCGGTAGAGGATACGGGCGTCCTGCTGGATGTCGACACGCCCGACGCCCTGGCCGCTCTCAGCAACCCCTAATCACAGATACTGGCCCAGCACCTTCAAATAGGGCCGTGCATCCTGCACGAATTGCAGGATCTCATACATGAAGTCGGGCAAGGTGACATGGCCGTCCACGCGGGCCTGACCCAGCACCATGATCATCTGCTTGTTATCCACCACGAACCGGGCGTTCTGCAGGTGGCCGGCGGCGCGCATCACTTTGGACAGGCGCATGCGCTTTTCGGGCGATTCGATGGTGAAGGGCATGTACCCCACCTCAGCCCAGATCTGCAGCAAGGTGCCTTCATCATCCGGTGTCAGGCTGACATGGAACATCAGCCCGTCCAGAAAGAAATGATGGCGTGAGGCCGTGGTGGGGCTGGTGACGCTTAAATCGCCCGCATCGTCCATGCGCACCGCACCCGGACCGATGGGCAAACCCTTCTCCGCTGCACGCGCCAGCTGGGCAACCGTTTGAAGCGCCTGAGACACGAGCGTCACTCTCCCCAAACCTGACCGGCCCCCTGCCAGCCGTATACCACCCAATCGTTATAGGCGGGATGGGCAGCAGGTCCAGTGAATTTACATGGACCTACCTGGATGAACAGGCAACTTGTTAACAATTTCGAGCGCATAGTCGCTGAACACCGCCCCGTACCATGCTCCCTTAATCCGCCCCATGCTGCCCTATCCCGATCTGCATTGCCTGTCTGATGATCTGGCCGCCGCCCTGGTGCGGTTGGTCCGATTGATCAATCAGTTGCGCGTGCGACGGCCGGACCTTGACCGCATGGCCCTGTCGCTGGAGACGGAGCTGGATTTACGCGCCGCCCAGTTGCTGATCGACCATCTTGATGATGTGGGCGACGATTTCCACCTGATGCTCAGCCCCTGGAATGGGCGGCAATTATTGGAATCCCCCGGTTTCAGGCCGCCCGCGTGAGCCGCCAGGCGATGGCATAGCCGGCGATCAAGGCGATCGCGGCTGCGGGAGCGAACCAAACCGGATGCTCTATCATGGTCAGGTTCATGATCGTACCTGCTGCCAACACAGCGACGATGATGCCGGGTAACCACCAAAGCCGTACCCCTGCCACCTTGATGGCAGTGAAACTGCCCACCGTTGCAGCAATCAGATAGGCGACAACCGGAGCGGCGAACAAGGCCTCGCCGCTGAACAGCGCGTGCCCCACCTTCTCAACCGCCATGATGATGACCATACACAGAATAATGCCGGCCACAATGCCAGCCACCTGCCGTCCAACCGCCGCCATCCTGACCTCCCGCCCTTGTCATCGGGTCAGTTAACCATGTTCTAGGGCCCACCACCACGCTGCATAGGCTCAAAGGGAACAAAAACAGATCAAACCCCTTTTCGCCGGCCCCGGACAGGCATAGATTACCGGCCATGAGCCAGACCGCCGATCCCGCCGCCGCCATCGTCCCCGAAGCCGCCATGCCCTGGCGCATCAAGGTGGAGGAGAGGCCGTTCATCGAACCGTTGACCGTCGTGTCGGAATACACGCCGGCGGGTGATCAGCCGCGCGCGATTGTGGAACTGACCGATGGGTTGATCCGGGGCGAGAAGGATCAGGTCCTGCTGGGCGTCACCGGCTCAGGCAAGACCTTCACGATGGCCCATGTCATCCAGAAGGTGCAGCGCCCGACCCTGATCCTGGCACCCAATAAGACGCTGGCGGCGCAGCTCTATGGAGAGATGAAAAGTTTCTTTCCAAACAACGCCGTAGAGTATTTTGTTTCCTATTACGATTATTATCAGCCCGAGGCCTATGTGCCCCGGACCGATACCTATATCGAGAAGGAAAGCTCGATCAACGAGCAGATCGACCGCATGCGCCACGCTGCCACCCGCGCCCTGCTGGAACGGCAGGACTGCATCATCGTGGCCTCGGTTTCCTGCATCTACGGTATCGGCTCGGTCGAAACCTATTCGGAAATGACCATCCCGTTGCAGGTCGGGCAGATGCTGCACCGGCAGGGTTTTCTTCAGAGATTGGTTGAACTTCAATATCGCCGCAACGATGCCGGCTTCGGGCGCGGCTCCTTCCGCGTGCGTGGCGACACGATCGAACTGTTCCCCGCCCACCTGGAGGATCGCGCCTGGCGCCTGTCGCTGTTCGGGGATGAGCTGGAGGCGATCAACGAGATCGACCCGCTGACGGGCGAAAAGCTGGCCTCCATGAAGGAGGTGCGCATCTACGCCAACAGCCACTATGTCACGCCGAAACCGACCCTGTTCCAGGCCGTGGAACAGATCAAGCGTGACTTGAAGCTGCGGCTGGATGAGCTTGTTCCACAAGGAAAATTACTGGAGGCGCAGCGCCTGGAACAGCGCACGACCTTTGATATCGAAATGATGGTGGCCACCGGCTCCTGCGCCGGCATCGAAAACTATTCCCGCTACCTGTCGGGCCGCAATCCCGGCGAACCGCCGCCGACCCTGTTTGAATATCTTCCCGAAGATGCGTTGCTGATCGTCGATGAAAGCCACGTGATGGTGCCACAGGTGGGCGGCATGTACCGGGGCGACTTCGTGCGCAAATCGGTTCTGGCCGATTATGGTTTCCGCCTGCCATCATGCGCCGATAACCGCCCGCTGAAGTTTGAGGAATGGGACGCCATGCGTCCGCAGACCGTTTTCGTCTCCGCCACCCCCGGTGATTGGGAGTTGGAGCGGACGGGCGGCGTCTTCACCGAGCAGGTGGTGCGCCCCACGGGTTTGGTCGATCCGCAGGTCATCATCCGTCCCACCGACACCCAGGTCGATGACGTGATGGCGGAGGTGCGGGAGGTGACGGCCAAGGGCCTGCGCGTCCTGGTCACCACGCTGACCAAGAAGATGGCAGAGGCGCTGACGGAGTACATGATGGAGGCGGGGATCAAGGTCCGCTACATCCACTCCGACGTCGAAACCCTTGAACGGATTGAAATTATCCGCGATCTGCGTCTTGGCGTGTTCGATGTGCTGATCGGCATCAACCTGCTGCGCGAAGGCCTCGACATTCCCGAATGCGGCCTTGTTGCCATCCTGGATGCCGATAAGGAAGGCTATCTGCGCAGCCGCACCAGCCTGATCCAGACCATCGGTCGTGCGGCCCGTAACGTCGAAGGCCGCGCCATCCTCTATGCCGACCGCGAAACCAACTCCATGAAGGCGGCGCTGGAGGAAACGGCCCGCCGCCGTGCCAAACAGCTGGAATATAACGCCGCCCACGGCATCACCCCGGAATCGGTGAAGAAGAATATCTCCGACATCCTGGGCAGCGTCTATGAACGTGGCGACCGGGTGGAGGTGGATACCGGTGCTGCGGAAGGCATCGGTCTGGCCGGCAAGGACATCAAGACCATCATCGCCGAGTTGGAAAAGAAGATGCGCGCCGCCGCCGCCGATCTGGAGTTCGAGGAGGCGGGCCGCATCCGCGACGAAATCCGCCGCCTGGAAGCCATCGACCTGGGCTTGGCCCCCGGCGCCAGCCCCATCCGCGCCTCGGCTCAGGGGGAGAAGCCGCGCAGCAGCGCCAAGCCGGAGAAGGCTGGCCGCACCAAGGGCGCCGCCAAGACCAAGGATGGCGGGCTGGAGGTTGGCGGTATCGAGTTCGGGGGCAAGAACACAAAGCGGCGGCGTTAAAACCCCTAAAAATCCCCAACACCCCGCTGCCACCCGTCACAAACCGGTGTTACGCTTCCATCATACAACTTTTCCCGATGGAGACGCAGCGATGGCCCAGATCAAGCGTACCGCCAATGCCGTCTGGCATGGCACCGGCAAGGATGGCAGCGGCACGCTGTCAACGCAGAGTGCGACCTTGGCCAATGTGCCCTACAGCTTCGTGGCGCGCTTTGGTGATGGCAAGGGGACGAACCCGGAGGAACTGATCGCCGCAGCCCATGCCGGCTGTTTCTCCATGCAGCTGTCCTTCCTGCTGACCGCCGCCGGCTTCCCGCCGGATGAGTTGAAGACGGGCGCCGTACTGATCATGGAGAGCGATGGCGGCGGCTGGAAGATTGCCACGGTCGAACTGACCCTGACCGCCAAAATCCCCGGCATCAGCGCCGATAAGTTCCAGGAAGTGGCTGCCCAGGCCAAGGCCATGTGCCCCGTGTCCAAGGTCCTGAACGCCGAGGTCAAGCTGTCGGCGACGCTGGCCTGAGTATTGTGTCGTATGCGCTGACGCTTATACGACCTACGAACCGGTTGTAGGTCGCATAAGCAAAGCGCATGCGACATCTCACGCCCAAACAAAAACCCCCGGCGGCGAACCGGCCACCGGGGGTTTTCTTTGTTCGAACCGAACGAAACCTCAGCCCTGCTGACGCTTCATCCAGGCTTCCATCCACTTGATGTCGTAATCGCCGTTGATGAAATCCGGCTCCGCGATGATCTTCTGATGCAGCGGGATGGAGGTATCGACACCGGAGATGACGAATTCCTCCAACGCGCGGCGCAGGCGCATCAGGCATTCATTGCGCGTGTTGCCATGGACGATCAGCTTAGCAATCATGCTGTCGTAATAGGGCGGTACCCGATAACCATCATACAGCGCGCTGTCGACGCGCACGCCCAGGCCGCCCGGCGCATGATACTGCTTGATCTGGCCCGGCGACGGCATGAACGTCTCGGGATGTTCGGCATTGATACGGCATTCGATGGAATGGCCGTGGAACCGAATATCCTGCTGCGTATAGCCCAGCGGCGCGCCGGTGGCGACGCGGATCTGTTCACGCACCAGATCGACGCCCGTGATCATCTCTGTGATCGTGTGCTCGATCTGCAGACGAGTGTTCATTTCAATGAAATAGAACTGCCCATTCTCGTACAGGAACTCCATGGTGCCAACGCCGCGATAGCCCAGAAGCTTGGCGGTGCGGGCGGCCAGCGAGCCGACCTTCTCCCGTTCCTCGGCGTTCAGCGCGGGCGACGGGGCCTCTTCCACCACCTTCTGGTGACGGCGCTGGACGGAGCAGTCGCGTTCGCCGAAATGCACCACATTGCCATGGTGATCACCCAGCAGCTGCACCTCGATATGGCGCGGATTGGCGAGGTACTTTTCCAGGTACACTTCGTCATTGCCAAACGCGGCGCGGGCTTCGCCACGGGCCAGCGAATAGGCTTCCTTCAGCTCTTCCCGGCTGAAGGCGACCTTCATGCCCTTGCCACCACCGCCGGCGGCGGCCTTGATCAGGACCGGATAGCCGATCTGATCGGCAACGTTCGCCGCCGTTTCGAAACTGTCCACCGGGCCATCGGAACCGGGCACACAGGGCAGGCCGCGCGCGATCACCGTCTTCTTGGCGGTGACCTTATCGCCCATGATGCGGATATGGTCCGGTGTCGGGCCGATCCAGGCAAAGCCATGCTCGATCACCATATCGGCGAACTGGGCATTCTCGGCCATGAAACCGATGCCGGGATGAATGGCGTCGGCGCCCGTGATGGTCGCCGCCGACAGGATCGCCGGGATGTTCAGATAGCTGTCCTTGGCGGCCGGCGGGCCGATACAGACACTTTCATCGGCCAGACGCACATGCATGGCGTCGGCATCGGCCGTGGAATGCACGGCCACGGTCTTGATGCCCATCTCGCGGCAGGCGCGGTGGATGCGCAGCGCGATTTCGCCGCGATTGGCGATCAAGACTTTTTCGAACAGCCCGTCCTGGGATTTCGCCGTCATGGATCGATCACTCAATGATCAGCAGGGGCTGGCCGAATTCGACCGGCTGGGCATTGGCGACCAGGATCTGGGTCACGGTGCCGCCCTTGGCGGCCTTGATCGGGTTCATGACCTTCATGGCTTCGATGATCAGGATGGTCTGACCGGCCTTGACGGTATCGCCTTCCTTCACGAAGGGCGGGGAGTTGGGGTCGGCTGCCATGTAGGCGGTGCCGACCATGGGCGACTTCACGGCACCGGGATGCTGGGCCGGGGCAACCGCGGCGGCGGGGGCCGCAGCAGCCGGGGCAGGGGCGGCAACCGGTGCCACCGGGGCCGGCGCATAGGCCGGGGCATAGCCCATCGGGGCCGGCGGTGCCGCGCGGCTCAGCCGGATGCGGCGCTCGCCTTCCGAATATTCCATTTCCGTCAGGCCCGACTCCTCCAGGAGTTTGGCCATGGTGCGCACGAACTTGGCATCCAGATCGAAGCTCGACATGGTGTTCTCAACCTTATGAAAGGGACCGGTGGTTTCAGGGCTTGGCCGTGGCACGGATCAGGCGGTCAGCCGCCTGCAGCGCCAGGACATAGCCATGGGAACCCAGGCCACATATGACCCCCCGCGCGGCCATCGAGACATACGAATGATGCCTGAACGGTTCGCGGCGGAAGATGTTGCTTAGATGCACCTCGATAACCGGCAGTTCAACCGCCGTCAACGCATCCAGGATGGCGACCGAGGTGTGGGTATAGGCTCCGGCGTTCAGCAGGATGGCGGAACGGGTTCCGCGCGCCTGCTGGATCCAGGTGACAAGCTCGCCCTCATGGTTCGACTGGCGGAAATCGATCTCCAGGTCCAGGCGCGCGCCCTCGGCACGGCACAGGGCCTCGACATCGGCCAGCGTCTCCGACCCATAAATCTGGGGTTCACGGGTGCCGAGCATGTTCAGGTTCGGCCCGTTCAGGATGAGGATCGAAGGCTGTTGGGCCAACTTGGCCGTCCCTTGTGATGTTCGCCGAAAGCCGGGCGGTTATAGCATGGCTGGCCGCATCGGCAATGGAGATCGACATTACGTTACGGAAGGTAGTCAACCACCCCCCTGTATGATGGGATCGCCCTTGGCCTCTTTAAAGACGCTGGCAACAAATGGCTGGCGCCAATATTGGTCGAAGATGCGGGACCGGAAGGCATCACCGCCGCTGAACATCTGCGCCTGCGCCGAAAGATCGATCTGTTTTTGAACATCGTCCAATGAAAGCCCCTGCGCCACCATCGGCGCCACCTTGGCACGCGTCTCGGCGATCAGGGAGGACAGCCGGTCCAGATATGTCGCGTCCTTCATCACCGTGCCATGACCGGGCACCAGCATCTTGAAATCAAAGGCTTTCAGGGCTGCCAGCGTGGCCTCCCAATCCTTGGGATACGACCCGAAACCATAGGGTATGGGAGAGACCACGATGTCACCGCTCCCCAATATCTTCTGTTTGGGCAGCCAGGCGACGGCATCCCCATCCGTATTGGCGCGCCCCAGGAAACGCAGCTCGACGGGGCGCTGCGGATCATCGATCAGCAGCCTGTCATCGAACCCTTCGGCGGGCACCAGCATGGCCCCGCCCAGCAGTTCCTGACCGTAATGTTGCAGCTCTCGGGCCGCCTGGGCATTGCCCGCGCGCACCGCCTCGGGCAGGTCGGTCCGGGCCGCCTGACTGCGCAGATGGCCCACCGCCCCCTCCAGATTGCGACGAATCGCATCATCGGAAGCGGTATCCCCTGTGGGCATGAAACGCGCGACCTTGGGGTCGGTCAGGGTGCGGCGGGTGGCATTGGTGGCGATGGTCCGCACCTGCGGCCAGCGCTGCTGAATGGTGCGCAGCCCGTTGATATGGTCGCCATGCCAATGGCTGACGATCACGGCCTTGACCGGCTTGGGCGACAGGCTGGCCAGCATGTCCAGGATGCGCGCCGCCCCCGCCGGCGTGCCGCCGCTATCGAACAGCACGAACCCGTCCGCCTGCTCCACGGCCACGACATTGCCATAGGGCTGGACATGGAACGGTTCCGGCGACGCGAACAGCCAGACACCCTCGGTCAGCTTGGACGCCTCATACAGATAACCATCCGCCGCCGTCACCGTGGTGCCCGGCGGATAGGGCAGGCTGGAAGCTTCATACGCGCCTGCGGGAACGGCCAGCGCCGTCAGGATCAGGGCGGTACGGCAGACATGGTTCCACATCGCAGGCGGCCTCCGGGCGGTTGATCCGTTGATCCTACCGCCGGAATCGGCCTCCACTGCGGACCGCTCAGCCCCACAGCGATGGGGCCTGTTTGTCGGGGCTATCACATCACCGCTGCCGCCAAAAACGCGCCTCCCCGGCGAAGGCCGGGGAGGCAGTAAAAAGTGGCTTCACCCCCCAGCCTTCTTGGCCGCACGCGTCGCGTTGAACAGGGCGATGAACTGTTCGGTTTCGATGGCGCCCGGCACCACCGTATCGCCGATCACAAAGCCCGGCGTGCCACGGATGCCCAGCTTCTGGGCCAGTTCCATATTGGCCTTGATCTCCGCCTCGATGGCGGGATCGCCCATATCCTGTTCCAGCTTCTTCAGGTCCAGCCCGACATCCTTGGCCGTGGCGCGGATGGCGTCGCTGTCCAGGCGGCCCTCATGGGTCATCAGGGCGGTATGGAAGGCCTCATACTTGCCCTGGCGGTTGGCGGCCAGGGCGGCCTTGGCGGCTTCCTTGGAGGAGGGCGCCAGGATAGGGAATTCCTTATAGACGACGCGGACCTTGCCATCGCCCTTCACGGCAGCGCTGCGCTCCGGGTGGGTGCGCTTGCAATAGCCGCAATTGTAATCGAAGAACTCGACCAGGGTGACATCCCCCTTGGGATTGCCGCCCACCGGCGACATGGCATTCTGTTCCAGCGCCTTCCGATTCGATTTCAAGGCCTCGGCAACGGCCTTGTCGCCCTCGGCCTGCTGTTTCTTCTCCAGCGCCTCCATGGCCTCCAGCAGGATCTCCGGATGGGTCAGAAGATAGTCGCGGACGATCTGTTCAACCGCATTCTTGTCCAGCGGCTTGTCGGCGGCGAACACGGGCAGAGCGGTTGTACAGGACAGGGCCAAGCTCAGCGCCAGAACCGGACCCGAAAGGCGAAGACGAGAGAACATTGATCACGCATCCATGAAGTGGTTGCCCGCACCATGGACCGGTCAGACCACGCGCGCAACCGCGACGCGGAATGAAACCCCTGTTTTCAAGGGGCTTGCCTCTGGGCACGAGCTATGCCGTGATACGTAAGTGTGCATTGGTATTGCCAATGGCAATATGCGACCGTGACCATGGCTAATACGTCCGGCAAAAGGACGGGGTTACGGACGATGACAGGGAGCGGCGTACGGTTGTGATGGCGGGCGACGACGACGAATTCCTCTTCAAGGAGGAGGGGCCGGAACTTCCGGTCGCCGTTGATGCGTCCGCTGCTTCTGTCCGTCCCTGGCTGATTCTGATCGTCGATGACGATCCCGAAGTGCATGCCATGACCCGTCTGGTCATGAAGAAATTCGCCTATCGCAGCCGTCCGGTGCAGTTCCTGTCCGCCTACTCGGCAGAAGAGGCGTTGGGCATCCTGCGCAACGATCCCGGCATCGCCATGGTCCTGCTGGACGTGGTGATGGAAACGGACGATGCCGGCTTGCGCCTGGTGCCGCGAATCCGTGATGAACTGGGCAACAGCCAGGTCCGCATCATCCTGCGCACCGGACAGCCGGGGCAGGCGCCGGAAGATGATGTCATCCACGGCTATGACATCAATGATTACAAGGCCAAGACGGAACTGACGGCGCAGAAGCTGGGCACCGCCACCGTCGCTGCCCTGCGTTCGTATGAGCATATCACCGAACTGATGCGCTCCCGCCAGGGCATGGAACGCATCATCGATGCCTCCAGCAACCTGTTCACCCTGCGCGCCATCGACCGCTTTGCCGAGGCGGTGCTGCGTGAACTGGCCCGTGTGCTGGATGTGGTGCCCGACGGGCTTGTCTGCGTGCCGCGCGGCAATGCCCGCGCCGATGCACAGATCCTGGCTGCGCAGGGAAGGCACGCCGACAGCGTGGGCCTGCCGCTGGGCCACAGCGTCGATCCGGCCCTGGCGGCCAAGGTAATGGACGTGCTGCGCGCCCGGCAGCACCATTTCGATGACAGTGATGCCATCCTGTGGTTGCGCACCGCCGATGGCCGTGATGCCGCCGCCTGCTTGCATGTGGGCCGCTCCCTGGACGGGCTGGAACGCAAGCTGGCAGAGGTGATGGGCGCCAAGATCGCCATCGGCTTCGATAATCTGCACCTCTATGATCAGGTGAAGCGCTCGCACAAGGCCGCTGTCATCGCGCTGGCGGGTCTTGCCGAATACAAGGACCCGGATGGCGGCGGCGACCATGGGCTGCGCCTGTCGCGGCTGGTCACCGAAATCGCCTTCGCGCTGCGTCAGCAGGATGGATGGGACAGGATCATCGATGATGAGTTCCTGGAACAGATCACCATGGCCGCCATGCTCTATGATATCGGCATGGTCGGTGTCCCCGACAGCGTGATCCGCAAGGAAAACATGCTGGACGCCGATGAACGCCACCAGATGGAAATGCACTGCGAACGTGGCGCCGCCATCCTGGAAAAGGCCTCGCGCCTGGTGGAGGGCAGCAATTACCTGTCCTTCGGCGCCGCCATCGCGCGTGCCCATCACGAACGCTGGGACGGCAGCGGTTATCCGCATGGCCTGTCGGGTGCCGATATTCCGCCCGCTGCCCGCATCATCGCGGTCGCCGATGTCTATGACGCACTGACCCACCGCCGTTCCTGGCGTGATGCGGTGCCGCTGGCCGATGCGTTGAAGTCGATTGAGGAAGGGGCGGGCACTCTGTTCGACCCCACCGTCGTCGCCGCCTTCTTCCAGGTGCGGCAGGCGCGGGGCCGGATGCGGTAATCACGCCCGCATCCACCCACGCGACTTCACGGGCAAACCCTTAATTATATTCCCGAACCCCCGGATGGCTTTCCACCATCACGCGGATATCCTGCGCCCGGATCCATTCCGGCGAACCTGCGGGCAGCATGCGTTCGGCCCGGTCAGCATGGTATTTCGCCGCCCGGATGTCGCCGCGTGCCAGCGCTTCCTCTGCGCGGGCATAGGCCAGTTGCGGCTGCTGATCGGCGCGGCTGTAGGCCGATGACAGCAACCGCCAGGTCAGCGCCGAATTATGTTCCAGCCGCGCGGCCGCCGTCAGGTGCGTGATGGCCTCGTTCAGGAACCGGTCGTTGCCCACCTCCAGCAGCGCATGGCCCAGGGCATTGCGCAGAAGGCCCGATTCCGGGTCAAGCCGCACAGACTCGCGATAGGGGATGACGGCTTCGGCGGCCTTGCCATCCTCGAAAAGGATTTGCCCTTTCAATTCATGGAAATAGGCGTTTTCCTTCTCCTGCGCGATCAAGCTGTCGGTGATGGTCAGCGCGTCCCGCACATTGCCGCGCTGATACAGCGCGATGGCGCGGGCATAGCGCGCGGGGATGCTGGTATCGGTCGACGAATAATGGCGCAGCGCTACATCGGGCCGCATGAAGCCCATCAGCTTGGCCACCATGCGTTCATGCATCGCATAAAAATTATCCGGCAAGCGCTTGCCATTATTCTTGGATTTCGTTTCCACGAAATTGCGGATGGCCTCGATGCGGTTGCGGGTCAGGGGGTGGGTCCGCACGAACTCCACCTGCCGGCTTTCGGGCAGAAGCTCCTGTCCCGCCAGCCGCTGCATCATCTTCATCAGGCCTTCAGACGACCAGCCCAGCTTTTCCAGGTACTGCATCGCCGCCTCATCCGCCGACCCTTCCTGGCCGCGCGTGAAGGCGAAGAAGGTGCGCATGGCCGCTTCCTGGCCACCGCCCATCAGGCCGATGCCGACATCGGTGCGCCCGGCCCCGATGGCTGCCGCCATGCCCAGCAGGGTGAAGATGCTGGCGATGGTGGCGGCGTTCGACATGGCGTCACCAGCGCGGGCCAGATGGCCGCCGGCAATGTGCCCTGTCTCGTGCGCCGTCACGCCGACCAGTTCCTCCACCGTCGTGTCCATCAGGAAGCCGGTATGGAAGAACATATTCTGCCCGCCCGCGACAAAGGCGTTCAGGCTGTCATCATTGACCATGGCGATGGTCACCGATTCCGGCACGACACCTGCCACCTGCAAGATGGGGGTGGAATAGGTGCGCAGGATGTGTTCGATTTCGGTGTCGCGAATGAAACTGATCGACCGCTGGGCAATGGCGGGCTGCACGGCCAGCGTCGCCGACATCAACAACGCCACGGCCGCACTGGCAATCCGCTTTGGAACCGCAAACATGTCTTTATCCATCGGCAAGGCCCCTCGGCCCGACACTAGCCACGAAAAACATGGCGAGGGAAGGGCGAGTTTGAAAGCCCACGCTGGTGACACAATCTGGGCCCCCTCGCAGCGCGGCGCCGTTTCGCCCTTCATCGTGATGGAGGTGATGCGTGCGGCCAATGAACGCGCCGCCGCCGGGGGCGATGTCCTGCATCTGGAAATCGGGCAGCCGGGCACGCCGGCCCCGCGTGGCGTTATCGCGGCGGCCCATGAGGCGCTGGACAATGACCGCATCGCCTATACCGACGCGTTTGGCATCCCGCCGCTGAGAGAGGCCATCGCCCGCTGGTATCGCGACCATTACGGCGTGTCGGTGGCGCCGGAGCGCATCGCCATCACGACGGGTTCGTCGGCAGGATTCCTGCTTGGCTTCCTGGCCGCGTTTGAGCCGGGCGACCGCGTGGCCCTGGCGGCCCCCGGCTATCCTGCCTACCGCAACATCCTGCGCGCGCTTGGCCTGGAACCGGTGGAAATCCCGACCGGCCCCGAAACACGGTTCCAGCCGACCCCAGCCCTGCTGGCTGCATTGGATAAGCCCGTGAAGGGCCTGATCTTGGCCAGCCCGTCCAACCCTGCCGGCACTATGCTGTCGCCCGAGGCGTTGCGCGAATTGGCCCTCTGGTGCGAGGCCAATGGCGTCCGCCTGATCTCCGACGAGATCTATCATGGCATCGAGTTTACCAGCGTGAAGGGCCAGACGGCGCTGGCCTTCAGCGACCGCGCCATCATCATCAACAGCTTTTCCAAATATTTCAGCATGACCGGCTGGCGTCTGGGCTGGATGGTGGTGCCGCCGGAACTGGTGCGCTCTGCCGAATGTCTGGCCCAGAACCTTTATATCTCCGCGCCCACCCTGTCCCAGCGCGCTGCCATCGCCGCCTTCGACTGCACCGAAGAGGCCGACAGCCATGTCGCCCGCTACCGAAGCAGCCGCGACCTGCTGCTGAACGAGTTGCCGCGCGCCGGCTTCGATAATCTGGCACCTGCCGATGGGGCCTTCTATGTCTATGCCGATGTCAGCGGTTTGACCGACGACAGTCAGGCCTTCTGCAAACGCATCCTGGCCGAAACCGGCGTCGCCATCACGCCCGGCCTGGATTTTGACACCGCACGCGGCCACCGCTACCTGCGGATCAGCTTCGCGGCGGCCGAGGCGGAAGTGGCGGAGGCGGCCCGTCGCCTTGTCGCATGGCGATGCAGGTAACGACTTTGCCGTCGCATGCGCTTGGCGCTTATGCGACCTACGACCGATTGTGTTTCGTAGGTCGCATAAGCAAAGCGCATGCGACAAACACCGCTCACGCCGCCACCGCCGCCAACCGCCCATTCACCAGATCGCTGTAATCACCGATCATGGCGCGGCACACCGCCCCGGGGGTGAATGCCCAATCGCCGATGCGGCGCACGGGCGTCACCTCCGCTGCCGACCCGGTCAGGAACACCTCATCCGCGCCCTGCACCTCGTCCAGCGTGAAATGCCGTTCAAGCACGGTCATGCCCCGACGGCGCGCCAGATCAATGATGGTCTGGCGCGTGATGCCGTTCAGGAAGCAATCGGGGATGGGCGTATGCACCACGCCATCCTTGACCATGAAGAAATTGGCCCCCGTTGCTTCGGCCACAAACCCCCGGTAATCCAGCATCAGCGCATCCTGCCGGCCATTCTGCTCCGCCTCATGCTTGGAGATGGTGCAGATCATATAAAGCCCCGCCGCCTTGGATTCCGTCGGCGCGGTATCCGGGGCGGGCCGGCGCCAGCGGGCGATTTCCAGATCAATGCCCTTCATCCGGGCTTCCGC
The DNA here is from genome assembly GCF_052437035.1 of Niveispirillum sp. Lineage (NCBI taxonomy): Bacteria > Pseudomonadati > Pseudomonadota > Alphaproteobacteria > Rhodospirillales > Azospirillaceae > Niveispirillum > Niveispirillum sp. The sequence goes on from NZ_JBQVOH010000002.1 coordinate 888,244, forward strand.
GCTGAAATAGCTGGGCCATTCCCAGCAGGCGACGGCCATATGGATGCGGTTCTTCTGTGCCGCCACGCCCATCATCTCGCTGCCGCGCCACGCGACCGGGCGCAGATAACCGTTGGTCAGGCCCGCCGCGCGGCAGACTTCCCTCTTCGCCGCCTCGATCTCCGCCACGCTGTACGGGATCTCGAACCCCAGCAGTTCCGCCGACCGGCGCAGCCGTACCGCATGTTCGTGCGACTTGAAGATCACGCCGTTGTAAATGCGCTCCCCCTCGAATACACAACTGGCATAGTGCAACCCGTGCGTCAGCACATGGACCTGCGCTTCCCGCCAGGGCACCATCGCCCCGTCCAACCAGATATGGCCATCACGGTCATGGAAGGGGATGACGGACATTTTGGGGCTTCCTTGTTGTTTTATGTCGTGTACAACAGCATCCACGATACAGAATTGCGGAAATAAGTCAACATGGCTGACATAAAATCGGGACCGAACCCGCTTTTCCTGCGCGAGGAAGATCTTCGCCAGGGTATTGAGCTGTTGTTCTACGCCTACCGCGACTTCACGGCGGAACCCGACGCCATGCTGGCCAAGATCGGTCTGGGCCGCGCGCATCACCGCGTCGTCTATTTCGTGGGCCGCTATCCCGGCATCACGGTGACCGAACTGCTGGGCATTTTGCAGATCACGAAGCAGAGCCTGAGCCGTGTCCTGTCCGATCTGGTCGATCAGGAATATATCGCGCAGCGTCCGGGCACGAAGGACCGGCGCCAGCGGCTGCTGACCCTGACGGACAAGGGCGTGGACCTGGAACGCAGCCTGTCGGACGCGCAACGCGCCCGCATCGCCAGCGCCTATCGCGCGGCGGGTGCCGCGGCGGTGGAAGGGTTCCGCACCGTCATGCTGGGCATCATCGACGCCGAGGACCGCGCCAAATTCCCGCCTCCCGGCAAGCGGTGACCATCGCTCCCTTCCATGCTATGTGAAGGGCCATGATGAGTGACGATCCCGCCGAACAGCCCCACATCCTGGTCGTGGATGATGATACGCGCCTGCGTGAGGCGCTGCGCCGGTACCTGGGCCAGAACGGTTTTCTGGTCACCGGTGCTGCCGATGCGGCTGACGCGCGGGCCAAGCTGGCCGGGCTGGCCTTCGATCTGGTGGTGTTGGACGTGATGATGCCGGGGGAGAACGGCCTGTCGCTCTGCCGTCATTTGTCTGCCAATGGCGGCCCGCCCGTCCTGCTGCTGACGGCGCGGGTGGAGGCGGGCGACCGGATCGACGGGCTGGAGGCGGGGGCGGACGACTATCTGCCCAAACCGTTTGAGCCGCGTGAACTGGTTCTGCGCCTGAACGCCATTCTGCGCCGCACCCTGCGCCCCCGTGGCCGCACCACCAGCACCGCTGTGCCCATCCGCCTGGGCCGGTACCTGTTCGATGCAGAGCGGGAGGAATTGCGGTCAGGCGACGAGATCATTCGCCTGACCGCCATGGAATCCGGCCTGCTGCGCGTGCTGGCCGCCGACCCCGGCGTGGTGTTCAGCCGCGAGGCGCTGGTGGAAAAGGCTGGCGTTGATGCCGCCAATGAACGCACCATCGATGTTCAGGTCACCCGCCTTCGCCGCAAATTGGAAGATGATCCGCGTGAACCGCGTTATCTTCATACTGTGCGTGGCGAAGGTTATGTGTTGAGGCCCGATTGACCGGCTGGTTGCAGTCCTTGTGGAAAAACCGTCCCCGGCCCCTGCGTGGGCTGAAACGGATGGTGCCGGCCACGTTGTTCGCGCGCTCCATGCTGATCATGATGACGCCCGTGGTGCTGGCCCAGGCCATCGCCACCTTCGTCTTCTATGACCGGCACTGGGACACGATGACCAACCGGCTGGCCAATTCGGTCGCCGGCGAAATCGCCCTGGTGATCGAGCAGCTGTCGCGCGATGGCGATGAAAAGGCGCGCGAGGAAACCCTGTCCATGGCCGCGCGCCATACCGACATCCTGTTCACCTGGACAGGCGGCGAGGTGCTGGACGACCCGCCCGCCCGGCTCTATAGCGGGTTGGAGGAAACTCTGGGCCAGGCCCTGGACGACCGCGTCCGCCGGCCCTGGCGCATCAATTCCAACGTCGCCCATAAATGGATCGAAATCCGGGTGCAGATGCCGGACGGGGTGCTGTCGGTCCTGTCCCCCGAACGCCGGCTCTACAGCTTCACCTCCTATCTGTTCATTATCTGGATGTTGGGCAGCTCGCTGGTCCTGTTCTCTATCGCCACCCTGTTCATGCGCAACCAGATCCGGCCCATCCGCCGTCTGGCCGTTGCTGCCGACGCCTTCGGCAAAGGCCGCGATATCAGCGATTTCCGTCCCGAAGGGGCTGTGGAGGTGCGGCAGGCGGCCCATGCCTTCCTGCTGATGCGCGACCGCATCCGTCGTCAGATCGCGCAGCGCACGGAAATGCTGGCCGGCGTCAGCCACGATCTGCGCACCCCCCTGACCCGCATGAAGCTGCAACTGGCCATGATGCCCGACATGGCAGAGGTGGAGGAGATCAAGGCCGACGTGGCCGAGATGCAGGTGATGATCGATGGCTATCTCTCCTTCGCGCGCGGCGACGGGGAGGAGGAGGAGCGGCAGGTCGATCTTTCCTTGCTGCTGGCCGAAATCGCCGGCAATGCCAGACGGGAAGGGGCCCGCCTGACCCTGGACCCGATGGTGACGCAGGGAGAGGCGGTGGTCCTGCCCCTGCGCCTGCTGTCGCTGCGCCGCTGCCTGACCAACCTGATCGGCAATGCCGCACGTTATGGGCGGCATGTGTGGCTCAGCCTGGAACGACGGGGCAATTTCGTGGAAATCCTCATCGATGATGACGGTCCCGGCATTCCAGAGGATCAGCGCGACGCCGTCTTCCGGCCCTTCCACCGTCTGGAGCCGTCCCGCAATCAGAAAACCGGTGGTGTCGGCCTGGGCCTGACCATCGCCCGCGACATCGCCCGGCGCCATGGCGGCGACATCCTGCTGCGCGACAGCCCGCAGAAGGGCCTGCGCGCCGTGGTGCGGTTGCCGTTATAGGGTTAAAATCCATCGCTCCCCCTTCTCGTCATCCCGGCGAAAGCCGGGACCCAGGGGCCACAGGATCGAACCTTTCCACCGCCGCTGGAAAAGCAGCGCAATGGTTGGGCGCTTGGCCCTGGGTCCCGGCTTTCGCCGGGATGACGAAGGGGAGGGCGATTGAAGCAATGCGCACCCCATCCGCGTCTGTGGAATAAATTCCCAAAATCTATTAGGATCATGGACCCATCCCTTGCCTTCGGGAGCGCCGTCCCATGTCCTTGTCCCATAATCCCTACGACACCGACCACCCCACTCTGACGCCGCAGGAACAGGCAGAGGCCTGGTGGCGCGGTTCCTCCGACCTTCATACCAAGCCCTTTACCGAGGATGTCGGCTTCGCTCCTGATGAGCATCTGACGGAGGGTTACGTGTCCCGCAAGGTGACGGACGTCGCCTGGGCCAAGATCGCCTTCCACATCGCGGCGGGCCGCAAGATCAAGGAGATCACGGCGGAATATGGCGTGTCGCGCACCACCATCTGGCGCGCTCTGCAACGGTCCCACAATCTGCGCCGCCGCATCGCCGAAGAACGCGCCCTGCTGCGGCGGGAGGCGGAAAGCCGCTTCGTCTCCCTGCGCACCCTGGTGGTCGACAGCATCTACCATGCCGTGGCCAGCGGCGATATGCGCGCCACCCTGTGGGCTGCCGACCGGCTGGGCCTGGGCGGGGACCTGCTGCAACCGTCGGAAAAAAAGCCCAAGCCCGGCCACGCCCGCGTCCCGCCGGACTGGTTTTCCCCGGATGGTGCCGACGCCATCCGCCTGGACCCCCTGACCGCCCCCACCGCCGAAGACCCCGACCTCGCCGCCGACCTGCCCGACCTGTCGGCCCAAACCGATCCGCTCCCCTCGTCATCCCCGCGAACGCCGGGACCCAGGGGCCACACGCCCGACCTCTCCACCACACGGGTTCCCGCCGAAGACGCCCCCGAAGACCTGCCCCCACCCACCGCGGACGCCATGGGCCAGTCCGGCGATTACCCGCCCGATTATCCCCCCGAACTCCGCTTCGCCCCGCCCAAACCGCCGGCCCGCGTGAAGGCCGCATGCCCACCCGCGCCGCACAACCCGGCCGCACCCTTCCGCCCCGCCGCGCGCCGCCCCCGTTCAGCCCCACGCCTGTTGGTCAGGATTCTCTTCGAGACTCAAACCGTACTGGACAACCTGCCCACCACCCCCGGCCTGACCAACATTGTCTGGGCCGAACGCCCCCGCTGGCTGTCCTGGGCACCCAAGCCCGGCATCCTGTGAAACCGGGACGCAGGGGAGGTTGCGCGATGTTTCACAGGGTTAACGCCATGGTCTGACCTTCGGGCGCTTTACGCGCTGCCCGCCGTGCATCTATAAACGGGGCACCATTTACCCTTTGCTTCTGGTTTTCCATGCACGACATCCGTTCCATCCGCGACAATCCCGCTGCCTTCGATGCCGGCATGGCCCGGCGCGGCGTGGAACCGCTGTCTTCCCGCATCCTGGAACTGGATCAGGAACGCCGCGCCTGCCAGACGCAGGCGCAGGAGCTGCAGGCCCGCCGGAACGAGGCGTCGAAGCTGATCGGCGCCTATAAGAAGGACGGCAAGGACGCCCAGCCTCTGCTGGATGAAGTGGCGGCGATCAAGGAAAAGATGCCGCAGCTGGAAGAGCGGGAGAAGGAGCTGGGGGCCGAACTGGACCGCATCCTGGCCTCATACCCCAACATCCCGGCCCCGGAGGTTCCCGACGGCAAGGATGAGCATGACAATGTGGAAATCCGCCGCATCGGCACGCCCACGCCCATCGCCAATGCCAAGCAGCATTTCGAACTGGGTGAAGCCCTGGGCCTGATGAGCTTTGATCTGGCGGCCAAGCTGTCCGGCGCGCGTTTCACTGTGTTGCGCGGGGCACTGGCCCGCCTGGAACGCGCCCTGGGCGATTTCATGCTGGACATTCACACGACCGAATACGGGTATGAGGAAGTGTCCCCGCCGTTGCTGGTCAAGGATGACGCCGCCTTCGGCACGGGCCAGCTGCCCAAATTCACCGAGGACCTGTTCCAGACCACCAACGGCTTCTGGCTGATCCCCACGGCGGAAGTGCCGCTGACCAACCTGGTCAATGACGCCATCCTGGACGCCGAGGAGCTGCCCCTGCGTCTGACCGCCCGCACACCCTGCTTCCGCTCAGAGGCTGGTTCCGCCGGCCGTGACACGCGTGGCATGATCCGCCAGCATCAGTTCTACAAGGTGGAAATGGTCTCCATCACCCGCCCCGATCAGTCTGCGGCGGAGCATGAGCGGATGACCGATGCGGCGGAAACCGTGCTGAAGCGTCTGGGCCTGCCGTTTCGGACCGTCACGCTGTGTTCGGGCGACATGGGCTTCACGGCGCAGAAGACCTACGATATCGAGGTCTGGCTGCCGGGGCAGGGCGCTTATCGCGAGATTTCCTCCTGTTCCAACTGCGGCGATTTCCAGGCCCGCCGCATGAAGGCCCGCTTCCGCGCGAAGGGGGAGAAGTCGACCCAGTTCGTGCATACCCTCAACGGTTCCGGCACCGCCGTGGGCCGCTGCCTGATTGCCGTGCTGGAAAATTATCAGCAGGCCGACGGCTCCATCCTGATCCCCGAGGCCCTGCGCCCCTATATGGGCGGGCTGGAGCGGATTACGGCAAATGGTTGATTTCGATTTCACCGGCACCCGTATCCTGATCAGCAATGATGATGGCATCCACGCTCAGGGGCTGGCCGTGCTGGAGGCCATCGCGCGGGAACTGACCGACGATGTCTGGGTGGTGGCGCCGGAGACGGAGCAGTCCGGCGCCTCGCACTCGCTGACCATGCACCGGCCCCTGCGGGTGCGGGAACTGGGGCCGAAGCGCTTTGCCGTGGATGGCACGCCCACCGACTGTGTGCTGCTGGCCATCAACCATTTCATGGCCGACAAGAAGCCGGCCCTGGTCCTGTCCGGCATCAACCATGGCAGCAATCTGGGCGAGGATGTGACCTATTCCGGCACCATCGCCTGTGCCATGGAGGCCACGCTGCTGGGCGTGCGCGCCATCGCCATGAGCCAGCGCATGCCCCATGGCGGCCCGCCCAACTGGGGGGTAGCGCAAGCACTGGGCGCGCAGGTGGTGCGCAAGGTGATGGCCGCCGACTGGCCAAAACTGGTCCTCATGAATGTGAATTATCCCGACGTTTCCGTCGGCGATGTCACGGGCGTGCATGTGGTCCGCCACGGCAACCGCAAGATCGGGGATGAGCTGGATGAACGTATCGACCCGCGTGGCCGGCGGTACTTCTGGATCGGCGCGGCGCGCGGGGATGATGATGTGCCCGCCGACACCGACGTGCATGTTGTCAATCATGGCGGCATCGCGGTCACGCCCATTTTCCTGGACCTGACCCATTATGGGTGTCTGGAGAACCTGAAAGGGGTCTTCGCATGACCAGCGGGGCGGCGCGCAAGATCAGGTTGCTGATGCTGCTGCGCCGCCAGGGGGTAACGGATGTCAATGTCCTGCGGGCCATCGAGCTGATCCCGCGGGAGCTTTTTGTGCCGCGCCTGTTCCGTGATCAGGCCTATGAGGATACGGCCCTGCCCATCGGCCATGGTCAGACGATCAGCCAGCCGCAGGTGGTAGGCCTGATGACCCAGGCCCTGGAACTGACCGACCGGCATAAGGTGCTGGAGATCGGAACCGGTTCGGGCTATCAGGCCGCGATTCTGGCCAAGATCGCCCGCAGGGTCTATACAATCGAACGCCACCGTCCCCTGGCCCAGGAGGCGGAGCAGCGATTTACCGCCTTGCGTCTTCATAACATGACGGCCAGGGTAGGGGATGGCATCAAGGGCTGGCCGGAAGCGGCACCCTTCGAACGGATACTGGTCACCGCAGGTTGCATTGGCAATCCACCTCATGGTCTAGTGGAGCAACTGGCGGTTGGTGGTGTCATGGTGATCCCGTTGGGGCCGGATCATCGGGCGCTGAACGTCGTGCGTATCCGCCGTGACGAAGATGGATTGAAGCGAGAGGTATTGTGGCCCGTCAGGTTTGTTCCCCTGCTGCCGGATATCGCACCGGAGACCATATCGGCCTGAAGCGCCGGTCGGGTTATGCTCTGGCGGCCCTGCTGCTGCCGGGCCTGCTGCTGGCCGGCTGCTCGACAGAGGGCGACCTGCCCAGCAAGGCGGCGCGCGCCCCGGCGGCCCCCATCAATTCCATCTTCGTTTCCCGTGGCGACAATCTCTACAAGCTGGCGCAGCAGTACAATGTGCCTGTCCGCGATCTGATTGAGGCCAATGGCCTGACCGCGCCCTACATGCTGCTGCCGGGGCAGCGTCTGCTGCTTCCACTGCCCAAGGTCTATGTGGTGAAGCCCGGCGACACGCTCTATGGCCTGTCGCGGCAATATCAGGTGGATAGCGCCGAACTGGTCCGCCTCAATAACTTGCAGCAGCCTTACACGCTGAAGGCCGGTCAAACCCTGCGCCTGCCTGGCCAAAGCCCGGTACCGGCCAGCACGACTGCCATCGCCTCTGCCGCTGCCCCCGCCGCCAAACCGCCCGGCATGCCAGCCCCGGGCCGCAAGCCGGAAGCACCACCCGCCGCCAGCTCCATGCCGGCAGAGCGCGCGCAGCGCCCGACCGTGGAGGTGGCGACCCTGCCGCCCCCACCATCCACCGCTCCGGCCACAACGGCGCCCACCCGGCCTGGCATCGTCGCACCACCGGCCACCGCCTCTGGCGCGGTATCGGGCCGTAAGGGCGTGGAGACGGAAACCCTGGCCCCGCCGCCCGCCGCCGTTGCGCCAGCGCAGGCAGCCCCCGCCGCCGTGGCGCCCGACCGCCGTCCGACCCCGCCCCCGGCCAGCACCGCTGCGCCGCCGGCATCCGCCCCGGTGGCCGAACCGCCCCCCACCCAGGTCGCCACCGCCCCGCCACCGGTTCCCCCACGGGAGGAGGCGGTGCCCGCCCGTGCCGGCAACCGCTTCCTCTGGCCTGTGCGCGGCACCATCCTGTCGGGATTCGGTGAAAAGCCGGGTGGCCTGCGCAATGATGGCATCAATATCGGTGCGCCGCGCGGCACCGCCGTGGCCGCTGCCGAAAACGGCATCGTCGCCTATGCCGGCAATCAGCTGAAATCCTTCGGTAATCTGGTGCTGATCCGCCATGATGGCGGCTGGGTCACCGTCTATGCCCATCTGGATGCCATTGGCGTGGAGCAGGGGCAGCGCGTGACGCGCGGGCAGGGGATCGGCACCGTCGGCCAGACAGGCAATGTCCGGTCACCGCAGCTGCATTTCGCGGTGCGCAAAGGCGAACAGGTCCTGAACCCCGTTGATCAGCTGGAAAAATAACGGCGAAGGGCAAGGTATCCCTTGCCCTTTCCGACATCATTCCTAAATCAAGCTCATATCAGGTTCAGACCGGCTTGGCCGCATGCCGGATGAATTCGGCGAAACCTTCCGCCGGCATCGGGCGGGCAAACAGGTAGCCCTGGCCTTCCTCAACGCCCAGCCTCTTCAGGATTTCCCACTGCGCCGGGGTTTCGATGCCTTCGGCCACCACCTTCAGGTCCATGGCCTGCGCCATGGCCACGATGGCCTCCACGATATGGCGGGTGCTCTGGTCCCGCTCCATATCCATCACAAACTTGCGGTCCACCTTCAGGCAGTCCAGCGGTAATTCCCGCAGGTAGGACAACGAAGAGTATCCAGTTCCGAAATCATCCAGCGCCAGCGCCACCCCACGGTCGGCGATCCAGCGCATCTGCTGCAGGGCACCCTCAAGGTCTTCCGGGAGGATGGTTTCGGTGATTTCCAATTGAAGAAGGTGCGGCGGTATACCGCTCTCGGCCAGCAGCACATCGATCAGGGCCGGCAGGTGGCCCCAGCGGAATTGCCGTTCCGACACATTCACGGCGATCTGGATCGGCGGCAGGCCGGCATCCAGCCATTCGCGGATCTGCTTGATGGCGTTGCGCAGGACCCATTCCCCGATGGGAACGATCAGGCCCGTTTCCTCCGCCGTCGGAATGAACACGCCGGGCGGCACCATGCCCCGCACGGGATGGCGCCAGCGCAGCAGCGCTTCACCGCCAACCGGCTCGCCTCCCTGGATGGCCACCTTCGGCTGGTAATGCAAGACAAGCTGATTATCGCGGATGGCGGCCCGCAGCTCATCCTCCAGGTCCAGCCGTTCCTTCAAATCGTCGCGCATGGCGCGCGTGAAATGCAGGTAATTGGCCGTCCCCGATTTCACCGCCTGTTCCAACGCCACGCAGGCATTGCGGATCAGCGACGGGCCATCGGTGGCGTCGTTGGGCGATACCGCCACGCCGATCTTGGCCGACACGAACAACTGCTGGCCTTCGACAATGATCGGTTCGACCATGGAATTGGCGATGGCCGACGCCGCGAACAGCGCCTTGCCCGCATGGTCCAGGCCCGGCAGGAATATGGCAAACTGCGTCTGCGCAAACCGACAGATCAGATCGTTGGAACCGCAGACCGGCATCAGGCGCTTGACCAATGTCGCCATGGCCTGATCCAAGGCCTGCTGGCCATGGACGCGGAAAAGCTGCGGCATGCGGTCAATCTCGACCACCAGGATGCCCGCAATCAGCCGCCCATCATGCTGGGCCAATATCTCGGCCACCCGGTTGGCAAAAGGCCGCATCTCCCAGACGCCGGTAACGGCATCGCGGGGGATGAAGTCGGCAGCCTGACCGCCATCCGTATTCAGTATCTTGGACAAAGTCACGACAGCGTTATTCCGTGGTCCAGGCATCAGATCGGGGAAAGTACGGCGGACAAAAAAGTGACCATTTGCATCATCCTACCTGCTGCCTTTGTCGCGGGTTTCCACGGCTGGTCCGGCATCCGGGTTCCCGGCACCCCAAAACCTGTTCAGCCGGGGAAACACCGATGGTGCATTCCGGCATGTCCAAATCACAGGGTAGGCAAGATCATTGCACATCCGACCCCTTGATGGAACGCATCAATAGCGGCAACGATCATTTTCTGACACTCTTTTAGGTGCCAGTTTCTTATAACCATAGAAAAAAACGTTCGTTAAATTATTGATCTTTTTGGAGAGCCGAGGATGGAGTTTGCGCTGGGTAAACTGTTCGCAGCCGTGACATCGCCCGGCAATCTTCTGCTGCTGATAATGTTGACGGGTATGATCGCGGTTCTGGCCCGGCGCCGCTGGGGCGTGGTTATTATGGCGGTGGGCTTGTTCCCCTTGCTGATCATTGCCGTCACCCCTGTTTCCACATGGGCACTCCTGCCGCTTGAGGAGCGGTTCTCCGCACCGGACCTGACGGCGATCCCGCCGGTTGACGGCATCATCGTCCTGGGCGGCGCGCTGATGCCCATCGCCTCGCGCGAACATGGCGCGCCGCAGCTGACGCGCGATGCCGAACGGCTGACGGTGCTGCCGGGACTGATGCGGCGCTTTCCACAGGCCCGCGTGGTCTTCACCGGCGGCAGTGGCGACCCGCGCCATCCCGATGACCGGGAAGCGGCCTTCGTCCTTGCCCTGCTGACCGATTGGGGCGTCGATACCGCCCGGATCATGCTGGAGGATGGGTCGCGCAACACCTGGGAGAATGCAGTGAACAGTGCGCCTTTACTGAAAGCCGGCGAACATTGGCTGCTGGTCACGTCTGCGGCCCATATGCCGCGCGCCATGGGCGTTTTCCGGTCAGTCGTGCCCGATGTCCATCTGACGGCCTTTCCCGTCGCCTACAACGCCAACCGTACGGAGGCTGACCGTTTCGGTCTTAACCTGACCGACAATCTGGACCGGTTCGACAATGCCGCCCATGAATGGCGGGGATTGGTCGCCTACCGTCTCGCGGGGCGTATCCCGACGGTATTACCCTCTCCCTGACGCTTGCCCCTGTCTGCCTGCCCGTGCCACAACCGATGGGATCAGGCACTGCGGAAGGGCCCCAGATGATGATGCACGCGATGCGAAGCCGCCTTCGGGGCCTGTTGCCCGCTTGCCTTCTGCTGGGCACATTGCTGGCCCCCACGGCACAGGCTGCACCGGATTTCCAGCAATGGCTGGGGGAGTTCAAGGCCGAAGCGCTGCGTGAGGGAATCCGCCCCACCATCGTAGACACAGCCCTGACCGGTGTTGCCCCCATCCCCCGCATTCTGGAACTGGATGGCAAACAACCCGAACGGACCATCACCTTCGACACCTACCTGTCCCGGTCCGTCACCAAGGCACGCATCAAGAAGGCGCGTGAACGCATGGTGACGCACAAGGCGTTGCTGGCCGAAATGTCGAGGAAATATGGCGTTCCCGCCCGGTTCATCGTCGCCCTGTGGGGCATGGAGACGGATTTCGGCGGCAATATGGGCGGGTTCAAGGTGGTGGATGCGCTGACGACGCTGGCCTATGACGGCCGCCGCAGCGCCTTCTTTCGGGGGGAATTGCTGAAGGCGCTGCGTATCCTGGATGAGGGGCATATCGCGCCTGACCGCATGCTGGGTTCCTGGGCGGGCGCCATGGGGCAGTGTCAGTTCATGCCCTCCAGCTTCTTCAAGTTTGCCCAGGATGGAAATGGCGACGGCAAGCGGGATATCTGGACCACGCCTGCCGATGTCTTCGCGTCTGCGGCCAATTATCTGGCCACCGTGGGCTGGAAAACCGACCAGACATGGGGCAGGGCGGTCCGTCTGCCCAAGGGTGCTGATTCGGCGGCCTGGGCCGGTTTGGACAAGCAGGCACAGCCGCTGTCCGTCTGGACAAAGCGCGGTCTGCGCAGTTCGGACGGCAAACCGCTGCCCAAGGCCAAGATCGATGCCTGGCTGGTGCAGCCGGACGGGCCGAAGGGCAAGGCATTCCTGGTCTATGGCAATTACCGGACCATCATGGACTGGAACCGGTCTACCTATTTCGCAACTGCGGTCGGAATTCTCGCCGACCATATTGGCTCCGGTAAATGAGTTGATGTAGGCTGCGGCCACAATTGGTTGGGGTAGGGAAGTATGGCGCGGGTAAATCTTGTAAAACTGGCGGTCCTGGGTGTCACCCTTGCGGGGCTGGCCGGCTGTTCCTCGCCGCCGCCGCCCAAGCCTCCGGCCGCTGTGCCCGCACCGGTGGAGCCCAAGCCCACGCCGGGCGGCAGCTACAAGGTCGGCAACCCATATCAGATCGACGGCGTCTGGTATTACCCCCGCGTCGATTATTCCTATAACGAGACAGGCATTGCCAGCTGGTATGGCCCCGGCTTCCACACTAAGGTCACTGCCAATGGCGAGGCTTATAATGAGAATGAGCTGACGGCGGCACACCAGACCCTGCCCATGCCCAGTCTGGTGCGTGTCACCAACCTGGAAAATGGCCGTTCCATCGTCGTGCGCATCAATGACCGTGGCCCCTTCGTGTCGGGCCGCATCATCGACATGTCGCGCCGTGGGGCACAGTTGCTGGGCTTTGACCAGCAGGGCACCGCCAAGGTCCGGGTTGAGGTTCTGGCGGAGGAAAGCCGCGCCATCGCCGCCGCCGCCATGAACGCCGCGTCCCAGGTGGCTGGTGTCTCGCCCGACGGCGGCCCCGTGCCGCAGGCCGCCCCGCGCCCCAGCGTGACGGTGGAATCCACGCCTCTGGCCCCGCCCGCCGGGACCAAGGCCGCCCCTGGCAGCGCCATTCCGCCAAAGGTGGCGCAAGCAACGCCGGCTCCGGCCCGCACCATCGCCGCCCCGACCAGTCTGGCCGGCACCACCACCGATGATGGCCGCTTCCTGCCGGCCCCCGTGGTTGAACAGCGTGCGGTTCCGGCCAAGCCCGGCAAGATCTATATCCAGGCCGGCGCCTTCGCCAGCTATGACAATGCCAACAAGCTTCGGGCCAAGCTGAATTCCATTGCGCCGACCAACCTGTCGAACGCCATGGTCAATGGCACGCAATATTTCCGCGTTCGTGTCGGTCCGTTCGATCAGGTCGAACGCGCAGATCAGGTGCTGGCCCAGGTTCTGCAGGCCGGCACGTCGGAAGCGAAGATCATCGTGGACTGATCCTGGCGCCGGGCCCCCGTGAAACCGGGGCCGGCACCATGTTTCATGATGTTGCACAATGTCGCGGTGGCGCGCAGGTCTGGACATGTCCACCTTGCCCGTCCCACTGTCGCCGGGGGTCTGGCCCCCACCTGTTCTTGTTGTGAAGGGTTGATGAAAGAGATGGATATTCGGATCGCACATCGGATGAAGGGTGCCGCCCGCTTCTTTGCCGCGACCCTCCTGTTCACGGTGTCGGCGCTGCCCGCGATGGCGGTCGATCTGGACACCATTGCCAGGGAAGCCATCCTGGTCGATGCCGAGACCAACACGGTCCTGTTCGAGAAGAACGCGGATGAGCGCATGCCCACCTCGTCAATGTCGAAGGTGGCGACAGCCTACATGCTGTTCGAACGCGTGAAGGAGGGTCGGCTGTCGCTGGATGACACGCTACCCGTGTCGGAACGCGCCTGGAAGGTCCAGGGCTCCAAGATGTTTGTGGAGTTGGGCAACAACATCAAGGTCGAGGATCTAGTCCGCGGCATGGTGATCCAGTCGGGCAATGATGCCTGCGTGGTCCTGGCCGAAGGCATGTCCGGCACCGAAGAGGCCTTTGCCGCCGCCATGACCAAGCGGATGAAGGAACTGGGCCTCAACAATACCAACCTGATGAATGCCTCGGGCATGCCCGACCCGAACCATTATTCCACGGCCCGCGACCTGTCGATCCTGGCCCGCCACCTGATCCGGGATTTCCCCGATCACTATCATTACTATTCGGAGCTGGATTACACCTATCACGGTATCAAGCAGGGTAACCGTAACCCGCTCCTGTACCGGAACATGGGTGTGGACGGCATCAAGACGGGCCATACAGAGGCTGCCGGCTATGGCCTGATCGCGTCGGGTGAACGCGATGGCCGTCGTCTGGTGCTGGTCGTCAATGGTCTGCCCAACATGCAGGCCCGCGCCGACGAGAGCGCCCGTATCCTGGAATGGGGCTGGCGGGAGTTCGACAATTTCACCCTGTTCAAAGCCGGGGAGACGGTGGACAGCCTGCCCGTCTGGCTGGGCGTTGCAGAGACGGTGCCGCTGGTTATCCAGGATCAGGTGAAGATCACCATGACCCATGATCAGAAGCAGAAGATGAAGGTCAGCTTCAAGGCCGACAGCCCCGTGGCGGCCCCCGTCACCAAGGGTGCCAAGCTGGGCACGCTGACCATCACAGCACCGGGTCTGCAGACGCTGGAACTGCCGCTGCTGGCTGGTGCCGATGTGGCACAACTGGGCCTGTTTGGTCGCATGGGTGCCGCTCTGTCGCACTTCTTCGGCGGGTCCAGCCAGCCGGCGCCGACCCCGGCCCCGGCACAGTGACGGCCAGCATGGGACGCGGGCGCTTCATCACATTGGAAGGCGGCGAGGGGGCGGGCAAATCCACCCAGATCCGCCTGCTTGCCGACGCGCTGCGCGCCGCCGGCATCGATGTGGTGACCACCCGCGAACCCGGCGGCTCTCCGGGCGCAGAAGCAGTCCGTGACCTGCTGGTCAATGGGGAGCCCGGCCGCTGGCTGCCGGTCAGTGAGGCCATGCTGCTGTCCGCTGCCCGTCACGACCATGTCATGCGCACCATCCGGCCTGCGCTTGACGCCGGCAAGTGGGTGCTGTGTGACCGCTTTGCGGACAGCACCATGGCCTACCAAGGGTATGGCCATGGCCTGGACCTTGGTGTGCTGACGGCGCTGCGCGATATCGCCGTGGGTGACACCATACCCGACCTTACCTTGATCCTCGATATCGATCCGGCCCAGGGTCTGGCCCGTGCCGCCGCTCGTCGTGGGGGTGAGGATCGGTATGAAAAGATGCAGGTCACGTTCCATGAACGGTTGAGGGAAGGGTACCAAGCCATTGCAAAGGCTGAACCTTCTCGCTGCACCGTTATTGATGCCTCTACCGGTATCGAGGCCATCCAGGCTGCGATCCGTGCCGCCATCGCCAACCGGCTGGGGGTGGCGCTGTGAGCGGGCAACCGCATGAGGCCGATGACGCGTTCAACCCGCGTCGCAATACCCATCTGGAAGGCCATGCAACAGCACAGAAATTACTGCTGGGCAGCTGGAACTCCGGGCGCATGCATCATGCCTGGCTGATCGGTGGCCCACCTGGTATCGGCAAGGCTACCCTGGCCTTCCGTATGGCGCGGTTCGTGCTGACCAAGGGGCTGCCTGGGGAGCAGGAAATGGGCCTGTTCGGCCCACCGCCCGACCCGACCAGCCTGGTGGTCGATCCCGACAGCGCCGTCTGCCACCGTATTGCCTCGGGCGGTCATGCCGACCTGCTGACCGTTCAGCGCACCTGGGATGAAAAGCGCAAACGGTTCAAGCGTGACCTGCCCGTTGACGAAATCCGCAAGATCGCCCCCTTCCTGCGCCTGACCTCAGCAGAGGGTGGCTGGCGGGTGGTGATCGTCGATGGCGCCGATCAGTTGAATACCAGTGGTCAGAACGCCATTCTGAAAATCCTTGAAGAGCCACCCTCCAAGGCCTTGATATTGCTGGTGGCCGATAACGTCGGCGCCATGCTGCCCACCATCCGGTCGCGCACCCGCAAGCTGGCGCTCGAACCGCTGAGCGAGGCTCAGGTAAAGGCCCTGCTGTTCCGCTATCTGCCCGACCTGGAGGAGGCGGAACGTACAGCCCTGGCCCGCCTGTCGGAAGGCAGCATTGGCCGGGCCATGGAACTGCAAGCCGCCGGCGGCCTTACGCTCTACAAGGCCATGCTGGGCGTGTTCGACAGTTTGCCGCGCCTGGATATTGTCGAAGCCTATACCTTCATCGACGCGACCTTACGCGGCGGGAACGAGGAAGCAAACTGGGTCGCCGTCACCGAACTGATGGGCTGGTGGCTGGGCCGTGTGGCCCGTGCCGGTGCCCGTGGCACCATCCCGCCAGAGGTGGTGCCCGGTGAGGCCGCCCTTGTCCATCGCCTGATGCAGGGGAGCCAACGGTCGGGTAACCTTGATCGCTGGGTAGAGGTGTGGGAGAACACGAACCATATGTTCGCCAAGGCGGAATCCGCCAATCTCGACCGGCGCCAGACCCTGATGTCGGTGCTGTCGCGGATCGAAGCGGCCGCTGCCGGCTGAACCCGTCCTATCGCTTCGCGGAGAAGTCCCATGTCCGGGCGCGCGCCCTATTACATCACCACGCCGATCTATTACGTAAACGATGCGCCGCATGTCGGCCACGCTTACACGACGATCGCCTGCGACGTGATGGCCCGCTTCAAGCGGCTGGATGGTTTTGACGTCAAGTTCCTGACCGGCACCGACGAGCATGGCCAGAAGGTCCAGAAGTCGGCAGAAGCGTTCGGGACCACCCCGCAGGAGCTGGCGGATAAGAATTCCCAGAATTTCAGGGACTTGGCAAAGCTGCTTAACGTCAGCAATGACGATTTCATCCGCACGACCGAGGCCCGCCATATCAAGGCGGTGCAGTTCCTGTGGGAACGGCTGCTGGAAAGTGGCGATGTCTATCTAGGCAGCTATAGCGGCTGGTACTCCGTCCGCGACGAGGCCTATTACAACGAAGATGAACTGACCGAGCGCGACGGCCAGCGCTTCGCCCCAACCGGCGCGCCGGTGGAGTGGGTGGAGGAGCCGAGCTACTTCTTCCGCCTGTCCGCCTATGGCGAACCGCTGCTGAAGCTTTATGAGGAGCAGCCGCAATTCATCATGCCGTCGGGCAAGCGGTCGGAAGTGATCAGCTTCGTGAAGGGCAGCCTTCGCGACCTGTCGATCAGCCGCACCACGTTTGACTGGGGCATCAAGGTTCCGGGTGACGAGAAGCACGTGATGTATGTCTGGCTGGACGCCCTGGCCAATTACATCACTGCCGTCGGTTACCCCGACACGACCGGCGATTTTGCGAAGTTCTGGCCCGCCGATCTGCATATGGTGGGCAAGGATATTCTGCGCTTCCACACCGTCTATTGGCCGGCCTTCCTGATGGCGGCCAAGCTGCCGCTGCCGCGCCGCGTGTTCGCCCATGGCTGGTGGACCGTTGAGGGCGAGAAGATGTCCAAGTCGTTGGGCAATGTGGTGAAGCCCGCCGACCTGATCGAGACCTATGGCCTTGACCAGACCCGCTATTTCCTGATGCGGGAAATCCCGTTCGGTAATGACGGCGACTTTTCCAAGCGCGCCATGGCCCAGCGGATCAACGTCGATTTAGCCAATGGTTACGGCAACTTGTGCCAGCGCGTTTTCTCCATGATTCAAAAGTATCATGAAGGCCAGTTGCCGGCGCCGGACGTGCTGAGCGATGATGATCACGCCCTGCTGAATGCCGCCAAGGGCATGCTGGATGCCGTGCGGGCCGAACTGGACGTTCAAGCCTTCAACAAGGCGCTGGATGCGATCTGGCACGTCGTGGACGAAGCCAACCGCTATGTCCAGGAAATGGCCCCGTGGACCCTGTCAAAGACTGACAAGGTACGGCTGGGCACGGTCCTCTACACCCTGGCCGATGTCATTCGCCAACTAGCGATCATGACCCAGCCCTTCATGCCCGATACCAGCAACCGCATCCTGGATTTGCTGGTGGTGCCGGCTGACCAGCGTGGCTTTGCCAATCTGGCGGCAAATCCGCTGACGCCCGGCACGCTGCTGCCGCCCCCGGTCCCGGCCTTCCCGCGCTATGTCGAGCCGGAGGAGGCTAAGTGATGCTGGTCGACAGCCACTGCCATCTGGATTTCCCCGACTTCGCGCCAGAGCGTGACGCGGTGGTGCAGCGGGCGCGGGATGCGGGCGTGGGCCTGATGCTGACCATCTGCACCCATATCAGCCGGTTCGACCAAGTGCATGATATCGCCCTGAATTATGACGATGTCTATTGCACCCTGGGTGTGCACCCGCATCAAGCCGCCGAAGAATTCCCGCTGTGCAGCGAGGCTGAACTGCTGCGTCTGGCGCGGCAGCCCAAGGTCGTGGGCATCGGGGAGACGGGGCTGGATTATTTCTATGACAAGTCGCCGCGCGATGTGCAGCAGGAAAGCTTCCGCCGCCATATCCGCGTCTGTCTGGAAACCGACCTGCCCATCATCGTCCATACCCGCGATGCTGATGAGGATACGATCCGCATCCTGCGCGAAGAGGGGCAGGGGCGTTTGCGCGGCCTGCTGCATTGCTTCAGCAGCAGCCGGCAACTGGCTGAACAGGCACTGGAAATCGGCTTTTACATCTCGCTGTCGGGCATCCTAACCTTCAAGAAGTCGGAAGAACTGCGCGACACGGCGGCCATCGTGCCGATGGACCGGCTGCTGGTGGAAACCGATGCCCCCTATCTGGCTCCCGTGCCGATGCGGGGCAAGCGGAACGAGCCGGCCTTTGTCGCTCACACGGCCCGCACCCTGGCGGAGGTGAAGGGCGTGGACGCGGCCACCATGGCATCCGTCTCCACCGCCAATTTCCTGCATCTTTTCAACAAGGTGCCGGCATCGGCTCTGAAGGCAGCGTAAGTGTCGGTGATGGATGATCTGCGTGTCACCATCCTGGGTTGCGGCGGGTCGGGCGGGGTGCCGCTGGTCGGCAATGTCTGGGGCAATGCCGACCCGACCGAACCGCGCAACCGCCGCCGCCGGCCCTCCATCCTGGTACAGAACCGGGACACGACCATCCTGGTCGATACCGGGCCGGATATGCGCGAACAGCTGAACGATGCCGGGGTGAAGCGGCTGGATGGAGTACTCTACACCCATGCCCATGCCGATCACGCCCATGGGATCGACGATTTGCGGGCCGTGAATTGGCTTCAGCATGCGCCGGTGCAGCTTTATGGCGATGCCACCACCATGGGCATCCTGACCCGCCGCTTCGATTACTGTTTCACGGCCGCAGAGGTTAAGCCACCGTTTTTCCCGCGTCCGGTCCTGATACCGAATATCATCAATGGGCCCCTGACTATTGGTTCCATTGAGATTTTGCCGTTCGTGCAGGATCATGGCTATTCGGAAAGCTTAGGGTTCCGTTTTGGCCCCATTGGCTATTCCACCGACGTTGTTCATCTGTCGGACGAAGCGTTCGATATCCTGGCCGGGATCGATACCTGGATCGTCGATTGTGTGCGCATCGAACCGCCGCATCCGGTCCATGCCCATTGGGAGATTACACGCGGCTGGATCGAGCGGCTGCGTCCCCGGCGGACTATCCTGACCCACATGAATCAGAGCATGGATTACGCCACCCTGCGCACCATGCTGCCGCCAGGGGTCGAACCGGGCTATGATGGCATGGTGCTGATACCGGGCGGGCAGGGAGATTAAATATCCCCCATAATTGATTGTTTTAAAAGGAAGAAGCATGGCTACGCTGCGCACCGCCCTTGTCGGCTTCGGTTATGCGGGCCAGACCTTTCATGCACCCTTGATCGCGGCAACGGCGGGCCTGGAACTGGCCTGCATCGTTTCCTCAAATGCCGGCAAGGTGCGGCAATATTGGGGAGAAGATGTCGCTTTCACGCCGGACATCAACATGGTGCTGGCTGATCCCGATATCGATCTGGTGGTGATCGCGACACCTAACGATACCCATGCCGATCTGACACAGCGCGCGCTGCTGGCGGGCAAGCATGTGGTGGTGGATAAGCCCTTTACCGTGACGCTGGAGGAGGCCAAGGCGCTGGCCACCCTGGAAAAGCAGACAGGCCGGATACTATCCATTTTCCATAATAGACGCTGGGACTCTGATTTCCTGACCCTCTCACGCTTGATCAAAGATGGGACCCTGGGCCGGGTGACACAGTTTGAAAGCCATTTCGATCGGTTCCGGCCGGTCCCACGCGACCGTTGGCGTGAAAGGGCTAGCGTGCCTGGGGCCGGCCTCTGGTACGATCTGGGGCCGCATATCCTGGATCAGGCCCTCTGCCTGTTCGGCAGGCCAGTCGATCTATGGGCCGATATCGGCACACAACGGCCCGGCGGCGGCGCCACCGACTATTTCCACGCTATCCTGCGCTATGCTGACGGTCTGCGTGTGATCTTGCATGGATCGATGCTGACAGCCGACAGTGCTTTGCGTTTTGCAGTGCATGGGGACAGTGGCAGCTTTGTGAAGCACGGCCTTGATAGCCAGGAGGACATGCTGAAGGCAGGTCTGACACCGGGCTGCCACAGCTGGGGCTGGGATCCGCGACCTGGGCAACTGACACGCGTTGATGCTAATGGAACCATAACAGCAACAAACCATACGGGCATGCCGGGTGATTATCGCTGCTATTATGTAGGGGTGGTAAACGCGATTAGAGGGCTGCAACCAAACCCGGTCACAGCCAGCCAGGCCATCACGGTAATGGAGATGATTGAGGCTGGTGTGCAAAGCGCATTGACGGAACATACCGTAAAGCTTTGATAGGATATTAATTTCCATAATCAAAATTATCGATTTTTTTGATGTAGGGGGGTGGATTCTATTTTGAAGTGCGACTCTCTTTTATAATCAGATGGTTAGCAATGGAGGCTGCCATGGGAGAGCATTA